>DJMN01000005.1 GCA_002435385.1 Patescibacteria group bacterium UBA6489
TCTTGAATTAGCTTCTTTAGGTCTTTGGGATATGTTAATCATATTTGGTATAATATGCTTACCTTTTCTTTTAGTTTTTTTAGACCATCTAGCCATTTTTGAAAATAAATATTCTTGTAATTCTTGTCAGAAGACTGAGTTGTTGACGTAGTTATAAATGGTTTTAAAGGATATATGATATCAGATTAACTCTTTCTCTAGACCTAAATTGATTCTGTTAGATATCATTTGAGGAGTCCAATAGTTATTAGGTTTTATTTTACTATGAACATATTCTCTTAATCTAGAATCTGAATATATTTTTAAAGAATAACATTTTGAATATTTTCTTCGGACATATGCTTTATGATGTGCTTTATGTGGATTGTATTCTCCATTAACCTGATTTCGTTTTATTTCTCGACTTATGGAAAAAGGGCTTTTGTTTAAAGCTTTTGCTATATCTTTCTGATAATAGCCTTTCTTCAATAAGATTGAGAGTTCTAATCTTTCTATCTTATTGAAGTGCTTATATGATTTTTTCATTATCGCTAAATGTTAAGTTATATAATATTGCTATTACATTTTAGCATTTAGCTGATTGCACTTCAAATTACAACTTACACAAGTATTTCAAATAAATACTAACACAAACCAATATGAAAAAAGCAATAAAAGTAAAAAATCTTACAAAAAACTTCAAGATAGAAGTAAAAAAATCATGATTTAAAAATAGACTAAAATCACTATTTAAATGAGAATACAAAAACTTCAAAGCTGTAGATAATATTAGCTTTGAAGTTAAACCATGAGAGAAAATAGCATTTCTTTGACCAAACGGAGCTTGAAAATCAACCACAATCAAAATGCTAACATGAATACTAGAAAGAACATCATGAGAACTTAGTGTATTATGAATAGACCCAAGTAAAGATAGGAAAAAACTAGTATACAAAATTTGAGCAGTATTCTGACAAATATCTAGACTTTGGTATCATTTAACACCCAAAGACACTTTTACACTATTCTGAAAAATGTTTGATATACCAGATGAAAAATTTGAGAAAAGAATGGACTATTTAATAGAAGAATTCTGAATAAAAAAGTTTCTAGAATTACCAGTTAGAAAATTATCTCTAGGACAAAGGATGAGATGTGAAGTTGTAGCAAGTCTAATTCACTCTCCAGAAATAATTTTCTTAGACGAACCAACTATCTGACTAGATATGATTGCAAAAGAGAAACTAAGAGAAGTTATAAACAAAATAAATAGGGAAGAAAATACAACTATTTTTTTAACTTCACATGATATCTGAGACATAGAAAACATATGTGATAGAGTCATAATTATAAACTATTGAAAAATACTTTATGATTGAAGCCTAGAAAAACTAAAAAAGAAACATGTAGAAACACATAAAAAAGTAATAGAGGCAGATATAGAAGCTATAATTAAGACTTTTTATTAATTTTTTTTCCAAAGCCCCCCAATAGAATAACCTCACCTAACCTCTCCTTAAAGGAGAGGAGCAAGTAGGAAGAGAACTTTTTATGCTCCCCCTTAGTCCCCCTCAATTGAGGGGGAAAGCGAGGAACGAGCAGGGGGAGTTAAAATACAAAGCAAAAAATTGTAGCTTCCATCTCCAGAAAGGGGAGGTATTAAGGGAGGGGTATAAAAAATCTAACACAAAAACCATGAAAAAAACACTAGCAATACTATACATATCATATAAAAACCACACTGTCTACTTTAAAGATATCATAGGAGTAAATATTATTCTACTTCTTAGAATTTTAGTTATTGTTATGCTATATAGATTTCTATACCAAAGTTATGCCAGTTCTGGACTTATAGAAAACTATACAATCTCTCAAGTTACCTTTGCTCTTGTCACAGCACAAATATTATCTACATCCAAACCAAGATTATCGGATGAAATAAGCTTAGATGTAAAATCGTGAAAAATAGCATCATATTTATTGAATCCTGTTTGATATATAAAGTACAAATTCTTAGAATTCTTTCCAAAATTCATTTACAATGTATTTTGGTGAATAATCTTCGGATTCACTCTATGAGCAATATTAATTTGAGAATTTCCCATAACACTATCTTGATTTTTAGCCTGATTTACTTTAATGATTTGATGAATGTTTTGTGTATTTTTCTGATATATGATTATATGACTTCTGGCATTTTATACAGAAGACGTAGAAGCATTTAGATTTGTTTACACTAAGTTTGATATGATTCTATGATGAAATATAATTCCTGTTCCATTTATGCCAATGATTCTTCAAACCATGGCTTTCTATTCTCCATTTATGTATTTCTGATACACATCATGACTTATATTTGCAAATTTCAATTTAACTAAATTTTTACAATACTTTTCTATACAACTTTTTTGGACACTAGTATTTATCTGAATATGTAATCTAGTTTATTTAAATGCAAAGAAAAAATTAACACTTAACTGAGGATAATTATGAAATCATATTTTTACATTTGGAAACTAAATGTTCTAAGTCTTATGGCATACAAGACAAGTTTTTTATTCCAAACAATTTTTATGGTTATAAACAACACATTATTAATTTCTGTTTGGTATATGTTTTTCTTAAAATTTGATACTATCTGATGAATAAACTTTTGAGAATATATGATCCTTCTTTCTATAATGGTCTTAGTTTTTGCCCTTATACATATATTTTGATGAGGTTTTACAAAATTAGGAATTATGATAGAAGAATGAAAATTAGATGCTGAATTATTACTTCCTAAAAATATGCTTTTTAGAATCCTTGTTTCTCAAATGCCTCTCTCTATTTTTTGAGATTTCATTTATGCATATCTATTAATGCTATTTATACCAAACTTAACATTTTTAATGTTAATTAAAATAACACTTGTTGCAATTTTATGATCTATCACATTTCTTTGATTTATGATATTTTTTCATTCTCTTACTTTTTTTATCTGATCAACTAGATGAATAGTTAGGTGAATTTTTGAAGCAATACTCTCTCCATCATTATATCCACCATGAATTTATGAATGAACAATTTTAAAGTTTATATTTATGACTGTTATTCCTGTAAGTTTCGTTGTATTTATTCCTTTTGAATTAGTAAGAGCTTTTGAATTTAGGAGTTTGATATATCTGACTTTAGGTTCTTTATGATTTTTCTCATTATGAGTATTTACATTTTTCAAAGGCTTAAAAAGATATGAAAGTGGAAATATTATGAATGTGAATGTGTAGGGGAAATTAATAAAAATATAAAATTATGAAAACTAAAACAAAATTAGAAAACAATATTCGGAAAATATATTTATATATGATTTTCTATAGTCTGATGTTTTTTACACCAATTATTGTTTTATTTTACCAAAATAACTGATTAACTCTAACTCAAATAATGATAATACAATCATTATCATCAATACTATTTGTACTTTTAGAAGTCCCTTCATGATACTTTGCTGACATATTTTGAAGAAAAAGAGCATTGACTTTTACCTGAGTCTTTTCAACAATATCAATGCTTACTTTTGCATTATGAGATAATTTTTATCACTTTTTATTTGCAAATATTTTATGGGCAACCGCAGGAGTTTTTATATCAGGAGCTGACTCTGCTCTAATATATGACACATTAAAAGAATTAGAAAAAGAAAAATCATACAAAAAAATATGGTGAAATGTAGTTTTTATATATTCTTTGGGAGTTTCATTTGCTAGCATAGTTGGATGATTACTTTGAAAAATAGATTACAAATATCCTTTTTATGCTATGATTCCTTTCATGATGATATTAATACCTATCTCTATTTCCTTAGAAGAACCTAAAAGACATAAAAAAATATTCACTAGAAATTATATATTTGACTTATTTAAATCAATAAAATTATCAATCCTTCAAAATAATAAGTTAAAGTGGTTATTGTTATATTCTTCTGTTATTGTTCTTTTTATAAATATAGCTTATTTTCTTTATCAACCGTATTTTAAATTATCGTGATTAGATGTAGCATATTTTTGAGCAGTTTTTGCTTGTTTCAATATTATTGTAGCATTTAGTGCAAAATATTCTCATATAATTGAATGAAAAATATGAAAAAAATATTCTTTGATTTTATTGTTCCTATTAATATGAGTCAGTTACATTTTAATGAGTAATTTTGTATTTTTATTTAGTTTCATATTTGCTTTATTTATACAATTTGTGAAATGATTTTCAGGAGTAGTTATTTCTGATTATGTAAACAAATTAACAAATTCTGAAATCAGAGCAACTACTTTATCAGTAAAGAGCTTAATAGAGAAAGTAATATTTGCTTTGGTAACACCTTTTATATGATGGTTGGTTGATGTTTATAGCTTAGAACAAGCATTAATGGTTTCATGAATTATGGTTTTGGTATTTGGTAGTGTTAGTCTGATTTTATTTTTGAAGAGTAAAGAATTTAATTAGAAGTTAATACAACTCTCACAATCTCTCAACTATAACATCTATAAGTTTTAAAGTTTCCTCATTTTCAATTCTATCCCTTTTTTGTATCAAAGCCGAATTCAAATTATTATAAAAACTTAGTTTTTTCTCTTCTGAATATCTAGATGCTATTCTTTTTAAAGCAGATAAAAATGTGTCTGCTTTTTTTTGTATTTCAAAGAAATCTATTATTAAAGTATCTCACATTACATAAGAATTTTCCCCATTATCTTTTTCTATGTACAGAAAAGGAACTCAAACAGAATTTTCATTTAATCATAAATCTTTTATTTTTGATAAGAATTCTAAACTATTAGCTTCATTATAAAAAATTTCTTTTTGTATTATCTCAATATTATTTTCGTCAATATATTTTTCAACATTTGCACAATGAGAGCATCAATCTCAAATATATAATGTATAATCATCTGCATTAGCAAATGCAGGAATAAAAGCATAAACTACAAGAATCAGTAAAAATAACTTTTTTATCATATTAATTTTGTAAGAAAATAAAACCAAGCAATTTTATATATTTATTACTTATTTTCAAATAAATAATAATGATTTACTACACAGAAAAAAAGACTCAAAAACTTGTTTTTGAGTCTTTGAATTTTAAGCTATTTTAAACTATAAATCAATTTTATCTCTTTTCTTTTTAGCTATTACATCGCCTAGATATTCTGTAGCCTTTTCTATGACTTCTCTATTTCCTGTATTTGTTATAGGGTAATCATATGTATAATATGCTATGTAAGAAAATAGCATATTTATTTTATCTTTTATATTGCTACTCTCGTTGTCTTTATCAAAAATTTTTAATAATTTTTCATTTGCTTTTTTTATTTTTTCATCATACTTTTCTCACTCTTGATTTTCAACTAATTTATCAAAATTTGAGTCACTAATATCAGGAAGGAATTGTTTATAATACCATAACTTTTTTGTAATTCTATCAATAATTGCACCACTTCATTTATTGTCATACTCAACCTTTTTTGTTAAATTTAAATGACTAATTAAATTCAATAAAAAATTGTATACTTCTTCTAAATCATTCATGTTTTCAAAATTAATACTCTCAAGGTCTAATTTTTTAAAATCAACTTTATGTTCAGATACTTCTTTTGATAATCAAGCTATATGTTTATAGAGTTCCTCTTCTGTAATTCAATATTTCTCTAGTAAATATTCATAAGGTTCATCTATAAAATCTTTTCATGAATACTTATCTTTTCTAGCTTCAAGTAATTTTATAATTATTGTGGTAGTAATAGTGGTTTTTATGGTTTCTTCTGGAAAGAGTTCATCTATTGATCTTGAACCAAAACTCCCTTTTCAATTTCAAAACATAATATTATGATTTTATACAATAAAATACTTATATATTTTATCATTATTTTTAGAAAAATACAAAAGTAAAATCTGATTTATAAAAAATCCTTTACTTTTTATATCCTATCATTAAAATTCCTTAATCACTAAAATTTAACAAGACACTATGAAGAAAGTAACACTCCTTATCTTAGATGGTTTTGGAATAAACACTAAAACACCAGACGAAAATAGTATAATACAAGCTAAAACTCCAACATTTCAAAAACTATTCTCTAAACTCATAACTAAACTAGAAGCTTCATGAAGAGCAGTCTGAATACCAGAATGACAAATCTGAAATTCAGAAGTCGGACATATGACAATCTGAGCATGACAAGTTATAAAACAAAGCCTAGTAAAAATATGAGATAGTTTTAAATCTGGTGAGTTTGAAAACTTAGAAGTATTTAAAGAATCAATAAAAAATGTACAAAAAAATAATTCTAATATTCACATTATGTGACTTTTCTGACCGTGATGAGTTCATGCACATTGAAGTCATTTAGAAGAAATCTTGAGCATAATTCCCAAAAACATAAAAATAAATTTACATATATTTACAGATTGAAAGGATTTAGATACAAGAACATTTTTAGGTCTTTTTAAAGAATTCAAAAAGAATTTTATTGATAAAAATGAAAACTTAGTTGTTTCATCAATATCTTGAAGATATTTTGCTATGGATAGAGATAATAATTGGGAAAGAATAAAAAAAGCATATGATGAAATAATTTATTGAAACAATATAACAGATTTAAGTATAGAAGAATATATAGAAAAATCTTACAATAATGATATAACAGATGAATTTATATCACCAGTATCATTTAAAAATTGAGATAGCGTTTCTGAGAATGATTCTGTATTTTTACTAAATTTTCGTAGTGATAGAGCACAACAAATGGCTAAAGTATTTGTTGACCAAAATTTTGCTTGATTTAAAAGAAAAGAATTTAAAAATTTATATTTTGTCACTATGACAAAATATTATGATGAATATAATGGTAAATATTTCATAGAAACAGAAAAAATTGATAATTGTTTATCTAAAATTTTACAAGACAACAACATAACACAACTACACATAGCAGAAACAGAAAAATTTGCACATGTAACAAAATTTTTCAACTGATGAAAACAAATAGTATTTAATTGAGAAAAAGATATACTAGTACCTTCACACAAAGTTGCCACTTATGATTTAGATCCAGAAATGAGTGCAGAAGAAATTTGGCAAAAATACTCAGAAAATGCTTTAGATTATGACTTCACAGTTTTAAACTATGCAAACTGAGATATGGTAGGACATACTTGAAGTATGGAAGCAAGCATAAAATCAGTACAAAAGCTTGATGAAATAGTTGCTAAAACTATAGACTTTTGTGATAAAAATAACATAGATTTACTTATAACAGCTGATCATTGAAATTGTGAAGAAATGTGAATTCCAGAAAATCCAAAGACTGCCCACACGACAAATGTTGTGCCGTTCTGGTATATAAAAAACGGAGAAGTTGTAGAAACAAAAAAATCTTGATGACTTGCTAATGTTGCTCCTACTGTTTTGGAAATTATGGGAGTAGGGAAGTGTGAAGAGATGTGGGAGAGTTTAAACCTCACCTAGCCTCTCTTTAGAGGAAAGGGATAAATAGGAATATAAACTAAACTCCTCCTTAATCCCCCTCAATTGAGGGGGAAACGAGTGAAAAACAAAAAAATAATACAAACAAAATATTTAAAAATGAGAATCCCATTGATACACATCGGAAATATTTATTTTTTTAATTCTTAAATTTTGTATTTATGAACAGACATAACAAAAATATTAATATAATAATATTAATAATATCAATAGTGTTTTTTATCTTTGCATTAAAATATTGCCCAGATTGACATATTTATAGTTTCATTTTGACATTCTTCTTACTATTTATTTGTATAGTATTATCATTTTTGTATCTATTTTTAAGTTCAAATAGACTATTTATGGTCTTATTATTAATATTTTCACTAAATGCTTTACCTGCATTTTATCCAATAGATTTTCAAATATCAGGATGATCTGATGGTTGATGGATGTTGTGGGTGTTTTTTATTCGGTTTAATCTAATTTTATCATTTTTATATTGAACTGGAACATTTCTTGTTCTTTACCTAGTAAAAAAATACCCTAAGCAAGAAAATAAAATATATAAAAAATTATATATATTTTATTGACTAAGTATTTTTATCCCAATATCTTATTTTATATATTATTTAACTTTATAGTATATTAAGTTACAATTCAAAACTTATTTACCCCCATAGGAAAGGAAAATTTATCTGAAGATGTAAAGTGGTGAGATTTTCGTCCGCAATGACACAAAACTAAAAAACATTTTTTAATTCTTAACTATTTTACCCATGTATACAATAAAAAAAGTATATGCTAGAGAAGTTTTAGACTCTAGATGAAACCCTACTATTGAAGTAGAAGTAACCTTAGAAAATGGAAGCTTTGGTAGAGCAATAGTACCAAGTTGAGCTAGTACTTGAATCCACGAAGCACTAGAACTAAGAGACTGAGACAAAACTAGATACCTATGAAAATGAGTACTAAAAGCAGTTTCAAATGTAAATGAGGTTATCTCAAAAGAAGTAGAATGAAAATCATTCGCTGGTTACAGAGAACTAGACGAACTAATGATAAAATTAGACGGAACAAAAAACAAATCAAAACTATGAGCAAACGCTATCCTATGAGTATCTATGGCATTTGTAGTAGCTTGTAGCAACTCAGAAGGAAAACAAATATTTGAGTATTTAGGAGAGGGAAAAGGAAAAACTCTACCAACTCCAATGATGAACATACTAAACGGATGATCTCACGCTGATAACAATGTAGATATCCAAGAATTTATGATAGTACCAGTTTGAGCAGAAAATATAAAACAAGCAGTTAGAATGTGAGCAGAAGTATTCCATAATCTTGGAAAAATTCTTAAATCAAAAGGATTATCAACATCAGTTTGAGATGAATGAGGATATGCTCCAAACCTAGGATCTAACGAAGAAGCTTTACAAGTTATAATTGAAGCTATAGAAAAAGCAGGATACACAACAGACCAAATAAAACTAGCACTAGATGTAGCATCAAGTGAGTTTTTCAAAGACTGAAAATATAACTTAGCTTGAGAATGAAAAATTCTAAGTGCTGAGGAAATAGTTGATTTTTATGGTGAACTAGTAGAAAAATATCCAATCATATCTATAGAAGATGGTATGGCAGAAGATGACTTTGAAGGATGGAAATTAATGACTNNATTGAAAGACTAGAAATGTGAATAAAAGAAGGTATGACAAATGCTATCTTGATAAAACTAAATCAAATTGGATCAGTTAGCGAAACTATGGATGCTATAGATATGGCAACAGAGGCTCAAATGAAATCTATAATTTCTCATAGATCAGGAGAAACAGAAGATACATTTATCGCACATCTAGTTGTTGCTAAAAATACATGATACATAAAAACAGGTTCACTTTCTAGAACTGATAGAGTTGCAAAATATAATGAACTTATTAGAATAGAGGAGAGAGTTTAAATGTTCTTAATATAAAATAAGGTTAATCTTGAAAATAGGTTAGCCTTATTTTATAATACTTATCATATTATTTATGAAAAAACTAATAATCACAGCACATCCATCATCAAAATGATTTACTCATAAAATAGCTAAAAGCTTTGAAAAATGAGCCATAGAAAAATGAGATACAGTAGAAATACTAGATTTATATGATGAAAAACACACACAAGATTATTTAAGATTTGAAGATGCCTCAGAACTTCAAAAAGATGAAAAAAGAGATTCAATGCAGGAAAAAATTCTAGAAGCAAATGAACTAATTTTTGTATTTCCTGTCTGGTGGGGAAATATGCCAGCTATACTAAAGAACTTTTTTGATGTAAATCTAGAAAGAGGATTCGCTTTTAAATATTGAAATAAATGACCTATCTGATTATTAAAATGAAAAACAGCAAGAGTATTTACAACTTGTGATGCTCCAAGTCTTTTTTATAAATTATTTTTTCTTCCTATGAATTTAAAATGATACTTTAAAATGTATCTTCTTGGTTTTTGTTGAATTAAGCTTTTGTCTTTTGATATTTTTGGTCTTATGAGAAAAAAAGGAGATACTGAAAAAGAGAAGATTTTAGAAAAGGTTTATGAAAGATGACTAGGAAAAAAATAGTTTTTTCGGAATAAATTATAAAAGCCTTATAAATTATTATGAGGCTTTTATTGATTGAGAATTAAAATCTAACTTTCTTTTGATAATAAATATATAAAATAATTTACCATATTTCTATATTTAGGCTTTTGTTTTGATAGATTATGTAATTCTATTGTAAACTTTCTAATAAAATTAGATTTTTCTTTTTGAGTACTAAACTTTTTATCTATTTTTTGAGTTAGTTCCTTTGTAATACCGTCAAGTCTGTATTTTATAGATGGAGATAAAGCTATACTAAATTTAAAAGGTTTGTAAGAAGGTTTTTCATTTTTTCAATCCTTTGATATCAATCAAGAATTTTTATGGAAAGAACTATCATCATCCAAAAGTTTAAAATAATAAGCTTCTTTTATTGGTAAACTTTGTACTGTACTTACATAATCTTTTACTCTAACTGCTTGATATTCATCAGAATAAACTTCAAATGTTGGGCTAGGTCCTCAAAACTCTGATACAATTATAGGTTTTGTTACTTTATCTTGTAAGTATTTTACATATAGATCCCAATTCTCAGCATCATCATACAAGTGTAAATCAACTAGATCATATTTAGCATTTTTCAAAACATAGTCAACAATTTGATATGTTTTCTCAGAATCTTCTTTATTTTTTATACAAACATCATTTTTTAGATAATTTTGTAAATCATTTTCTTTTTTTCAATCAATTAAGCTAAGATTTGAAAAATCTAAAACCTTATTTTCTAAACAAAGAGCTTTATAAACTAAACTAGACCTTGTAAGTCATCATAATACAACCTCTGTTTCTGGTGAATGTTTTTTAAATTCTTCAAATAACACATTATTATATTCAACAAAATTTTCTATTTCATCTTTATTGTTATAATCCCATTCATTTCAATATTGAATCTTATCAATTTTATTAGAATATCTTTTAGCCAAAGTTTTTATAAAATTCTTAAATTGATTTTTATCTCAATATTTTAAATCATCAAAATTTATTGTTAAAAGTATAGATATATCATTATCATAAAAGAAATTTATTCTTTCATCCAAAGGAGACCAATTAAATTTGTTTTTTTTAGGTTCTCTATCTTCCCATTTTGTTGAAAATCTTATTTTATCTATTCACAAATCCTTTAATTTTGAAAGAGTAAATTCTAGTTCTTCTTTATTTTTAACAGGAGGAAAACTAATGCCTATTGGATTACTAACAACTTTTTTTTCAATATCATTAGCTTTGTAAGCTAAATCCTTTATAACATCAAAAATAGGACGATTCTGTTTTTGGGAATCACGAAGTCACATAGTTCAAAAATAAGATTCATCTCTATCTTCTAATATTAACCAGAATATCTTTTTCACTCAGTTTTCTGCTGAATAATCATAGATTTTATTGAAAAAATTTACCTGTAATTCTGGACTTCAAGGATCTGTTCTTTTTTGAGTAGAAACAGGTTTAACATTATATCAACTCTCAGTTATCCAAATTGCCTTATATTCAATTCAAGAATCCTTAGCCAATGTTTTAATATTATCTAGATATTTTTCAAAAGTAATTCAGTTTACAACTGGTTCTGTTGGAAAATAGTAATTGTGAACATTTATAATATCAAAGGCTTTTGTTTCAAAAATAGATAATAAAAAATCATTATGTTTTTGTAAAATTTCTAAAGATTCTTCTTTCGTAAAATCATTTGTTATTCAACATCACATAGCTGAATGTAGTACTATAGAATCTGAATCTACAGATTTGATGGATTTATAGCTTTCTTCTAACAAAGTTATATATTCCTCTTGTGACGATTGCCAAAAAGCTTTTCAGTTTACTTCATTTTCTATTTCATAAATTACATTTTTGTCTTTATATCTTGTAGCTAGATTCTTTATAAAACTTGTCCGTTGTTTTATATCTTTTGGAAAAGACGAACTTCTATAGTTTTGTGTATTTTGAGTTGCAACAGTTGTTCCCCAATCTGATATTGCTCTAATTGTTAGAATTATATTCGTTTCAGGATTTGAGTTAACTATATTATCTATTAATTCCCAATCCCAAGTATCAGAAGTTGGTTGTATTGTTTCCCAAGCTAATGGAATTCTTATATCTTTAATATTTAATTCTTTTGTTGCCTTTAATTCTTCGCTAAGAGTTTTTGGTGAGACATTTAATCCCATTTTTGTAGAGTAACTTTCTAAATTTGAATCAGCAAATAATTTAAAAATTCAAAACAAGGATATAACACAGAGAAACAATAGTACAATTATTTTTTTCATAACAATAAAAGTTAGAAAATATTTTTTGTAAAAAATCAAGAAAATTTTTAAAAATAATTTATATATATATTTATACTTTGTAAGAAAATTGTAATAATTTAGAATAATTTATCAATTTTTTTATATGGAAATTTTCCTTTGATTTTTTTTATAATTCATTAAAATCCTTTTACATTTTTATACTCTAAAAACTAGAATAAATATGGAAAATAAAGAAAAATTTACAGAACTCAACCAGAAAGTACAAGAAGTATTTTCCGAAATATGAAAAAAGATAGTATGACAAGAAGAACTTATAAGAGATTTAATGATAGCACTTCTATCTAGATGACATATACTTTTAGAATGAGCTCCATGACTTGCCAAGACCCTTTCAGTTGATACTTTATCAAAAACTCTAGGATTAGATTTTAATCGTATGCAGTTTACACCAGACCTTTTACCATCAGATTTAATATGAGCAAAAATATATGACCCAGATGCTAAAAGCTTTTTTGTAAAACATTGACCAATATTCTCAAACTTTATACTAGCTGATGAGATAAACAGAGCTCCTTCAAAAGTTCAATCAGCTTTACTTGAAGCTATGGCAGAGAGACAGGTAACTATATGAGAAAGTACTTTTAAGTTAGAAGAACCATTTATAGTATTAGCTACACAAAATCCTATAGAGCAATCAGGTACATTTGATTTACCTGAAGCACAACTAGATAGGTTTTTACTAAAGACAATAATTACATATCCAACAAAGGAACAAGAGATACAAATACTAAAACAAAGCAAAGATTTAGGAAATGTAAAAATAAAAAAAATACTAACTAAAAAAGATGTGCTAGATGCACAAAAGTTAGTAAAAGAAATTTATGTAGATGATAATATTTTAAACTACATAAGTGATATAGTTTTTGAAACAAGAGACAGTGAAAAATACAAAGATTTAATCACATACTGAGTTTCACCTAGATGATCTATTTGATTGTTGCAAGCCTCAAAAGTTTTAGCACTTATAGCAGGTAGAGATTTTGTTATACCAGAAGATATAAAGGCTGTAGCAAAAACAGTGCTTAGGCATAGACTGATTTTATCTTATGAAGCACTAGCTGATAATATAACAGAAGATGAGATTATTGAAAAAATTTTGGGGGTTGTGAAAGTTAGGTAAAAGAAAAATAATAAGATTATTTTAAATATAAGTTCTTATTCATTAATGAGCATTGCATCTAAGAAGCCTTGAACTTTATTTCTAGTTACCCTTAAAACCTGATCTACGTTTCAAGTTCAAACAAGTTTTTCTAAATCGTCCTTTCACATAGTTCCTATATTTTTTCTTGCCTGACTAGCCTCTTCTAACAGTTTACTACTCTCTTCATAAGGCATATCTTTAATTTTTTGGTTAATATCTAATGGACCAACACCTGAAAAAATGTTTTCAATAATAAAACTACCTAAATTATTCATGTTATTAAAATCAAATATTAAAACATAATACATTATACTCTAGAACAGAGATACTGTCAAATAAAATTTAATACCCTATGAAACTAAAAGAATTTAAAAAATTAGACATAAAAACAAAAAAATTAGTAGATACTATATTTTTGTGAAACTATAAATCATCCTTCAAATGAAGATGATTAGAGTTTAGTGAGTTTAGAAGTTATGAATACTGAGATGACGCAAAATACATAGATTGGCTTGTATCTGCCAGAGAAGGAAAAACAGTTATCAGAAGATACGAAGAAGAAAGAGAACTAAATATATTATTTATGCTAGACCTATGAACTAGCATGAATTTTTGAATCTCTAAAAAAAAGATAGATCTACTAAAAGAAATATTCTTTTTAATCTGAGTCTCTGCAGTTGAAAGCTCTGATAGAGTATGAGCAATACTCCTTTGATGAGAAAAAAAGAAAATAATCAAATTTAAAAAATGAAAAGTAGCACTATTCAACATATTAAAAGAAATAGATAACTATAAATCAGTTCCTAAAAAATGAAAGAAAATTTGATTAAAATTTCTAAATAATTCAAAGATAAAAAAATCTCTAGTCTTTGTTTTGACAGATAAAACTGAAATAAAAGAGAAGCAGTTATGAGTCTCAAGAGAAAAAAATGACATGATATTTATAAATATATTTGATAGTTTTGAAAATACTTTAGCATTAGGAAATAGTAATATAACTCTTTGAAATGATAAAAACGAGTTAAATATAGATTTAGCAGATACAAAAAAGAAAAAAGAGTATGTAAGGCTTAGAAAAGAAAAAATAGAAAGCTTTAGACATACTCTACAGAAAAAGTGAATTGATTATATTTATATAGATGAGAAAACTAATATTTATAAAGAATTAGTTAAGTTGATGAAGATGAGAGGGGTTAAGTAGAAATTTATGATTGTTGTTTTATATAACTTGATGCGGTCTCAATAAGAGCCTTTAGCTCTTCAATCAGAACTTGGTTAGCTTTTTCAGCTTCAGGAAGTTCAGAAAGATCTATTTTGCCATATCTTAATAAACGACTTATAAATTGGCTGTCTTGACTAATTCTTTCAGCAATAGTTTCTGATGTAACTCAATATTTTGAAAGAACCTCAGGGATTTTTTCAAGACGATGAAAAGCATTTGATATATCCTCATAAGTAAGTTCTAAAAGGTCTTTGGGTTTTGCATTACACGGAACTTCTAGTAAAAGTTTTAATTCTTCCTTTCTTGGATTATTATTATTATCTACTAGGTAAACTATACAACAATTTATAATACTTCTCAACATTTTTTTATATTCTCAATTAGATTTTGGGTATAGTTCTTCAGCATCTTTTAATAAAGATAGTTGATTTTCTTTTTCTAAAAAAGCTATTTCATAACTTATCTCATTTTCTTCTGTTATATGTGAATTCAAGATATCTCCAATTTTTACAACTTCTTTCATGGTATTTAATTCTGGCATAATTGCTTATTTATTAAATTAAAGTAAATGTACTATATATAAAAAACGAAACTTGTCAAAAAATAATTAATACAATTTAATAACTGATGATAAAAAGTGAAAACATAATACTTTACAAAAA
The DNA here is from genome assembly GCA_002435385.1 of Patescibacteria group bacterium UBA6489. Lineage (GTDB taxonomy): Bacteria > Patescibacteriota > Gracilibacteria > BD1-5 > UBA6164 > UBA6489. The sequence continues at coordinate 15,433 of DJMN01000005.1, forward strand.
CTATATTTTTTTATAATTACCCATACATAAAAAACTAAAAAATAAACCATGAAAAACAAACTAAAAATAATACTTTGAATAATCCTATTTTTCACAACAAATCTAGTTTTAGCACTAGATGTAGATTTCAATGTGGATAAAAAAGAACTAACAATGTCTGATAATCTAACCATAAATGTTATAATCACTTGAACCTGAAATATGGATAACATAGATATCTGATGAATAGAAAACTTTAGTCTAGTATGACAAAATCAATCAAACATAACATCAGATGTAAATTGAACCAAACAAAGCTATCTAAATATGAGATTGGTATTCTCTCCAATGCTAACATGAGAACATGAAATTTGACCAATCACCCTAAGACTTTGAGATGAAGAAATAAAAAAATGAGATAAAACAATAAAAATAAATGTTACAAATAATCAAAAACAAACAACGAATACAAACAATAAAATACAAAAGGTTACTGATTATGATAATCAAAAGCAGACTATAAACGATGGAAGTGGAATTACTGAAGAGCTAAATGATATAGACCCAGTGAAAACAAGCATATGAAAATTCGTTTTAATCCCTATTCTTATAATCCTATTTTTTATAATATTCTATTTTTTACTAAAACACTTTTTAAAACAAGAAGAAAAAGAAGAAGAACTAAAAGTAGAAATTAAGGAAATTGATGGGAAAGAAGTATTAAAATCAAAATTAAACAGAGTAAAAGAAAAGGTAAACGACTTAAGTAAAACAAATTTCTATTCAATTTTAAATACTTTATTTAGGGAGTATTTTGAATATCTATGAATAGAAAAAGCCTCAAAAATGACCTATGATGAATTAAAGGATACAACACTGAAAGATAAAGAAATATTTAAACTCTTTGAAAAAAGCTATTTTAAAGAGTTTGATAATAGTGAGGATGATTCAAAAATCAGACTAGAAATAGTTGATGAATTTATGGAAAAAATGGGGTAAAATTTAAACTTCACCTAACCTCTGCTACGCTTTAACTTCAGAATAGTCGTAACAAGTACTCCTTTCTTCACTTATCCTTAAAGGAGAGGAACAAGTAAGAATAAAACTTTTTAAGGCTCCCCCTTAGTCCCCCTCATCTGAGGGGGAAAGCGAGGAACGAGCAGGGGGAGTTAATAAAAATTACTAACACAAAACACATGCTTACAAACTACACATTCTTAAATCCTATATATTTCTCAATAATAATTCCCATATTATTATTGCTTTTATTTCTATATTTTAAAAAATCAAAAACTAATAACTTTTGACCACTAGAAGACCTAAAAAAAATCTATAAATCCAATAGCATTTATTATAAAATATATTTTATACTTATATTCATTATCTCTTTATTATTCATATCAATCTTAGCAAATTTTGTTGAAAATGTTACAGATGAAAAAATAAATAAAAAGGGAATAGATATAGAAATAGTTCTAGACCTAAGCTATTCTATGAAAGCACTTGATATAAAACCAAACAGACTAGAAGCCTGAAAACAAGTACTTATTGATTTTATAAACACCATAAAACAAGATAGAATATGAGTTATACTATTCTCCTGAAAACCATTTAACTCAATCCCTCTAACTTTTGATTATGATTTCCTAAAGGATTTTGTTTGAGATTTAACAGTAGAAACTATAGACCAGTGATATAATCATCTAAGATGAACAGCTATATGAGATGCTATTGTACTCGCTATAGATTCTTTTAAAAAGTCAGAAGATAGAGAAAAAGTTATTATCCTAATAACAGACGGAGAAGCTAATACATGACTAGATCCTATACTAGCATTGAAAATGGCAAAAAAAGAGAATATAAAAATCTATACCATATGAGTATGATGAACCGAGCCAGCATATGTAGAAGTACTAGTATGATTATTTCCACAACCACAAAGAGTATGAGTATGACCAGTAGATGAAAAAACACTAAAAAAAATAGCAACAGAAACCTGAGGAAAGTACTTTAGAGCAACATCAAAAGAAAAACTAGATGAAATCTTTAAAGATATATCCAAACTTGAGAAAAGAGACATTGAAGTAGATAAAATAACAATACACAAAGATAAAAATATTATTCTTGCATACCTGATTATATTTTTTATGCTACTATTATTTTTTATAAAATATAAAAAAAGAATTTAATATGATTTTTTCTAACATAAGCATTTATACCATTATAATATTTATATTGCTATCCATAGCATTAGGCTTTTTTATCTCTAAAATATTCACAAAAGATAAAAATAAAATCTGATGATATTTTTTATTTATCTCATTTTTACTTACACTATTTACTATTTTTTGACCAAAATGATGACTAAAACAACAAAATGTAGAGGTATCAGGTACAAACATAGGATTCGTTTTAGATGTTTCTAAAAGTATGAATGCAATAGATTCAGAAAATACAAGTAATTCCAGAATAGATATATCAAAAAAATTTATAAGTGATTTTATAACAAAATATTCAAATAATAGATACTCTCTAACTATATTTTCAGGAGAAGCCTTAAAAATCCTACCATTTACCTTTGATAAAGACTTATACTATACTTTTCTGTATGATGTAGACGAAAGAAACCTTAGTAAACAATGAACAAACATAATAGAAGCCATAAAAGTTTGATTGTCTTCATTTTCAGATGAAGATGAAAATTGAGTAATTATAGTTTTCACAGACTGATGAGAAGAATCTTCTGAAGATTTTTGAACATTAAAAAAAGAATTGAAATCTAAAAATATATCTCTAGTTCTAGTTTGAGTGTGAAGTACTGAATGAAGTTATATTCCGACCTGAGTTGATGTATTCTGAAGAGCTTTATATAAAGTATACAACGGAGAAAGAGTAATTACAAAATTAAACGAATCAGTATTAAATGACATATCAAACAATTTAAATTGAGAATATTATAGATTAGATAAACTAACAAAAATAAATAACCTAGAAAAAGTAATTCTATGAGACATTGAGAAATCAATATTAAAAAAAGATCTAGAAAAAAGATTGGATCTAACTAGATACTTTATAATTTTAGCATTTATTTTTTGGTTGGTATTTTTATCAAGTTTAGCGAAAGCGAAATTTAGAAATTAGACAATTCTTTTTTTAGACAACAGCTTTACATATTTTTAAATATTATTATATTATAACCACACAAAAAAAAGGGTATTAATATATTTTATGAAAAAGTAACATTAAGCCTATGTATGATATAAAAAAATGTGAAAAATTTGAAATAGAGGGATGAATTATATATATTTGAGAATCAACTAAGGAAAAAAGTGTTTGATACTTAGAGTTGAATCCTAAGACTTCAATGCCAATCAAAACTCGTAATTGATTTGCTGAAAACTTAGTTCAAGTGGAATGAAGTTGTATAATAACTATATTTGATACATCAATAGGAAAAAATGAAAAACTTAATAAATGAGATAAATTAGTTATAAGTGCTGATGGAGTATGACATATTCACAGCAATCCATTTGATAAAAAATCACTGACATATTGGTATTTTGAAGGAGATGTTAGAGAGGCAATTGAAAAAATGAGACATGAAATTACTAAGCAAGACATTATATAAGTCCTAGAGGGTTATGAAAAAAAGTATTACATATACAGTATTATTACTCACTATATCATTTTTCTTATTTAACTACAGTGTTTTATCAAACACTGTTTATTCTTCAATAGGGAATTATTTATATAAAAGCCAAAAATATGGTGAGGCTATAAGTTATCATGATAAACAAACAAATAGTCTAAAGTTTTACAATCTATGAAATGATTATTATAAGTTATGAGACTATGAAAAAAGTATAAAAAGTTATGAAAAATGAGTCACAGGAATGCCACCAGAATTACTTGATAGTTTTAGTAATATATTTCCAGGACTTGAACAATTTTGATTAACACAAGAAGAATCAACCAAGATTTTTAAAGATGCTCTTTCAGAAGTTCAAAAAGAATCAGATATCTCAATCATAGAACAAGAAGAAACTCCAGAGTTATTTCACAATTTATGAAATGCTTTTTTCAAACTATGAGAATCAATGATAAAAAAAGATGACATTATAAAATATCGGAAAGAGTCTCTTTTATTCTATGAAAGGTCTCTAGAACTAGAAGAGAGACAGAAAACTAGAGAAAATTATGAATTTGTAAAATCAAAACTTCAAGAGTTAGAAGATGAAGATAAATCAGAAGAAGAAAAGGATGACACACAGAAACAAAATGGTTCTGGAAAACAAAATAGTGAAGAAAAAAAAGAATGAGATGAAAAAGACGAGAAAGAGAAAAATAGTAATGAAAAACAACAAGAACAATGAGAAAACTCAGATAGTACACAAAATGCTAGAGCAGAAAAATACAAATTATCATGAAACGAAAAACTTGAATCTATAACAAATGAGGAAGAAAAAGCTATACAAGATTATATTGAAAACTTAAAACAACAACAACAACAAAATCAACAATTCTTCAATAAAAGGTCAGACGATACAAATAAAGATATAATTGATTCCATATTAGAAGATTGATTTAATTTTGATAATAACTTTGATAATTGATGAGAGATAGACTGGTAACACATAAAAAGGAGTGTATTAATACACTCCTTTTTCTTTATCTATATTACATTCCAGGTAATCATCCACCACTTGGCATATTTATTCCCATTTGTCACATAACACCTTGCATTTCAGCAGCTGCAACTTCTTGAGATTTTGTTATTCATTTATTAGTAGCTTCAAGTATAGCTTTTTCTAAAGCATCTTTATCTCCTAATATTTTAGTATCTTCAAATTCTACTTTTTCTACTTTCATTTCTCAATTAAAAGTAATAACTAGTCAATCAACCTCTGATTCAATAAGAGTATTCTTTAATTTTTTCTTTACCTTAGCTGCCTCTTGTTGAAGTTTCATCATTTTTTTTGCATCTCCGAAATCCATAATTATTTATTATTAAAATATAAAAAATAGCTCATTCATTATATATTTTTCTATTTTTTTGCAAATAAAAAAAAATTGTGATAACATGTAATCATATATTATATTTCTTAAAAAATATTTTTTATGTTTTGAATTAAGAAAAAAGATTGAGATCAAGATGATTCAGTAGTTACAACAGAGGAAAAAAAGGTTGAGGGAGCGAATACTGAAGCCACAACAGAAGTAGCAGAAGATGATATATTAGTATTATCAGAAGAAGAGGATGCTACAGAAGTCACACCTGAAAATGTATCAGTAACAGAAGAATCTCCTCAAATAGAAGCTAAAATAGAATGACCAACAGAAGAAGTTATAGTAATGCAAGATGATGATGCAATTTCAACTTCAAATGATGATGCAAATAGTTCATCATGAGAATGATGGATCTCACAAGACACAGATATTTTATGATGAGATAAACCAATGGTTGAACAAGCAAGTGAACAACCATGAGAATTAGGAGTAACACAAGATACAGTAAGCCTATGATGAGAAGAACCAACAATAGAACAAGCTAGTGGGCAGCCATGAGAGTGATGAATATCACAAGATTCAGTAAGTTTATGATTAGAAGAATCAACAATAGAACAAGCTAGTGGGCAGCCATGAGAGTGATGAATATCACAAGATTCAGTAAGTTTATGATTAGAAGAATCAACAATAGAACAAACAAGTGAGCAATCATTAGAATGATGAATATCACAAGATTTAGATAGCTTATGATGAGAAGAATCAACAATAGAACAAACAAGCGAGCAATCATGAGAATGATGAATATCACAAGATTCAGCAAGTTTATGATGAGATGAATCTACCTTTAGTTTAGAAAGTACACAAGAAGAACCATTAAAACAAGAAGAACCAGCAGAAGAGGAACAAGGTTTAGGACTGTGATTAGATTCTTCTGATGATAATCCTCTAGGTATAGATTTATCAGAATGACCTCTTGAAGAAAGCAAGGAAAAAGAACCAACTCAAGAAGAAACAACAGAATTCTCTCTTGAATGAGAATGAGAAAAGATAGAAGCTCCTACAGAGGAGAATCCATTAGGTCTTAACTTATGATGAGATGATAATAGTGATGAAGAACCTAAACAAGAAACAAATTCTGAAGAAGAAACAGAATCAGAGGAAACAGCAGAGTTTTCTTTTGAAGGAGAAACAGAAAAAGAGCCAGAAGGTTTAAGTTTAGAGTCAGAACCAACAGAGGAACAAGAAGAGGTAGAGCCAGAAGAATGAGAAGAGATGGATGATATTTTATGAACTACAATACAAAAGTTAGAAAAAAGAAAAGATTGAATAAAGTGAGATAAAGATGATAAAGCACAAAAGATAAAAGACTTAAAAGCACAAATAAAAGAACTAGAAAAACAAGTTGCTGAACTTGAGGAAGAAGTGGTTCATCTAAATGAAGAATCTAGAAAAATAACAACAAATATAAATTCTTTAGAAAGAATGAAGCTTTGAGATAACAACGCTAAGCCTAAAACAACGACTAGGTCTAAAACGACAAAAAGAGCAGCAAAGAAATAGATGCTGAACGGTTAACCAAAAAAAACTAGATATTTTTCTAGTTTTTTTTGGTTGTGTTAAGAAAAAATAAGTTTATTTAAATTTTCTTAGTTACAACAAATCTAACTTTTCGAGACTGTTCAAAAAAGTGTGTA
>DJMN01000071.1 GCA_002435385.1 Patescibacteria group bacterium UBA6489
AAGCTAATATCTCCTTATAATTTTTAGCTAATTCATATAAATCACTTGCTGTATCTTTTATGGTTTCTAAATTTTCTTTTAAGTTCAATAATTGTAAAGGAGCTTGTAAAACCATTTTTAATAATTCCTTATATGTATCCTCATCTACAAATGCCATCCATGCATCTATATAATCATTCACTGCTGCTTCAAATCATTCTACTCTTCCATACCTTGGATCGTCTTCACCTATTAATATATTCATCAATAATTCTTCTATACTATTTTGTTGAGCATAATTTTTGTATGCATAATTCCAATCGTTTATTACCTGATTTCTATCTATGATTATATATGGTATAGTTTTATCTCAAAACTTTTCTCTTAAGGTATAAAGGTATCAAAGAATAATTTTATACTCAACATCATCATACTTATTTTTTTCTACATACTCCTTCATTATATTTACCTCTATTTGGTATTTCAAAGGAAGTTCTTTTATTTCAACATATTTATAAATCGCATTTAAAAAATCATCAAGAACATAAGCTATCATTGTTTTTGCACTTTCTGATCAATCTTCTCTAACAAGAAAACTTTCTCTTTTGTCTATAATAAGATCTATTATCTTTTTAGATTCTTCTGGTGTCCTACTTTTATTGTAAAATTTCTTTGCAATTCTTCTGAAGTTTAATATCCGTGTTTTCATCTTTTCTATACGCTCTTCTTCAAATTGGTTATAGATATCAGCTTTTATACATGTATTTACATAGCATAGTTCTTTACAATGTTCTGATACTTCAGGATATGTAGAACAATTCTTTTTCGTTAAACATTGTGCTACATTTTCTTGAGTTTTATCATAGAAGTCTTCATATCACCCCTCTTTGTAGCACTCCCAAGCTACTTTATCTTTTCAGCTTACACAATTTGCATAATAGGGTCTTGCCCGATAGGTGTATTCTCAAGTATTTTTATTTTCTACCTTACAGATATATTCTCATGATACTGTATTTATCTTTAGATTGTTTGTACTTGCTTCTAATCAAAATTCTTTAAAAAATTTTTCTAACTCTTCTTTTACTTCCTCTAAATCTCCATATTCAACTGCCTCTCCCTTATATTCATCTTGAATATTCAGTAACCCATCAAAAATATACTGAAATACCTCTAAATAAACTGGATTAGCTTCTAATGAATTTTTTAGTTCATTTAATACATCTATAAGTATATCTATAACTATTGCTTTTTGTCATGCTGTAAGTGATGTTCAATTTTCTAGTGTCATAGCATCTACTCTATCTTTCCGTCTTGCAATAAAACCGTCCAGATAGTTTTTCATTTCTTCTGAAAGTTCTATAGTTGATATCTGTATTTTTGTATTATCTTCTCCCAAAAATATTTTTTCTAGGTCTTTTCTGAATTCTTGTACAAAGTCTTCAAATAGTTTTTCATATTCTTCTTTTAGAATACCTTGTGTTGTTTGTTCTACTGTTACTTTTAAGGTTCTTACATTCCCATTTTCATCTTTTACCTCAACTACTGTTTCTCAAACTTTTTGAGCTTCTATTTTTAACTGCTTTCCTCCTTCTCAATTTTCTTCTAAATACACATTTATATTATCATTACTTTTTTTTATACTTGTAATGTCTTGATAATAACTTGGTATTTGAATTGTTTTTGTTGTTCAGATTCAGATTAATTCTAGTTCATATGTTTCTAGTTTTAGTGTTTTTATTTCTTCTCCTACTGTTACTTTTATAACAAATACTAGTTTTCAATTTTCACGAACTTGTACTTCTGTTTTTCAAGGATTTAAAGCTTCTACTACTAGCTTATTTTCTTCTAATTTTACTTTTGTTATTCCTTCTTTTTGATATTTGTATGTGTATTCTGAGTTTTCTTTATCTAATTCAAACTCACAGTTTACTCATACTGTTGTTTCACAGAATAGTCTTTTTGATTTACTTTCGTCTTTGCTTCAAAGTCATGGTTGTGTTATTGAGTTGGTTTGATTATCCAGGTCTTCTTGATTTTCTACAAAAGTTAAAGTTGAGTCTATTTCTACATCATCATTTCAAATTTCATTTTCTACTATTTCTACTGTTTCATTTATTTCGTCTGAATTTATATATGATATTAAATTATCTAAATCTAAATTTTGTCTTAATGCTTTTTTTATTTGCTCTGTTGTTAATTCTGGTTTATAGATTTTTAGTATTGATACTATTCAAGATATATGAGCTACCGCCATACTTGTTCAGCTTAGTTCTTTATAACTTCACTTTTCAACTGGATATGTTGAATAAATTCATACTCATGGTGCTTGAACATCTATTTTTGAACCGTAGTTTGAAAATATTGCTTTGTTTCATGCTTGGTCTGTTGCTCATACTGTTATTGAGTCGGTACATCATCATGGGATTGTATTACTTGTATCTGTGTTTGAGTTTCAAGCTGAGGTTACAACAATTCATCCACTTTGTGTTAGTGATGCTATTCAGTCACATATTGGGTTATCTAGTGGATTTGAATTTCCTGATAGACTGATATTTAATATATTTATTTTATTTTCTTTTGCATATTCTAGAGATTTTAGAACTGCATAATTTGGGCAGAATCCGTTTTCATCACAAATTTTTAGTGGTACTAAATCTACATATGGGTTTATTCATACTATTCAGTCATTGTTTAGGTTGGCTCAGATGATTCAGGCAATGTGTGTACCGTGTCCTTGATTATCTTGTGTTTCAATGTTTTCATCTATGAAATTGTATCATAGTGTTTTATCTATATTTGTTTGTAAATCTGAGTGAGTTGTGTCTATTCAAGTGTCTAGAATTCAAACTTTTAGTTTACTTGTTGTTTCTAGATTTTTTATTTCCTCAAACTTTTCATATGTTTTATAGTTTTGTATTCACCGCGTTTTTTCTATTTCTTCTCATTCTAGGCTTGAGATTTGTAGTAGTTCTGGTTGTATGATTTTTATTCATAGAAAGTTTTGTGGGAGAATTCAGTTTTCTATATTTTCTAGAAATTCTTGCGAGAATAGGCTTTCTTTAGATATTGTTATTTCAAAA
>DJMN01000072.1 GCA_002435385.1 Patescibacteria group bacterium UBA6489
TTTAATCTTATTGTACTCTTTTTCTGCTTCTTTGGTTAAACTAGAGGTCGTTATATATATTCACTTAGTTTCATCTCATCTCATTTTTACGACTCAATAAAACTCTCTTATCTGTGTAACTCATATTTTATATTTATTCCATTTTTTACATTGAATAACATATTTTTTTCAATTTAGTTCTGCTTCTATGTCTATTCATCAATCATTTTGTCATTTTCAAAGCTTAGTTTTGAATCATTTTTGTCTAAATACAAATTCTATAAACTTTTCAAATTCTCGCCAATTTAGTTTTTTCATTTCCTCTATTGTTTGTATGTTCATTAAGTATTTATTTCTTTTTTTATATGCAATAGAAATATTATGAATAAGGAGAACGATAGAAAATATAAATCATATTAGAATAAAAGGGAAAATTTGAGGTTTTACTATTGATTCCAATTTTATAAAAGAAACAAGCATAGCAATAATAAGAAAAAAATGGACTTCTTCTTTCGTTATATTATTTACAGAAAAATCAAAGTTATTTTTGTTTTTATAGGGCATTTCATCTGGGATAAATGAATATTTTAGTGATGTAGTCATTAAAATATTACAAAACTTTCATTTCATTACAGTTTTCTAACATTTTAACAACTTCTAATATTAGTTTTATACATTTTCACAAACAAAAAAGGACAACCTATGAAGCCTTTGATGTTCGCCAAAACAACTTATCCATTCATGTAAATAAATACAAAAGGACAGCAACATAAGTTGCCCTTTCTTAATATTTACTTACATAAAGTAAAACAGACTAGTCGTTTTGGCACTTATAATATAACAAAAAACACTATTTTTTGCAAAATAAAAAAAAATATATAAATTTAAGTTGTTTATAAAGTAATTTTTCATATGGATATCAAAAAGAAGTTATGAGATAGAATAAGAGAGTTAAGGAAGAAAAAGAAGTTGTCTCAACAGGTTTTAGCTGATAAGGTTTGATTGCATAGAACTTATTTATCAGATATTGAAAGAGGTGTAAAAAATGTCTCTGTTGAAAATATTTGAAAGATTGCTTGAGGTTTGGGAGTGGAAGTTAGGGATTTGTTTTAAGAATCTTATTTAAATATATAAAATAAAAAGTAGTTTTTGGCTTTAGTAATAAAATATACATGGAAAATTATATATTATCAGAAATAACATGGGATAAACTCGTCTCTCAAAATTGAGAACCAATAGATAAAACATTTGAGTTTCTATGTGCTGATTTTATGAGGATAAAGTATAAATTAGATAGAACTCCCTTACCTTCTCAAAATGATAATTACCCTTGAATAGAATGAGAGCCTATTGAAAAAGAGGGTATATTTTATTGATATCAATCAAAGTTTGGTGATGATGCTTTTAAAAAAGATAAATGATTCGATAAGTCTTTTATTAGTCTCCAAAATAGTTTAGATAATTCTATATATGAATTATGATATTTAGCTTTATTTTCAAGGAAAGATTATCCAACAAGAAATAGAAAAATTAGAGAAAATAAATTTAAGGAAATAGAAACTAATAATAATTTTAAAATCCATAAATATTTTTGAAATGAATTTTTATCTGAATTAAAAAAATGAGAGTATATTGAATTATTATATAAATACTTTCCTATTGATACGATAAAGGAAGAAATATATGAAAAATGTAATAATAGTGATGATATTTGCCAAATAAAATTAGAAACTAAAATAGATGATGTAGAAAATTGATTTGAGGGAGATTATATGCAAGATATTAAGAGTGCTAAACTATACCAAAAAAAATATTCAATGAAAAAGTTGGCATATTCAACAATCTCAATGATTTGAAAAAAATTTGAAGAAATTGAGAAAAAAATAGCTGATGAAATATTTGATGAATTAGAACTATTAAATTATTCATCATTAGATGATTATATTGATAGATGTATAAAAAAATTAGATAATACAGATAGTAAAAATAAATATAAAGTAGAATTAAGCAGTATTATGAGTTATAAGAGTTGATTATTTGTGAATTATTGAACAGAATGACTTAGTAGCTTAAATTATATAGAAAAGGATAAAATAGAATTTAAAGATAAAAGAAATGGATAATGTATATAAAAGAATAAGTAGAATAAGAGAAAAAATAGAAGAACAAAATTTTGTTCTAATTTATGATTTTTTTATAAATCATTGATTGGCAATAACAAAAGATAATTTTAATATTGTTTTAAATCATTTAGATTTAGTATCTAATAATTCATATTGTAAATATGTATATTTTATAAAAAAATATTTATATAAGAAAAAACAATGGAAATAAAAAAAATTGTATTAAGAGTATGAGAGCAAAGCCTTTTATGAGAAAAGAAAGGGGTTGTTTTTGACGCTTTAGATAGCAAAAAAATTAATATATTTTTAATGCCTAACACTTCTTGAAAAAGTTTAATATTTAATTCATTAGAACATTTATTTTCATATAATAAAGAACCTTACATAAAAGATACTAATCAAGATTTAGAGGTTGAAATTTTGTTCTCATTAAATTGAGAAGATTATACATATGTGAGCAATTATTATAATTCATATAAAATATTAAAAGATTGAGAAGAAATTAAAAATTTTGAATGAATACTTAAAGAATATATGTGAATAAAGTGAGAAAAATTAGAATACTACTGAAATAGTAGAAACTCATTATGTTCTTTAAATAGATTTAATTTCTTAGACTTTTCAAATTTAATTGATAAAGAGACCTCTAATGAAATACCTTTTATAAATGCTAAATATGACTGAATTTCAAGAAAATTTATATTGGCTTATATTTTATGAGCTTGAATAGATTGATGATTTTTTAAATTGATAACTGAATATGAATATAAAAAGAAATTTATAAAAGATAAAAAGTCAAAATTTGAAAAATATGCAACAAGTTTAGAACAAATAAGATTAGTTGATAATAATTTAAAAAGTCTTTTTTCTGAACTGGAAGATAATAGAATTATATATTGAGATATTTCAGTTGCTATAAAAGAGTTATGATTATTAAGAAGGGAATATATTAAAACTTTTTGAATTGATCAAACTGATGAAGATTATGTATTTTTAAATAGAGAATTAGAGAAATTGGAAAAAGAAAAAGAAGAGATATCAAAAAATATTTTAAAAATAAGAGAATACATTAAATGAAATAAATTAATAGAATGAAAAGATTTAGTGGAAAATAAAATACTAAAATCCAAAGAATTAATAGAGTTTGAAAAATATAACAAATTTAAAGAAGATTTAAAAGGTTTTGATGAGATAAAGATACAAAATCATTTAGAAGAAAATATAAATCCCTATATTAATAAATTTAAAAACTTTTTAACTGGTATATATGATATATTTGTAAAAAAAGCTATTGAAAATAAATTAATTAAAGAAGATGTATTTGATAATTGAAGTATTATATTTAAGGAAAATACTCTCTCAATAGAAGCACTATTTAAGACTTCTGAAGGAATGAGAAAAACACTTAGAATATTAACATTTGTTTGATTACATATATTTTCAACTGAATGAAAAACAAAGTGTTTAGATTATTCTTTCTATGATAGTTTTATTGAAAATATAGATTATAAATATAGAGATATATTGTTTGATACTATATTTGAATTTGTTGAGAATAATAAATTAGAGGTTCCTAAAATGTATTTTCTTGTTACAAAAATAGAAGCAAAAATAAAAGATAGTTCAATAAATGGACTATGAGATATTTATTCAAAATATGTTAACTTAATTGACAGTATTTGATTAAAATAAATTTTATTTCTTATTACTCTCAAAGATTAAACCTCAAAGTAAAATATCTTGAGATTTCTTATATTTTCAAAAAATAATTTAACAAAATGAAAAATATTAATAGACTCTTTGTCAAAAGAGTAAGCTTTTACTTTTTTGTTTTCTTATTTTTTAAAGATTGTGAAATGAATCTACAAAAACTGTNNTAAACTAGAAGAAAAAACTAGCAACAAAACAAGACTATCTCAAAAACACCAAGAAATACAGAAATACCTAGAAAAAACAAAAGAAGAAATACAAAATGAAAATAGTAGTGAGGATATAAAAGAAAAACTAAGTAAAACAAAGAAAGTAGTGGTTTTAAAGATAGTATCAGCCTTAACAAACTACAAGAACCTAGGAGACAACCTATCAACAATAAAACCAGACAAAAAATCTAAAGCCCTAGAGACTCTAAAAAATTCCATAAAACATAAAACTGGAGATTATACACTAATCATCAGAACAAAGAACAATAAAACACAACTTGAAAAACAACTATCAAAATATGACCAAAACTTGATAGTTAATTTCATGTACACACAAAATCAAAAAAACTATTTTGAAATCACAATATCTAAAGAAAGTCTATTCTCTAAAGAATTTTTAGAGAATGTAGAAAACTGAATTTTACCACAAAACTTTCTATGAATAAAAATCATACAACCAGAACTATTACAAATCTCAAGCCTAGAATGAGAAGCCCTAGAAAAAACACGGTGAATACAAAAGTATAAAACATATGAGAAATTTGAAGAAATAAAAAATCTAGAAGCAACAAATAACCTAAAAATTTGAATTTTAGACACTTGAATAGACACAACTCACTCAGATTTACAAACAAATATAGATAAAACACTATGATACAATTTCATAGATCAAAACACTCAAACACAAGATAATCAAGGACACGGTACACACATTGCCTGAATCATCTGAGCCAACCTAAACAATGACTGAATAGTTTGAATAAACCCATATGTGAAATTATTACCATTAAAAATTTGTGATGAAAACGGATTCTGTCCAAATTACGCAGTTTTAAAATCTCTAGAATATGCAAAAGAAAATAATATAAATATATTAAACATCAGTTTATCAGGAAATTCAAATCCACTAGACAACTCAATATGTGACTGAATAGCATCACTAACACAAAGTGGATGAATTGTTGTAACCTCAGCCTGAAACTCAAACACAGATGCTAGTAATACAATCCCTTGATGATGTACAGACTCAATAACAGTATGAGCAACAGACCAAACATGAAACAAAGCAATATTTTCAAACTATGGTTCTAAAGTGGATGTTCAAGCACCTTGAGTATGAATTTATTCAACATATCCAGTTGAAAAATGAAATTACAAAGAACTAAGCTGAACAAGTATGTCGGTAGCTCACATAACTTGAATAGTATCAATATTAAAAAGTTACAAACCAGAATTAACAACAAAACAAATCAAACAGACATTCAGACAAAACAAAACAGCAAATCTAGACGAATTAATATCATATGTAGAAGAATGAAAATTTGAAACTGTAGAAGAAAGTGAAAATTTAGGACAAGATAATATTGAAATAGACTCAACTCTAACTTTTATAGAAAATCAAGAAGAGCTGGACAATCAAGCTAACACAATAACACAACCATGACTTTGAAGCAAAGACGAAAGCAAATCAAAAAGACTATTCTGTGAAACAACAGTATGAGTAAACTGTGAGTTTGAATTAGATAAAGAAAATTCAGAATACACATACAAATATCAAAAAGAAGGAATCACAAAAGTAAATTTAGAAGAAAATAAGCTAGTAGTTGAAGCATTAACCCCTTGAAAAACAGAGGTACAAGTTCGTGAAAACTGAAAATTAGTATTTGTTATAAAAGTAACAGTAGGAGAAGAAATACCAGTATTAAAATTAGAAACATATGAACTAGAATTAATCTGAATCTGAACAACAAAAACAATTCAAATACCAAGTTATTATGAAGACATTACAAGCATTAAAAAAAGTAATGATAATATAAATGTATATTTAGAAGAAAATTCAGAAGGAGGAAAGCAGTTGAAAATAGAAGCAGAGAAGGTATGAGAAACAATAATTGAGGTAAAAGATGCAAACTGAAATACAAGAACACTAAAAGTAGTTACAAAAGAAGAACCTCAAGAAGAATTAGAACCAGAAGATATAATATCTCAAAAAATGGACGAACAAGTACAAGAACTAATGAAAATGTTTTGAGTAAATA
>DJMN01000055.1 GCA_002435385.1 Patescibacteria group bacterium UBA6489
TCTTGAATTAGCTTCTTTAGGTCTCTTAGAAATATTAATCATATTTGGTATAATATGCTTACCTTTTCTTTTAGTTTTTTTAGACCATCTAGCCATTTTTGAAAATAAATATTCTTGTAATTCTTGTCAAAAGACTGAATTATTGATGTAGTTATAAATGGTCTTAAATGATATATGATATCAACTTAACCTTTCTTCTAAACCCAAATTGATTCTGTTAGATATCATTTGAGGAGTCCAATAGTTATTAGGTTTTATTTTACTATGAACATATTCTCTTAATCTAGAATCTGAGTATATTTTTAAAGAATAACATTTTGAATATTTTCTTCGGACATATGCTTTATGATGTGCTTTATGTGGATTGTATTCTCCATTAACCTGATTTCGTTTTATTTCTCGACTTATGGAAGAAGGGCTTTTGTTTAAAGCTTTTGCTATATCTTTCTGATAATAGCCTTTCTTCAATAAGATTGAGAGTTCTAATCTTTCTATCTTATTGAAGTGCTTATATGATTTTTTCATTATCGCTAAATGTTAAGTTATATAATATTGCTATTACATTTTAGCATTTAGCTGATTGCACTTCAAATTACAACTTACAAACAAAAATACAATAATCTAAAACAAAGCAGGAGGTTGCTATGCGTTTTTCCTTAAAACCTACATTTGATACGGAAATAGAAAGAGCACTTTATATCTTTAATGTACTAAAGATTATTGTAAGTCTTTTCATTGGGATATCCCTCTCGACTCTTTCTGGTCCTGTTGCTTTATTACTTACTCCATTTGGAGAAGTATCCACTCTTGTTGTACTACTAACTGTAATCTTTGTATTTTCTGCGGGGATGATTTTTCTACTATCTTCCATTCAAAATACAATTATTCCATACATAAATCAGTTAATTTACAATGAGGTAATATTGAAAAGAGTATCAGAGATTGATCAGGTTATCTCTGGAAATGAAAAATTAACTCTATATAAACATGGTGGTACAGAGATAACCTCTGATCACCTTGAAGAGGAGCTAAGAAATAAACTCCTCAAAGAAATAAGAAAGGAGTTAAAAAGTGATATTGTGGTTCTTTATGAACCTAAGTCCTACACTAAACTTAAAAAAGTGTTAACTAAATAAGGTGAAAATAAAAAAGGAGGTAAAAAAAGAGGTGTTCATTCACCTCTCTTTGTTTTTTATTAATTAGAATAACCTTAATATTTCCTTATATTTAAACCCTTTCATAACTAATTTATTCACTATTTGTTCTTTAGTATATTTCCCTTTTAGCTTTTCATACTCTTTTTTTATTGAATCCATTTCTCAGTTAATAAAAGCTTCTTCTAAACAGCTATCAACTAGTGATACATCTTCACTTCTTTCAATAAGTTTTTGTCTAATATAATTCCTACTTTTTGCTTTTTGTTTGTAGGAGTTTATTTTTTTTATGATAAATTCTCTGGTTAACAAGCTCTTCCCTTTTTCTAGAAATTCCGTTTCTAAAATATTTTCTACTGAAGTTTTTGGAAATTGTTTTATGAGTAGTTTTTGTTTTATGTAGTTTAGATTTTTATTTCTGTATAGATAGTTTCTGATTTTGCTTCTAATTATATCCTCTTCTTGAAGTAGGTGTTTTATTTCATTAAATATTTTTCATGCTAATTCTTCACTTCAATCTGCTTTTTCTGTAAGTCTATCTAGAAGCCTCCTGTTAGACGGATAATATCTAAAGTAATACTTGAAAGCATAGTCTTTTAGTTTTTGTGGATTTTGGGTTGTGTATTTCATTATTTTTTTGTGTTATAATAGTTTTAATCCCTCCCCCCTCAATTACATTTCGGGTACTCCCTTTGAAAAAGGGAGAAATATTTTTATTTATAAGAATATTTTCTTAAATATACTTAAAAATTTTTATAAAAAAAGTTTGACTTATTTTTTAGCACTCATATAATCAAGGTGCTTAAATATTTTATTTCTTAACTAGTTTTATTATGAAGATAAAACCATTAAGCGATAGAGTCGTTTTAAAATGACTTAAAAAAGAAAACATAACTAAAAGTGGTATTTTATTACCTGATAGTGCTAACCCAGAAAAACCTTATATATATGAGGTCGTTGCTGTTTGACCTGGGAAAAAAGATACTGAGATGAATGTAAAAGTTTGAGATAAAGTTCTTTGTGGACAATATGCTGGTGATGAAGTAAAAGTGGAAGATGAGGAGTACAAAATAGTTGCTATTGAGTACTTATTAGCTGTAGTTGAGTAAAAATAACCTCACCCTAAATTCCCTCTCCTGTAGGAGAGGGAGACTACGGTTAATTAAGTAAAATAACAAAATGGATAATAATAAGGATTTAAAATATAAACTTCCAAAGATTATTAGAGATAAGATTCCTGATGTTTCTACAAATAATCTAGAGTTTAGAATAGAAAAAGATGAAAGTAGAATAAAAGATTTTTTATTTCTAAAACTTTTGGAGGAAGCTAGTGAGACTTACAAAAATAGAAGTAAAGAAGAAATCTGAGATTTACTTGATGTTGTTGATGAAATTTGTGAGGTTATGGGATTTTCAATGGATGAGATTGAAAATCTTAGAAAAGAAAAAAATAAAAAATTAGGATGATTTAAGAAAGGGGTTATATTAGAAAAGACTGATTATTATGATTAATAGAGTTCTTTAAATAACCCCTCCCTTAATCCCTCCCCTTCCTGGAGAGGGAGATAAAACATTGTAGTCTCTTTCTCCTGGAAGGGGAAAGAATTCAAGATAGGGTTTTAATAATACATTTTACATTTTAATATATAGAGATATGTCAAAACAAATACAATTTTGAGATGATGCAAGACAAAAAATGTTTGCAGGTATGGAGACTGTTGCTAAGACTGTTACAGTTACCATGGGACCTAAATGAAGAAATGTTGTAATTGATAAGGGGTATGGTGCTCCTACTGTTACTAATGATTGAGTGACTATTGCTAAAGAAATTTCTGTAGAGGATAAATTTGAAAATCTTGGTGCTGAGCTTGTGAAAGAGGCTGCTGATAAAACTAATACTATTGCTTGAGATGGTACTACTACTGCTACCCTACTTACTTATGCTCTAGCTAAAGAGGGTTTAAGAAACATAAGAACTTGAGTAAATGCTGTTGAGTTAAAAAATGGTATGAGAAAAGCTGGAGAGGTTGTTGTTGAGGAATTATCTAAAAATGCTAAACAAATTTCTGGTAAAGAAGAAATCGCTCAAGTTGCTACTATAAGTGCTCAAGATGCTGAGGTTTGAGAGATAATAGCTGAGGCTATGGATAAAGTTGGAAAAGATGGTGTTATAAGTGTTGAGGAAGGTCAAACTTTTGGTATGGAGGTTGAGATAACTGAAGGTATGGAGTTTGGAGAAGGTTATGTTAGTCCATACATGGTTAGTAATACTGAAAAGATGTTAGCTGAAATGAAATCTACTCATATACTTGTTACTGATAAAAAAGTTTCTAATATGAAAGAGTTTTTACCTCTTCTAGAACAACTTGTAAACGAAGGTAGAAAAGATCTTATAATCATAGCTGAGGATATAGAGGGTGAGGCTCTTACTACTATTATCTTGAATAAACTAAAAGGTGTATTAAATGTTCTTTGAATAAAAGCTCCTGGTTTTGGGGACAATAAAAAAGAAATGCTTAAGGATATTGCCATACTTACTGGTGCTAAGATGATATCTGAGGAGCTAAATATGAAACTTGAGAATGTTAATTTAGATGATTTATGAAAGGCTAAAAATGTTATTGCATCTAAAGATAAGACTATTATAATTTGAGGTGAATGAGCTAAAGAAGATATACATGATAGAGTTGCTGAAATTAAAAATGCTATTGAGAATAGTGATTCTAAGTATGATAGAGAAAAACTTCAAGAGAGGCTTGCTAAGCTTGCTGGTGGTGTTGCTGTGATAAAGGTTGGTGCTGCTAGTGAGGTTGAGATGAAAGAGAAAAAGATGAGAATAGAGGATGCTTTAAATGCTACTCGTGCTGCTGTTGAAGAAGGTGTTGTTGCTTGAGGTTGAACTGCTTTGCTTAAAGCTTCTAAGGTTCTTGATTCTCTAGATTTGGGGCATGATGATCAAAATATTTGAGTTTCTATTGTAAGGAGTGCTTTGGTTTATCCAATGCAACAAATTGCTAAGAATGCTGGTAAAGAGCCTGGGGTTATTGTTAATAAGGTAGAAGAGAATGATAGTATTAATTATGGTTATAATGCTGCTAATGATACTTTTGTTGATATGGTTGAGTCTGGTATTATTGATCCTAAGAAGGTTGAGAGGGTTGCGTTAGAGGAGGCTATTAGTTTGGCTGGTATGTTTTTGACTACTGAGTCTGTGATAACTGATGCTCCTAAGAAGGATGATTGTTGTGGTGGTTCTTGTGGTGGTGGAATGCCTTGAGGTATGTGAATGGGGTGAATGTGAGGGATGTGAATGATGTAAGAAAAAAAGAGTCTAGAGGAATCTAGGCTCTTTTGTATTTGGATTTTGAAAATTATTTTGGAAATGAAGTGTGTTTCCTGTAAACTGAAGTATAATGAATTTTTAGCTATATTTTTAGAAGCTTTTAAATTAAACTTAGAAAAATATTTAAAATTGTAAAATCAATATAAAATATTATCATTCGGTTACAACTAATTTGCTAATTTAAAAATAAATACTATGCTATACAAAACAACAAACAATAATTTCAAAATCCCTGCTATTTGACTCTGAACTTGGTGAATCGGAGGTTTTAGAGAAGCAGACTATAAAAATGATAAAAAAGAAATTTTGGCAATAAAAAAAGCTATAGAATTAGGTTATACTCACATAGATACTGCCGAACTATATGGAGCAGGTCATACAGATGAACTAATTGCTGAAGCTATAAAAGACTTTGATAGGTCAAAAATCATAATCACTAGTAAAGTATTTAAAACTAACTTGAAATATGATGATGTAATCACCTCTTGTAAAAAAAGTCTTGAAAGACTGAAAACTGATTACATTGATATCTTTCTTATTCATGCTCCTAATCCTGATATCCCCATAGAAAAAACAATGAAAGCTATGGATTATCTAGTTGAACAAAAAATGATTAAGTATATAGGAGTTAGCAATTTTTCTGTTGAGCAAATGAAAGAGGCGCAGAAATATTCAAAGAATAAGATTGTAGTTAATCAGATATTATATAACTTAGTTATAAGAGATAAGTATAATTCTTTTGTTAATATGGAGTCTGAGATAATACCTTATTGTCAGGAAAATAATATAGTTGTGATGACTTATAGACCTATTGAAAGAGGCTTTTTATTAGAAACTGAATCTATTCTAGATGAGTTATCAGAGAAGTATAACAAAACTAAAGCACAAATTGCTATCAACTGGTTAATTTCTAAAAAGTGAGTTATCACAATACCTAAATCTACAAATATAGAACATTTAAAAGAAAATATAGGTTCTGTTTGATGGAGTATGAGTAAAGAGGATTTAAAGAAATTGGATGAGATGAGGTTTGATGAATATTAGGTTTTTATAAGTTTTTATTTGAACATTATCTGAATTACTTATTTTACTAACTCTAGATACAAAATAATATGAAATTCTTAAAAAATATATTTCTAAGGACTCCTAAAAAATTTAATCTAACAAAAAAAGACTTTAAATTAAAAGAAACAGATTTAAGTAATGTTGATATACGGATTTCTCCTGAGTTTGAGAAAAAGATGGAAGAGTCTTGAATAAAAAAGAAAAAAACTAAAACAAATAGTAAAAAAGTTTTTAGGTCTTATTCTACAATAATAAAAATTGATAAATCTAAAGTTGAAATTACATTCAATCCTGATGAAGTTGAAGATATTGATTCTTTTATAAAAAACATAAATGAAAAGCTTAATTGGATTTCATTAAATATATTAGACATAAAAACTCATATAGCAAAAAACTTGTTAGATTTGAAGAATAACTCTTGGTTATCCGAAGGACAAGATAAGATAACAAAAGAAGAATTTATAAAAAAATTGAATACAATTGAAGATATTGGATTTAATCCTGATTTATCATTTCTTATTTATTTTGATGATAACGATTTATTTTTGGGACATCTTATAAAACAAGATATTTCAAAAAATCTAGAATTAAGAAAACCTTGTATAGTATGATAGAAAAGAATTTAATACTTCTTACACTCTTCTTACATTAATCTTACATCCTCCTTACATTAAATAAATATAATACATCCAACTTAGAAATAAGTTAACTAATTTTTAGAAAGAACCTTTTCACTTTAGCTAAAAAATTAGTTTAAAGCTAAGGAAACCCTGAAAAAGTCACATCTAGAAAAAAATAATATTTTTTGTTAAAATTTGTTCAAAAATTTATCACTTAGCTATGGCTAAACTCAAAATTGTTTCACAAATTTTTCCTAAAAAATCTAAATTTTTATTCTAACGAAGAATCTTTTCAGAATTTCCTTAACCACTAAAGTGATGTTTTATTTTTTTATTTTTGTATATTATGAAAAATTTTGTTAAATTTTCTGCCGTTGCATTATGAGTAATATCATTATGTAATACTACTTTAGCTTGAGGTTCATTTTGGACTCCTGAATCTGTAAATAGATGAGAAGATATAACTCTTAGATGGGATGTTTCTTATCTTGAGACAGTTAAATGAATTTATCCAACTAGATGTAAATGATTTTGAAGTGATGAACTTTATGTAAAAACTAAAGATAGTTATGGAAATGATATGCATAAAGAGTGGAATAATATGGATAATTTGGATATTTCATCAGAAATGTACTTCCCTACTAGTGCTAAATATATAGGTGAGACAACAAAACAAGTTACAATTTGAATAGAATGTTTTGATGAAGCTTGAGATAGTGTTTATAAAACATCTTGAGATGTAAATATAATAGATGAAATGAAAATTGAAAATCTTGATTTAAGTTCAAAAATTGAAGAAGACTGAATATCTGTTAGTACAAGAATTAACTTTACTTGAGACTTTCCAGAGGATACATGATTTTATTCTAGTTCTAACATAAATTCTTCTTACTGTAATGATTGATTTACTATTGTATCTCCTTGAGTTGCAACTGCTGATTGTAAAATAAGAATGGATATGGATTCAGTTAAAGCATGAACTTATGATTTAAATGCAAAAATAGAATGAATCTGATCTCGGACTACTAAAATAACTATTGAAGATAATAAATCAAAAACAAATACTAATAACTCTTCAAAGTTATCTACAAAGGTAAAAGACAAATTAGATAATAGTGTAAATAAACTAAAATCTAAAATTGATTCTAAGTATGGGAAATTAGAAAGTAAAATTAAACATTTTGAAAAATTAAATGGTCAACTAAAGAAGTTAGCTGATAAGAATCCTAAATATGGTGAATTAGTATCTCATCTTTCAGAGAAAATAGAAGAAATTATAGAAGAGTATAGAGCTGAAACAGAGGATACTGAGACTGAAGATGATTTAGAAGATATAATTAATTTGTTACAATAAAATTAATTTAAAGGGGAGTGTGCATTAAAGTGTG
>DJMN01000040.1 GCA_002435385.1 Patescibacteria group bacterium UBA6489
TACACACTTTTTTGAACAGTCTCTGAAGAAGATTTTTAGTATCTATAATGTTCACTTTTATAAGGACCATCAACATCTATTCAAATATAATCAGCTTGTTCTTTTGAAAGTTTAGTAAGCTTAACTCAAAGTTTATCTAGATGAAGTCTAGCAACTTCTTCATCTAGTTTTTTTGATAATGTATAAACTCAAAGAATATGTTCATTATTAAATAAATCTATTTGAGCTAAAACTTGATTAGTAAAAGAATTACTCATAACAAAACTAGAATGACCAGTAGCACAACCAAGATTAACAAGTCTTCACTCAGCTAAAATAAATATTTCATGACCATCATCAAACATATACTTATCAACCTGAGGCTTTATATTAACCTTTTTAGCTCAAGAAAATTTATTCAACTTATTCATTTGAATTTCATTATCAAAATGTCAGATATTACAAACTATAGCCTGATTTCTCATCTTTTTCATATGCTCTAGAGTTATTATATCTTTGTTTCAAGTAGCGGTAACATAAATCAAAGCTTCACCTAAAGTATCCTCAAGCGTTTTTACTTCATATCACTCCATAGCTGCTTGTAAAGCACAAATAGGATCAACCTCAGTAACAATAACCTTAGCCCCAAAAGATTTTAAAGCTTGGGCACATCATTTACCTACATCACCATAACCACAAACAACAGCAGTTTTTCATGCAATCATTACATCAGTAGCTCTTTTTACCCCATCTATAAGAGATTCTCTACAACCATACAAATTATCAAACTTAGATTTTGTAACACTATCATTTACATTTATAGCAGGGAAGAGTAGTCTACTATTTTTATTAAGTTCATAAAGTCTATGAACACCAGTTGTAGTTTCTTCTGAAACTCATTTAATTTGCTTAGATAACTTAGTCCAAAACTGAGGATCTTTTTTATAATCCTCCTTTAAAATATTTATCATTATTTGTTCTTCCTCATTTTCATATTTTTTATCAAGCAAACTAGGATTATTTTCTACTTCTACTCATTTATGAACTAAAAGAGTAGCATCTCAACCGTCATCCAAAATCATATTAGGTCATCAATCAAAATTAAAAGTCTCTCTTAAACACCACCAAAATTCTTCTAAAGTCTCTCATTTCCAAGCAAAAACAGGAACTCAAGTTTCAGCTATAGCAGCAGCAGCATGATCCTGAGTAGAAAATATATTACAACTACTCCATCTAACCTCTGCTCATAAAGCAGTTAGAGTTTCTATTAGAACAGCAGTTTGAATAGTCATATGAAGACTTCAAACTATTTTGGCTCCAGCAAGAGGTTCATCGCTACCATACTTTTCTCTAGCAGCCATAAGCCCAGGCATTTCATGTTCTGATACTTCTATTTCCTTTCTACCCCAAGAAGCTAAGCTCAAATCAGCAACTTTATATTGATTTTCTTTATAGTCCATAGTTTAATTTTTATCAAATAAATATTTTTAGACGAGATTAATGGAAGTAAAATTATAATTTTACTTCTTCCCCAAATTTTTCTCTCATATCATTTTCTATAGTTTCCTTCTCTACAAAATGATTTTGTCATCAATGAGATTGTATACAGTATGAAGCCATAAGAGTTCATAATTTTGCAGAAGTCTCCCAACTATATCACAACTTCAATCACCTAAGCAATCAAGCTCTATAAGAGTCTCAAGCTCAAGTTGGATCAATAACATTTTCAACACTTAAACCTGAAATCTTTAATTCCATTTCCTTTGAAATTATTTTTGATCACTTATCTCATAAAGTTACAATTATCTTGCTAAATATTTCTAACAACTCCTTTTTATCTTTTCAAATTTTTTCTTTAAAAATTTTCCGTTCATATTCATTTACTATCAGATAATTAGCATTGATAGATATTTCAGCTAACTCATCCTTATTAAATGTATATATCTGTTGTCCTGGATCAAAAAAAGTCTTTATTCAAAGTTCTTTGGATTCCTTTGTATGTTTTATCATAGCTTCTTTCTGATTTGGAGAAACTATGGTATATAAAACCTCTTCTTTTATACTTTTCAAAGAAAGATTTTCAGATTCATTCATCGCTCAAGGATAGAAAGTTGTTATTTGATTAGAAACAGAATCAGAAGTTATATGACAACTTGCTGAAAACAAATCAGAACTTTCATGTATATAATTCAGATTAACATTTTCCTTAAAAAATCCATCAAATGAAAAGTCTTTTCAAATAGCAGACATCAATATAGACCTTTCTCACAAAAGAGATAGATTATAAACTATATTTGCTCATGTTCATCAGATTTCTTTTTTCAGATTATTTATCAAAAAAGCTACACTCAAATTATTTAATTTGTCGGCTTTTATATCATCCTGAAATTTTCAATCATAATTCATAATCACATCATATGCTGTAGATCATGAAACTACTATGTTTTTATTTTCCATATTTTTTAAAATATCTTAAATCAATTAAGTAAAGTTATTGTATGTTTTTTTTAGAAAAAACAAATTTTTCAAATAGTTTACCATTCATTATTTTACAATATCATCTTATTTTTGCTCAAAATAAGATAATATTGTAAAATAAATATATTAAACATCAGTTATCATAAATGAAAAAGCTAAAGAAAAATACATTGTCCAAATTAACACTAGAAAATAAAGAATCTTTAGAAGAAATTCTTGTAAACTGAAACAAAGAAATTTTTAGAGATATAGTAAAAAAAATATTAGATGATTGATGAGATATAAATGATGCAATAAGAAACACAAAGGAGTTAAATCTTATTTTTAATCAAACGTTTCTAGAACTATTAGTTGAAACAATAAAAAAAAGAACCCAAAGAGATATAAAATATGTACACATACTAATACAGCTAATAGAAGAAAATATAATTTCACAAGAAGAACATAAAATGTTTTTTTTAGATTTAGCCTTTAATACAAAAGGATTTTTTGAATTTGACTACAATAAACTAAGGGCTTTTATATCGATTACAGAATTACTATCCGTTGAAAAAGAAGAATGGTATAAAAAAAGAATGGAAGAAGCTTTTGATTATTTATTGAGACAATTTAAATGAAACCCTGAAAAAGAATCCATTATGCTAATGATAGAGAAACAATTAATTGATAAAGATAAAAACAAAGAAAAAATAGAAAAAATTATAAATGAAGTATTTTTAAATGAATACACAATTTTAAGACTTAGAAATGTATGGAATAGTTCTAGCAATAGAGATTTTTTCATTTTTTTATTAAAAAAATGATATATAGATAAAACTAAGTATAAGAGAGAAATTAATAAACTATTAAAAAAATCAAAAAAAGAAGCAGATAATATTGATTATTTTAAATCTCTAATATCTTTACTTGAATATAAAGAAGAAGATAAAGATAATAAATGATTTATAGAATCTATAAAAATAAACAAATATAAAAAACATGCTATTAATACATGACTAAAACACTATTCAGATGATATTTTTTTTGATACGTTAATAAATAGTTGACTAATAGATAAAACTAAATACAAAAAAGAAATAGATAATTTAGCTAATTTATTTATAGAATGAAAAGAACTATATAAAATAAAGAGATTTATTTTATTAGAAGAAAAATGATACATTGATAAAGAACATTATAAAGAAAAAATAGATAAACTAATAAAAAGAATAGATAAAGAACATGATTATAGTAAATATACATCTTATTGGAAATATTTATTACAAAGTAATTTAATTGATAAATTAAAACATAAAAAAGAAATAGATAATCTAATTAATACAGTAAAGGAAAAATATGCACACCCAGATAGCACAGATATTTTACTTATATTAATAAAAAATGGTTTAATTACCCCTAAAAGAGATAAATTATTTATAGAAAAATTATCTAATACATTAAAAAATAATATTTGACATAATATACAATGAACAGACGATAGAACAACAGAATATAATTCATATTATAACCAAAGCCCAAAGAAAAATATAGAATTATTCAAAATATTATTAAAAAAATGATATATCAAAACAAAAAATACTCCTGAAAAATATGGAGAAAATTTCAATCTAATAAAAGAAATCTCTTTAAATTTCAATAAATCAGTGTACATATTCAATTTTATAAAAGAAAAAATTTTTGATATTGAACATCTAAAGGAAATTAAGAAGTTTATTGACAATTGATTTGTTATTAATAAAGAAATCTTTGAAGAAAACATTAAACCAATAACAACTCATCCAAAATGATTATTATGGGGATACTTCATATTATTAGTAAAAAATGAAATAAATTTAGAAAATTACCCAATAAACACAAAAAATTTTACAAATTTTATGGAAGATAACGAAATCATATTTGGCTTCAAAAAAATGAAATGAGAGAATAAAGTAACCCCTTGGAGTAAGGAATGGTTTGAAGAAAAAGCAGATAATAAAAGATTTTTAGAACCAGAAAATATAAAAATATTAAAACAATTTTGATTAATACCTGATTTCAAAGTAAATGCAGATTATTCAAACAAAGCAATTTTTAGATTTTCAAAGAACAATCCAGATAAATTCGAAGCTCTATATGATTTTATTCAAAAAAAAGTTATTCCATCAAGAGATGCAATAAAAATATTTAGAGAAAGCCAAATATCATCATCAAAGAACTTCGATTTAATTTTTAAGTATTATTTAGAAAATAAGCAAAAATCCATAATACCTTTTTTCCAAAAATTAGATTTTATAAAAGAGTATAATATACATTTAGATATAAATTTCATAAAAACTTTAAATGATTTTATAAATAAAGATTGAGAAATAGATTATGAAAAATTAAAAGAAAATTTTAAAAAAATATTAAAACTAAATAGAGAGAGAAAAATTAGCAAAAAAATAAATCAATTCAATAACCTAAAAAATAATAATAACCAAGCCTGACTAGAAAAACTATTAACAGAAAATCTAATACAGTACGTTGATATACTTTATAAAAAGAAACTAAAAATAAAGATTATTTCAAACATGAAAAGAATATTATGAAAAAATAAAGTAAACTTTTCCAAAATAGACAATCAGAAATTTAATAATCCACTTTTTATAGAAGCATATAAAATGATGAAATGAACAACGTATAACAAAGAACAAATAACAAAACTTCTTTATGACTATTTAACTTGAAAATTTGATAATCCATCAGAACTAAACCAATATAAAACAGAAAAAAATCAAGAATGGATATCAAAAAAACTAAACAAAAAACAAAAAGATATCTGGTTATCAAAAAACAGAAAAATCGTTGAAATCAATAATGAAAATAAGAACAATAGTGAATTAAATATAAACATAAAAACAGAAATAGAAAATAAACTAGAGATATCAGAGAAAAAAATCAAAGAAATAAATAATCTATGATTTAAGTTTAAAATAGACTTCAAAAAAGCATGAGAATGCGTAAATTACTTTCGCAAAGAAATATCTCCGAAAGAAAACGAAATAAAATCAAAAGAACAAGACCATAATTTATTTGAAGACCTAAAATTACAAATAGAATCAATAGAAAAATCATTTAAAAACAGAAAAAGTAAAAAGACTGAATTTATAACTATCGAAAGAGAATTAAATCCACTAGCATCACTTATGATGGGAAATTGGGTAGACTGAAGTTGTTTAAATTTTTATAGTCCTGTTTGAAATTATTATTCATCAATAGCAAACACTATTGATGTAAATAAGTGAGTTTATTACATAAAAGATGATAAGTGATGAATACTAGCAAGAGTATTACTTACTATAGACGAAGACATAAAATTAACTAGGTTCAAGATGTATACCTCCTGAAATACGGACATTAACCTGAATAAATATTTTGATAAATATCTTCTAGATATAGCAAAAAAGTGATGATTTAAAATAAACTGAAAACAAGATAAAGTTAAACTAATAGAATCAGAAGCATGGTATAAGGATTGAGAGTATTGGGTTACCACATAAATATAATATTATCTACCAAAATCATTCAATTATTTTTTCAACATCAACAAAAAATTATTTTATATTTTTATGTATGAAAATATAAAATATGTCAAATAAAAGAAAAATTTCACAAAATATAAAGATACAAATATAATTCTATAAATTATTTCAAAAACCTAAAATCATGAAAAAATTAAAAAAAGAATTTTTCATAAGAAAAACAGAAAAAGTTGCCAAAGATTTACTATGAAAAATTTTAGTTCACAAAATTGAAAATAAAACTTTTTCTTGAATAATTGTTGAAACAGAGGCTTATGTAGGATCCCATGACTTAGCATGTCATGCTTCGAAATGAAAAACCAACCGTACTAAAGTAATGTTTTTAGAATGATGAATCTGGTATGTTTATATGATTTATGGAATGTATTTTAATCTAAACATAGTCACAGATATAGAAGACTGTCCTTGTGCTGTTTTAATAAGAGCTATAGAACCACTTGAATGAATTGAAGATATGAAAATAAACAGAAAAACAGAAAAAAATCTAAATTTAACTAGCTGACCATGAAAACTAACTCAAGCACTAAAAATAGATAAATCATTAAATTATTCATCCGCAATTAGCTTAGATTCTAATTTATACATTGAAGACAGAGGAGTAAAAATTAAACCAGAGCAAATTATAAAAACTAAAAGGGTATGAATAGATTATGCATGAGAATGGAAAGACAAACCACTAAGATTTTATATAAAAGACAATAAATTTGTTTCAAGAAAATAAATCAAAATTAATAGGTATTTAGATTTGTATTTTTTGGATTTTTTGTGTTATAATTTTATTACATTATAAATAAAAATAAAATTATATGAAACATTTACTAAGAACAAACTACAAATGAGCCATAACAGAAGATGAAATACAAGATTTTATAAATACAAATGAAACAGAATCATCTGACTCTGTTCGTAAAATACAAAATGCTAAAAAAAGGTTGGTTGAATTAATATTATCAGGTGAAAAAATAACCCCCAAACAGTTTTCTAGACTTGAAGATTCATATTTAAAATCTTTATGAGAATTAAAGGATTTAGACATAGAAACAAAAACTAGTTCGTGAAAATTAAAACAAAGTTTAATAGATATGGATACTCCACAAACCGTAGGATACTTAGGAGAAAATTCATGATACATAAAAAGATTAGAAGAATTTGAGAAAATATTAAATAAATACATAGGATATCCATTAAAAGATATTCAACGATTATTATGAGATGAACTTATATCAAGAGAAGAAAAAGAAGAAATAAGAAAGTATCTATCAGTTATGAGAGAAAATACTATTGAAAACACAAGAAAAAGAATATTAAATTTTGATTCAGATATATTTAATCAAAACATTGAAAATATAAAACCTAAAAACATAGAGTGCTTCTATGAAGAAGATTTTGAATGAAACAAAAATTATTTTTCTTTAGATACATTACTAAACTATACAGAAACATTCTGAATAGAAATATGACTACCAGAAATAAAAATAGAAGATATTCCAGAAAATATTAGAAAAAAATACTTTCCATCTACAAATAGAAAAATAAAAACAAGTATATATAAAAATTTATTACAAGACTTGAGAGACAAACAAGAAGTGTTAATGTATGATTTTGATGATTATGAAAAACAAAACAATGAAAATAAAAATAAAAAAGAGGGATTTATTGCAGAAAAAATAGTTGAATTAGAATTTAGAAGATTAGCTGGAATAAGTGATAAATATAACATATCAATAACTAAAGCATCTATATGAGAAGATCAAAAAAACAAAGTAGACCTTTTTATATCTTTAAAGGATAAAAAAACATGAATTTCAGTAAAAGAGGAACTCCAAATAACACTTAAAGAAAATACAGAAATAAAACAGCAACAAATAAAAAGAAGAAACCATATATTACAAAAATCTTGAGATACATCAGAATCTCAATTAGTAGAATTCACAATGAGCAATTTATCAAAAAAGATACACACATGGAGATATTTTAATAGACCTATTTGAAAATTATCTGATACATTGGATGCAACAGAATTAAGTATGATTAGGGAAACTTTTAGAAGGCTAGTTAATGATTTAAAAAACAAGGTAGAATAAAGAAACTCAAAAAATATTTGTAAAAGAAGGAAAAGATGTACCAAATACACTATAAGAAAGCGGATACCTTTACTAATATAACCTACGAAGTCGAAAAAAATTATTCAGATTTGTATATACAACTACTCTTAATTTATCCAATAAAAAAATGGTCTACTATACCAAGAAAAAAAGGAAGAATCAAACTATCACATATTGAAAAACTATGACAACAAAAACAATGGAGAATTAGAGTATAATAAACTCAGAAAACTTAATTTATTACACAATCTAAGTGATTTTTACAAGTTATAATTAATGCAATATATTAAAAAAATAATCATGAAAAAACCTTTTAATTTACATCATTCTCATGAAAAAACTCATAAGACACCTTTTAAAGACAACAACATAGAACAATCTTTTTTTATTGATTGGTGTAGAATTAATGCTTGCAATATTACTCCTGAATTTATTCCTAGAGAAGAATGGCAAATAATATATTACAAGGAAGCAATAAAGACAAGTTAACATTATTTCTTCCAGTGGATTTACATTCGTGGGAAGAATCTTTGATAATCAAAACTATTGATATAAACACTTATACAATTAATCATCCAGAAAAAAAAGAACTAGCTTATCAAAAAATGATAAACTTTGGACAAACATTAATACTAGCTGCTATCAGTTTAGCTAAAATAAAAGACAAACTTATTATTAAAGGATCTAAATTCGGACAAAATTATGAAGATATTTTAGATCAAATGCAGCATTTATCTGATGAAATTGTAGATAGCTTTTATCACTATGGTCAAGCATGTATAAACCACAGCTATCCTACTGAAAAACTCTCAACTGAGCAAATTAAACAATTTAATTTATCACATGAAGAACAAGAAAAAGCTGATAGATTTTTCTTAAACGGTTTTGAAAATAGGCAAGATCCAGGGAAATACAAAAAAGAAATAGAAAAGGAAAAAAGAATATTAGAGAAAAGATCAAATTTACAAATCAAAGAAAATTTAACTCCTGCACAACTAGAAAACTTCAGAATTCAAAAAGCATCATCTTGGCTTAGATGATTAATAAGAGAAGATCTTCTTATGGAGGATATACAAGAAAAAAACCAAAGACAAATAACATACGCCATAGAAACACCAACAAGAGAAAGAAACACTTCTATTTTTAGAAGAGGACAAGAAAATTTTATACGCAACCTAGGATTTGATAAATTGTTAGATATTTTAGCTGATTTGGAAACTAAGAATGCTAACTATCCTGACAAAATGAAAAAAACCGATAAATTTAACTTAAAATACTTAAGAGATTTTAAATCCATTATTGAAGAGTGGCATAATCTTGATTATAAAACTTTATACGAAGCTTTGGATATAGATAATATGAGGCAAGAATTAGAGATTATTCGAGCTACTAAAAATATTAAAAAAATATCTTCTAAAGAACTAAAAATAGCTAAAAAAATTCAAAAAGCTATTAGCCATTTCCCTTATAAAGAAGTTATAAATAATCCATTACTAATAATGGAACAACAATCTTTAAACTGTGCTGGGTCATTAATAGCAGCTACTTTTTTGGAAGAATTAGGTATTAAATGCTTGTATACAGTAGATAAAGGATGACATGCAGCAACTATTTTAATCACCTGTAACCAAAAATCTTATTGGCAAGATTTAACACCAAGTACATATAATAGGGTAGGGAATTATACAGAAATAAAACCAGACATGATTTCAGGAGGATCTATTCAAGATTTTTTACAAAACCCTTGCGATAATTTCTAGACATAACCATCAAAAATTGGAACCCCTATAAACACATTAAAGATAAAGATTTAAAATTAAGATTATTAAGAGGAGAAATAGAAATACAGAACAGCATTTTAAATACTTTTGGTAATCATTTATATAATATTGCTTATCAAAAAAAAATAACCGAAAATACACAAGCAGCTTACGACTATTATCAAAACGCTATCAATGTTTATAGAAAAGCTATTAAAATTGATCCAAGCTGCCCTTATCCCTACAATGGACTTGGAAATACATTAAATTATATTGGTGATATTTTAAAAGATTCGGGGTATGAAAAATTAGCTTATGAATATTACGAAGAAGCGGTTAATGTTTTTGAAACAGTTATTGAAATTGATCCGGATTTTAATCTCCCCAATGAGGGACTTGCTATAGTTTTAAGAAAACTTAAACGATAGATTTGTTTATTTCTTTGGATTCAAAGAGGAGAGTTACTAAAGTAAAAAACGAAGTG
>DJMN01000065.1 GCA_002435385.1 Patescibacteria group bacterium UBA6489
TCAAATTTTTGTCGTGTACTTAGGAATTTTGTAATAATCAAATTTAAATACTATAAATAATAAACTTTTTCATATCAGCCCATAGTTGGAATTATAATAATATCACATTTTTTATCAGCTTTTGCAGATCATCATCCATAATATATTTAGAATTAAACCTATTTTTTAACAGTTTCTTTGTATTTTCTGTATTTCTAGCCATAAGCTTTATGGCTCATATAAATTCTTGCTTATCTATCTCGGTTCTTTTTGACCTCTGATAGGCTTTTATTATGTCATATATTACATGTGGTTCTATGTTTGGGAGGAATTCTGATTGATTTTCTAAAACATATGCTTCTATGTATTCTTTTCACTTAATTATATGTCATACTATTCTGTGCATTCAGTCAAAACTTTTGTATTTATTTTCTCAAGTTTTTCTAAGTAAAACTGGCTCAGTAGAATATATGGCTACTTTTTTTATTTGCTTCAATATTTTTTTGTCATTTTTAATTATTTTTTTTAGTTCTGTTACACTTCTGTTTGCTTTGTTTATAGTGATTTCATTTGTTTCTGGAGTTGTTCAGGTTAGGATTATATCCTCTATTTTTACATTTTTTAGTGTGTATTTTCCTTTAGGGGTTCATAGCAAGTCTCACATCCAGTTTAAGGCAATTCATCATAGCACTATCATTGCATCTCTTGAGTCTTTTATGTAGTTTTTAAAACATCTTTCTTTTTCGTGTTCTACTAGTTTTTTTAGGTAATTTTCTTGCATAGTTACTTCTTGTGATTCTTTATTTCATATGTCTTTTATGAATTTTTCTATTTTTACTCAGAAGAGTTTGGATAGTTTGATGGTTTGTGATAGGGTTGGTTCTATTTGTCCTTTTTCTAGTTTTGAGAATGTTTGGCGAGTTATTCATAGTTGTTTTGCAACTTCGTCTTGAGTAAGTTTTTTGTCTTTGCGAATTTTTTCTATGTTTGTAGGCATGTTTTTTTAGTTACTTTTAAGTTTTTTATGTACTAGACCTCTCTATTGCCCTAAAGGAATATCATAATAATTTATTACCTTAGTCATAGTATATTAGTTTTTAACAAATGTCAAAGTTTTTAACATTTTATCAACATTACTGTTAAAAGTTTTTAACATTTTGTGAAAAAGTTATAAAAAAAGTAGAATCTGTGTTTGATTCTACTTTTTTGGGTATGTGTTTTTTATTCATTAAATCATAAAATCTTCATTTTTAGACATCATTTTTTCTATTTGTTTTCAATATTTTCTTTCAACTTTTGGTCTAATTAATTTATGTGATCTAGATAATAGCTCTTGGGTAAATCATTCTTCTATTAATAAAAAATTAGTAATTTTTACCTTTTGTCAGACCTGTCCTGTTGTTCTTTGTATTTCTTCTTTTATTTTCTTTTTTAATTGTTCATCATCTAAATTCTCAACTTGTTCTTTGTTATAAGCGATTATAACACCTAATGAACTGTAACTTTCAGATCAAACAACCATACATTCTTCTACATATGGACTGTTTCTCAAAGCATCTTCATAAAGCTCTGGCATTATAGTTTCTCATCATGCATTTTTTATAATATTTTTAGCTCTCCCGTCTATATAAATATAATTTTCTCCATTAAATGCTAAAACTCATCACATATCTCAAGTTTCAAGTTTTCAATCTGGTATTAATTTTTCGTTTAAATTTTGATCTGTATACTGTCATATATGTGGTCACTCAATAATTATCTCATAAGCTCATGGAAGTTCTGATAATTCTCTTGTATGTATGTTTGTTCAAGGTGTTACTAATCATGAGGTAAATGCAGGAAACCATCCTTTTTTTAAGGGCGGTAACGCTCATACAGCTGTACTTTCTGTTAATCCATATCATGGTTTTATTGATATTCATAAAGCTTCAAAAAATGCTCTTTCTGCTGGTGGTAAAGCTCATCATCAATTAACAACTACTTTTATATCCTGTAATCAAAGTTTTTTTATTATCATTTTATATCATATATATCTTCAAGCCATCTGTTGTAATATATTTCCACTTCTTTTACTTAAAGAGTCTAATGATTTCCAATAATTTTTTGATCTATTTAAATGATCTGGTAAATATTTTTCTGTTTGTTTTATATCATAGTCTCTTACACCACACATATCTGTTTTAAGAGCCTTTTTTACTCACTCTAAAATATATTTTTTTATTCATTTTGCATTTTTTAGGTCTTTATTAATATTTTTCTCTATTTGTGATCTTAGGGCCACCCAAATTCTAGTTACCGCTATCATAAATTCTGGATTTGTATCTTTTAATATTCCTAATTTTGATCTAACTAAATCCTCAACTGTTGCTAAATCTAATTCAGAACCTGCAGCAAAGATTACATAACGAACTATATATTGAAAAATATGATGTTGAGGGAGTATCTCTAGAGCCTTATCTCAAATATCTCATCATATTATTGAAGGACAGTTTTTAACTTGATGTAATATATTTCAATGTGTTATTTTAACAGATTTTGGAGTTCATCAATCTCAGGTTCAAGAACAATACATTATAACAGCAGGAGTATTTAATTCAACACTATTTCTATGTTCTTCTAATTGCTCAGTGTTTGATGAATTTAATTCTTGTGTATCTAAGTCTAAAAAATCTTTTCTTATAGATGATTCTATTCATAACTCCCCTATTTTTTTACTAATTCTATCATTAAGTTTAGAATCTAATAAAACTATTTTTTTCTCTTTTAAAAGTTTTTTTACAAAGGTTAAATCTTCACTGTCTGTTTCATCTCAATTTCCTAATTGTTCTTTGGTTAGTCCTATAAATGAGTTTTCGTCAGTATTTATGTTTGAAGACATGAATATATAATCAACTTCTGCTATTTGCATAGCTTGTGACTGATTTATTCAGTAACTCATTGTTTCTTCTGTCCATGGAACAACTACAGCTCATATTGATTGGGCTGCTAGGTTTAAGAATACAGATTCTGGTGAATTTTCTGAAATTAGTCATAATTTATTTCATTTTTTTACTCATATTGAAAGTAGTTTTAGAGAGTATAGATCAATGTTTTTTTTAAGTTCTTGATATGAGTATGATTTCCCTTTTGAGTTTAATCTTTTGTCAGATATAGCAGTACTGTTTGGAATACTTTCTGCTAAGATTTCAAAGGCTTGGTATAAATTTTTTATATTATCAGCTGCTAAAAGGTTATCTAGGTTTTCTCTATTGAATGGTCATTCATGTGGTGTATTTGATGGTATTCAAAGTTTTCATGGTTTATTGGACATAATATATATTTTATTTAAAATAATAATAGATAAAGTTATTATTGTTAAATGTATAAAAATGTCAATTTTTATTACTCAAAACTCCCCAGTTTTTCAAAAATAAACATCTAAAACAAAGATAACTGAGGCAAAACTCGGTTATTTTTATTGGCATTATTTTTAGGTAATTTGTATATTCTCTGTAAACAATAAGAAATAAATTTAACAATTGAATTTGAATT
>DJMN01000023.1 GCA_002435385.1 Patescibacteria group bacterium UBA6489
CACTTCGTTTTTTACTTTAGTATTTACATATCAATTGAGTTATATGTTAAGTTCACCAAATAAGACATACATTTATAATAAAAAATATAAATACAAAACTATAGGAATAGACATAGATGAGGTTCTTCTTAACTTCATGGAACAATTTGTAGCCTTTCATAATAACAAATACTGAACAACTTATACTAGAGAAAAATTTTTTAGTTATGACTTTCGGAAAGTAACATGATTAAGCTTCCAACAAACAGTTGAGGATCAATATGAATTCTTTAAATCTGATTACTTTAAAGCAATTAGACCTGTAGAATGAGCTCAAGAAGCAGTAAATATACTAAAAGACCAATATAGACTTGTTGTACCAACATCTCGTAGAGAGATAATAAGAGAAACAACAATAGAATGTTTAGATAAATTTTTTCCCTGAGCATTTAGTGAAATAATGTTTTGAAACCATTATGAACTTGACTGAACATCTATGTCTAAACCTGATATGTGTAAAAAAATGAATGTAGACTTACTCATTGATGATTCATTAAAATATGTTTTGGAATGCGCAAAAAAACAAATTGATTCTATCCTTTTCAATTGTCCATGGAATCAGTCAAGTGAAGACTTACAGTTAAGCATTGCAAGAACACCAGATTGGCAAGAAGCCTTATACTTATTAAACAAGAACATAATAGATAAAAATTTACCTCAAGGTATAGCAAAAGTAACTGGTGATAATAATTGGAAAAGTCTATTACAAATACTTAGTAAAAAATAACAAATCTCTTCCTCATTTTCTTGCAATCTCAAAAAAAGAGTGTTATCATTAATTTAATTACATGATAACCTTTTTTTTATGAGTTCTTATGATGAACAACCAACAATACAAACAAAAGTATTAAAATTAAATCCATGACTAATTTGACCTATCTTAATGGTAGTAGCGATAATCCTGCGGATGTTATTTTTAAAAGAATGAACCTTTAGCTTTTCCCTAATGCTCGCAGCAATACTATGACTGTACATGGCAATGAATATATGAGCAAACGATGTTGCAAATAATATGTGACCAGCAGTATGATCAAAAGCTGTAACATTAGCCTGAGCTATAGCAATAGCAGCAGTATTTGAAGCAACATGAGCATTAATAGCATGATGAGACGTAGTAAATACAATAAAATGATGAATAATAGATGTAGATATATCAACACTGACAAATACCACACAATTTATCTCTGTTATGATGGCAACACTATTATGATCAGCATTATGGATAAACATAGCAACCTATGTAAAAGCACCTGTATCAGCAACACACTCAATAATATGATGACTAGTATGAGCATGACTATTTGCATATTGATTTGATACAATAGCATGGGCTAAAATATTACAAGTTAGTGCATGATGGGTAAT
The DNA here is from genome assembly GCA_002435385.1 of Patescibacteria group bacterium UBA6489. Lineage (GTDB taxonomy): Bacteria > Patescibacteriota > Gracilibacteria > BD1-5 > UBA6164 > UBA6489. The sequence goes on from DJMN01000023.1 coordinate 1,405, forward strand.
TTCTCCAATAATGTGATGAATAGTTGCTACATCTTTACTAATCATCATTGATAAATTAATCTTAAATAGATCAAACAGAAGTGACGCTGCAAAAACTTGGGTACCGGTACTATTATGAGTTATGATTTGGGTATTTCTATTCTATTTAGTAGTAAAATGATTAAAACAAGTATTTAGTATGGAAGCATCTCTTGCTTTTTCAGTATCTGGATTAATAGCACTATTGTGATACATATTCATAAAAGAACTTGTTAGTAAACATGGAGGACTATTTAAAAATTCAAAAAAAGCCATAAATAAATTATTTAATATTCCTCTAATATTCTCTGCAGCACTACTTAGCTTTGCCCACTGAGCAAACGATGTAGCTAATGCCATATGACCTCTAGCAGCCATAAATGATGTAATACAAAACTGATGAATATCAATCAATGCTTGAATCCCTATATGGGTTATGATAATATGAGCAATATGAATTTCTTCATGATTAGCAATATTCGGTGCAAAATTAATAAAAACAGTATGATGAGAAATTACAAAACTCAACCAAATAAGAGCATACTGTGTAGCCCTATGAGCAGCAGCAACAGTAATTATAGCAAGTTGGCTTTGATTACCTGTAAGTTCTACACATATAGCAATCTGATGAATTTTTTGAATTTGATTACGGAGACAAAGAATTAAAAGATTAGAATGAAAACATAAAGAATACATCAGAAAAAACATAATCTGAAGAATAGTATTAGCTTGGGTTATAACACTACCAGTTTCATGACTTATATCTTGAACAATATATCTTATACTAAACAAATCCCTATAATTTTATTAAAAATCCAAAAAGACTTGTTTTTTTACAAGTCTTTTTGGATTTTTATTTATAACTCATGTTTTTTCTAACTTCCATCCTTTAGTAGTAAAGGAAAAAATGCAAAGATAAATTTTAAAATATTCAACCTTTTCCCTTTTGAAAAATCATCCTAAATTTTCATTATATCAGCCTCTTTTTTCTTACAAACTTCATCAATTTTCTTATTTCCATCATCTACCATTTTTTGTAAGTTGGTTCCTAAATCCTTTGCTTCATCTTCAGAAATAGTCTTATCATCTTTAGCTTTAGTTATTTCCTTATGAGAATCACCTCTAGCATTTCTAATAGAAACCTTTGCTTCCTCTGCTAATCTTTTAGCAATTTTTGCTATCTCCCTTCTTCTCTCTTCTGTAAGAGGTGGAACTTTTATCAATATACTGTCAGCCATAGTCTGAGGATTAAGTCACATAGCAGCATCAGTTATTGCTTTAGCTATAGTATGTAAAACAGATCTATCCCAAGGCTTTATTGTAAGAGTCTGAGAATCCAACAATCATACCGATGCAACATTTTTTATAGGTTGAACACTACCATAACTTTCAACAGTTATATCTTCTACCAGTGCTGGATTAGCTCTTCATAATTGTAATTTAGAAAATTCAACTTCAAGATGTCTAACAGCTTTTTCTATTCAATGCTCTGCCTTTGTTAACATAAAAATAATATTATAAATAAATAAGTAAAAATATTATATCTCACAGAATTTTAAAATCAAATTTTTAACTTTACAATTTTATAGAGTTTAATAAAATACTCTATAAATTCTACAAAAAACAAATTTAATTAATAAAAATTATAACAATAAATGAAAGTACTAGAAATACAAAATTTAGAAAAAAGTTTATGATGAATAAAAATACTTAAAGACATAAGCTTCTGAGTTGAAGAAGGAGAAATCTACGGATTTTTATGACCAAATTGAGCCTGAAAAACAACAACTATGAAATGTATAATGTGACTTATCAAACCAGAAAGTTGAAGCATAAAAATATTCTGAGAAGAATGACTAAACATAAATTCAAAAAAGAAAATAGGATTTATGCCAGAAAACACATATCTATACAAACACCTAACATGAAGAGAATTTTTAGAATTCAACTGAAAATTTTTTGACTTCGGCAAGGAACAACTAGAAAAAAGAGTAAATAAACTACTAAAAAAAGTATGATTAGAAGAGGCTTCTGAGAAATATTTAAAAGACTATTCAAAATGAATGCTTCAAAGAGTATGACTAGCACAAGCCATCATAAACAAACCTAAACTACTATTCTTAGATGAACCAATGAGTTGACTTGATCCAATCTGAAGAAAAAGCGTAAAAGATATACTAGTAGACTTAAAAAAAGAATGAACAACAATATTTTTCAACACACATATACTAGCTGATGTTGAAAGTATTTGTGATGAAATAAGCATAATACATAAATGAAAAATAATTGTAGAATCACAAAAAGTTTCAGAGATAAAAACATCTTTAGAAGATTTTTTTATAGATAAAGTTACAAGCGAAACAGAATAAAATTAGATATATCTTATATAAGTTATTAACATTAATAATTTTTTACTTACTAAAATTTACAAACTATGAAAAAAATAGTGTACACAATAATAACATCATTTATTATATTTATATCTTTTTTTGGAAATCAAACAAATGCATTCTCTACAGAAACATATATAAATAACTTTATGAATAAATTCTATTCTAAAATGGAATTAGAATTACCAAGTCTAGAAAACAGAATAAATAAACTTGAAACTATCTATTCTACATTTTCAGCTATGGATACAAGCAATAAAAGCAACACAATAAAAACTGCTGTAGAAATAATCAGTAAAAGTGTAAAATCTAGAATAGAAGTATACAAACAAATAACAACAGATTCAGAAAATCTAACAATTACAATCATTGATGACAAAAGATGTGCTAACTGTAACACTGAATGACTTGTAGATGCACTAAAGGATATAACATTTTTAGACAGTGCAACTTATGTATACAAAGATTTTTCAGATGAATACATAAAAGATTATCTACAATATACTGGTATACAATACTTACCTGCAGTTGTTTTTTCTACAAATGATTTAAATGACCCTCAAAATGAAATAACACAATATTTAGATAGAATAAATACTTGAGAGTACAACCTAAGAGTATGAAGTACTTTTGATCCTCTTATGGAAATATGTGGAAACTGAATTGATGATAATGGAGATTGAAAAACAGATTGTGAAGATACAAAATGTTCTAATGAATTATCTTGTATGGCAAAAGTAGACAAACCAAAAGCAGAACTATTTGTTATGTCTTATTGTCCTTACTGATTACAAGCACAAAAAGGATTCTTAGAAACTATGATAAAACTAAAAGATGTAGCCGATTTAAAAATCAGATTTGTTCCTTACCTTATGCACTGAATATCAGAATGAGAAGAAAACTTAGTTCAACACTGTATACAAAAAGAACAAAACGATAAATATACAGAATATTTAGAATGTTTCTTAAAAGCAGGACAAGGAGAAATCTGTAGAGATTTTGTAAATATAGATGATACAAAGTTACAAAGCTGTATAAGCTCAACAAAAACATCAATAGACTATGATAGTAAATTAAGTGACTCATCTACAAACTATCCAGAATTTAGCGTAGATAAAACTGATGCAGATTCATACTGAGTACAATGATCACCTACATTTGTATTAAACTGAATAAAGGTAGATAACATAGCAAGAAATGCAAAAGCATATACTGATATAATATGTAGTACATTTAAAGTAAAACCAGCAGTATGTAGTGAATCTTTCTCTACAACAACTTATGACCCAGGATTCTGATTTACCTCATGATGAGAGGATGCTCCATTAAACTGTGGAAATTAAAATAAAAGGTAATGGTCCTTAAGATAGGTAC
>DJMN01000035.1 GCA_002435385.1 Patescibacteria group bacterium UBA6489
ACCTATGTTCTGGTACAGATAATGAAATTGTGAAGAATTATATTGAAAACCAAAGAAAGAAGGATATACTTGAAGATGGCAACCAATTAGACTTTAATTGGTAGAGCATCGCTATTTTAGCCCCTTCTAGGGGCTTCAAGTTAAAACCACCAGCTCTGCTGGTGGATACTTACTTTTTTATCCCTTTATTTCTTTAAAAATCAAAATAATCATTTACCTTTTTCTTTACTTTCATCCTTTATACCATGTTTTTCCTTAAACTCTTTTATCACTTCCACATTTTCTTTTTCTATTTGCTTTATATCAAGTAATGGTCTTCAGGCATCTAATATTTCTTGCTCTGATATCTGAGAATATCATTCTCTTTTATTATTTCTACATACATACATACATACATACATACATACATACATACATACATACATACATACATACACACATTCCATAATAAATCTGTATCATATCACCTTGCTGGGTCAAGCTTCAACCACTTATCTTTTCTTTCAAAATAATAGTGTCATGCTGGAATTTTATCCCATCTTTTCCATTTTGGTTGATAGGTATATGCTATTCGTAAAGAGGATGTTCTACCAACTGATAAACACAATACATTTTATCAATATTATCATCATGTATTCAATAGACTAATCTAGGATAAGTCGTGTTTTCCATAATATAATTAATTAAAAAGTAAAATCTTCCCAAGCTTTTTTATACACTTCAATAGATTCTTTTTGTAAAGCTTCTAATCTTATTATCTCTTCTTGTGTTATCGTTTCATTTTCAAGTTTTTTATCCAATACCCTAATTTCTGTATACAAATCTGTTTCTATAGCTTTTGCTTCTAACATAACTCTTGTATTTAACTGCACCTCTGCAAATACTTTTTCTCAACTTGGTGAAGTCATTTCTACTAGTATATTTATATCTCTATATCAATTTTCATTTGGAAAAGAGTACTTATCTTTTACTTTTATTATTTTAAATCTCTCAGATATTTTTGCAAAGCTTCTTGGTATATCTTTATAGTTTTCTACTTTTATAGTAGCTCTCAATATATCTAAAACTTCCTCTGGGAGCTTTCTCTCTAAATCTATCTTTTCCATAGCTCTATCCCAACTTTTTAAATATTCTCTTCATTCTGGTAATTCACTATTAAAAGGTGGTTTCTTCAAAGTTCCATTTGTACTTTTAGCTATTTCATCCAACTTATCAAAAAACTAATATTAAACAATAAGTTCAATACTAGTTTTTCATTTTTTACCCCTCAAATACTTTTACTCAACTTTCAACTTCATCTTCTAATTCAACTCCCCTTTCTATTGCTCATCAACTTTTTTCTACAAGCTTTTTATATTCTTCTGGATTTGCCTTAAATTTTTCATATTCTTCTATGTAGATTTCTAGGATTTTTTTTAAGTCTCTTGGAGTTATGTAACAATAATCGTATTTTTGTCATTTTTTTGCTAAAGTATCAAAAAAATACAAATATTTACTATTCTTATGATACAAAAAATCAAGATTATATAATTCTGTAGCAAAAATACATTTCTTGTATTCCGAATCTACTAAGTTATTTAGTATATTTAAAAGTCTATATAAGTCTTCTTGATAATCAATGCTTTTTATGAAACTAGATATAACTCATAAGTGAATTAAATCATTATATTCTGAGAAAAAAAGATTTTTTTCATTTTTAATTGCAAAATAATATGTTACTTTTTTCATTTTTTACAAATTATTAATATATAGGGAAAACTGTTATGATTTTTCATTCTGGAGATAAAATCATTCTATAATCCACATTATCTACTTCAATTCAATCGTACCTTAATCTTCAATTTGATTGTATATCTGGACTATAATTATCTCTACTTTTATAAACTTTATTAATTGTTTCTAAAACTTCTTCTTGAGTCCGATGGTCTGGAAACATTGTAGACTCAGTACTTTTAGATTCCCAAATTCAAGTTGTCTCATCTAATATCTCAACTTTAGCTTTATAAAATTTTTTATCATTTCTTAGTGTTGTTTCTTGAACAACCTTAGCCTTTCATTCGGCAGATGGCTTATGATGAAATCCCCCTACAGACTTTCATCAATCATCATAATATTTTACATTTCATCTTAACACATGAGTAATCTCATCAAAACTTTCAACATACTCCGCTAACTCTCTATAAGCTGGGGAAGCTATATACTTAGCCCTAACAACATCATCATCCATCACTCTAGCAAACTTAATATCATCTAGCTTATTTAATTGCTTTAGAATCTCTATATCTTCTATATCCTTTACTAAATTTCTATAAACAGAAGAACTAATATACCTACTTCTAGCAACGGTATCGTCTAAAATCATTAAAATCTTACCATCATCCAGTCTATTCAATTCCTTCAAAATGTCCATTTGGTTACTTCCTTTTCTTCATCAAAGGTCAACAACCAATTTCGCTACCTTATCCTTATCAAATCCATCAAACCTTTCTAATATCTCAAAATCATATGGTTCTATTGGCTTAGGCTTTATTATCCCCTTACTTGCCAATACCTCATCTATTATTTCATTTTGTTTTACTCTTGTTAAAGCCTTACTCTCTCTAGCAACTCTAAATGCCTCATTTATCTCTTTTTCTATATTTTTCCACTTAGTTTCGTTTACTGTTTCTAGAGTTGATATATTTGTACTTTTTAAAGCTGATATGGCATTTTTTGTAGACCTTATTAGTCTAACCTCTTTTGCTACTGTAAATACTCACATTGCAAAGGCTTCTACTCATCAGATTGCTATTCATGTTGTTACTAGCTTATCTAGTGGACTTAAGAAAAAATAAGGCAAATTTAAATTTGCCTTATTTTTTCTTATATTTTTTAAAAACTAGCCTCACATGAATAACACTTTGAAGATGACTCGTCTGATTTCACTTTCCTCGTATAATCTACTCAATTAACTATAACTGTTGGATATGCTTCTATCTCTCTAAATATCTTTTGCATTTCTTCTGATAAATTTTCCATATCATTTTCTGAGTAAAATTCTACCTTATCTCAACTTAAGTATCAGAATTTTGGTAAATCATCTATTGATTTTAAATCAACCTCTTTGCTATGCCTAAACATATAATAAGATACTTCTCAATTTTCATAAAAAAATGTAAAATTATTAAAACTATTAGACTCCACATATATATACATATCATTTCCAACTTGTCTCAATCACTTAATTTCTCAATTAAAACATCATTCTTTTTTACTACAAATATTATACCCTCACATTTGTTTTCATAATTTATAATCTCAAACCTTAAAATGAACCTCTCATAACCTATCTCATGATATTTCATATATAGAAACTATCCACATCCTAGCAATTAAAAAAAATGTTAATCATATAAAAAATATAATTGAGATTATAACTATAGTACTTTGCTTTATTTTCATGATTTCAATTTAAAAACTAGCTTCACATGAATAACACTTTGAGGATGACTCGTCTGATTTCACTTTCCTCGTATAATCTACTCAATTAACTATAACTGTTGGATATGCTTCTATCTCTCTAAATATCTTTTGCATTTCTTCTGATAAATTTTCCATATCATTTTCTGAATAGAATTCTACTTTATCTCAACTTAAGTATCAGAATTTCGGCATATAATCTATTCATTTCAAATTTTCAGTTTCACTATATCTAAACATATCATAATATATACTATCATCTGAAGACCAACTATAGTTTTCTGACTCTATATATATATATATATATATATATCCTCTCAGACTTTTTTAAATCATTTAACCTCTCAATTAAAACATCATTCTTTTTTATTACATAAATTATATCCTCACATCTGTTTTCATAATTTATAATCTCCTATCTCAAAATGAACTTCTCATAATCTATCTCATGATATTTCTAAAAGTCTTGGTATAGAAAATATCCACATCAGGGCAACTATAATAAAAGGAGAAGATATCAAAAGTAATAGTAATATAATTTTTGTTCTTGATTTCATAGTTTTTTGATTAAAGATTAGTCTATTAACAATTATTTCTTTGTATAATCTTCTCAATCAACTATTATTGTTGGATGTTTTTCTATCTCTCTAAATATTTTTTGCATTTCTTCAGGTAGATTTTTCATATCATTTTCTGAATAAAATTCTACTTTGTCTCAACTTAGGTATCAGAATTTTGGTAAATCGTCTACAGACTTTAAATATCTTAATTCCTCTCCTACATACATTTTATAAGATACATTAGTATCCGAAAGTACCATATAATAATTATTTTTTATATATATATATATATCTTCTCAAACTTGTTGTAATCACTTTATTTCTCAAAGTAAACATCATTTTCCCCCTCCGCATATATTATATGAAGTTCAATTGATAGTCTTTCTTTCTCATATTATATAGTCTCAAAATTCTTTACTTCCCTGTATCTGTGAATAAGGTCTTATAAAGAAAAAATATCACACAAGAGATACTAGTATAAAACAAGCAGCAATAAATAAAATAATCTTATCTAAAATTTTTAGAAGAATTTTTATTATTATTTTCATAAGTTAAAATTAATTTATAAACCCAATTCCTCCTTAGTTATAACATCTGTAACCTCTAATTCCCATGTAAAAGGCATTCATAATCAATTATCTTGCAAATATTTTGCAAAATTATTAAAAAGACCATTTATTAATTCTCCATTTGTATTATAGTCATTAAAAACATAATTATCTAATATATGTAACTTCATAGTTATTTTATCTCTCCCTATATCATATATAGCTGATGTTTGCCAAGATATTGTTCAAAAACTAAGTCAAAAATCCATTGTTGTTATAGAATTAGAATCTATAACTGATCAATTTCATTTTGGTGAATAGATAGTTTCTCCTCTTAATAACTTATTATAATTATCTCATTCTAATATTTTTGATATTATACTATTTTTATTATCTTGAAAAAAATCAGTTTCCATAAACTTCTTTCATATAGAATGAAAATTAGTATACTTTTTATCTCAAATATCATCTTCTCAACTTCAGTGCAAAAATTTATATAACATATATGAAGACACATCAAGTCTAATTTCAGATAATTTTGTACCTTCAGGTATATTTACCTCATAACCGTTTTTTAAAGTGACTTTCATCGGTCAAATTTCTATATCTCATAGTTTTATTTCTATTATTTTTATTCATGAATCAGGTGAATAGCTATACCATGGAACTGTAGCATCTGAGTAAATTTTATTATATTCTGTTTCTGATGATGCTAAAATAAAAGATCATTCTAATAGTAACAATGAAGTGAAAAATATATTTGCCTCATCTAGTTTATCTAATAAATTCTTTTTCCCAAAATCTATTGCATAGTTTGAAAGTAATCATTTACTATATATTAAATCACAATCTCATGTATTCTTAGCAACATCCAAAAAACTACTCCTAAATACTCATTGCCACACAGTAAATTTATCCCCCTCACTCTCCTTCCAATCATCTCCCACAAACTTAACTCTCAATAAATTACCATTATTATCTCTTACCGCAAAAATATCCTTTTCCTTTGAATGTAATACACACTCTCAAATCTTCTCCATATCCATTTCGTCATAGTTAAAAGCATTGTACAAGAAATAAGTAAACATATCCCTCTTCATTACCTCTTCTGTAAAATTTCATGTCATATTATCTATTCAAGTATATATATCAAATACATTTGATATTACTCTCTGTGCTTGTGAATAATTCATCGGATCTTCTGGTCAAAATTTTGTATCACTATATCATTTTATCCGTCACATTTCTTTGGCATAACATACATATTTTGATAAACTACTTACTATTCTGTTTTTATTTCCATCTAATAAATATATAGGATTTCCATTAATATCTTTCTTTATATTTCACTCTTTATCTTTTTCTGTGATGTATAAATCATCAAATCCACATGTTTTTCATTCATACTTTTCTATTTCACTTAAAACAACTCTTTTGGGATTTCCCTGTGCTGCTGCTCTTAGTATTATTTTTAAGGCTGCTTCTCTTGTTATGTCTGATGTTGGGTAAAACATTCAGTTAAATTCTTTATTTTCTTCACTACATGTTTTTTCTCAACCTGCACAACTCTTACCTCAGTTTATCCAATTTTGTTTTTTTGCAAATTTTACATTTGTACAATAATTGCTTTGGTTTACATCTGTAAATGGAACGAAATTTATGTCTTCATTTATATTTGATTTTTCTAGATATCAGTATTTATATTTTCATACAAATTTAAAGTCTATTTTTGTTTTTCAAGTATTGTTAACTTCTGTAATTCTAAACTTATTATCTATATTATCAAATTCTATTTCTTGTTTTGCTAAGTCATAATATGTTGCGTCTCAATAACTATCTACTACTCAAAAATCTCATACACAACGATTTGGACTTGTTCTACAGTAATCTATTGTACATCTTTCATCTCAATTTCAAATTCCTACATCACACTTTTCTTTCACCTCCTCACCATCATAAATCCCCTCTCAAATCACTAACTCTCTCATACACTTATGACTATCTTGTGAATTATATGTTTTAAAATACTTAGCAGGATTTAAACTTTCTCCATTCTCCCCTTTCAACTCAAAGTGTAAATGTGCTTTAAACTCTGTTGTATCTGGTGCTACTACTCAAAGTACTGTTTCTGGTGTTACTGTTTTAACTGTTCAATTCAATATATTTTCACTTGTAACTATATGATGATAAGTACTTTTCTTTCAATCTTCATGTAATACTGTAACTGTTCATGTTCCTGCACTTTGTATTGTTCAATTTGCAACTGCTTTTACTTTTTCTCATGCTTCTAAATTGAAATCCATTGCATCATGAATATCTCAATTAAATTCTTCAAAAAATATTTGTGTTACTAGTCTATCTACTGTCATTCCGCTATTTGATAGTGATTCATAATCAAATGGATAGTTTAGTGTTTGGTTTTGTGAATAATCTACTCAATCTAGTTTTACTAAATCTTCATGTACCCAACCTGCTATACCATTTTCCATAGATTGTACCTCTTCTAATGTGAAGTTTGGATATAGTCTAGCATAGTGTGTATCAAATATTTCTTGTGTTAGATTTTTTTCTGTACTTTCTATTTTTACATAATACAAATTATTTGTTTCATCTTTTCATAAAACTTGTACTTTTGTGTTTTCGTATGTTTCCCAGATTATATTTTCTTTTGTGTCTGTGTTTGTATTTGCTCTTAGGTCTACTGTTACTCAGTAATCCCAAGATATAGTTCAAGTTACTTTTGTTTCTGGTGTAAATATTTCTACATCTGGTCAAATTGCTACAAATCAATTGAATATCCAAGCAGTTCTTTGGTCTTGGAATTCTACTTTAAACCAGTTTCATTTTGTTTCTAAAACTGTTAATACTGTGTTGTATGGTATTATGTCTTGGTTGTTTGCTTGTCAGTCTTTGTTGTAGTCAAAATATCAGCTTGTTGCACTTGGTTGAGTGTGTGCATATATTCATACTAGAGATGCTACAACTACTTCATTATTTTTTGGTTCTTTTAATTCGTCTGTAGGTGTTGGGAGGTTGCAGTTTTCTGCTAGTTGTGTTGTTGGTAAGTATCAAGTTCATTCTGCTACTGCTAGTCATTCTACATGTATTTTTGCTATGTTTGATGTTGTTTCTAGGACTTCTACTTTAGTGTTGTTGTCTAAGCTTATTCAATCCTCATTTAATGTATTACTACTTGATAGTATTGCTTGTTTTTCTGTGCTACAGATTTCTTGAATATTTCTTGTTAGTCTATCATCTATTGAGTTAGGGCATGAATTTCATGAATTGTCTATTGAGTTTTGTTGATAGTATGCATTTAACATACTACTTACCATACTCATTCTTGTTACATTTTCTGTATCTGGTGAGCTTGGGATATTGCTTTCTTTGATTATTCAAAAGTATAGTCAGGCTGAGATGTACTGATTTCATTGACGAATAACACTATAATCACATGAGTTTGGGTTAAAGTTAAATATTTCAAGGATTGCTTGAATACTTTCACTGTATGTTAGGGGTTCTAGTGCATTTGAGTTGTTGTTATTATCTAGGTTGATTATTCATAGTTTATAAGCTGAATATATATGATCTGCATACCATTCTTCTCCTGTGAGGTCGTTAATACTTCATACCTCGTAAGGCATTACAGCAGTGTTTGAAGCTCATAATAATAATTTTACTGCTTCGGCTTTGCTGATATCGTCATTTGGGAGAAAGCTTCATTTATTTCATTCTACTAGTCTTAAAGATGTTGCTTTTGTTATATCTAGACATTCATTATCTGAAAGACTTGATACATCATCGTAATGCTGTTCACATTCACGAAGATTTGAATATTCAGCCATTTCAGAATCACAGTACTCACTATTTATTTGGCTTGCATCACGATAGATATATAGTGTCTCATTATCTTGAATGTATTCAGAGTATTTTAAAGAATGGAAAACTGTGTTATCTGATGTGTTTACATAATTGTAATATATGTTCGGAGCATGAATTGACCTTCAAAATCCTGCTTGATACTTAGTTTGAAAGACTGACATGTCTTCGTTGATACTATAAACATTGGTTCATAATTCATTACATACTGTGATTATTTCAGGTGTTGGTTCATCTTTAATAGCTGTGTAATCCCCTACTCAGAAGCTTAGGCTTTCAGTGTTGTATAGAGATTTTCTTTCTTCTTGTTGTGGATTTGTAACTTGAATAGTTTTTAA
>DJMN01000039.1 GCA_002435385.1 Patescibacteria group bacterium UBA6489
ACACACTTTTTTGAACAGTCTCTACTAAACTTCTTTTGTTATATAGAATAACGCATTCTTACAACTTTATCAACTTCTCTATCATATGTTTTTTTATCAGGAATTTTGAAGTTTATACTTAAGGCTCCAGCAACAGTTCACTGTGTTCAAAAACCATTTCAATTACGTCACATTATAAATTCAGAAACAATTCATTTTGGAGTAACAAAACACCCTGCATGAGCAGTTTTTTTAGAAATACGCTTTTCTTCATAGTAGTCATTTACATCTATTCATAATTCTTTTTCTATATCAGCAAAATAGTCTCTCATTCTTTCTGATATCTCTTTATCTGAGTCTGCCTCATATCAAGGTTTCACTATAGAACGTTCATCAATAGACTTAGTTTTTCTTTCCCTATTATCATCTAGATATGTTTCATATTTTTCATCTAGGTAAACATTATCCATGATTATTTCAAGAAGAATCGCTTCATAAAGTAAGTTAGAAGATTTAAATCATTTTTTTATTCACTGAATAACAGAAGGAATTCAATATTTAGAATTTGTATTTTCAGGTAGTTCCTTATTAGTGTCTATTTCTAATTCTATAGGTTTTTTTCAATATATAATATATGGCATTTCTTCTGTGCTTATATCCTGATTAAGAAATTCTTCACCAAAATAAGTTTCATAAAAATTTTTTCTATTATCTTCATTTTTTCAAACATTATAAAGTATTAAATCAAAAAGTTTTAATTTTTTAATTTGTCTTCAATCTAATTTACTTGGTACCTCTATTGCAATAAAACTTTCTCAATTTACTTTTACTTCAAAACTATCTAACTTTCAAAATTTCATTAATATCTCTTTTTTTGAAACTATCTCGATATCATCCATATTTAGACGTTTTAAGGCATTCTTAAAAATTCTATCCTTTTCTTCGTCATCATTCATTTTCAATCATTTTATTTCTCATCCAATGGATTCTATAATTCAATTTTCTAAATAATTTCTTTTTAATTCATTTCTAGAATTTCTTATAAAATTAGTAAGTCTTGTATTTTCTATTAATTTTTCTTTTTCCTCTTTGGCTTTTTTAGTGTTTTTTAATAGTCATCCTGTATCCATTGCTTCTATTTTCTTATAAAACTCTTCCCATTTCCCACCAAACTTAGCTATAGTATTTATTTCATCTATCATCTTTGCATACCAAAGGATAATAGTTATACATTCTAGATTCCTATCTTCTATATTGTAATCCTTGTCTTTATTAATCATCTCCTCTACATATTTTAAAACCTCTAGTAATTCTAATAGATTATCATCATTTTCAAAGTCTGTAAGTAATAAAATTTCTACTTCATTTTTTAAATTAGATATAAACTCTCTTTCCTGCTTTCATTTATCAATACTTTCTAAATTATCAAAATCTTTTATCTCATCAGGATTTAAGGTTATTAACTGATTAGGGGAAATTATTTCAGGCTCTTTTTCTTTAAATTTACTTTCTGGATTGTATCATAGTTCAGATTTTATATCACTTTCAGCAAAATAAGGATTTTCCCTTTTCAAATCTTCTAAATGCTCTTTTCATATAAGTCAATGTTTATTTAAAATTTGAATCAATAATAAAGTATCATCCCTAGTATATCAACCATTAGAAGTGAATTCTATCAGTCCTCTTTTTATAAAATTTGTAAATCAGATTCAAGATTCTTTAGCTCACCTTAATAATTCCATCATCTTTCAAGTCTCTAAAACTGCTTTTTGTAAATATACTCATGTTTTTCATTTAACCTTATGTCAGCTTCATTTTCATATGTAAGAATCTTCTATTTCATCTATAGCTTTTATCAAAGCATAGATGACTCAACCTTTTGATAACTCTTTTCTACTAATTCCATCGATGTATCATTCTGGTCTCATAAGCTGTACAATACAAGCATCATGCTTCTCACTAGAAGATAAATATCATAACTGCTTTCATATAAATATTCTTAGACAAGCTGATCATATATCCTCTCTATTTTCATCTTTTTCAGATACATTTCATGTTCATATTATAGAAGTTGTACGAATTTTAACTGCTATAGAAGGATCTTCTTGAGGGAAAAACCATCCTGGTCTACGAGTAACCATTTCCTTTAGTCTCATCAGAGTTGCTTCTGGTATGAGGTTTATTTCATCTATAATAGGAATCTTTCATGAAGCCCAAGCTCTTAAAAGTAAACTAAGTTCTTTGGTTGTTTCTATTTTTCCTTTTAATTTAGAATACATAACTAAGTCTGAATTTGTTACTCATTCATGTCCTGATACAACAGCACATTCACATTCTTCAAGCTCATCTAGAAGTTTACTTCAAGAAATTTCTACTATTTCTATATCATTTCTTTTTAAAGAATCTTCATTATCTCATTTTTCATTAACTACTCTAAGTACTTCTTCAATAATTTTTACAGCTTCTTTTGCTAACACTGTTTTTCATGTTCAAGTAGGTCAAGTTAAAAAAACATTTCATCATAATAGTATTCTTTCTACTATTTGATTAATAACTTTTTTTCTAGAAGGAAAATTTATAAATCATCTAGTATCAAGTTCAAGTTTATACTTCTTTAAAATATAAAACCTATAAGCCATAGCAATTTCCCTAATACTTAATAATTCATCGAGTTTAACTTTTTCTCTATTTATATAGTCTTGTATTTGAGAAATTTTCGATAGTTCAGCAGTATTCACAACTCTATATTCTGAATATGCAATTACTTTTATCTCTAAAATTGCATTTTCTAATATCTCTATATCTTTTTCTACTTTAAAAACTTCTTCTAATTTTTCCTCTCATTTTTCTATAGCACTTATTCATTCTCTATTTTTTTCTAAGAACTTTTTGTATTCGTTAAAAACTCAAGGAGTTTCACAAAGTTCTTTCATCCTAGTAAAGAAATAATCTTCTTCGTTTATTTTATCTAAAAAACTTAATACATCTTCAGGACTTGATTTATTGTTAGATTTTTCATTATTTTGGTTTATTTTTTTTAGAGCTTCTATATTCCCTTTTCAAACTTTATCTAATTCATCTATTTCGCTTTGTATTTCAGAAATTTGTAAAGATAATTTTTCTCTTTTTATAGAAATTTCCTCTTCTTTTTTCTTTATAAGTTCTAATAAATCCGCCTCTAGTCTGTTATTTTCAAATGGAAGGAACGATCAGTCAGAAAGAAAACAAAGCTCCTCTCAATCAATTATAACTGAAACCTCTCATACTGTTCACTCCTCTACTTCTTTGAGTTTTTTTGCTCATTCTCTTAAGTTATTTAACTCTTCGTGTAATTTTTCTAGTTTCTGATTTTCTGATTCTGTAAATCTTAGTAATCCTTCTTGTTTTTCAGAGATACTTCACCGAAGTAAAGATGTAAATTCAACAAATCTATGCCTAAGTTGTTTCAAGTCCTTCAAATTTAGTGACTCATTTTTTAGTTCCATCATTTAATTCCTTATCTATTAAATTATTACTTTATATCTTTAAATATAAAAATGTCAAACTTTCATTTGACTTATTTTTCTTATATATTATATTGTTTTAATGAATTTCCTCTTTATTAACTAGTTAATTATGCTAAGATTTAGATTGAAAGATAATGAAGATACAGAGCTAAAAAATAAAATTTCATTGGATGATATTCAGTGATTTATTGATGTATATTATTCAATATCATGAATAAATATAATTACAAATAATAATAGTAGCTATCCTATAAAGATGGACTGTTGAAATGTGGTTGTAAATCTAGAATTGTTTAGAGAAGAATTTCTAAAAAAAGGTAATTCTGTAGAAAGTTTTATATATAATTTATTTTGTAAAGCAGAATATTTAAACGAAAATTATCTTCTGGAAAAATGAGAAGAAACTAAACAGATGAAGTTTCGATATGATAGAATTGAGAAATTTCGTAGAGCATGAAATAAAGCAAAAGCATTACACCACTTAGAAGATTCTTTTAGATTTTTATATTTTTATAAAAAAATCATCCAAAGCATATCAGCATTGGAGTTAGTATGAAAAGAAATTTTTGATAAGACCAATTTTAAAGACCAACCTAAACATTTACAGTTTCTAAATGCCTTAGTAAGAGAAATAGCAATACCAGATGAAAAATGTATTATAGATGATAATATAAGAGCAATAGTAGACACTATACTTAGAACATGATTTATAAAAGATACTATAAAATGAGAACTTGTTTATAGAATAAGAATAATATGGAGAAGAATTGAACCTTTTTACATGGATTTCTTAGAAAGAGATATTAGAGATAATAAAGTTAATGAAGATGATTTATGAAGAGATGAAAATGATGATGAGGAAGAGGAAGAAGAACCTAATAAAGATACAGAGGAAGATAAAGAAGATATACCAGAAATGCCAGAAAGACCTAAGGAATACGAGAAGAGAGATTTACAAGAACCTTGATGATGAGGTGGATGATGAGAAGAATGAGAGCCATGAAAAAAGAAAGAGGAACCAGATTTCTTAGGTAATCAGTGAGAGTGAAATACTAAACCAAGTTGAACTGATGATGATTTATCCGAGCAGGATAATGAAAATCAGCAAGAACAAGAAACTAAACAAATGATTCCAGATTTTTCAGATGAAAATTCAGATGAAGATTTAGAATGAGAAGAGGAAAACAATCCATTTGATGATATATATGAAAATGAGGAGATTTCTGATATGTTACAAAATATGCCAGAATCTGAAACGGATGATTTTAAAGATAGTAATGATAAAGGAAATGAAAACACAGAGAATAAAGATACAAATACTATAAGAGATGGAGATAAAAAACAATATGAATATTTTTTAAAGGAACTTGAATGATTAACAGATTCTGAAACTTGAAAATCTATTTCAAAATCAATTGCTGATTTATGCCTACAAGTAATTGCAAATAGGATAACAACAAAAAAGAATATAACTTGAACTTCTCGTCTGAGTAGTTGAAGAGATTTTTATGATCCCTCAATTCCTACTGCTGTAACGGATATAATAAACTGAAGAGAAATAGAAGATCCTTTTATGTGTCAAAGAATAAAGAGAAGAGAAAAAAAAGAAAATCTACCTTCTGATATAGAACTGACTGTTATTTGAGACTGAAGTGGTAGTATGAATACTCCTGATGAAAAAAGGATTTATCAGAAATATAGCTTTTTCTCTATATTTGAGTGATTTGAAGAATTTAAGCATCAAATATCTAGAATCAAGAAGAAATTGATTAAACCTATAACTGTTCATACAGAATGATTTATGTTTGTGTGAAAAAAACAAAAAAATCAGAGAAATAAATGAAGTAATGCTGAAGTAATAAAATTAAAAGAGTTGTGACCTGATTTATTAGAAGAAGAAAAAATTGAAGCTTTCAATGCCTTAGATAAGTGTAATTGAACAAAAACTAATGATTATGATTGAATACAAAGTGTTATAGAATATATGGAATGACAATCTGATGAATATAGAGAAAAAATTAAATCTGGTGAAATAAAAAAGATTGTTACTGTTTTAACAGATGGTGAATCTAGTAATAAGGTATTAATGAAAAAGAAAATTGCAGAATTAAGGTCACTGTGAGTTATAGTTTATTGAATAGGTATTACTAAATCTGCAGGGGCTGTGGTTGAATTATTTGCTTCAGGTGATTCTGGTTTATGAAAATGACTTATTTGTGAAAATCCAACTAAGATACCAATGGTTTTGAGGAAGTTATTTGCTCCTCATATAAAATAATAAAAATTATTATTTGACAAATGGATACTATATTTTATACTAACCTTGTTATTTAGTTCTTTAAAATTATCTTAACAGGTAATTCTCTGCTTTATTGAAGATGTCTGATTTTTAGATTGTCTTTAAAATGGTAGAGAGGTTGCCTGTTAAAGGCAGTATAAGTTAATTCAATGTAGGAGAAACTATGGATTCTCAAAAGGAAAAGAAAGGGATAGTGGAATCAGTGAAGAACTGGTTTCAAAAGACCTGGGAGTTTTTTACATCTCCAAAAATGAAAGGGGCATATAGCATTATTGCTACTATCGTTCTGCTCGTTTATATCTTTGTTGCAAAACCGATTGTGTCCTTTGGTTTCATCGGACTCCCTGTTGTTATCCTTACTCTTTCTGCCTTCATCTTCATCTGGTGGAGGTGGAAAAGAAGAGTAATCTTCTGGGGATTGGTAATCTTACCTGTGTCCATCACACTTGGTCTTCCCCATTTATTCTCTATTCCAATGCTCTTTAGCGATAATTATGTTTCCATAATCGGGAACATCAATCGATCTGATTTCGTTAAAGATATGGGAGAGCTAAAAGAAGGAAAGACTCCAAAAATCGACGTTTTGGAGGCTCAAAGACTCTCTGAAAAACGTCTAGGAGACGACCCAACACTTGATAGCGTTGCACAACTGGGTTATACGAACTGCCAATGGGTGGACGGTGAAGAAGTGTGTATAACTCCTGTTGAGTTCTCTGGCGGACTGCTTAAATGGTGGAAAAACAGAGACCTCAATTTGGGCTACATGGAGGTCTCCAGATACACAGGAAAGGCACGATATGTAAACACTTTCGATGGTACAAAGGAAGTGAACCTTAAGTATCAAGAAGGTGCATTCTTGTGGTATAACCTCTCTAGGCATCTCTACCTTCATGGTTATATCTTTGAGGGGATTGAAAAACCCCACTTAGAGTTGAGAGATGGAGATAGAAAACCGTTTTTAATCTCTCCCATATACAAAAAAGTCATGGGAATTATAAATGAGGTAGTCGGAGTTATCTTAACCGATCCCATGACAGGAGAAAATGAATTCTATCGTGCTGGAGAAGAACCAGAGTGGGTTGACTCCATTCATCCTAACTCTTTTTTACATGAGCAGCTGAAACTTGCTCTCCGATACAAGGAAGGATGGAGAAACCAGTTAGAAACTGGTGCCAACAAAAACATAACCAAGCCTACTGATGGAAATAATTCTGTTGGAATGCAGAGGGGTATGTGGATGTATACCCATGCTTCTGGCATGGATGGACAAAACTCAGTTGGTTTCTATATGATTAATAAGAAGACAAAGGAGGTTCGTTTCTATCGGGAATCTGGTGCCACAGAAAAAGACATGATGGCATCTGCCCAAGGAATGGTTCAGGATATGGGATACCTACCAAGTTATCCTGTCCCTGCTGTATTAAAAGGTAATGTCATTGGGATAATCCCTCTGAAGGATAAACAGGGACTTCAAAAAGGCTTTTCAGTATCTTCAATCAATAATCATACAAAGATTGTTTATGCGGAGGACTCAGAAAGGGCGCTGTCAAATTACCTCTCAGAGTTCGGCTCTTCTGAAGGAAAATTCCAATTTGCAGGTAAGGTGTTCAGAATCAGCCATATTGGTTCTGGAAAATATCAACTAATGCTTGAGGGAACCTCTAAAATGTTTTTGTTGGGAACCAACATTGATTCAAAAGAAGTTCCTTTAACAAGGCAAGGGGACTGGGTCCTAGTCAGGTTTGACAGACCTGAAGATGCCATCATTAGCGTATCTCACTTTGAGAACGAGAATCTGACCTTCTCAGAAGGAAGTAAATTTTCCTTTGAGTTGACTGAACCTGAAGCTGTTCCCGTTACTGAGGAAGTGCAGGTTGAAGCTAGACCTGTTGTAGAACAGACTGATGTTGCTCCCTGAATCCCCTACTTACTGCTGCCTTTAACAAAAACCTTTAACAAAAGAGCCCCCTGAGGAGGGGCTCTTTTTTGCGTTTTATATTACTTTCCTAATTTTGTATTTTCAAGAAATTTGTAGTATAATTTTTTATATTAAATAAAATACTTATTTTTAGTTATGGTTTTTCCAAATACAAAATATTCTACTCATGATAAAAAAATCTCTCTCTCAAATAATGCTAAATTTTGAGAAATATTTTCTAGTAAAATATTAAGAGACTCTTTGGATAGAGTCTTTGATGTTAGTTTAGGGGAAAATATAATATATCTAGAAAAAGATTCTTGGTTAGATTTGGTAAAAGACTGATATGATAAAATATTAGAAAAAACTGATGATTGAAAAGTAATATTATATCTAACAGAATGAATATCTCAGATTGAACTTATTCAGGTAATCAAGGCGATTGCTGTAAATGATTATGGTATTAATAAGATTAAAAACTTATCCGAAAATTTAAAAAATGCGTGAATTTATATTGCAAAAAACATTAGTTTATTAGAAAGTGATTCAACAAAAGAAATTGTAAAAAATTATGCAACAGAATTCTTTAATTTATGACAGGAATTTGAAAAGCAGTTAAATTTAGAAAGTAATATTCCAAAAGAATTAATAAAATCAGATGAATTACAAAATGAAGAATTAAGTTTATCAGAAGAGGAAATTGAGAAATGGTTAATTTGAGAAGATGTATATGAAAATAGAAAAAATAGATTCAAAAATAATAAATGAAAAATAAAACAAAAAAGATTTAAAAATAGTAAAATTAATTTATTTAAAAGATATTTTAAAGCTCTTGAGAAAGAGTGATATGAAGAATATATAGAAAAAGATAAAGAACATAGAAGATGACCTATTATGAATCTGCAATATAATACAAAAGATAATTTAGATTCTATTGTTAGGACTCCTGAATATACCTTTGTTGATACATTGATGAGTATTGGAAAGGAACTTTTAGTAAATGAATTATGATTTGAAGTTTTAAAGGACTTATATGAAGATTTAACTTCTTATTTTGTTTTAAAAAATAAGGTACCAAGAAGTAGTAAAGAAAAGGAATTATATGAAGAGTACAAAGAAATATATGATAAAAGTTATGAGTATTTTAAAAATCTTATTCCTATAATAGAAAAATGGGAAAAAGAATGATACAAGACGTTTTGGGAGGCGATGCAAATTCCAGAATTGAAAAAAGAATATAAAGAGAAAAAGGAAAATTTAACACCAGAGGAACTTGAAAAAGAAGAGATTAGAATCGTAAAAGAAATAAACTCTATAGTACCACTATTACCCTATTGAGATTATTGATTTAATCCAAGCTTTATTAAAAATACTGGAAGACCTTGCTGTCAGGGCTATTCATTCATTTCAACGATAATGTTAAGAGAAATATGACTTGATTATTTTAGTTCGGATTTTCCTTGTCATTCTCCTAATACATTAAAAACATCAAATAATAATTTATTTGTTGTAGACTATTATAATAATGAGTTTGTAAAGATAAGAGATCAAGATTTAATAGATTGAGATGTAAACGATGTAGTAAAAAAACTATGAAGTGATATGAAAAATGTTATGGAATTAAATTTAAAAGATGAATGGTATAATAAAAGACTCCCAAAATTATGGTATAAATGGTTCAATAAGAGTGAAAATAGATTTTTTCATATCTATCCACCTTGAAGTATATTAAATGATGAATCCTTATTTAGTTATACAACTTATGAGACCAGTTATAATAAGCAATATTATAATAAAGATATGTACTATACAGTTAAGTTACCTGTTGAAAATCAATCAGGATTTTTTAACTTTTTAAATGCTATAGGAGATTATTATTATACAAACAAAGATTATCACAGAGCTATAAAATACTATGAGAAACTAGCAAACACCCAAAAGAATAGCTATATTGATTATAATTTTCGATTAGCTGATTTATATTATAAAGTCTGAAATTATTGAGGTGCTTTGAAATATTATAAAATTTATGTTAAATCTAGAAAATACCTTTCTATGGATGAGTATTATAGATTATGAAATTTATATTATTTAGTTTGAGATAAACAAAATGCTAAAAAATATTATGATATGATGGGGGTTAAAATGGTATAAAATTTAAATTTTATGATAAATAATAATATGCCAAAACTAATCTATGCTAACACGAAAAATAGTGATATGTACTATGCTGTAAAACATAATATTACAGATCCTTTTTTCTATCTAGAAATAGATGATAGAAAATATGTTTTTCTGGATTATCGTGAGATTAAAGCTTTTGAAGAGAAAAATAAAAATCCAAAAATAAAAGCTATTTTATCAAATGATTTGATAAATAAATCAAAAGAATTAAATGATAAGACTAGCAGAGCAAACAAACTTGCTTTTATAATTTTAAAGGAATTTAATCTTTTAGATGAGATTATAAATGTTCCTGAAAATTTTTCTTTGGGAATGGCTGATTATTTGAGAAGTAGAGAGATAAATATTTCTCCTGTATCATCTTTTTTTCCTGATAGAAAAAAGAAAAATAGTAGAGAGATAAATTTCATAAAAGAAAACATAAGTAAAACTTTAAAGGCTTTTGAAAAAATAGAATTTATATTGAGAGAGTCTCAAATAAAATGAGATAAAATACTTTTTCAGTGAAGTATTTTAACAAGTGAATTTCTAAAATCTGAGATTGAAATATTATTATTTAGAGAAGGTATGTTTTCATCTGAATGAATTATTATATCATCTTGAAATCAAACTGCTATTCCTCATCATTGGGGTCATGGAGAAATTAGACCTAATTCTTTGATTATTTGTGATATATTTCCAAAGAGTAGAAGTAATGAATATTTTGCTGATATAACTAGAACTTATGTAAAATGAAAAGCTTCTCAGAGAATGTTAGATATTTTTAATATAGTTGAAAAGGCACAAAACAAGGTTATAGAATCTATAAAACCATGAGTAGAAAATAGGGATATTCATAACATTTGTAAAAATATTTTTGATGATAGTGGTTTTATAACAAAGTGAGAATCAGGTTTTGTTCATGGAACTGGTCATAGTTTTGGTTTGGATATTCATGAGAATCCTAATTTAAATGGGTCTTCTGAGGATATTTTGGAAGTTTGAAATATCTTGACTGTTGAACCTGGACTTTATTTCCCTGAGCTTTGAGGTGTTAGGTTAGAAGATGATGTGTTGGTAACTGAAAATGGTGTTAAAAATTTGGTGGAGTATCCTAAGATGTTGGTGATTGAATAGATTTTTAAGATTTAGAGAATTAGAAAAGCACAGGGGGAGACCCTGTGCCTTTCTTCTGCCGACCTAAAGCATCCAATTGAGGCTTATACCCCCAACTGGAACTCAGGCTATTTTTATGGGATAGGAGGAGGTAAAATACACTTATCTTTGGTCAATGGCCACCAGAACCACATATGTCTCACGGCTTGGTCAAACCGGCACTTTGGGCATATAAGCTTCCAAAGACAGACAACCTCTTCTTCATTGTCAGGTGAACCATCAAAAAGAGCATCTACTCCTGAGAAAAAAACATAGTCTTTTCTAGAACCAAAGGAGTATATTTTAAAACCCCTAAAGTCCTTTCCTTCATATCGGAGTTGTCCCTTTTGAGGGACTCCTGCCTTGTAATGACCCAGTTGCCAAAGGCGAAACTCCACTCTTTCCTTTGTTTCGCCTGGTAAATCTGCTGCCTTTACCGTCAGAGCAGCCCCCAATATTAACAAAATCATTGCAACAGACTTCATAACCTTTCTCCCGCCTTAAGCTATTAACCCAAGGACTTTTTTTGTTTTATGCCTTTACGGCTTTACTAAAGTAAAAAACGAAGTG
>DJMN01000073.1 GCA_002435385.1 Patescibacteria group bacterium UBA6489
TGCACTTCGTTTTTTACTTTAGTTCGTAAAAAACTAAAAAGGAGAAATATATGAATAGAGATACGGGTATTGAGAGAATTCAGCAGTTAAAAGGAATGGTACAGAGTTATGCAAGAACTGCTGTATCTTTGCGTTTTTTCTGTGTTAAACCCCTTGATAAAAATGCGCTTAACACAGTAGTAGATTTATTAGAAGCCGAATATAATAAACTCTCTGAAATATAGGATCTTTTCAGGGCTAAGATGCCTATTGACGGGGAAGTCGTCAGTTCTGCAATTCAGTCTGTTTATGACATGGTTATTACTCAAAAGAATTTTATTGAGTATATCAACTGTGCAGTTGTTGAGCATATGGATACAGATGAGGCAAAGAAACAGCTTGAAACATTGAGACAAGAGTTATCTACTCAAGAGCTAGAAAATCTATTTTCTTCTATTTTAAGAGATCTTGGCGAAACCGTTTAATAGTTGTCCATGTTTTTTTTAAAAAAGGACCATCCCTTTATAGGGAAGGTCCTTTACCTATTTACTTAAACATTTTTTTATTAATAAACTAAAAACAAAAAATAAAATTAAAACAAGAACAATAGTAGCCCCACTTCAAGTTCACAAAAAATAAGAAGCAAATAATCAAAAAATTACTCACAAAACAGAAAAAATAGCAGAAAATATAAACACATTTTTCAAACTATTTGATAATATTTTTGCAGTATTTGTAGGAATAACCAAAAAGGCTCAAACAAGCAAAATACCAAAAATCTTTATAGCAATAGCAATAAAAATAGATAGCAAGACAAGAAATATTAGTTTATAGATTCATACATTAATTCACATAGATTTAGCTATATCCTCATTTATAATCATAGCAATAAAATTTTTTCAAAAATAAAAAAATAATACAGATACAATTATCAATAAAACAAACAAAATAATTAAATCCAATTTATTTATAAACAAAATACTTCAAAACAATAAATTATTTATATCAAGACTCAACTTATCCATAAATCAAATTACAAACAAAGCTCAAGCCATTCAAACTTGAGAAATAATCTCCTTTGTAGATTCTTTTGTTATAAACCTAGACTTTTCAATCAAATATATAAAAAAACTTCAAATTATTCAGAAAATAAAAGCAAAAATATAATAATTAGAATTCAAAACAAGAGATACAGCAATTCATAAAAATAAAAGATTTCATATAGAATGAGTTATATTAGCCTCTTTTCTCATAACAATAAAAACACCAAAAATTGATGAAATAAGTGATATAAGCACTCATCAAATTATTGCATACTGGAAAAAATCATATCTTAGTATTTCTAGCATTATCTATTTGTTATTAATTAATTTTTATGCATTTTCAGTCATTTCAAAGTCAATATCAAAGATTACAGCTACATTTTTTTGAAAAATCACTATAAAATCCTCAAACTCAACAATCTATTTTTATGCATTTTCAGTCATTTCAAAGTCAATATCAAAGATTACAGTTACATGTTTCTAAAATATCACTATAAAATCCTCAAACTCAACAATCTATATTATCTATATTATCTGAATTTATATAATTTAACCCTAAAGTTTCTTCATGGTATGAACCTGTTTTTACTTCGCTTAAGTTTATATTATTTAATTCTAAGGTTTTTTCATAATATGAACTTGCTTTTACATTAGCTAATTCTATGTTATCTTTAGAGTATGTTTTTAAATTAGTACTATATAAGTCATCATATGAAAAATTTGATTTATATGTTTTAGTCTTAAGATTCTTATCTTTTTCAAAGAAAATAAGAACTGTAAAAAATATAATAATTACTAACACTAAATAAAATATTCACCTAAATTTATTTAGAGTGTTATATATATTTTTTTTAACTTTAGTTTGGAAATTATTATCATCTAAAAAAGCAAAAATCCATAATCATAGAAAAAAGGCTCATACTAATATAAAAATTAAAAGGTATCAATAACTTTTTACTCATCAATGATGAGAACAAGCTCACATTTTTCAAATAGAATTACTATTCCATCAATCATAACATGTACTTTCAGGAATTAGACTTGATAAAAATATAACCAAAATAATTGGAATAATGAAACTTATTATATGTTTGTAATTCATAACTTTCAACGTTATTTTATATAAAATCTAATGCTCATCCTTCTCATGAGGATGATGCTCATATGGAAACATATATTTTCAGAAAATTTCTTTTATCTTAGAATTCTTTTTTACCTCAATAGGAGTACCATGAC
Organism: Patescibacteria group bacterium UBA6489; assembly: GCA_002435385.1. Lineage (GTDB taxonomy): Bacteria > Patescibacteriota > Gracilibacteria > BD1-5 > UBA6164 > UBA6489. Next base: position 2,259 of record DJMN01000073.1, read on the forward strand.
AACAAAAATTATCCTCATGCAAACAAATAACCTTATCACTATTTTTATAAACCAAATTTATATTATGAGAAACAAGAATAATAGAAAGTTCAGGAAAAGCCTTTTTTACTTCTGATATAATCTCATAAAATTTTTCTTCTCAAATAATATCAATTCATGCAGTTGGCTCATCCAACAAAATCAAATCAGGATTAGATATAAGGGCAGACACAATTAAAACTTTTTGTAGTTCTCAACCACTTAAATCAGATAAATTTTTATTAAACAAATTTTTAGAATGAATCTTTTTTAAATAACTCTTTATTTCCTCAGTATCCACTCATTTATTGTAAATCTTTATAAACTCATAAATCTTTATAGGAAAAGTTGAATCTATATCTATTTTTTGTGGTACATAAGCCAATCTCTTATAATTTCTTTTAATTTTCCCCGAACTTACTTTATAAACACCAGCTATAATTTTTAAAAGAGTAGATTTTCAAGCACCATTTACTCAGATAATACTTACAACATCTCCACTAGACACAGAAAAACTAATATCTTTTAGGATACTAGTTTTTTTATTATCAAATCAAAAACAAACATTTTCTAATTCTAAAACTTTATTCATAAATAACCTTTAAACTTTCTAAATTATCCATATAAAATTCTATATATCAACCAGCTCAGGTATTATATCATAGAGGATCAAGCATATTAACTTCTAGATTATATTTCTCGGTAAATCTTTTGAAGGTTTCATCATTGAATTGAGGCTCTTTAAAAGCAATATTCACTCAATCATTCTCAATCTCATCAATTAGTCTTTTCATATCTTCTGAATCAGGTTCAGAGATAACAGATTTTCTAAAAACCAATTTTTTATCATCATCTATCCCTAACTCTTTGAAAAGATAATTATAAGAATCATGAAATATAATAAACTCTTTTTGTTTTTTTCAAGAAAAATCTTCTAAAAAGTCTTTTTTTATTTTATTTAATTCATCTGAAAACTTTTTTAAATTTGTTTCAAAATATTCTTTATTTTCAGGAGAAATTTCTGAAAGCTTATTTTTTATCTTAGTAGCTATCAAAATAGCATTTTCACTACTAGTCCAAATATGAGGATCTTTTTCATATTCATCTCATCCATGAACTTCTTCATCATGTTCATCCTCATCTTCTCATCATTCCAAAAGTTCCATTCAATAAGAAATATTTAAATAATCTTTTACCTTAATTTTTTTAATAAAACCATCTATATGTTCAAGTCATAAATAAATTACCAAATCAGAATCAGCAACCTTAATCATCTGATTAGGTTTTATATCAAAACCATGAGGACTAACACCAACTCAAACTAAATTATTTACTTCAACAAAATCTCATCAGATAGTTCTTGTTATTGTAGCAATAGGAATTATAGAAGTAGTTATTTTTATTTTGTTATCATGTTCTCAATAAAGTTTCTCAAACTCTTTTTTCTCATTATTTACTTCCATCATAAAAGCTATAACTAGATATAACACAAATACTAATAATAGTACTCATACTATCAAAGATATTTTAGTAATTTTTTTCATATAATTATTTTTTTTAGTGTTAAAATTAAATAATTCCCCTTTAAGTCCCCCTCAACTGAGGGGAAAAGCGAGGAACGAGCAAGGGGGAGTTCTAAAATAAACCCCTACCTACAATCCTTACAAACTCACATAATTCAAACATTATGAGATTTCACTCTAAATCATATTTTTCTTGCCTCCTCAATAATCTTCTGGCAAATTCATTCAGAATGAAAGCTCATTATTCTATTACATTTTTCACACTTCATATGTTCATGATGATTAGATTCATCATCTATTTCATATGTAATCGCATTTTCTCAAACATCTATTTTTCTAATAATTCCTAAATCTAAGAATAGATTTAAAGTCCTAAACACACTAGCTCTTCAAATATTTTTAAAATTTTCTAGGATATCATTATAAGTGAAAATATGTTTTGTTTCTAAAAACTTAAATATATCCACTCTCTCTTTTGTTATCCTATACTGGTTATTCTTTAGAATTTTTTTAATATTCATATTATTGATACTTAGTATCTATAAAGTATGGAAATTATTGTATAGAAAAATTTCTTAAGTCAAATTAATTTGTTTGATTATAAAAAAAATGTATAATCTACATATTATTTAATATATTTTGCTAATGTTAAATTTATGAAAAAATATTCTTTAGGATTACTCGTTTCAGAATTACTTGTTAGCTTCTTGATTTTAGATCTGATTACTTTTGCTTATGCACTTCTAAGTGTTATTAATGGTAGTCAATATAATAATGGAATTAATGGTTTTCCTGATTTGTTGTTTATCACTATTTTCATACTTGTTGTATATCAACCTGCGATATTTTTATGTAATTTTATTACATACATTTTATCTATTTTTATTTTTAAAATCTTAAAATTAAAAAGTAGAGCATTTGTTTTTTGAATAAGTATTATTTTGGGAATGTTAATTGTTACGGTAGCGGTATTACCTTATCATAAATTTTAAGTTAAAGAGTCAAAATAATTTTATTATATGTATATCTATTTCTTCATGTTAAGAATAAAATATTATGAAAAAACTTTCTTCAAAAATAAAACTAAAAGCTCGTGAATACAATTATAGTTATAAAAAAACAATAATATTTATTTGAGTTATAATTCTCTGACTTGCTCTAGCTATTTATCTTAAAGAGGGACAAATAATTAATTTTTTTCTTATTTTTGTATGGCCATTCTATTTTTTCTACAGAGAACTAGGTCTCAAGAAGTGAACACCCGAAAGCATATTTGATACAAACAATAACACATTTACACTAAATTTGATAGATGGAAGAAGTATAAATATCCATATAAACGAAATAAAAGATATATATATTGAACTTCACTGAATAGTTCTTAAAATAGCTGAAAACCAAAGATTTTATATGATTCCGTTACAAAAACTCGGTTGAAGAAATCCTATATTATATATGATAGATATCGTTAACCACGTAAGAAAATCACCATGATATTTTTGAAAAAATACAGACTATATAAGTAAAAAGGACTATTATAGAAGTAGGTCTAATGAAGATTGGGATTAGTTATAATCAATAATTAAATAAAACACCATGAAAAACAAATTTAAAAAATGAACAAAAGTGAAACTAAAATCCTTTCAATGAACAACAAAAACTCCAAAAAATACAGATAAAGCAGAAAACTATTGGCAACTGATATGAACAACCTGAACAATGGTTAGTGATGAACTAAAAATATCTCCAGCAGTTACAGGAGAAGGGGAGAGATGATTAGTTAAATTTGATACTGATGTAAAAGCTCTAGGCTTATATTGCCATAATCAAATAGAAGATTCTTTACGGATTGCTTTAAAAGATTTAGAAATACTTGAATAAAATTGTATTTATGTTGTAAATAATTAAAATATACAACACTAAATAATATTTTTAAATCTATATAAATGACAGAATATAAATTTCCCAAAACATATAAGCATGATATTAAATATATATCTTTGGTTATAATAATACCTATAGTTGTATCTTTACTAATTTTTTTATTTATTAAACCTGTTTTCAATTATATATTTATAGACAATCATATCCTTCAAATTCTTATAGCTTTTTTATATCTATCATGATTACTTTGTATAACAAGAAGAAAAATAATAATAGATGAAGATAAAATAGTCTTTATTGATTTATTTTCTAGAAAAGAATTTCTATTCAGTGATGCAAAATGATACAAGATAACAAAAATAGATAATAGTACAAAAAATAAGACAAAAATAGATAAATACTATGAAATAATTCATACAGACTTTTCTAAAAGCTCAATAAAAATGCCACTATATTTTTGTAAAAATAAAGAATTAACCAAAATTCTGAGAACCAAATTAAAAGATATAACTTCAGCAGAATATCAAGACGAAAAAGATAAAATACTATCAAAAATATGAAAAACAAAAGAAGAACAGGAATTATTTGTAAAAAGAATAGCAACAATTAGAAAGATATTAAACTGGTGAGGCTTTATCTTTTCGCTATTACTTATTTTTTTCCCTCAAAAATTTGTTTCATTATTAATTTTCCCACCAGATATAGCATTATTCATAAATAAAATCATAATAATCATAACAATTGCAATACCATTGTTGGCTTTGACTTTAATTATTTATTGAAGAGGATTAGTTAGTATATCTATTTCAGAATTTTGAAGACAATGGCAAGAAGATGTATTTCCAGCAGTATTAGTCCCATCACTTGCTTTAACGATTAAAGATATTTATATAAATATTTGAAATCTTGATAGATTAATCATTATAACAATATTTTTAACCATTACTTTTTCAATTATTTTCTTTTTTGTTCTATACAAGATAAAGTTTTTAAAAGTAAAACTATTTATATTTTTTTTATTTTACTTTTCTCTTTATTTTTCAGGAAGTGTAAGAGTTGTAAATTTTTTTGCCGTAAATAAACCAGAAGAAATAGCTAAAGAATTAGTTAGTGATAAATATATAAAAATCAGGTGATGAAGACATAGGTCTAAAGATTATTATTTTAAAGTAAGAAATAATATGGTATACATTGAAGTAACTAAAGATGTATATGATATTATAAATATTTGAGAACCTATAGAAGTACACATGGTAAGCTGACTACTAGATATCAAATGGTTTTATGTAACTCCAGCAAATCAAAGGATGGAAAAAACAGAATTACCTCCTTTTAGATAGAAATTAAAAGTTTATAGAAACTATAAAAATAAAAACACCAAAGAAACTATAGCTGCAAAATAGTAAGCCACTTCTATATTTGAAAAAAATACTGTTAAAATTACAAACAATATAACCCTACCAAAAAACAATGAAAATTCTTTAAAAACCAAAAATTCTAATGGATTATTATGCTCTCTAGATTTTTTATAAAGATAAGTCTCATAAGGAAGATTTATCAAAACATTTATAAATCCAGAGATTATAGATAAATAGAATAAAATCTCACTTTTTATGAAAAAAGCCATTGAAAAAAGTATGAAAAAAGTCAGTATTGCTCAGATTTTTATGAGAGGAAATTTTGTGAATTTATCATTTATTTTACCAAGATAAATAGTAAACAAAGCACTCAGAAGAGAAATAATAGTTACAATTATTCACAAAGAAATAATATCTTTAAAATACAAATATAAAGTTATAGGCAAAACTAATGAAAAAATCAAAGTTTTTGCTCAATAAGAATTCAATAAAATAAACTCTTTTTTATCAAGTTTTATTTTACTCAAAACTTTGAAATCAAATTTTGGAAGTTCTATCTTTTTCTTTATCAAGTAAATCGGAATAACAGACAAAAATAATAATACAGCAACCAAAATAAGTAATACATTAAAACCAAACATAGAAGCAATGAAAGCTCAGATAGTAGGACCCGCAATTGAACATATATGAGGATAAGAAATCAGCTTTGCGGTCTTAGCTCCGTGATTATTTTTTCACATATATTTTGCAAACAATGTAGTGATTGACAGTGTATATAAAGAACTAGATATTCAGATTATAGCAGGGATAATTAGATAAAATTCTTTTAAAATAGGATTATTCTCCAAGAAAAATAGTCAGACTAATCAAGTAATATAAACAGGAGTTCTAAATAATAAAATCTCTCTTAATCATACCTTGCTTATTATTTTTCAATAAATAGGAGCAAAGAGTCAGAAAAAAGTCCACTCAACTAAAAGGTATAAAAATACCTGAGATAAAGAAAAACCTATAGTTAATAAATAAACTGGAACAAAAATTGCTATTAGAGAAATAGCAAAAGCTTGAATTATTAGATGAATAAACAGTTTTCAAAGCTTTCACTTCAAACTAAGCAATTTAAAAATATGGCTCACATTTCAATAATTTTGCATATTTTTTATGTAAAAATTATATATTAGTATATTAACATAAATGCTTATGATAAATCAAAAAAATATAACAAAAAAAGACTTAATTTTTTAAGTCTTTTTTAAATTAGAAACTTTGTATACCAAATCTATTAACTTCAAATTAGAATTTTTACCCCCAAACATTGTTTAGTAGGAGAGAAATCATCTTTAGAACCTTCATTTGGGAATTAAAACTTTAGTTGAATAATAGCCATTAGGAAAATATAACTTAGAATTTAATACCCCAAAGAATCCAAAGCCAACCTAGTTTTTTGAAATACTAACTTGCCTTTTTCAGCCTTTTTAAAAAATTCTTTTTTCTTCAAATATTTATAAGTCTCAGGTCTAGGCATTGTGAAGGTAACATTTTTTCATGCTTCTATCAACTTTTCTATAGCCTCTTCCAAAATATCAAGTCAATCAATATCAACATAAAACAAATCCCTCATTCTTAAAACCACATTTTTTACATTTTTTAAATTAGCAATTTTCTCTAAATTATCAAAATGACTAGAAGCATCCAAATAAACCAAAATACCTTCAACACTATAAACAACAGTCTCAACGGAATCATCATGACATCTAAAGATAGCTCAATGTTGATGCACTATAGTCTTTTTCTTAGAACCCAACATTGCTTCAAACTCTCATCTAGAAAGCTTATCAGCAAAGAAAAGTAAAGCTAAAGTAGCTCAAAGTAAAATTCAAATACTTGGATCTTCAAATATTGTGATAACAGCAACAACAATAGAAACCAAGAAACTCTTTTTATCATCTTTCCAAAACTTTTCAAATTTCTCAAACTCAATTAATCCCAAAGCTGTATTAAATAAAATTCAAGCAATAACAGCCATAGGAATATATTTGAAAAATGGAAATAACACTATGGTTAAAATACCTGTTGCAACAGAAGCAATAGTTGAAGATATAGAATTATTAGCTCCTGTCTTTATATTTAAACCAGTTCTCACAAAAACTCAAGTAGTAGGCAAACCACCAGCAAAACCAGATCACATATTAGCTAAAGCCAAACCTAGCATCTCTTTACGACGATTAAACTTAGTTCCAGTTATAGAATCAGCCAATTTTGCAGTTATCAAAGTCTCCAAAACAGCAATCAATGCAACAACAACAGAAACCTTGATTATAGAATATATAAAATCAGAATTTTTTAACAAATCAAAAAAACTTGAAAAACTCAAAGGAATAAAAAGAGTTCATTTTACAACATCAGGATATCTACTAGTCAAAGTTGATACTCATAAATCCCAACCAAAATGAGCCATAGCCATTCCAAAAATAACTCACAAAAAAGCTACAACAACAACTCAAGGTAAAACAAACTTAATCCTTTTAAGAAACAAGATAATACCAAAAGTCAAAACAAAAACTATAAAAGTTGATAATGAAAACGTCCCAATCTTATCAAAAGAATTCATAAGCTTTGATACAAAATGAGTTGAAGGAGTAACACCAGTTAATCAAAGCATATCATTTAACTGACTGAAAGCAATTGTTATAGCAACTCAAGCAGCAAATCAATACATGACACTAGATGGAACATAGATCAAATATTTTTCAAATTTAAATGCCCAAATAACCAAAATAACCAATCAAGTTAAAATAGCGACAAAAGGCAGTACAAAAGCCATAGGAAAAGTCCCTAATCAATTTGTAAAAGTACTGATAGCAGCAAATGTACTTAAAAGTGTAGTTAAAGCTCAAGCGGCTCATACAACATTATATTTACTACCACCAAAAATTGATGCAATCAAACATCACCAAACACTAGCTATAACTCAAGGAAGAGGTCAAGCTCATGATGCCACAGATAAGGCTATACTAAGTGGCAAAGAAACCAAAGATACAGTTAAACCAGATTTCCAGTTTACTTTGATTTTTTCTTTTAAATTAGCCATATAAAAACTAAAAATATAAAATATATCAAAAAATGATGAGGGGAATTATAGGAGCAATATTTTTATTTGCAATATTTTCTAGAAAATTCTTTTAAATAAAGGATTAAACTATCTAAAAAACTTGAATTCTAAAAATAGAAGTATATAATTAAAATATATACTTGTTTTAATTAAAAAATGCTCAAAGAAATAAAATCAAAAACAATCTTACACTATCATGAACAAACCTTTGCTACAAATTGGGATGCAAACATCTACAGAGGTTGTGGGCATAATTGTAAATACTGCTTTGCACAATATTCACATAAATACTTAGAATCACAAGATTTTTTTGATGAAATTTATGTAAAATCAAATGCTCACGAACTTTTAGAAAAAGAACTCTGAAAAAAGAAATGGTGATGATTCTCCATAAATCTTTGTGGAATCTCAGATTGTTATCAACCAGCAGAAAAAAAAATAGAAATTATGCCTAAGGTAATAAAAGCATTTATAAAAAATAAAAATCCTCTAGTTATAGTAACTAAATCAACTCTTATACTCCGTGATTTTGAGTTAATAAAGAAATTAAACCAAATCTCTGAAGTCTCAATTATGATTTCTGTATCAACACTTGATGAAAAAAAGAGAAAATTAATTGAACCAGATGCGGCACCAACACTTGAGAGAATACAAATGCTGAAAAAATTCAAAGACATCGGATGTAAAACAGGGGTTTTATTTATGCCAATAATCCCATATATTTCTGATGATGATAAAAATTTAGACGATATTTTCAGGCTTACAAAAAAATATAATTTTGGCTTCATATTGACCTGAGCATTACACTTACGATGAAATACCAAAAATATGTTTTATAAATTCTTAAGATGAAATTTTCCTCATTTAGTTCCAAAATATGAAAAACTCTACAAAGCAGGCAGTGCCTCAAAAGAGTATAAATTTAATCTTTATACAAAAATAAACTTATTAAGGAGAAAATATCAGTTGTATGGAAGATATGAGATGAGTAAGCCTAAAAATAGGAAAGTAGTGCAATTAAGGATTTTTTAATTCTAATTCTAAGATTTCAAGAACATGATTTTGAATTTCTTCTCAAATAATTTTTGCTAGATTCTCTCAATTTCGACATTTCATGATTACAATAATAGTATTATAACTATCTAAATCTTGTTTTAGTTCTTCTGGAACTTTCTTTCATATTCCCATACTTTTTTCTTAAAAAATATTCTTAACAAAATTTAGTATATGTGAGCTATTCATATATCATAATTTTATTAATTCTTACTGTTTAATTTTTGGGAGTCCTACCAAGTTTCTATTTACACACTTTTTTGAACAGTCTCAATAAAATTTTAAATAGCTTTTCTAATTTTCTCACAAAAAAATACCCTAAAGAGATTTCTATAATTAATAGGTGATATAATTATATGTTAGCTAAAAAATAATTTATTTTCCATTCAAAAATTCACTCACAACCTTTCCACTACTCCAGGCCCACTGCAAGTTAAAACCTCAAGTTTTTCAAGTAACATCAACAACCTCTCAAACAAAAAATAATCATTTATGTTTTTTAGACTGCATATGATTATCAAACTCATTTAAATCAATTCAACCAGTTGTTACTTTTGCTTCTTTCCAACTTCTAAAAGAGTGTAACTCCAATATAATTTTATCATTTTCTGCATTTTCAAAATCAAAGAATTTAATAATTTTTTTAGCTAAACCATTTAAATCAAATTCTATCTCTACAACTAAATTATCTCTAAAATACTTCTCAAAATTATTACTCTCTATTTTCATTCATCATAAATATTCTCAAATAGCTACACTCAAATTAAAAATAATAGGTCAACTCAATCAAAAATGAGTAAAAAGCATACTTCAACTCTCTGAGTAAATAATTTTATTCTTTTTATTTACACTCTTATCAATTAAACTAACCTTAGCTTTACAACTTATTCCAGATAATTCTTTTAAATCCTTTTTTGTGCTTATTCAACAAAGACCAGGAAAAGTAGGAATCATTTTCAATCAAAATTTTTTTGCAAAGCTATAACCATCTCAAGTAGTTCAAACCTGAAAGAAACTTCTTCCACCAGAAGAAACTATTACTTTTTTAGTTATAAATTTTTCTCAACTTACTAATTCTATTTCAAAGTAACTATTTTTTGATATTATACTTTTAACCTCACTATTAACCTTAAACTCACAATTATTCTCTCTGATTTTTTTCAAAAATAAATTCAAAATCTCAGAACTATTTCAGCTTTTTAAAATCATTCTTCAATTATCTTCTTCTACAAGATCTATTCAATTCTCAGCACAAAATCACATAAAATCCCACTGATTATATTTTGAAAAAATACTTTTTAGAAATTTCTTATTTTGTGAAAAATAACTACTTTCATCATCTACATACATATTGGTCACATTCGCCCTTTCTCAACCTGACAACAAAATTTTAGCTCAAGGTTTACTAGTCTTTTCTAATATCAACTTTTTTAATTTTTTATCCAAACAAATTCCAGAAAATAATCCTGAAGCTCCAGCTCAGATAATAATTACATCATAAATCATTTTAAATATTTTTATTCTATATTAATCACTTGTACACTAATAGCTTCTTTCTCCTGAAAAGGAGAGAGAATTTAGAGAGAGGTTTTATTGTTTCCTAAATAATAACTAAAAATTAAAAAATAACAAAAACTTTGATTATTTAGCAAAAATTAATATATTAATCTATAACTTTTTATATTTAAAAAAACAAGACTATGGTATCAAAAGTATGAGAGAAAATGTCTAACCTATCAGGAGTTAGAAAGATAATGAATGATATAAAACATACATTAGAAAATGCCTCATGAGAAGTAATAAATATGAGTGCTTGAAATCCTCTAGTTTTCAAAGAACTTGAAGAATTCTGGACACAACATACAAAAAAACTGTTAGAATCAGGAAATTTTTGAGAAGTTATATGAAGATACGGATCTACAAAATGATATTTTCCTCTACTAGACGCTGTAAAAAAGTTTTTTAAAGAAGAATTTCATCAAGATATAACCGAAGAAAATGTACTTGTAACCACATGAAGTCAGTCATTATTTTTCTACTGAGTAAATGCATTTGGATGAAGAACCAGAGATTGAAAATTAAAAAAAATATTTTTACCACAATCACCAGATTACACAGGATATAGTGGAATGTGAATGGAAGAAGATATGTTTATATCAGTCCCACCAAAACCAGAAAAAATATGAGAACATAAATTTAAATACAAATTAGATTTATCAGAATTTCCAGATAAAGATGATATCTGAGCTGTTATATTCTCTAGACCATGTAATCCAACTTGAAATGTAATGACAGAAGAAGAAGTTCAAAAAATATACAATTTTGTTGAATGAACTGAGATTCCAATATTTATAGATTCAGCCTATGCCTCACCTATTCCAAACCTAGTGTACAATAATATGATAACAAAATTTCATAAAAATGCTATTTACACTATGAGTTTTTCAAAAGCTTGATTACCATGAGAAAGAGTATGAGTAGCAGTATGAGATTCCAAATACATAAAGTACTTAGAAAATTTCCATGCCAATTTATCTATAATGTCATCTAGATTTTGACAAGCACTTATAACATCAGCTTTATTAGATTGAAGCTTAAAAAAAATATCAGCAGAATTAGTTCAAGCAAAATACAGAATGAAATTCAAATTGATGGATAAACTCTTAAATAAATATATGCCAGAAGATATATCATGGTATGCACATAAAGTAGAATGAGCCATGTTTAGTTTCATTTGGTTTGAAAATCTACCAATAACAGATGATGAGCTCTATGAAAAACTAAAAGAGAGATGAGTATTATTTGTTCCATGAAATGCCTTCTTTAACTGAATAGATAAAGATAAAATAAAACATTCTAGAGAATGTATGAGAATAAGTGTAACAATAGAAGATGAGCAAATGGAAAAAGCAGTGAGAATTTTAGCAGAAGTTATAAAGGAAGTTTATAATAAATAATAATATAATTAAATAACAAAAAACAATGTATTCAAAAATATGACAAAAACAATCAGCTATATCCTGAATAGAAAGATTAATGCAAGATATATGAGTAGCAATGAAACAATCATGATGAAAAATGATTAATATGTGAGCATGAAATCCTTTAGTATTTGATGAACTAATATCAATGCGGAGAAAACACTCAGAAAAAATAATAGCCTCAGAAGAATTTTGAGATATCATATGAAGATACTGAGCTCCTAAATGATACCCTAAACTTATTGAAACCATAAAAAAATATTTCAAAAAAGAATTTAACAGAGAAATAGAAGAAGAAAACATACTTATAACAACATGAAGTCAATGAGCATTATTTTATGGAATCAATGTTTTTGCATGAGAAATGCCAGACGGTAGTAGAAAAAGAATATTTCTACCACAATCCCCAGATTACGTATGATATTGATGTATGGCTTTAGATGACGATATGTTTGTATCAGTACCACCAAAACCAGAAAAAACATGAAAACATAAATTCAAATACAAACTAGACCTATCAGAGTTCCCAAATAGGGAAAAAGTAGGAGCTGTAATTTACTCTAGACCATGTAACCCAACAGGAAACATAATGACAGAAGAAGAGGTTCAAAAGATATATGATTTTGTTGAATGAACAGACATACCAGTATTTGTTGACTCAGCATATGCATGACCAATCCCAAACCTAGTCTATACAGAAATGGAAACGAAATTTCATAAAAACACGATGTACTCTATGAGCTTCTCAAAAGCATGACTACCATGAGAAAGAATCTGAATAGTTGTATGAAATCCAAAAATAATAAAATGTTTAGAAAGCTTTCATTCAAATTTAGCACTTATGTCAGCTAAGTTTGGACAAGCATTAGCAGTTAGAGCAGTCTCGTCATGAGAACTACAAAAAGTTTCAAAAGAAATTATAACACCAAGATATAAGAAAAAATTTGAATGGATAGAAGAATGTTATAGTAAATATATGCCAGACGAAATACCATGGTATACACATGAAGTAGAATGAGCAATGTTCAGTTTTATATGGTTTGAAAATATGCCAATAACAGATGAACAATTATATGAAATACTGAAAAAAAGAGGATTACTAGTTGTTCCTTGAAATACATTTTTTAGCTGAATAAAAAAAGAAAATTTTAAACACACAAGTGAATGTCTTAGAATAAGTATAGCGGTAGAAGACCATGAAATAGAAAAATGAGTAAAAATACTTTCAGAAGTAATTAAAGAAGTTTATAATAAATAATTTCATCATATAAAGCTCCTCCCTTTAATCCCCTTCATTGAGGGGGAAAGCAAGGAACGAGCAGGGGGAGTTAAACATTTTAACACATAAAAAACAACCATGACACAAACAATTCTATGTATAGATATGGAATCAGTACTTACTCCAGAATTATGGCAAGCAGTAGCTAAAGGATTTTGAGTAGAGGAGCTTATGCTTACTACAAAAGATATCGATGATAATAAAAAATTAATGGAGCATAGGTTAAAATACCTAAATGAAAATGATATAACTTACAGTAAAATGCAGGAAATATTATCAAAAGTAGATTTACTTCCATGAGCTTTAGATTTTCTAAATCGGGCGAGAGATAAAATGCAAGTAATAATACTTTCAGATACATTTATACAGCTAGGTAAACCATTTGTACAAAAATTATGAAACCCAACAATCTTTTGTCATGATTTGATAGTAGAAGATGATAAGATAGTTGATTATAAGTTTAGAATACAGGATCAGAAAACTCAGGCAGTAAAGAGATTTAAACAGCTAAATTTTAAAACTTTTGCAACATGAGATTCTTTTAATGATACAGGGATGATAAAAGAAGCTGATGCAGGATGTTTTTTTCAACCAGGCAAAAAAGCAACAGATGCTTTTCCTGAGATAGATATAGCAAATGATTATGAAGAGTTGAAGTGATATATTGATAGATTTATGGAGGAGTAAGGGAAAAAATAAAAGCAAAACTTTTAAGTTTTGCTTTTATTTAATTGTCAACTTAAAAATCTCTCTCCCAACCAACTGACTCTTCCTCTTATACAACAAACTCCCAGACTTACTAGTAAATGAATTAAATTCAGAATAGAAAGAAGCAGGGAATATAGGCTGTACAACACAATACTTATCCAATATATCATAAACCTCATTCAAATAAACATACTTTTTATTCAATTCCCAAAAAGGAAAAGAAATAACTATATTTCATTTGAAATTAGCTTTTTTTAGACCTGAGAAAAACTTTTCATATAACTTGCTCAAATTCTTCTTTTGAATATTTATTCTATCCATACAAATATTCTTCTTAGTCATAACCTCTCATAAAAAACCCTCAGTAACAATATTTAAATCTCTATTTTTCAGAATTATAGGATTCTCTCACATATCCCTAGCATCAAACTCAATTATTTCAGATTTAAAGTCTTTTCACTTCAACTTCCCTAAATTATCTTTGGTAGCTTTAACCATATCAGGATTAAAATCACTTCAATATATATTACGAATTCCCATATAAACACCTTCAATCAAAATTGTTCCTAATCCACAAAAAGGATCATAAAGTCACCACCCCCTAGCCCCCTCCTTATTAAGGAGGGGGGATGATTTACATAAATTTATCATTATTTGAGATAGCTTTGGAGGAAGCATTCATATATCCATATCTCGAACCTTTCAATAATCCCTCTTTGAATAACTATCTATATCCTGAACCCAAACAGTAGTTCAAAAGTAATAACAGAATTCACTTGATGAATTTGTAGCCTCCTTTTCCTCTCAAAGTAGAGAGGATTTAGGGTGAGGGGAAACTATAGAGCTTATCACAACAAAATCACTTTTATTTTCAACCAATTTTTCTCAAATAATCTTAGCAGAAGACAAATTCTCAAAATCTTTATTTACAAATCTTGATGACACTCAATTACTCTTTAAATATTTTTTTAGATTTATTAATAGAGTCTTTAAATTTGATTCTACTCAGAAAATAGAAAGACCATAATTAAATTTTCATCATTTACTTTTGGCTACAACTAAGATACTTTCATCTATTTCATCATAACTATTCTTCTTAGAAAATTCTACTATCTTTATTGTTCATCATAAAAAATTAGCCTTTTCTAAAACTTCCTCTCTTTCTAACTTATCTAAAATTAAAAATTTTTTATCAAGATATTCTATTTTTCACTCGGAAAAAATAGCTAATATCTCAGCAATAGACAACTTAAACTCTCTTCAAAGTTGAAATCAATACAACATAAATAATATATAAAAAAATATTTACAAAATACATTACAATTTTTTTCAATTCATTAAAAAAACTTCCCCTACTCGTTCCTCGTTTTTCCCTCAATTGAGGGGGAAAATATGGGAGAGCATAAAAAATATTTTTCCTACTTGTCCCTCTCCTTGAGGAGAGGCTAGAGGAGAAGTTAGGTTTACAATCCTAACTTCTCCTCTAGCTCACTAAACACATCTTCAATACTCTGATCAGCATTAACATCTATAACCTTTCATTCTTCTCTTTGAATCTTTACCATCTTCAATGTCTTTTCTTCAAATTCAGAAAATCTTTTTAAAATAGACTTTTCGTCTTTATCATCATCTCTTTTTACTAGTTTTCATCAGGTTTTAGGATTAACAAAAGTACCAGCAGGAAAAGTCTCTCAAGTAGCTTTATCATACATCCTTCATAAAAGTCTTTCTTTTGCTTTTTCTATAGGTAAATTAAAAAATACTACTTTATATTCAGGTAAATATTCATCAAATAATTTTTTATTCCACTCTAATCTGATAAAAGCATCAAAAATAACATTTTCATTTTCTTTATAACTATCAATAGCCCCCTTCATAACTTCTCATCCCAATTTATCATCTACTAAATACCCAGCATCAATAACTTCTTTTATTCTCTTTCATAATTCACTACCACTAGCTATAACTTTTCTAAGCTCTCATCACATTTCAACTAATTCAAATCAATACTTTTCTCATAATAATCTAGCCTGAGTTCATTTCCCACAACCTTGTATTCAAGTGAAAACCAGTTTCATAATATTATTCTGTTAGATAATAAAGTTAATAATCCTACCGTTCCCTCTTCTCTAAGGATAAGTGAAGAAAGGAGTACTTGCTACGACTATTCTGAAGTTAAAGCGTAGCAGAGGGCTAGGGTGAGGTTTGTTAATTTCAAAAAAAGTGAGAGTAATAAGCCGGATTCTGTATCTCGGTATCAATCTATCTAGGCTTACAGTCTCCCATAAGCTCAAGCTGGGTATATTTTATAGAAACAATAGAGAACAATAATCTCTATAAAATACCATTCCCATTGCACCAGGTAGGGTTTACCGTACTTCTTCAAAAGAAGCATCACCTGTAGCAGGTTACTCTACATCAAATGACTTTTCACATTTTTCCAAACAAGTTTGGATAGTATAGTCTCTGTGGCACTTTCCGTATCTTGTGTTTTAGATATATCACAAAACCAAAGGTGTTACCTTTTACCCTGTTCTCTCGGTGTCCAGACTTTCCTCTTGAGAATTCTCTCAAGTAGATACCTACTCTCACGGAAAACGATTATATACAAAAAATTTAAAATATAAAATTGTTTTTTATTTAAATGTTTTTACAATTCCGTCATAAAGAATAAAATAATTTAAATTATTGATATTTATTTTCTGAATTCACACCAAATACATTCTTTATCGGTAGTTCAGAAATATTTTACAAATTAAAGTAATCTTTTGAAAGATATAAACCATAAAATAAATAAATTTATAGAAAAATATCCTTTTTTTACGAGGCTGTCTAAAAAATCCATAAA
>DJMN01000016.1 GCA_002435385.1 Patescibacteria group bacterium UBA6489
TACACACTTTAATGCACACTCCCTAAAATTTTATTTTCTCTCTTCTTTTTAAGCTGTAGCATATGTTGTCATTCTTGTATAATGTCAAGTGAAAGTTTTTACTAGTTCTTTATATGCTTCAGAGCTTGTAATTTTCTCTCTTATTTTTTCTGGAATTTTATCAGGGTGAATATATAGTAAGATTTTTCTTCCATATTTTTTATATCATTCTTTTGAGTCTTGAGACATATAAATTTCAAACATCTTTGTTAATTTCTCTATATCAAAATATTCTGTTAAATTTTTTATTAAGTTATTAAAAATTCATAGATTTATACTTCCTATAATTTCTTCTGAATAATTTCCAAGAGAAGCAAATGCTTCTTTTATTAACCTTTTGGTTTCTTCTACTAAATTAGGAGAATATATATAATTATTTCTTTCAAATGCACTAGCAATAGCATTGAATAATCTAGGATCAACTTTTTTCTCTGTAAAGTAGAGTTTTAGCAATAAAAAGTCTGCTTCTAACTGTAATAATTCTTCTTGAGAAATAGAGGTCTGTTTTATTGATAGAGCTGTAGATAATCAATTAGCCACATCTTTGTATGGATTCTTTTTCTTTAGCTTATTAATCAATTTATCAATAAGTTCTAACGATTTTTGATATATACTTTCTTTTAGTTTTTTTCACTTTTCTGGTAAGTTAAATTTTATATTTTCTAATAAAGCTTGAGTCTCTTCTAGGTTTCTTCTGTCGTATAAATATCAATTATTACTCATTAACTGTGTAATAGCCCTAAATGCTGGGGTTTCTTGTGCTATAGGTCTAATTTCAAGAACATCTTGTTCCATTTGTATTATTGTATCTGCTTGTCTAATTCTTATATCAATACTTAATAATCATGAAAAAAGTTGAGCAATAATGGTTTGAGATTCTATGGCTTCAGGACTATTTATTAATTTTTGAAAATTTTCATACATATTTCTTAAATCATAGGCAATTTCTTGGTGAAAGTATGGCATAAATTCTCATGAATTTAGAAATGTAACTAAGAGTTTATGAAAATCTGATATATGTTCAAAATTAGGAGATAAAAATTCTTGCTCTTTCATATCTTCATATCAAATAGCTTTTGTTTGGTTTCAAAGGTCTGATTTAGAGCTCCTTAATTGATTAACTATACCTCTTTCTATTCATGGAGCTATTGTTTCCATTATTTCTTCATAATAACTCATTATAACTTGCATTGCATTAGGTATGTCTTTTATATTATATTTCTCAGTTAGTATTGTTATCTGTTCTGATATGTTAGAATCATCTGAGTTTGCTAGTATTCATATAATACAATAAAACCACTTTGGAAGTTTTTCTTCAAATTGTAGTATTAGTTCTATTTGATCTACTATTCGTTGGCTATGACCATTTATATTATATGCAAAACCAGATAGTCATGTCTTTATAGGTAATTCTTGAACTTCTTTTGTTCATACTCATTCGTTTTTATATCTTGGATCTATGTATTTATAGTTTACTTCTCTAGAATGAAATCTAGAACTAACAATGTTTTTTTGTATTGTCTCAGAGAAAAAATAGAAGAGATTATCCTTGTTTGTTAGTTGATAAGCTTTTCAATCAACATATAAGTGAATTATACGGTTTTCAGGATTTTCTATGTTGTGAATATATTCAATATTTTTTATATTACTTTCTTCATTATGAAATTCTATGAAAAGGTTTCATGTGTGATTCTTAAATCATTGTTTTATTGCTTTCCATCTTGTACTTATTAAATTATTAATAACTTCTTGTTTTAGATTTTTAGGTAAATGTTCAATACTTTCATCAAAATTGTTAAATTTTTGAGGTAAGGTAACTTCTTCAAAAGCTCTTAATAGTCTTTTCTTAAATTCATCATATTGTATTGATACAACTTTTGATAAATTATCAATACTTATTCATTCCCAATGTTCTGTGTTTTCACAAAATATTTCAATAATCTTTAATACATCATCAGGTGTATTTAGTCATGCTTTTGTCATTGATTCTGCTAGTGGTCATGCAACTAATGGATGTAGTCAGTCGGAAAGTCATTTTTCTGCAAATATTTGTTTTATAGTTTCTTCATTCATTGGAATATGATTTATTATATTTTAATATATAAATACTATCATATATTGTTTTTATAGTCAAAATAGATGAGAGTTTATTTGTATTGTTAAATAATTTGATAAACTTCTTATCACTACTATAATACTTAAAACTAAAATTAATATACCTTTCATGCCACAAAAAAAACTCCAAAAAATCATATCAAAAAGCAATGTTATAGATATAGCATTTAATTTAACATATTTGTGTAACTTCTCTTGTTACTACTGTATAGCTTGAGAAAGGAATGAATGAACTTTTAAGTTCAATGAAAAATCTAAAGAAAAAATAAAATATTTTTTAGAGTCTATTTTCGAGATAAAACCAGATGTTAAAATAAATATTTTACTTAGCTGAGGAGAGCCTTTGTTGAATCCTAAATTTTTTGAAATAGCTGAGTTTTTATTGTCTTTTGAAGAGGTTAGTGTTCAAGTTACCACAAATTGATATTTAATACTAAACCTTAGTGATAAGCTAGAAAAGTTAGTAAGTGGTAGATTTTCTTTTTATATAACTTATCATTATCTAGAATATAAAAAACTGGATAAATCATGAGAAAAAATAGTGAATATTATAAATCTTTTGAAATCAAAAGGATTAAAATTTGAGTTAAATTTTTTGATTCCTACTGATTTAAATGATTTTGAGGAGTTTAAGGATATGAAAGACTTGATTATAAGTAAAGCTAGTATGAATATAGATGAATATAAGTTTAACCTGATAAGAGAAAAATGAGTTATTTCTAAAAAGTATGATCAGAAGATTCTTAATTTTTATCATGATACTTTAGGAAAGAATTTAGAAGAAAAAGAGTCTTCTATAAAAGCTTATTTTACAGATTGAACTTATAAAAAGATTTCATATACTAAGGAAATAATTGAAAGTGGATTGAATAATTTTAGATGATATTTGTGTTATCCTTTTTGTGTTCCTACTAATATCTTGATTAACTTTGACTTGTCTCTTATATTTGCTTGATGTAGTACTTTGGCAGGAAAAAAATATAGTATAGATGAGGCAATAGATTTGATGAAGAGGTGAGATAGCATCTGAGTTACTTGTAATACTGATTTTTGTACTTGTAGTTCTAATTTGCATATAAAGAAGGTTTTTAATGAAGGTGTTTCTAAATATATTTCTGGTGTTGAGAAGGTTCTTTCAAGTAAGGTTAGAAGGATTTTATTTGTTGAATGATATGAATTGGTTGATTTGAAGATGCTTTATGAGGAGTGAAAGAAGGGATTTTTAGTGAAGTATAAAAGTGTATGAGATGATAAGTATTTTATAAATTTTGTTGTTGAGGAAATACAAGAGGGAGCTAATTATTTAAATAGGAAGTTAGGTTTTGGATTTTCTCATTATAAGACGAATTATCAGTGAGGGATTGTGCATGAGTATGTGAGTGTGCTTGATGATAATGTTGATAGGTTTTTGGAGAGGATTTATTTTGTGTTGCCGTTGTTTGAGAGGATAGTAGGAACCCCCCCCTAACCCCCTCCTTGTTAAGGATGGGGGGACTAAAATGAGTTGGAGGAGTTATTTTTTGGGAAGAGATTATTTGGGATTTTAATTGTTTTGTGGTTTACTTTTGGAATCAAAAGTAACAAAAATTTTAGGGGGAGAAAATTTCAACTGTGCCACTAGGTACCGGTCTCAAGTTACTAAAATGTGTACACGAGACCGGTACCTTAAGAGCGAGATGTACTCATTAGAGTTTCTCCCCCTAAGACCCCATATTTTTAGAAGTTTTGGTGTGGTATGTTTTTTGGGAAACTTATTTTCAAAGGGAGTCCCCGAGGAACGAGGGGGAGGGATTATAAAAATGTAAAATTCCTTAAGTTCCCTCTCCTTGAGGAGAGGGTTAGGGTGAGGTTAAATTATTAAAATTCTTATGAAAAAAAAAGTATACATCTGATTTAATTCTTGAAATAAGGAGGGGCATGATTTTTCAATGTCTGTTATTTTTGAGTGAAAGGTGTATGCTATAGAGTTGGAGAGATTGTTTAAGATAAAACATTATTCTTATATTAATTCAGAGTTTTGATATCCTTTTGAGGATATTTTGAAGATTGTTAAATTTTATTTTGGAGATATTTTCTCTTATGAAGATTGTGAGTTTGTTGTTGTGAATAATAAATATTTGGAAATTGATTGAGATGTGAGGTATGTAGAGTGTTCTAAGCATCATCTTTTTCATGCTTTTAGTGCTTTTTATCCAAGTGATTTTAATGAAGCTGCTGTTTTGACTGTTGATTACTATGGCTCAGATGGAGAATGAAGTGAGAAAGTAAAAAATTCTCAGGTTATGTGGTATTTTGATTGAAATGATTATAAACAGTTGCATAGTTTTGTTTATACGGATGACTTTAGAAATTTATGAGTAGGTGTTGTTTATACCCTATTTTGCCAGCTTGTTTGACTTAGTGAATGAGTTTTAATGGGGCTTTCTTCATATTGAAATTATTCTAGGTTTAAGGATATAAGATTATTTGATTATGATTGAGATGATGTTTTTTTAGGTAGGGAGATCATAAAAAGATATTGAAATGATAGGTTAAATTTAGTTGAGGGATTGAAGGAAATGTATTGAGTAAGAGAAAGTGATTATATTGATGTGAAGTTAAATAATAATATTACTGATAGTATATTTGCTGATGTTGCTGCTCATGTACAGTATGAGGTTGAGAATGCTATGGTTTATTTGGCTGATAGGTTGCAAAAGAAGACTAAGTCTAAGAATTTATGTTTGGCTGGAGGTGTGAGTTTAAATATATTGGCTAATACTAGGATTTTTGAGAGGACTTCTTTTGAAAATATTTTTGTTCAGCCTGCTGCTAATGATGCTTGATTGTCTTTGTGAGCTGCTTATTATTGATATCATATCATATGAAATAATACAAAGAGGATTCCTATAAAATCAGTTTGATTAGGAAATGTTTATAGTGATGAGGAGATTTTAAAGGTCTTAAATGAATATTCTAAATATTTGAAATTTGAGTTTTCTGAAAATATTGAGAAAGATTGAGGAGTCTTGTTATCAAAATGAAATATTATTTGATGGTTTCAGTGATGAAGCGAGTTTTGACCTAGGGCCTTGTGATTTCGTTCTATTTTGGCTGATTCTAGGTCAGAGGAGATTAGGGATAGAGTTAATAGGATAAAACAAAGGGAGTTGTGGAGACCTTTAGCTCCTGTAGTTTTGGAAGAGTTTATAGGAGAATATTTTAAATTAGGTAAGAAATCTTCATATATGACTTTTTCTTCTGATGTGGTTGAGGATAAGAAATATTTAATTTCTGGTGTTGTTCATATTGATGGAACTGCTAGGTATCAGTCGGTTAATTCTGATGAGAATAAAAAGTATTATGATTTAATAAAGGAGTTTTGTAGTTTAACTAGAGTTCCTGTTTTGATTAACACTTCGTTTAATGTTAAATGACAGCCTATTGTTGAGTCTCCTAAGGATGCTGTTTTGAGTTTTTTGTCTACGGATTTAGACTATCTTGTTATATGAAATTATATCGTATCTAAAGAAAAAGTATTTACAGAATTTTCTTTTAATAGAGATTTGAGTATTTTAAATATGGTATTTAAGGATAATAGATTGAGAAATAAGTATTATAGAAACTGGAATGTTCTTAGAAAATTTTTTTTCTGAGAGAATTATAAGATTGATTTTATGTTCAAGGAAGATTTAGATTTTTATTTTGAATTGAATATCTCAGGATTTGTTTATACTGTTTCGTTATCTTTGGTAAGAGATGAAAGATGATATTATTTTAAATATAGGGATTTGTGATTAGAGGTGATTATTGGTTCTGATTATAAGGAGAATTTTTCTAAGGAGATGATAGAGTTGCTTGATACTATTTCCTTGAAGATAGAGAAAAATTATTTAAAGATATTTGATATGTTTATTTTTAGTGTTGGAAAATAGAAAGTTTCAAAGGGTTAAAACCCTCTGTTGACTATTTGAATTTAATAATTTTTTTATGAAAAAGAGTATAGTTTTTTATTGTCATAATTTTTGATGACTTGGACATACTAAGAGAATTTTGCTTATTATAAAAGAGATAGTGGAGAATTTTTCTGATATCTACAATGTTGTTTTTTTGAATAGTTGAGAAAAGCAAGATTTTTTATTTAAATGAATGAAATGAGTAAAAGTTATGAATTTACCAAATTATGAGATAAAAAATTATAAGATAATAGATTGAAAGAATGTGGCGAATTATAGAAAAGTTGTTTTTAATAAGCTTTTTTCTATTTGAAGTATAGAGAAACTAGTTATTGAGCATTATCCTTTTGGGAGAAATTTTTTAGATGATGAGATAAGGTTTTTAATCTGAATTTTTAAAAAATATAATGATAGGTGAAAGGTCTTTTCTTCTGTTAGGGATATATTTGATTTAGAGGCTTTAAACGAGAGGAATTTAGAGTTGTTTGATAGATTTTTGGTTCATTCTGATAGAAAAGTTATAAATTATGATTGAGTCTTTTTTAAAGAGATTGAAAATAAATTTATTTATACTGGTTTTGTTGTTGATAAGGGGGATAACCCATCCCTGAATCCCTTCCCTTATATAAAGGAAGGGAGCTACACAGAAGTAGATTTTTTAGTTAGTTTGTGAGGTGGGCAAGATGGTATGGAATATGTTTTGGATTTTTTAGAGAATGTGAAAAGGATGTGAGAAAAATGTAAAATATATGTTAGTTTATGAAAAAATTATACAGAGGATAATTTAGAGAAAATAAATGATTTTTGAATAGAAGATATTGTTGTAAAGGATTATTTTGAAGATTTTTTAGAGTTAAAAAAGAAAGCGAAGTTAGTGGTTTCTATGTGAGGGTATAATAATTTTGTGGAGAATGCTTTTTATGATAAGAATTGTTTAATTTATCCGAGGGGTAGTGATAATGAGCAGAAGAAGAGGTTGGAAGTGTTTGGGGAGTTTTTTTATAACCTCACTCCTACCCCCTCTCCTACAGGAGGAAAACCTCACCCTAGCCCTCTCCTTAGAGGAGAGGGAACGGTAGGAATTGACTCAATAAAAGCTCCCCCTCAATCCCCTAGGGTTGAGGGGGAGGGTAAGGAACGAGCAGGGGGAGCTTCTTGAAGAGGATTATCAAACAGAAAAAAAGCTAACTTTGACTGAGCTTATTTTTCGGCTTCGTTTATATGTAATTATTGAGAATATAAATATATAAAAATAAGACCTACAAATGCTTGTAATGCTAGGTGTGAGATGTGTTGAGTTATAAAGAGAAAATTGAAATCTAATGATTTAGAAAAACTTGAAAATGTGATTTTAGATTTTTATAAGTTGTGATGAGAGGTTATTAATTTTACTTGATGAGAACCAACTATTTATGGTTGATTTTGGGAATTGTTAAAATTATCTAAATCTTTATGACTTATAACTTCTGTTTCTACAAATGGTAGTAGCTTGTGAGATGAGTTTTTTGATAATTT
Organism: Patescibacteria group bacterium UBA6489; assembly: GCA_002435385.1. Lineage (GTDB taxonomy): Bacteria > Patescibacteriota > Gracilibacteria > BD1-5 > UBA6164 > UBA6489. The sequence goes on from DJMN01000016.1 coordinate 7,605, forward strand.
GTATGATGGATGAGTTAGGTTGATTGATTATATAGATATTTCTGTTGATGGATTGTGAAAAATGCAGGATAAAAGAAGGAATTGTAAGTGATTGTTTGAGACTATAGATAATAATTTACATAGACTTTTAGATACTGGTATTTTTGTTCATATAAATGTGACTGTCAGAATGGATAATATTTCTGAAGTTAGAGAGATTTTTGATTATTTTAAAGATAAAGGGGTTAATTCTATTTCTTTTTGAATGGTTACTTCTTCGCCTTTTAATGATACTAGTGATTTGATACCAGAGAAAGAGCAGATAGAAAAGTTTTATTTGGAGGACAGGGATTATATTTTGAATAATTGTGGTGGAATAGAGGTTAAGTTTTCGCCTGATGTGGATTTTCATCCCTTAAGTTCTGAATGACCTCACCCTAGCCCTCTCCTTAGAGGAGAGGGAACGGTAGGAATTGAGTCAATAAAAGCTCCCCCTCAATCCCCTTCAACTGAAGGGGAAGAAAGTGGAGTTTATTTAGTTAATAACCCATCCCTAACCCTTCCCTTAGATAAAGGAAGGGGATATGATAAAATCAGAAGCTGTAGCCCTCCTCTCCTTGAGGAGAGGAGATTCAGAGGTGAGGTTATAAAAAACCTTATACAAAACATACAAAATAAAAACTCATTTTCTAAGGAAAAATGAGTTAGGTGTGAGTTTATTTATTCAAAAAAGGAGCTTAGGATTAATGAATGATGAGATGTTTCTCCTTGTTGTGAGATAGATGATTTTGATGAGGGGCTTTGAAATATAAATGAAAAAGATTTGCTAAGTATTGTTTTTTCTAGAGAATATGAAGAGTTTTTGGGTAGAAAATTTCCAAATATTTCTAAAGCTTGTTTAAATTGTAAGATTTGAGAGTAGATGAGTAAAAGTTTGTTTTTAAATATTTGATATAAGTGTAACTATGATTGTGTTTATTGTGTTATATGATGAATACAGGATGAGTTTAAAAGTGAGGATTTTGTTTCACTTGAGAAAATAAAGAGTATTGATTTAAGTAATTATAGTTCTGTTTGGCTGACTTGATGAGAGCCAACTATTCATCCTAACTTTTTTGAAATATTGGACTATTTTCATGAGAATTGATTAGAAATTTTTATGCAGACAAATGGTTCAATGTTATGAGTTGATGAATTTTTTAGGAAGATAAAAAAGTATAATATAGAATATCAATTACCTCTTAATTCTTTTAATGAGAAGATTCATAATGTTATAATGAAGCATAAAAATGCTTATAATTTGACACTTTGAGGGATAAAAAATATATTGAATGATTGAAGGGGGGATAATTTGACTGTAAAGATTATTTTGACTAAGTTGAATTATAATCATATATGAAAAACTGTTAGTTTTTTGTGCTCTTTGGGGGTAAAGAAGTTTTATATTGCTTATCCTGTTATAAAGTGAAATTTATTAAAATATGTGGATAAATTAGTTCCTAAATACAGTGAAATAAAGTCTTTTTTAGATGAATTGATTGAGATAGAAGAAAAAGAGTGTATAAGATATGTTTTGGAGTCTTTTCCTTATTGTGTTTTGGATGAGAAGCTGTATAAAAATGTGTGGGAGATTGGACAGCTTAGTTATGACGAAATAGAAAATATTTCTGAAGAAGATTTAAAGGATTATTTACGTATTTCAGAGAGTTGTTTTAAAAAGTATGGTTTTAGATGAGAGAAAAGTAATTGTGCTAATTGTAAGATTATAAAGCTAAAAAAGAGGTTAAATAATGTTTCCTTTTTGCATAAGGATTTGGATAAAGAGATAAATGCTAATTGTTTGGATAATGTTCATAAAATTAAAAAGGAATCTTGTTTGAAATGTAAGTATAATATAATTTGTTCAGGTGTTTCTAAGGAGTATGCAAAGAAGTATTGAACTTCTGAGTTTGATTATAAAAAAATAAAGAAGTCTTTATCTAAAGCAGATGTTTTAAAATATATAAAATACATTGATGAGATCTAGTATAATACACATTTCTTGAATAAAGCATTGACTTATAGATGATCTTTTAGAGCACAGAAAAGATGATATTTTTTTGTTGTGAAATGATTTTTGAGGACTAGAAGAGAGTTTAAATGATGATGGTAAAAAAGTAGTCTTATTTCATTTTATTGAAAAGATTGATTTGGAAGATTTGGTTAGGATTCAAGATTTTTTATTGGAGAAGAATATGAAATTTTGATTATATGTGCATACTTTTTTCCCTTTTTGTGCTAAATGAATTTATTTAAAAAATGGTAATAAATGTGATGTTTTGTGTTTGAGGGAGTGTGATTGTGAAAGCTTCTCTGTAATTTGAAAATTCCCCTTTAATTCCCCCTTGTTAAGGGGGATAGTGAGGAACAAACAGGGGGATTCCAGAGAGTTTTATGATATATTTTTAAAAAATCTGGATTTTATTTTAGTTCAAGATGAATTCTCTTATAAGTTAATAGAATGATTTAAAGAGAAGAGTTTGTATAAATATAAGATTAAATTGATTAGGCAGTTTGTGGATCTTTCTTTGGTTAGGTGAGAGAAAAAAGAAAAAAAAGGATTTGTATTTGGTTTTGTTGGGAATACTTCTGAGATAAAGGGATTTGATTTTTTGTTTAGGTTTTTTATGAAGTATAGAGTTTTTTTTGAGGATAAAAAAATTTTTCTGAAAGTGTTTATTCATAAGGATAAGGAGGGAAAGTATAAGTGAATAAAGTTTGGTGTTGAAAAGAGTGATTTAAAGAATATTGAGATAATTTATAATGAGGTGAATAGAAGAAGAATTTATTCAGAAATGGATTGTTTAATTATTCCATCTATTTGGAATGAAACTGGTCCTATGGTGCTTTATGAAGCATTTGTAAATAAGATTCCTGTCTTGGTTTCAGATCAGGAATCTTTGAAGGAAAAGGTTATGGATAGAGTTGATAGTTATGTTTTTAGGACAAAGGATGAGATGGATTTGTTAAAAGGGGTTCTTTGGATGAGGGAGAATTATGAGAAGGTGGTTTTGAGTGAAAAGGGATTTAGGTATAGTGAGGTTGGGGATTTTTGTGGGGAGTTTGAGGGGGTTTTAGATTTAGTATTTTAATAAAAAAGCATTAAAAAAGGAAATAGTTTATTTATAAAAAAATCTACACAGAAAAGAATTATTTTAGCAATAAGAAATTAAATTTAAATTTGCATTAGTATATTGACTGTGTATATTGATTTTAGATTTTGCAAAATCACCTTTTACATTTCTAAAATTCTTATAATATGAAAAAGAAAATATGATTATTTCTTCTGGTATTTTTAATGTTGTTAAATGTTACTTATTGATATCATTATGTTTCAGGTATTGACTCTGTTGATGAAGGAGAAATAAGGTGGTGATGATATACTAAGTACTCAAGTTTATGGTGAAATGCTATATATAAATGGAATACTCTTGGAGAGATTTATATATGACCTGATAATTCTCAAACTTATGAAGATGTTAGAGTAAGTGATGTTTATTATCCTGATGAAACTTGGAGATGAGAACGGGCACATTGGCGGTGGGGAACTGATACTATTAAATATAATACATATACTATAGATAATGGGTATAGTTGATATGTGCCCAAAACAATAATTCATGAACTTTGACATGCTCTTGGTTTAGATCATAGTTATCATTGAAATATAATGTATGCTTATCCTGATTCTCAATCATATTTATGAAATCAAGATGAACGGGATTATGATTACCTTTGGTGAAATTAGTTTTTGATAGAAAATTTATATTATTATTTAAACTAAAATTATTATGAAAAAGAAGTTAATTATATCTAGCTTATTTGTCTTAAGTTTTTTTAGTGTTTGATTTATTACATATGAGACACTTAAACCAGATGTTATATATTCAGATGTTGAGTATTGAGCAGATTTTAGAGATGATAGAAGGGTTTTATGAGTTGTAGATAATATGTTTGTATGAAGAGTAATTGAAAATCTTTGAATAGCTAAAGACACATGAGGTTCGGATTTTCCTAGAACAGATTTTAAAGTAGAGGTGTTATATAATGTTAAATGAAAATTAAAATGAGAAGTAGTAGTTAGACAACAATGAGGTTATAAAAGATGAATATTGGTTTTGAGAAGATGAGATACTTATATACAAGAAGGAGAAGTATATTTATTTACAGCCTCTTGAAACACAAAAACAATTATGTCTCATCCTAATTGAAAACATTTGATAACATCAGATAAAAACATTAGTGAGAAAGAATTAAAGAAATTAATAAAAGAAAATATAAAAGTAAAAGACTTTAGAAAGGCTTATAAAGATGAAATTCAATTTTTATCTGACTCTAAGGATCGTATATATAAAAATAAGTATAAAGATTTATCAGAAGAAGAAAAAGAAGAGTTGAAAGATTTTGACAAAGGTTTTGTAGAATAGTGATATTTTAGGAAAGAAGCAGTTATTTTAGTGATTGCTTCTTTTTTTTGTTATTAAATATTCTTATTTTCTCTTATAATACACAACAGCAAATCTTATAAAAGAAATTGTTAAATAAGCTAAAGCAAATAATAAGGAAATCCCTTTATTTATTAATGTTGAATATATTATGTGGTCAATGTCAGAAGTGTATCAATAAGTTGCATTTGGAATATTAAAGTAGTGTTGAAGTAGAATGATAAAAAATAAGGCTATTCCCATGAAAACTATGTCTTGAAGAAAAGATATAGTTTTTTCTATTTTAGTAGTTGTTTTGAATTTTGGTATTATGAAGTTATGTAGAGAAAATGAAAATATTATAATTATAAACCAGATTAAAATTCATGCTCAAGTATTTAGAATGATTTTGGGATTATCTGACCTACATTCTCTTATATTCCGATAATTTCACTTTAGGTTTTTATTAATAGGACTAGTTTTTGAATATTGTTTTATTTGGCATATATTGTTTTCAGTATTGTAACCATATATTGGATATATTGCCATTTCTTTTGCTTCTAAAGAGTTTATTGAACTTATTGAAAAAGTTATTGTAAATATAAAAAGTAGTAGGATTTTTTTTATGTTTTTCATGATAAAATAGTAAAAAAATATTTTATTTGTTATTTAGCTCGTAAATAACTAGATAGTTTTTAATAGATTATATTTTTATTCACATTTCCATTCTTTAACGGTTATAGATGAACCACAATATGAACTTTTTCATCAAGTCTCACTATCACATGGTCATACATTTGTTTCTAGTGTACCAATTACAGTCATTTTATTTTTGCAATCGATTTCTTCACTAGAAATTAGAATAACGTGTCGTTTACCTTCTGTGTCTAAAGAGCTTTGATATTCTTCAGAAGTCTCTATTTGAGAATCAATCCAAGGTTGTTGATTTATTGTACCCGTATATCTTGGATTAGTTCCTGAGATTTTTATAGTTTTATTATTACAGCTATCCCAATCCAATTCGTAATCACAGTATTGCTCATCTTGATTACTTATTATATTATTTTGTCCAAGAGGAAAAATATCATCGGTTGTACCATATTCTCAGTCTGCTCCTAAGCTTCTTAGTTCATAATCTTGACCATCATTTGTGACTTTATAGAAAAATGGTTTTAAGTAATGATCAAAAGTTAGGATTGAAAATCCTGCATCTGATGCTTCTTTTAGACTTTCTGGATAAGTTCAGTTTTGTTTTTTATATAATTCTAATGAACCAGCTGTTTGTGTTAATATTTGTTCACTTGCTTTTGCTTTTATTTCAGTGAATGGACCTGTTTTTGATATGAATCAATAGTAAAATAAAGAACCATATATGATGAAAGTAAAGGAAATTCCTAAAATTCCTAATATCATTCCAATTATTGTTGTCTTTTTCCCGGAAAGTTTTTCTTTTTTTATCTTATTGAGACTTAATATACCCAAAATAATTGCCAGTATTCCAAGTATTATACCAAATAGAGGAATAAATGAGACTAAGCCTAGTATCAAAGTTATAATTGCTAGGTTAGATTTTTGTTGTTCTTGTGTCATAATGTAAATTAAATTTATAAATTTTGTAAATGTTTGTTTTTATCACTAAAAGTAATAAAATATTTATAATTAAGTAAGCTAATTATATAAATATATTTTTATATTTCAAAGTTCGTAAAAATTAATCTAAATGAATTACAAAAGACTAGAATTATATCTCTGATGGAAATGCAATTATAAGTGTATTTTTTGTATTGAAAGAAGATACATTGATGAATTTTATGATAAAAAAATAGAAGAAAGTGAAATACTTAAAAAGCTTATAAAGTATAAAAAGCTTGGATATAATCATGTAACTTTCCTTTGATGAGAGCCGTTTATTCAGGAAAACTTTTTATTTGCACTGAAATTGGCTAAGAAGCTTTGATATACTGTTTTGGTTACTACGAATGGTGTTTTATTGCCTTTTGAGGATAAAGCTAAACTCTTTTTATCATATATTGATGAGCTTATAATTTCAATTCCTGTTGTAGATGAGCAGTTACAATCAATTATAAATTGAGTAAAAAATGTGATAAATTTTTCTAGGGTTTTTGAAAATATTAAGAAATATTGGAAATGAAAGTTTTTAAAGATAAATACAGTTTTAAATAAATATAATTATAGATCAGAGGTTTTATTTGGGATTTTAAGTCTTTTGGATGATTATTCTGATATTATTTCAGAGGTTTCTTTTACTTATCCTGATATTGACTATGGATATTATGGTAGGGATTATTGTAAGGAGAATTTGGCTATTAGATATGAGGATATTAGGGATGAGTTTCAAAGGTTAGAGGAGCTTTATAAATGAAATATTTTGTACAAAATAATAGATGTTCCTTTTTGTTTTTTGCCTTCTGAAAAATATATAGAGTTAACAGATGATTATAATTATCAAGCTAGATTGAAAGAAAAAGAGGATGGGGAGATTTTCAAAAATTGAGAGTTTGAGATCCCAAGAAGGAGGGCTCATACTTTGAAGTGCAAGTGATGTAAGTATTTGGATGTTTGTTGGGGATATTCTAGTGATTATGTGAGAATATGGAGAGAAAAATTTTAATTTTCTGACATTAATAACTTATTTTTTACTATTTATATTTTTTTTCTATAATCTTTTTTAGTACTAAACTATGAAAGTTAAAAGATTATGAACTATAAAAGACTAGAAATATATGTTTGATGGACTTGCAACCAGAGGTGTACTTATTGTTGCGAGTTTAGAAATATGGAAAAAACTTGGAACAAGAGAGTCACAAAGTATGAGATATTAAAAAAGCTCATAAAGTATAAAAAACTGGGATATAATCATGTGACTTTTCTTTGATGAGAGCCTTTTATTCAAGGAGTGTTTGAAGATGCTTTGAAGATAGCAAAGAAATTAGATTATAAAGTGCTAGTTACAACTAATGCAACTACTTTATATCTAGATAGTCATGCTAGTAAATTTTTACCATATATAGATGAGTTAATTTTATCTTTTCAGGCTATAGATAAAGATTTACAACAGAAAATTTCTAGGACTAATGTATTTGTTGATTGGGAAAAGGTATTTGAAAATATTAAAAAATATTGGAAATGAGATTATCTGAAAACTAATACAGTTATAACAAGAGATAATTTATGAGAGCTTTTAAAATTTGTTGAATATATTTACTCAAAAGGGGTTAAAAATATGGCTATTGCCTATCCAGATATTGTGAAAGATGATTATTATACAAATGAGCATATAAAAACAAAGATAGCTCCAACTTATACTGAAAGTATTTGAGAGATTATAAAAGTTGTTAATTTTACAAAAAGAAATAATATTAATTTGAAGGTTACTGATTTTCCTTTTTGTGTTTTTCCAAGGGAGAATTTAGAAGAGTATATAAAGATTACTGATGATTTTGATTATGGTACTAGAGTAAAGATTACAAATGAAGAAGAGAAATTGGATAGGAGGGATTTAAAGAGTGTTAATGAAATTCCTAGGGATAGGTTTCGGATTGATAAATGTGAGGGGTGTATTTATAAATGAAAATGTTGGTGACCTTCTCGTTTTTATGAGAAGTTGTTTTGATTGGATGAGATTGAGATTTTAAAAGGGGATTAAAATAAATATTAAATTTATTGGTATATGGCTAGTAAAAAATGAAATGCAGAAAAAATTTACATAAATGAAATAATTAGGGTAAATTACAAGTGTAATTGGAGGTGTAAGTTTTGTAATGTTCTGAAAACAAATGATTATTGAGAAAAGGATGTGAGTTCTAAAGAAGTCATTCATCAAATATTTTCTTTGACTAAAAAATATTCTTTAGAGCAGAGGAAAGGTTTGATTTTGTCTTTTTCTTGATGAGAGCCGACTTTGAATAAAAATCTTTTTTCTTTTATAAAATTGGCTAAGCAAATATGAATTTGAACAGTAGAAATTCAGACTAATGGTACTATGTTATTTAAAAATAAACATTATGTAAATGATTTAATAGAAGCTTGATTAGATGAGATATTTTTAGCACAGCACTCTTGAAATGATGAGGTAAATAAAGAGCTTTGAAGTTTTTATAAAATTAGTGACTTTTTAGAGTGGGTAGAATATATAAAGGAAAATGATATAGATAAAAAGATTTCAATTTATCTAAATATAGTTGTTACTAAGATTAATCTTTTTCACATATATGATTACATAAAGATGCTTTTTGAAATTGGTTTTATAAAAATGATTCCTTGTAGAAATCATGATAGTGGTTTGATTACCCATAAAATTTCTTTTGGTTATTGTCAGCCCAACTGATATGCTGAGATAAATAAGGATAAAGTTTTATTAGATTTTTGAGATGAGCAGGTTGAAGAAATAAAGAGGATTGTTGCTTTGTGTAAAGAATGTAGTATTTTACCAGATTTTCATTTTACAGGTCCTCCTCTTTGTATTTTGGATTATAAGAAATATAATTTGGAGTATGCTAGACTTAAAAAATTGGAAGAGAATCAGAAGTCTTGAGATGTAAATGAGGGGAATTTAAAGAGTTATAAATGGCTTTGGAAGGAAAAGCAAAAGTTTGAAGGATGTAAGAGGTGTGAGAATAATAAGTATTGTTTGTGAGTTTATAAGAATTGGGTGAGTTTTGTTGGAGAAGATTATGTGAGGGGGAAGATTGAAAAGTATGTTAATAAATAACGCCAGCATGAAAATACCAGCTCTATCGGTGTGGTAAGATTCTCCCAATCATACAGTTTAGGATTTTATAATTATGATAGATGAAGGGGGTTAATATATTATAGTTTTCTTCAGACTTTACTTAAGAATATTTTAACTAATTATTTCTTGAAAAAGTCAAATAAGAGAGGGAAAAATAATTTGTAAATTATGGGGAAAAGCTTATTATTTTCAGAGTAAAAAAAGAAAACAATGTAATAGTAAAAAATAATAATTTACTTTAGTGTAAGATTTTTATAAATAATTTTTAGTTTATGCTTTTAGAGAAAAAAAAGTTTATTGTAATATTTGTTTTACTTTTTATGTTTTCTTGTAGTGGTTCTTCTTCAAAAGATGGTATATGAGAAACATGAACATGAGAAATAAGTAAACAAGTTGAGGTTGTAACTCCTGAAGCTGAGTTGGAGAAAGTAAAAGTTTTGTTTTCACAATGAAAAATGGTAGAGGTAGAAGAAGAGTACGAGCGTTTAGTCAAGGAGTATCCAGAGAATGAAGAAATAAGAAAATGGTACGATATGTTTCTTGCGGGACCAGGTACAGAACTAGATGTTGATTTAGATTCAGAGCTTGAGATGTTGAATGAGCTTATTAGTATGAGAAAGGTGGATGAAGTAGAAAAGATGTATAAGGAGTTAATGTTAAAGTATCCAGATAATCCATGACTAAAGGAAGGATATGAAACATTTTTATCAGGTAATTATTCAGAAAATATGGATGTAGATATAAAGTTAGAGGAAGTGAAAAATTTAGTTAATGAGTGAAAAAATAGTGAAGCTGAACGTACCTTTAAGGAGTTAATGGAAGAGTATCCTGATCATATTTGAGTAAAAGGATGATATGAAACATTTTTATCGGATGTGTGAGCAGATAATATTTATGTAGAGTCTGAATTTGAAAAAATAAATGAGTTGTTGACGAAAAATGAGTTTAAAAAGGTTGAAGAAATATATCAGGATTTGATGAAAAAGTATCCAGAACATGAATGATTAAAAAGATGATATGAGGCTTTTTTGGCAATGACAGGAAATGATAGTTTGGAATATAAGTTGAATGAATTGAAAAAGATTATTGAAGATTGAAAGAATGAGGAGGCAGAAAAAATGTATAAGGAATTAATGGAAGAGTATCCAGAAAATTCTTGAGTTAAAGATTGATACGATGCATTTTTAGCAGGGTTAGATGAAAATAATGTTTATGAGGAGTTAGAAAAAATTAAGGGGCTTATTACAGAATGAAAGTATGAGGAAGTTGAAGAAATGTATAAGGAATTGTTGGAAGATTATCCTGATAATGTTTGAGTAAAGGAGTGATATAAAATGTTTTTAGCAGATAGAAATTAGTTTGACTGATGCAGAATAAGGAAAATCTCCTTTCTAAGGAAAAAGCTACAAAACAAAATCGTATTTGGATAAGAATAGCATCTGCTTGTAATAACAGATGCATTTTTTGCTTAGATAGTTATGCCCATAATGGAACTTTTGAAGATGAGATAGTTGTTAAGAAAAAAATCAAAGATAGTTTTAAAGAGTGATTTGAGAATAGGGTGATAATTTCAGGTTGAGAGGCTAGTATTGATCCAAAGTTTTCAGAATATATAAAATATGCAAAGGAGATTTGATATGATAGAGTTCAAACTGTTACAAATGGTAATATGTTTGCAAAAGAAAATTTTTGTAAAAGGGTTTTTGAAACATGATTAGAGGAGGTAACTTTTTCTTTTCATGGACACAATTCTAAGTTGCATGATTATTTGGTGTCTACTGCTTGAGCCTTTAAAAAATCACTAAAAGGTTTGATTTACATAAAAAAGTATTATCCAAAAGTGATTTTGAACGTAGATATAGTTGCCAATAAAGTAAATGTGAAATATTTACCAGATATAGTAAAGTTTTTTATGAAGCTTGGAATTTATGAATTTGATATTCTTCAGATAATTCCTTTTGGTAGAGGTTTTAATGAAAATAAGGACAAGCTTTTTTATGATATAAGTGATTATATTAGTGAATTGAAAGAAACTTGGGAGTTGTCTAAAATTCCTTGAATGTATATGTGGACAAACAGGTTTCCTGCAGAGGCTTTTGAATGATTTGAAGATTTGATTCAAGATCCTAGAAAGATAAAGTCAGAAGTTATGTGAGAAAATCGTAGTATTTTTGAAAAATTTATAGGTTCAAAATGAGAAAAAAAGCCAAGTTGTTTTTGAAAGGGGTGTGAATATTGTTTTCAGAAACAGTATTGTTTGGATTTTATGGAGAATCAGGAGAGTTCTTTCTCTGATTCTAATCTCACCCCTACCCCCTCTCCTGTAGGAGAGAGGAACTGAGCAGGAAAAGAATATTATATATTGAAAGGACAAGAATTTCCAAGTGATGTTTATAATAAATATGGTGAAAATGAAGAAGAATTTAAGAAAAATATTAAATGAAAAAATTGTATAAATTTACCTAAATGTTTATGATGAAGTTGAATTTATCAGGAGTATAAGGATTTAGATCCTGAGTATACTTTAGAGGATTATACTAAAAAATATATCAAATATTTATATAGAAAAAAGTCTTTAAGATGTAAAGATTGTAAATATAATAATGAGTGTAAGTGAATCCATATAAATTTTATAAGGAGTTATGGATTTAATATTTTAGAACCAATTTCATGAGAATAATTTTTTTGGTATTTTTGTTGTTTTTCTCTGTTATCAATATAACAAATGCAATTCCTGTCCCTGCATTTGTTTTATGATATGATTTTATGTTATTTTTAGTTCCTTTTGTTATTTGAATTTTTTCGATAGTTGTTTTTTATTTTAAGAGGTATATTTTTCATATTAATATATTTTTGTTTTTTGTATCTATCTTTTTTTATTATATACATTATTCTGTTACTGGGGATATATTTTTTTATGAAAAAGAGTATTTATTTTTTCAGGTAATTTTAGTAATTTTTCTTCTGATTTTTTTATCTAAGTATTGGACATTTAATAGGTTACAGTTTCTTAATTATATTTTATTTTTTGTTCTGATTTGAGTTTTTCTCTTTTTATGAAAAACAGATTATAATTTATATAAATTCAAGCAATTCTATAATAGAATACTAGATAATATTTCTCCTGAAATAATTATACAGAATGTAAAATATAAAGATAATTTTGTAATAATTTATTGATTAGATAGAGTTAATAAGACTGAGGCTTATGTTTCTATAGAAAATTGATTATTTGGAAACTGATATTATTTGAGTAAATGAAAATATTATATTGTTTTTTGAGGTGATGAGTTGCTTTGAATAAAGTTATCAGATTTAGTTTATGAGCAAATATATTAATTTAGGATAGTTTTTAAAGTTAGTTTATGGCAAATATTTGATACATACAGGTAAATAGGTTTTGCAATAATAAATGTCATTTTTGCAGTAATCCTTCAAATTGAGAGAGTATTTCTTTTGAAAGAGGTAAAGAGCTTATAAATGATTTTAAGGGGAGAGATTATTCTTGAATTATTTTTACAGGATGAGAACCAACTTTATCATCTGATTTGATAGAATGGATAAGGCATTCAAATAGTATTTGAATGGATTGTAGAATTATTTCAAATGGTATGGCTTGTTCTGATTTAGATTATGTGAAAAGGTTAAAATTAGCCTGATTAAATTTGATTCATTTTTCTTTGTACTCATATGTTGAAAAGGTTCATGATTTTTTAACTGCTACTCCATGAAGTTATAAAAAGCTTTTACAGGCTGTTCAAAATGCTTTAAAGTCTTGAATAAATGTTCAACTTAATTGTGTTATAAATAAGTATAATCAAAGTCATCTTGATAAAACGGTTAAATTTGTAGTAAAAAATTTTCCTCAAATAAATCATTTTGTTTGGAATAATTTAGATCCTAAAATGATGAGAAAAACTCAGGTTGCTAAGTCTACTCTTCCTGATTTTGATGTGGCTTGAAAAAGTTTAGTTAAGGCTCTTTCTTTTTTGGAAAGTGTTTGAAAAACTTTTAGAGTAGAGAGATTACCTCTTTGTTTTATGAGATGATTTGAATTCGCATCTACAGAGACTAGGAAAATAGTGAAGGATGAAGAAAGGATTGTTCATTTTTTAGATTCTAGAGAGATGGTTAGGCAGATGTGAGAGTATTGGGAGCATGATAAGTTGGAGGAGTGTAAAGGTTGTGATTTAAATGGGATTTGTGCAGGGGTTTATGAATATAAGGAGTTTTATAACTATGTGGAGGTTGAGACTCAGAAGTTGAGTGAGGAGGAGAAGCTGGATATAATAAGTAAGATAAGAGAAGTAAAATAATATATTATTTTACTTCTCTTATCTTTAAATTAAAAAGTCATTATGAAGTTTACTCATACTCAATTATTTTCTATAGGTACAATATCTAATTGTATAGAATTATCTGAATTGTGGATAATTGTAGGGGTTAATAACTCTGAAAAGGAAGATAATGAGTCCTTATTCCAAGCATTTTTTCAAAGATTAAATAGTATTTTTATCGCTGTTGCTTTAGTTGATAATTGTTGTTCTTTTATTTGGCATGCTTCAATAAATTCTGGAAATGGGGAGTATTTCATATTTACTATATCTTGATGATTTCATTTAGGTTTTATTTGAGAGATATTTTCTACCTCTTCATTAAGTTGAAAAGTATTATTAGTTTTTTTGGTATCTATGAGATTGAAAGGGGGAGTAAGTAATAAATTAAATTGTTCGGAAATTTCTTCTCTTTCTGCAGCTACTGCTTGTGAAAGTGTAAAACATAAAGCAAAGCTTGTTAATATTGTTATTGGTTTATTCATGAGATGGGGAAGTAATTTTCTAAAATTCTTGTCATTATTTAGAAAATTATTTTTTTGTCAAAAGAATTTTTAGATTGTAATTATTTATATAAAGTTTAATTTTATGAATTTTTGTGTTTATAAAAGAAAATATCTAAATATTTTCAAAAATATTTTCTACTAGATTAGAACAAAATCCTTGATTTCTATTTCATAGTCAATAAAAAATAGATGATATATAATTTCTTAGCATCATATGGATTGCATTTTCTTTTTCTATTCATCTGCTTCTTAGATAAAATAAATCTTTATCACTTATTTTTTCTATTTTACATGCATGACTTGCTTTCACATCATTTGAAGAAACTAGTAATCTAGGAATGGATTTTATTTTTCATTTGCTTCATAGGTAGATATTTGTTTCTTTTAGATATCATTCTATTTTTTCTAAGTTTTGATTTATTTTGATGATCCCATCTAAATCTATAAATCATCATTCTGAAACTAGAGATAATATATTCATGTCTATTTTAGAGTTATCACTTGCTACTTCTCATGTTATTGTTAATTTTAATGAATTGTGTTTTGAAGATATTATTGAATTCAGGCTGCATATTGATTTTTTTCAATTTAGGACAATGTGTTTTTTATAACTTTCTGGGATGTGAAAATATGAAAAATAGTTAAGTGATGAATTTTTTCATACTTCTATTTTTTCTAAATTATTATCATCATCAAAAATAACTATATCATTTAAGTTATCTTCTATTTCTAAAGTCTTTGTTTTCAACTCTGATGTTTTATAAAATCAGTTTTTTGTTATTTTCATAATATTTTGTTTTTAAAATCCTCCTTCAAATTCCATACTTATTAGGATATTCATTTCACTTGCATATTCAAGAGGTAGTTCTTTCATTATTGGACTTAAGAATCCATTTACAATCATTGCTTTTGCTTCTTGTTTTGTTATTCATCTAGATTCTAGATAGAATAAATCATTTTCATTTATTTTTCAAGCAGAGGCTTCATGTGCTACTATAGAATCGGTGTTTCATACTTCTATTTTTGGGATCGCATTACTTTCAGAATTTTTATCTAGTATCAATCAATCACAGTCAACTTTTACCACTGAATTTATTGCATTTTCTTTTATATCTACAAGTCATCTGTATGTATTTATTCCTCATCATTTACTTAGAGATTTTGAAACTATATTACTTGTAGTATTTTTTCAAATATGTATTACTTTTGCTCAGGTGTCTTGATTTTGTCATGTATTTGCAAAAGCTAGTCATAAATGATCTGCTTTGGAATTGTCTCATTTTAGAATTGAACAAGGATAAAGCATAGTTGTGTTACTTCACATGTTTCATCAAACCCATTCCATATATCAGTTTTTTTCTACTATGGCTCTTTTGGTATTTAGGTTATAAGTGTCTAAACTCCAGTTTTCTACAGACGAGTATCTCATATGAGCTTTTTCTCAAACAAATATTTCAACTCATCCTGCATGTAGTGAATTTTTGTCATATTTTGGAGCACTACATCATTCTATATAGTGAGCATTGGCTCATTCTTCTAGTATTATTATAGTATGTTCAAATTGTCATCCTGATTTTTTATTCATTCTAAAGTATGATTGAAGTGGTTCATCTATTTCTACTCATTCTGGAATATACAAAAATGTTCATCAGCTCCATACTGCATAGTGAAGTGCTGCAAATTTATGGTCTGTTATTGGTATAGATTTTGAAAAATATTTTTTAACTAGTTCTTCATGGTTTTTTAGAGCAATGCTCATATCTTCAAATATAACTCATTTTTCTTTTAGTTCTTCTTTTAGATTGTGGTAGACTACCTCACTATCGTATTGAGCTCATACTCATGCTAGGGCTTTTTTTTCTGCTTCTGGGATTCATAGTCTATCAAATGTATTTTTTATATTTTCTGGTACTTCATCCCAAGTTTTTTTATCTCAGGCTCCTTCAGGTTTTGCAAAATAATAGATCTTGTTTAAATCTAGTTTTTTTAAGCTTGGTCACCAGTTTGGCATAGGTTTTGATTTAAATATTTCTAGTGCCTTTAATCTAAGTTGTAGCATCCATTTTGGTTCGTTGTTTGTTTTTGATATTAGTTCTACGGTTTGTTTGTTTATGCCTGGTTTTATTTTGGTTGTGTATTTTATGTTATCTTGGAAGTCCCAAGTATTTGTTGTTTTAATGTTTTTTGGATTTGTCATATTTTGGAATTATCTTTATTTATTTGAATTTTAGTTATGTTTCTTTAGAAAGCAAGGTAATGTTTTGTTTGCTTGATTTTTATTGAAAGATAACTAAGATATTTTTGTTAAAAATTATCTTGATATTTGAGAGGAGTTGATAATAATGATTTTTTTCTTTAGACTTACATTTTTGCAGCTTCTTTCTCTTGGGAAGGAGAGAGAATTTAGAGAGAGGTTATTTTTGTAAAATTAGAGATGTTAAATTTCTCCCTTTGGCAAAGGTAAGGTGAATTGCGAAGCAAGAGAGTATGCCTTGGGGTAGAGTACCTGAAGCGAAGTGTAAGGGAAGTGTAAGGGAAGGGATTCAAACTACTATAATTAACTAAAATTAATAAAAAATGATAAAAATAGAAAATTTAAAGGCTCAAGTTGAGTCAAAGAAGATACTTAAATGAGTTTCTCTTGATTTTGAAATTGGGAAAAATTATTGTTTGTTATGAAGGAATGGAAGTGGAAAATCCACTTTGAGTTCTATTTTGATGTGAAATCCTAAATATGAGATTACTGAATGAACTATAAAAATAGGGAAAAAAAATTTACTTAATCTTTCTCCTTCTGAAAGAAGTAAAGAGGGGCTTTTTTTATCATTTCAAAATGTTCCAGAAATTGCTTGAATAAAACTTAGTGAATTCCTAAGAACTATTTATAACATACATTTGAAAAATACTAAACCTGAAGTTAAAGAACTTTCACCGTTTATATTTAAAAGATTTGTAAAAAAGTATTTGGAAGAATTGAGTATAGATGAGAGTTTTCTGAATAGAGATTTAAATGTATGATTTTCAGGTGGAGAGAAAAGAAAGATAGAAATACTTCAAATGAAACTTATAAATCCTAGGTATATAATTTTAGATGAAATAGATTCTGGTCTTGATTTAGATGCTTTTAGGGATGTTGTTAGATTGTTAGAATGATTAAATGATGAAACTAATACTTTAATTGTTATAACTCATTATTTTAAAATCTTAGATTATATAGATATGGATAAAATTTATATAATGCAGGATTGAAGGATAATCAAGGAAGGATGAAAAGAGCTAGTAGAGGTAATAAAAAATAATGGGTATAAAAATTTGTGAGATTAATATAAAGAGACTTTGGATTCAATTCAAGGTCTCTTTTATTTTTTAGATAAAGTTTTTGTAATTAGATAAGTATAATTTTTATAAATAGAAAAATAAAATATTTTTATATGTATGTCAACTCTTTTTTTTGTAATTCCTTTGAATAGTATGTTAAAATGATTGTGTTTTACTTTTTAATTATTAAAATATCTTATGAACAAAGAGAACACTAAGATTATTTTAGCTGTAGTTCCTCTTTTGGCACTTATTGCTATTTTAGGATTTTATCTAAGCAGGGATACAGTTATAAATGATGATGTTCAGGAACGAGACACACAAGTTACTGGGACATCAGAAGTACTTTCTGAATCAGAAAGATTAAATTCTGCAGTTGTAGATTTATCTATTTCTGGTAATGAAAAAGTGCAAGAAGCTTTGGAGGCTATTAGAGGATGAGACTTTGAATCTTCTATAGAGAATCTTGAAGAATTGTTAGCTAATTCTAAGGATGAGGATGAAAAGCTATGATTATCTGTATTATTAATTCATTCTTACTTAGATCAATGAACAGTCTCTTACAATGAGCCAGAGTTTGCTAAAAAGGCTAGAGACTTATTAGAGTCTAGTTGAATGCCAGAGAATAGTTGGTATTATAAATTTTATATGTGATATTCATATGAAATAGAGAGAGACTATGAAAAAGCTATTTTACTATATAGAGAGGCGGAAGGAAAGGCTTTTGATAATGATACAAAATCTAGAACATACAATCAAATATGACATGTTTATGATTTAGATTGAAATTTAGACAAAGCATCAGAATTCTACAATAAAGCAATGGAAGCTGATAGATGAAATATTTCAGCGGTTCTAAATTTTGCTAGGATGCTTGTTAGAAAATGAGAATCCGAGAAGGCTGTAGAGTATTTTGAGAGAGTTGCAAATGAAACAGAAGATGTTTATGCAAAGGCAGAAGTTTATTTTGATTTATCTTCTTTATATATGTATATGAAAGGCGATAGTGAAAAAAATATTCAAAAGTCTATAGATTATGCTCAAAAGGCAGTAGATACAAATTGAAAGTATCCTTTAGGGTATATATGAGTTGCTAGAGTTCTCATAATATCTGAATCTAATTTAGATCATGCAGAAAGATCTTTACAAGAGGCTTTAAAGCTTAATCCAGAGTTATCTTTAGCATATGAATGGCTTTGAATGCTAGAACAAGGTAAGTGAAATTTTGATAAATCTATAGAATATTTTAATAAGACTATAGAGATGTTATCAGATGATATAACTTTGATGAGGGGAGAAATAGATCAAGATAAATCTAGGTTATATTATCTAACAGCAGTTTCTTATGCTTTTGATGAGAATAAAGAAAAAGCACTAGAAAATCTAAAAATAGCATTTGATTATCCAAATTTATATACTTTGACTTTATTTAAGTCTGAGATAGAAAAAGAAAATTATGGAGTATTTGCTATACTAAAATGAAATGAGGAATTTGAAAATTTAACTAAATGAAAAAAGGAGTAAAAAAAAAATTATTATTTTAATAAAATATTATGAAAAAAATATTGTATACATTGGTTGCATTAGTACTTCTTATGTTTAGTTATGTGAATGCTAATGCAGATGTTTGGCAAGATGCTTTTGGTAGAAAGTGGAATATCACGCTTACAGAGTATGGTGCAGGAGGTGGGTCATATGGTGGTTTTGCTCAAAATATGGTAAATACTACTAAGAGTTTTTTAAACTCATATGAAGATGTTGAAAACAATTTGTGAACATTGGAAGCAATGCTTCAAGGTACTACTTGTTGACTTTGTGCCTATTGAACACTTTATTGAGGGCGGAGTTGATATTGAAGTACTACTTCATGGAAATATCTAAAGATGTGATGTTCTAATCATTTATTGGCAATGTTTGAATATATGTGTCCAGATATTAAACCAGCGTTTAGTTGTGATAATATACAGGTTCAGTGAAATTGAGCTTTGAAGACAAAAGATCCTGATTGAACAATAGTTATATATGCTAGTAGTTCAATAAAAGTTGTATGATTACAAGTTACAAAAGTATGAGAATATGATTGTAAAAAATATAGTGCCGATACAGTAAGACTAACTTTTGGATGAGGAAGTTATCAAGCTTGAATACCAGAACTTTTATCTCCTTGAACTATTAACTTAAGCGGAAGAGATATAGTTGTTAAAAAACCTGATGGAACAATAGTAACAGAAAAATTGGGAACTTATAATATGAATTTTGATTTTTATAATAGTCGTATGGGAAAATGATGGTTTGATGCGGCAGGAACTTGTAAAATTAGAATAATTGCAGATGATCCAGAACCTGGTTGTTGAGTTTGATCTGATTGAACTTGGAATGGAGAGTGAAATGGTATTTTAGATGATGGTGAAGAATGTGATATAACAGAAGATGGTACTAAACTTTGAACTTGGTGAGACTTAGAACCTGGCTGTGATGAGAATTGTGAAACTTTGAGTTATTGTGGTGATTGAGTAAAAAATAATTGAGAAGAATGTGATCCTAATGACGAATCTGAAGAAAATTGGGGAGCAGATTGATGTAACGAGGATTGTACAAGAGACAATTGAAGTTGTTGAGATTGAATTTTAGATGATGATGAAGAGTGTGATTATAATGATTTGGATGAGAGTGATCCACCTATAAAAGAAAATTGGTGAACTGAAGGTTGTAGTCTTGAGTGTAAAACTCAGTGAGAACAACCAGAAATAGATGTCCTTAAATATAGTGGGAACCCTGATGATTTAGATGGTAATACAGATGATAGCAATGAAACAAATGATACACAAACAATTGTAGTTGCAGATGATGCAGTATTTAAAATAATTGTTACAAATAATTGAAAAGAGGATTTACAAAATATAGTTTTGGAAGATTCTATGTCATCTGATTGTAAATGAACTCTAAGTTCTGGAAAAGTTAATGGACATGATGTGACATTTTCTTGATCATGAAGTCATGATGATGATATATTACAAGTTGGAGAAACATTTAGTTATACTTGTACTGAGGCAAATGTAACAGAATGATTTGAAAATACAATTGTGGTTGTAGCAGAATGAGTAACATCTTGAGTTCCTGTTACAGATAATGATCCTACAGATATTTTGATTGATGAGGGTTCTATAGATGTACTTAAATATAGTGGAAATCCAGATGATTTAGATGAGGTTACAGATGATAGTAATGAAACCAATGATGTACAAATAGTGTATTCTTGAGATAAGGCAGTATTTAGAATAGTTGTAACTAACTATGGTACTTGAGATATTCAGAATGTAACACTTGAGGATTCTGTTTCTCCTTCATGTGCTAGTAGTGGTACTGTAGATTTGCTTAACCATGAATTTACAAATAAAGAAGGAAATCTGGTATCATTTACAGATTGGTATTGAGATATCGATAACAATGAAGTATTAATACCATGAGAATCATTTACTTATGAATGTGATAAAGCAAATACTACAGCAGATTATGTAAATGAAGTTACAGTTAGAGGTGAATTAGTGTCAGATGGTACAGATGTTGATGATACAGATGATACAGAAGTATTTATACTAAATTGTGTTGATAATTGAGTAATAGGTAATTGAGAAGTTTGTGATCCAAGTGATGTAAGTATGGAAAATTGGGGAAACTGAACTCCTTGATGTAGTAATGAATGTTTACCTTTAAATTGTAATCCAACCGATTGAACTAAACAAAGTTGGGAGGAATGTGATCCAAGTGATCCAGATGAGTGATGGGGAACTGCAGATCCTGGATGTGATGGTTTGTGTAAACCAATAAATGAAGAAAATCCTGATTTGTCTTGTTCTGATATAAATGTTCATGATGATTATTCTGATACAGGTGCACTAGATACAGGGGTAACTTGTTATGGTAATTCTCAGGTTGAAACATTTATGCTTGATTGTGGTGATGGCTCTTCTCCTATGTTTATGGATGCTTCTGATAATGCAGGATGAACTAAGGCGACATTTGATGTAGATAGTACTTGTTACGATTCTAGTTGAAATGTGTTAGGAAGTTGTGAATGTAATTATAGTACGAGTGATGCTGGCTCTCCTACTTTTACAGCTATGTGTAGTGTTTCTGATGTAGAAAATAATTATGATAAAAATAATGGTTTTGTAAGTCACACAAATTGTGCTTGACCAGTTAATATCTGGAGTTGAGAACAACCACCTTGTGTAGATTTAAGAGATAAATATGGTTGGGATATAGATTGTGATTGAACAAAAACTTATCCTGGAGGTTGGGGGTATACTATACCAACTTATGCAAATAATAGTGATAAAAAATTAGTTTGTTTGAAAGTTCCAGATGAGTATACTAATAAGATAGAATTGGATTACTTTGATTTAATGTGAGATGCTTGAACTGCTTGAGACTTCCATGATGATATTGGTATAACTGACCCATTCTTACAAAAATGATTATATGTTGATCAGGTTAATCAAAGTTGAGAGGAATGAGTTGAAGTGCTTGCTGCTGTTTTCTATGATTCACATGTTTGTATGTTGATGAAGTCTACAGTTCCAGGTAAAGAACAATTTGATTTTGATTTATATATTCCTAGACATACTGAAACTTATCCTTTAAAATGGAATGGTAAATATAGAAAGATAAGTTGAGAAAGTTCTATGGGAATAGAATTTAACAAACCATTTGTTTGAGATTTCAAAGTTAGTGATGAGACAGGTTGAGTTCCAAAAATTAATACTTCTCAAGATTATGATGTAAGACCTATATTAAAGAAAAAATGTAGTACATCAGCTTGTAATTATGAAGACTGAGCACTGAAAATAGTATTGAGTAATTCTGCATGAGCTTCAAATATAAATGATACAGTTGTTAATGATGTAAGTGATCATAAGTTTGGAATTTATAGTTGAATAAAAGACGATTTGTGAGGATGTTCTAATTTACAACAAACTGAAGATGATGTATGTTGAACTTTCTTCTGAGAATTTAACGCTAGAATTGATTCAACTACCGATGATTCAGCAATGGTTTCACCTATAGTTAGATCACAAGATATGATTATTTCTTATACTCTTGGATGACAAGATATTAAATATTATCTAACAAGAGAAGATTATGGGGATAATAGAGATGAGTTCTATGAATATGGTGATCCTGATGTAGCAAGTCTTTGATTGTATGTAATATGAACTTCTCAATGGACTTGAAAATGAGATATAACAGGACAATGAGATAACTTCTCTGATATATCTACTCTTGAACAAAGAGCTGCGATAAAAGAAAATGCTTATAATCTTATCTCTGGTATGACATCATGACAAGTCGTAAATTGAGTTAAATATGTAGAATGAGATTATAAGATAGATCCAGATAATGTTGAGATAGACTATGAAACTTTAGTTGTAAAAAATGGTGATGTAACAATAGCTAGTGATATCTCATGAGATCCTATCTGAATAATTACTTTAAATGCTAACTTAGATTATTCGAAACTTGGTAGTTGAGTTTATAAATATTGAAATGTATTTATCAACTCTGATGTTACTAGAATTAATGCAATGATTTATGCAGATGGATGAGTTATAAGTTCTAATACTAACTGAGTTGCATGGACTGAAAACTCAGTTGAGAGAACAGCAGATTTACAAAATCAATTATGGCTAAAAGGAGCGCTGTTTAGTAAAAATACTATCGGTTGAG
Source organism: Patescibacteria group bacterium UBA6489 (assembly GCA_002435385.1). GTDB lineage: Bacteria > Patescibacteriota > Gracilibacteria > BD1-5 > UBA6164 > UBA6489. The sequence continues at coordinate 30,685 of DJMN01000016.1, forward strand.
CTGTAGCTGGTTCTAGTGGTAAATATAAGTTACCTGGTTGAGAGGAAACAGATGACTTTAATGAGGCTATGATTTATGACTTAAACTATACAAGAAGTGATTGAGAATGAGCTGTGTCTGGTTATGAAGATTATGCTTTCGTTATAGAATTTAATTCTGAACTTCAAAATAATCCACCTAAATGATTTGGAGACTAATCATCAAAGTGAAAATCAAAAAAAGAGAGAAATTTTTCTCTCTTTTTTTGTGAATAATATTTAGCATATTATTTGAGAAATAAAGAATCAAACTACTATTCATGTAGTTTCTGTTCTAAGGATTCTGTCTCATAAGTAAATTTTCTTGAAATTTAATTTAGATAGTTTTTGTATTTCTTCTTCACTAAATCATCATTCTGGTCAGATTAATATATTTATATTGTTTTCTAGATTATTTAGCTTTATGTCTTTTAGTTTTATAGATTTTTCGTCTTTCTGAGTATGTAAGATAAAGTTTTCTCAGATAATAGAATCAAATTTTATTGTATTGGAAAAATCTATCTCAGGTATTGTGTTTCTATTTGATTGCTCAGTAGCTTCTAAAACTATCTTTTCAAATCTTTTTATTTTATTTTCTGAAATGTTTAATTTTTGGCTTCTGTCTGATCTGAAAAAAACTATTTTATTAAATCATACTTCAGTTGCTTTTTGTAATATGTATTCTATTTTTGATGATTTATTTGGTAGTGCCTGATAAAGGTTTAGATTAATATTTAGCTCAGAATTTTTATTTATGTTTTTTTTTACTTGTAAGTGTATTTCTTCTTTTTGTATTTTTGTTATTTGGTAGATGTAGTCTTTGTTTTCTGATCAATTAAAAAGCACTAGGTTTTCTCAGGGAGAAAATCTTAGTACTTTTTTTATTTGAAATAAAATTTCTTTATCTTTTAGGATTATTTTATCTTGAAAAGCAAAGTCTTTTAATGAAAATCTGTGCATATTTAGAAGAATTATCTAGGCATACCATAAAAGTCTAAACCAGAATTATCAACCATACTTTTTGTGATAAAGTTTTTCTTTTTTCATTTTACAAAGAATCCCCTTTCATCAATTATTCCTTGTTCTTTTAAGCTTTCAACATTTTTGGTTTTTAGCTTCTTTTTTGGGAAAGTTTGTTTGTTTTCAAGGTAGTGGTTTCTTGCTTTGTAGCTTTGGTTCTTTCTAACTTGAGGGTTTTCATTCCCCATATAAACTTGATAAGATTTCTTTTTTCCTTTAGCTTGTTTTCTTGCGGCTGCTTGTTTTTTTACTATTCTAGCGGTTAATCCGTGACTGTTTGCCATAAAATATTATCTATTAAATTATAAAATCTAAAAACTTCTTATACAAAATTTTGTCTTTGTAAAAGTAACTTATCTTTATTCTATCAAAAAATTGCTAAAAAACAAATTTTTGATTTCTAAATTGTTTATTAAAAAAGAATCTAAATGTTTTTAGACTCTTAATTTTTAATTTTTTGGAGCGAGGGACGAGGTTTGAACTCGCACACCCAAGGGTTGAAGCCTTAGTACACTCACTCTTTTATGTTACCCTCGCAAAAAATATTTTACGCAAGGGAGTATATGAAATTTGATGAATTAGTCAAATTTTTTTGATTTTAATTAAAAAAGATTTATTATCTATTTGTTTTAATAAAAGGTTTTTCAGGAACAGAAATTAAATAAACCCAGAAACAAAAGAAATAATAATACATTCACAGGAGAAGATTTTTTACAATTAATTTTAATATAAATCTTCTGACAGTTCATTTAATTATTATTTCTTTTGTTTCTTAATTTTTGTTTTTATTAAATTTTTTATCAAATTTAGTAGTTGATTATTTTTTTATTTCTACTCAATTATGGTTAAAAAAGATATTTCTGCAATATTTGAATCTCAGTATAATGATATTATTTCAAAAATTGAGATTTGGGGACCTAAGGTTTTAGGGGCTGTTTTGATATTGGCATTTGGAACTATAATATCAATAGGTTTGTATAAATTGGTTTTGTTTTTATTTAAAAAGTTTAAACTAAAGGAATTTATTGATAAGTTAGATTTGGATATAATTGATGATAGTCAGAGGGAAAACTGAGAAAAAGTTACTTGAGTAAAAAAGATAAAATTTTCTGAGAAATTTAAAGTTGATAAACTTGTTTGAAAGTCAGTTTCTTATTATGTATTTTTGGTGTTTTTTAGGTTATCTATAGTTTTTATAGGAATTAAGGAGGTTGAAGATTTTCTATGAGATTTGATAGCTTATTTACCAAATTTGTTTATATGAGTGGTTATATGATTTTTTGGTAATAGGTTTTCAAATTTTATATATGATTTGGTTTATCATACTTTGGAGTTAACAAAAGAAAAGACTAGTAAAATAATTGCGATGTCTGCTAAGGTTGTTATACTTTTTTTTACGATAATGCTTGTATTGAATTATGTAAAAATAGTTGATGAGTTTATAATACATACGATTTTTGTTTGATTTATAGCTACGCTTAGTTTAGCTCTTGGTTTGTCTTTTGGTCTTTGATGAAAGAAGGTTGCATCTGAAATTTTGGAGAGTTTTAGGAGGTAATAATTGATGTATCATTTGGGGTGAACATATAGTTTCCCCCTACTGTAGTGGCAGACCTATGTGTCTGCCTAAATTTAAAAACTATTTGTTATAAATTGTAAAAATAATGAAAAAGGATTTTTTAGAATATATTCAGTGAGAGTTTGGTTTTAGTGATGATGAGATTAAAACTTTTGAGGGGTTTTTATGAAAGCCTCTTAAAAAGTCTATCAGAGTAAATACAAATAAAGTGAGTGTAGATAGATTCAAGAAAATTTCTTCAAGTAAAAAGTGGAAACTTAGTGAAACTAGTTTGTGAAATAATACATTTTATGTAGATAGGGAAGATTTAAGTTTAGCTCTTTGAAATACTTTATGGCATATTATCTGATATTTTTATATTCAAGAAGTTGCTGCTTCTAGTTCTCCTTTTTACTTATCTTGAGATAAAATTGATAATGAGAATTATTTAATATTAGATATGAGTGCTTCCCCTTGATGAAAGACCACTTCCCTGAGCGAGTATTATCCTAATTCTTTGATTATTGCAAATGAGTTACAGAAACCTAGATTGAAGTGATTGTTTTCAAATATTGATAGGATGTGAACTCAGAATGTTGTGGTTTCAAATTATGATGGTAGGTTTTTCAAACAGGTTCCTGAAATTTTTGATAAGATACTTTTAGATGCTCCTTGTTCTTGAGAATGAACGGCTTTTAAGAGTCCAGAAACTATAAAATTTTGGAATTTGAAGAATATAAAAAAGATTTCTAAGTTACAGTTTTGATTGTTAGAGTCTGCTCTTTTGAGTGTGAAGGTTGGTTGAGAGATTTTGTATTCTACTTGTACTTTGAATAAATTTGAAAATGAGGGAGTAATAGAAAAGCTTATTAAAAAATATCCTGATGTTGTAGAAATTTTACCTGTTACAGAAAGAGCTGATTTTAAAAGGAACTGGCCTCATCTTGATTTTACTTGATGATTTTTCGTAGCTAAGATAAAAAAAGTGAAATCAGTAGAGTGAAGGAGTGATAATTTAAAAGAAAATGTTAATCAAAATATAGAGAAGTTTGCAAATAAAGAGAAAAAATTGGTAGAGGATTTTTTATTAGGAAATTTTGGTTTTGATATTTCATGAAAATATTTGTATAAATATAATGACAAGGTTTATTTAACTGATAAAAATTTAGATGATATATGGAATAAGTTGTTTTTATTTCAGATTTGAGTTAGTATTTGAACCTTTAAAAATTGAAATTTCTTCCCTAATTTTTATTTGTGAACTTTAGAATTATTTGAAAAATGAGTTATTGATTTGAGTGGTGATGAGTTTGATGAGTTGTTTAAAGGATATGAAATTGAAAGAGAAGATTTAACAGATGGTTTTTATCAAGTTGTTAATGAGTGAGTACAGGCTTGAATATGAAAGGTTAAGTGAGGTATGTTGAAGAGTTTGATTGATATAGAGTTGATGAGGAAGTAGTTTTTGGTAGATTGTTAAGTATAAAATTATGAAAACAAAGATATTTTGATGTAAGGTTAATAAGTATTATACCGAGGAGTGGTTGAATTCAGACTATTTAAAAGGTAAAAATGGAATTTTTATTGCCTCTTGTGTTGTTACTGATAGAGCCAAAAGAAAGTGGTTGAAGTTTGTAAAGGATAGTATAAAAGATCTGTGAAAGTGAGAGAAAATTTATATAAGTTGATGTTGAGCTTTTAAGGATTGAAAGGCTCAGAATGATTTTTTTGTTTTGTATCCAGAATTAGAAGAGTTTAAGGAAAATATTGAGATTCTTGATGAAAAGCCGGATCAACCTCACCCCCTAGCCCCCTCTCCTGAAGGAGAGGGGGGAGAGCAAAGTTTTATTAATAGTAAATTGATTGTTGTTCCTAAAAATTTGTATACTAAAAAGTTTGTAGTTATACAAGGAGGCTGTGATAGTTTTTGCACTTTTTGTTTAACTGTAAAAAAAAGATGAAGGCACTTTTTTAGACTAAAAGAAGATATTGTTAAGGAAATACTTGATTTTGAGAAAAATTGAGGGAAGGAGGTTGTTTTAACTTGAATAAACTTGTGAGCTTGGTGATTAAGCTCAACTAATGAAAAAGGTTCAAAATTATATGAACTTTTGAAATATATACTTGATAATACTAGTATATGAAGAATTAGAATAAGTTCTTTGTGACCTGAATTTATAGATGATAAATTGATAGAATTGTTTAAAGAAACTAGAGTTTATCCACATATTCATATTTCTGTTCAGTCTTGAAGTTCTAAGATTTTAAAGTCAATGGCAAGGCATTATGATGCTGAAGACTTGAAAAGTATTTTGAAGAAAATAAAAGGAATTAAAAGGGATGATGGTGTAGATATTAGTTTATGAGCTGATATTATTGTATGATTTCCTTGAGAGTTTTATGATGATTTTAAAGAAACTTATGAATTAGTTAAAGAGTTTAAGATAAATAAACTCCATAGTTTTCCTTTTTCTGCTCATAAAATTTGAGAAAATGTTGTTGCTGGTAGTTTTGATAATCAAGTAGATGAGGTTGAAAAGAAAAAGAGGTTAGAGAAATTAAATAAATTATGAGATAAGATAAGAAATGAGTTTATAGAGTCTCAGAGATGAAAAACTTTAAAAGTTCTGATAGAATTTGTAAAATGATGAGAATGGAAATGATGGAGTGAGAATTATGTGGAGGTTAATAATGATAATTTTGAGGTTGTTGAGTGAGAGGTAAGGAGGAATGAGGTTGTTGTTGGGAGGTTGAGGTAGTATTTATTAAGTAAAGGATAAGCATAGTTTTTCTATGGGATAATTTCTTAGGGGGGAACGTTATTTTGTGGTTTTACTTTTGGAATCAAAAGTAACAAAAATTTTAGGGGGCGAAAATTTCAAACACCATATTTTGTGCCTTACGAAATGTACTCATTAGAGTTTCGCCCCCTAAGACCCCATATTTTTATGAGTTTTTGGTGTGGTATTTTTTGTAGTTTTTTTTTATGAGAAAATATATATTTTGGCTGGTTGTAGTTGTTTGAATTGGTTTGGATTTGTGGAGTAAGAGTTTTGCGAGTGAGTATTTGCAGGATAGAGTGGATTTGTTGGGAGATTTTTTGTATTTGGAGCATGTCTTTAATGATGGTATAGCTTTTTCTGTAGATTTGAATCAGATGTTGTTAAAAATTGTAACTATTTTTTTGATTATTTGATTTTTTTATTATTATTGGTTAGAGGAAAGAAAAAAGAAAAGTTTGTGCATTGATATTTCTTTTTGATTGATTATTTGAGGAGCTATTTGAAATTGAATAGAGAGAATTTTTAGGGAGAATGTGGTTGATTTTATCGGAGTAAAATACTTTAGTGTCTTTAATTTAGCAGATAGTTTTATAACTGTTGGAGCAGTGTTGTATTTGATTGCTTTACTTAAATATAAAGGTCTAGAGATTAATAATTAAACCACCCCCTAGCCCCCTCCTTGCTAAGGAGGGGGGAGGAAAGTGGAAGAATGATTAGGAAAGGTAATTTATAATTTAATTTTTTGGAGTATGTCATTATGACCTAGAAAAGTTTCTTTTCAAGATGTGATAACAAATTCTCTTGGAGGGCTTATTGCTTGATTTATAGGGAGTTTAATTATTTTGATAATTGTTTTTGTTGCATCTGGAACAATCAACTTTAGTATAGTTTGAGAATTTAAAGATTCTTGGACTTTGCCAAAGACAAATAGTATGTTTCCTTTTATTTTGTCGTTTATAACTTTTTTGTCTACTATGGTTGCTGTTATTTGTACATATTTCATATTAAATATAACAGATCCAGAGAGATATAAGAGAAATTTCATAGTTTTGTGACAGATTGCTTTCTTTTGAATACTTACTTATGTCTTTGCTACTCCTCTTTACATTTTTATGGGATTACAAAGTTATGATTACATAATGATTATTTTTATCTGACATTGTATTTTATTATCATTTGGGACTTCTATAATTCTTGAGATATTAAATAATTATAGGTATATATTAACTTCTATTTATTGAAGTTTTATAGGTTTATTTATGACTATTGCTATTTCTATAGGGATATTTTATTCTATGCCTAGTTGATATGCAAAGCTTGTATCTTTGCTTGTTATGTTACCTGCAATAAATACTTCAACAATATTTTTTAAATGATTATTTGAGTTTGGGTATTATCATTATAATAAATATACGAATTTAGATCAGTTATGAGATATTTTTTATCAGATTGAATTGGAAGAAAAAGAGAATATTAGAGAAGAGGTTGAGAAGAGTAGTATTTAGTTATATTGTGTATTAGGGGGGGAACCCATTGCTTTATTCTTCGGTACTTCTCTTGTAAAGAGAAGAAATTAGTAAGGAGGATGTAATTAGTAACCCATCCTAAATTCCTTCCCTTATATAAGGGAAAGAGGCTACAGTAGACTATTTATATATGTAATTTAGAAAAATTTATTTAGTAAAAATAGAGTATGATAAATTTAGTACAACAGACTATAGAATATTTTGTTAAAAATAAAAAAGAGCCAGATTTGAGTATGTTGAATATTGAGGATAAGGGGCTTGTTGAGGGTAGGTGATGTTGCTTTGTTACTGTTTATTTAAATGGTGATGTTAGATGATCTGCTTGAAATATAAAGGAATTAGAAGAAAACTTGGCAAAGGAAATAGTGAAAAATACAGTAGAGGCTATAAGTAAAGATACTAGATTCTCTCCTGTTTCAGAAAAGGAGGTAAAGGATTTAAAGATAAGGTTGGATATAATAAAGGATAGGAAAATATTAAAAGAGGGGATGATAAAGGATTTAGATCCTGTTAAGGTTTGAGTTATGGCTATAAAGAAGGATTGAGAAAAATTAGCTGTTATTTTGCCAAATATTTCTCCAAAGCTTTTGACTTGAGAGGATTTTATTCCTGTGTTAAAATCTAAGTTATGAGGTAGTTTTGAGGAGAAAGATTATCAATTACAGGAGGTTTTTACAGAGGTTCATAGGAATTATTAGTTTAATATTTATTAGCTAGTCTTAAATTAGATTAGCTTTTTTTATTCTCTGAGAAAATTTTTTAAAAAATTTGCTTTTTATATTTTAGATATATACTAAAGATATATTTAATCTAATAAAAAATAAAATTATGTTTTTAGAGATAGTTCTTGTTTTGATTATTGTATTGTTGGCTTGAGTTGTTTTATTTTTAGTTACTAAGCAGAATAATAGAGGGAGTGAGAATAGTTTAAAACTTATACAAGATCATATTTTTAATTTGAGTAAGACTTTTGATAATAGGATAAGGGAAACAAATAGGTTCTTGGATGCTAAATTAAGTGAAACTAATAAGACCTTAGATGCTAAGTTGAGTGAGTCTAGTAAGCTTTTGAGTGATAATATGACAAAAACTTTTGCTACAAGTACAAAGATAAACAAAGAAGCTAATGAAAGAATTGAAACTATAACAAAAAAATTGACTGAATTATCAGAGACAAATAAACAGATAAAAGATATTTGATGACAGTTGGCATGACTTGAGAGTATTTTGAAAAATCCAAAGCAGAGGGGAAATTTATGAGAGTATTTCTTAAAAGAGTTGTTAGAGAATGTATTTAATGAGGAGCAATATTCTCTTCAATATCAACTTGATTGAGTGTGAATTGTTGATGCGGCTTTGTTTATTTGAAAGAAGATTATTCCTATTGACTCCAAATTTCCTCAAGATAATTATGAAAAACTTGTATCTTCTGAGGATGAGTATAGTTCAAAGAAATATTCTACAAAGTTGAAGAAAGATATTATTAATAGGATTGATGAGACTAGTAAATATGTTTTACCAGAAATGTGAACTACCGACTTTGCTTTTATGTTAATTCCTGCTGAGTGATTGTATTATGATTTGTTTATAAATAAAGTTTGAGAGTTAAATGTGAAAAAGATTATAGAACATGCTTTTTCTAAGAAGGTTATAATTTGTTCTCCTTCAAGTTTTTATGCTTACTTGCAAACTGTTATACAAGGGATGAAGGCTCTTCAGATAGAAGAGCATGCTATAGCTATTCAAAAGCATGTGATTAAGTTACAAAAGGATTTGGAAAAGTATGAGGATTGATATAAAAAAATATGAAAAAGTTTGAGTGCTACTGTGAATCATTATAATAGTGGATATAAAAGGTTATGAATAATAGATAAAGATATAGTAAAAATTACAGAGTGAGAAGCTTGATGAAGTATGGAGGTATTAGAATTGGATAATCCAGAGATTTAAAAATAGATTTAAGGTTATATGTTTATTTATTGAGTTTAGATGTAAAAAATTTTTATTTTAGTTAATTATATATATAATAGATTATATGTTTGTAAATAGTTTATTTTTTAAGTAGATTATTATGTTAAAAAAAATATTTTCTTTTATTGTTTTAGTTTTTGTATCTTTTGTAATCAATGTTTCTTTTGCTAGTGATGTATGGAAAGATTCTGTTTTAACTAATGATTTAGAGTTTTTAGCAGAGTTAAAAGATGATAATAGGGTTTATATGTCTTGGAAAACTTTTGATTCTTTAGGTTTAACTGGTGATTTTGAGTATTATGTAATTATGAGATCAACGGTTAATTCAAATCCTGTTTATCCTAATGATGTATATATCAAATATGATACTGATATAGATGCGGATTATTATGTAGATAGTTACCCTAAGGAGGGAGTTAATTATTATAGAGTTTGTGCTATAACTTCTCAAAAGGATAGGTATTGTAGTAACGTTGATTCTGTTACTGTTAGTGTTGAACCTACTACAGTTACAAGTTTGAGTGATGAGTTAAAGCAAAAAGTTGATGATGTTTTAGAATGATTTTATGAAAATATTGAAGATAGGTATCCTATGAATGATAAGAGAACGGAAGTTTTAGATGGATTAATCTCTACTTTAGATAGTTTGAGGCAGAAAAATGCTTCTTTGAGACCAATGATTGATTATATGCTTAGACAGATGGAAAAGAGGAAAGCTATATATCAAGAATGATTTTCTGATTTTATAGTTCAGTAGTTTTATATAGTCTATTTCAAAATTTGTAAAACAATCAAAAGTTGCTATACTTTTGATTGTTTTTTATTTCATGAAATTTTTTTGTATGAAAGTATTGATTGTTGAGGATAATAGAATTTTGAGTGATAATATAAAATCTTATTTGGATTTTAGTGAGATTGAATCTAAACAGATTTTTTCTTGATGAGAGGTTGTTTTTGAATTGGCTTCAAATAATTATGATGTGATTATTTTAGATATATGACTTCCTGATATTATATGATTAGAGGTTTGTAAAAGAGTGAGGGAAAAATGATTAAATATTCCTATTTTAATGTTAACGGCTAGATCTACAGTACAGGATAAGGTTAGTTGATTGAATGTTTGAGCAGACGATTATCTGACAAAACCTTTTGATTATGAAGAGCTTTTAGCTAGATTAAATAGTCTTGTTAGAAGGCATTTATCTGTGAAGTCTGAGAAAATTTGTTTGTGAGATGGTATTGAAATAAATGTTAGTACCAAAGAGGTTTTTTATAAATGAGAGCTTGTTGAATTATCAAAATTAGAGTTTAAATTATTGACATATTTAGCTAAAAATAAGTGAAATACTATAACAAAGGAGGAGCTTTTAGAAAAAGTTTGGTGAGAATTTGATTCTTTCTCTAATTCTAGGAATGTCGATGTGTATGTATGATATCTTAGAAAAAAGCTGTGAAAAGATGTTGTAAAAACAAAAAGAGGAGTTTGATATATCATAACTTAGAACATATGGGGAATTATGAATTATTAAATAGGTATAAAAAGAGATTGAGTATTTATTTTGCTTTTTTTATACTTTGTTCTATATGGATTGTTGTTCTTTTTTTTGATATTTCAAAGTATTTTAATAGTGTTCGTTCTGATAAAAAATTTCTTTCAAATAAGTCGGATCAGATAGAGCATATTATGGATAATGCATCTGTTTATTATAAATTTCATGAGGTAACATTTCGAAGGATATTGAAAAAAATAATAGAAGATACAAGGATTTCTTCAGGGGATGATGAAATATTTTCAGAAATAACAGATTTTGATAATTTCTCTATATTACCAAGTGAATGATTTTTGAAGGTAGGAGATTATATTTATTTGAAAACTATCTATGAACATAATAATAAAAATTATGAGATTATTGTTAGAAAGAAAATAGAAATTAAGTTTGAGGATTTTCTGAAGAATTATTTTTATCTTTTGCTTTTTAGCTTTCCTTTTGGGATATTATTTTACTTTTTGGGGATTTTATTTGTGTGAAAGAATCTTATTCCTATAAAAGAGACTATAAAAAATCTGGAGGATTTTACTTGAAATGTTAATCATGAATTTAAAACTCCAATAACTGAAATAATTTCTAGTTTGGAGCTATCTAAGAAAACTTGAATTTACGAAAAGGCTGTTAATCAAAGTATTAATTCTGCTAAAAAGATTGATAGGTTGTTGGATTCTTTGTTGTGAATGGTTAGTATAACGGATTCTTCTTATAAAAAACAAAGGATTGATATGGTTTCTTATTCTAAAGAAATAATTGAAGAGTATAAGGCAATTGCAGAGGTAAAAGATATTGTAATCAATTTTGAGAGTTCTAAAGAGTGTATTATGAGGAATGTGAATAAAGAGCATTATCATATATGCTTTGCTAATTTGTTATCAAATGCGATAAAGTATTCTGATAGTGATTCAATGGTTGAAATAAAATTATCAAAAAAGGGGTTGATGGTCAGAGACTTTTGAATTTGAATAGATAAGAAAAATTTAGAAAAGATTTTTTCTAGGTATTTTAGAGAGAATTATATAGATGGTGCGTGAAAGGGGATTTGATTGTCTTTAACTAAGAAAATATGTGATATGAATGATTGGAAGATAAAGATAGAAAGCCATAAGGAATGAAAGCATAAATGAACGACTATAAGTATAGATTTTGATTAGAATCTTTTATTTTCTAAAAAAGTTTTAATTTTCTTACAATTTTCTTACACTTTGTATGTATACTATGCTTGTTTGATATTTTCTTGTTTAGTTAGTTTGCTAAATTATGAAAAATATTTAGAATATTTGAGGTTTAATTTATATTGTAATTTTTTGTTTTATGAAAAAGTTATTATCATGATTACTTGTGTTGGTTTTATTTTCTTTAAATATATCTGTATTTGCAGATGAAGACGCTACTGCAACTGGCGAAACTCAACCTCAAAAAGTTATGCAGCTTAGAAAAGGTGCAAATCAAATGAGACTTGAGATTAGAAAGATTTCAATGGAGAGGTATAAAAAAGTAAAAGATAATTTAAAAGAGGCTAGGAAAAATTTAAAGGATTATCAAAAGGATAGTAAAAAGGCTTGGGCTAAATTAAGAAATTCTATGTCAAAACAAGATTTAAAGGATTTAAAAGATTTAAGAGGTACTTTCAATGATAATGTTGTAGAGTTGAAAAAAGAGTATAGTGAAAAAATGAGTGAAGAGGAATCTAGAATAGAATACAAAGAAAAATTAGAAGAATTGGTTGAACAATATTATTTAGATATGAAGGAGAGATTTGGTGATAATGAGAATGCTTTAGAGTTGATAGAAGCTAGAAAAGAGGTAAATGAAAAAAATAGAGAGTTAAGAGAAGAAAATGAACAAATAAGAAAAGAGTTTAGAGGTAGAAGAGAAGATATGATTTTAGAATATAAATCTAAATTTTTAGAAGAGTTAGGGAAGAAGGTTGAGAGAGTTTCTGATGCTAAGTTAGAAAAGGTTTCTGATCAGATTGATAAGTTGATTGAGAGGTTTGAGGCAAATGATAAGATATCAGAAGGGACAAGGGATAAAATTCTTTCTCAATTGACTGCTTTGAGAGAAATTGTAGATGAGAGAATTGAATCTATGGATCTTGAGGATGTTGATGGAGAGGTTGAGTAGTAAAAGGTTAAAACAAAAAAACTAGAATGAATTCTAGTTTTTTTGTTTTGTTTGTAAGAGGTTTTGGTTAACCTAGGTTTTTATCAATTTGTTGTTCTAAGGTTATCTTTTTTTGTTCTTGTTCCTCTTGAATCTTTTTTATTTTTTGTTTTATAAGATCTCAAGATACAGTACTTCATATACTGTTAGTTAAAACTCATATCTTCTCACCATTATTTTTTAAAAGTGAAGGGTATTTAGCATAAATATTTATTTGATTACCTTCTTTTTTAAGATATGTTTCTCGTTCTGGATTATTGATTTTTTCTCATGCAGCTGTTTTTATTATTTTATATAAGGTCACTGTTGTTCATTCATATTTTGATAGGTCTATTGTATTTTTTCATCTTGGGAATGTTAGTATAGGAGGTAGAGGTTGTTTGGTTTCTATTTTTTCCTTATGTCTTTTTCTCTCTTTTTTCGGAGTATTTCCTTTGTTATATTTTTCTATGAGTTTTGGTATATTTTCTCTAATTAGATCTTCTTTTTGTTTATCTGTTCTTGCTTTACTCAAATCAATAGTAATTTTGTAGTCATATTGAACTATCCCTGTAGAATCGTCTAGTTCAATAGATACTTTTCATCAACTAAGTCTTTTCATTAGGATATTTCTATCTTTGTTATTCAGTTCTTTATCTCATTTATCAGAATAGTAACCGATAGTGTGGGTGCTTCTGTGCTTACTATTTAAAGCAGATTTTATTATTGTACTATCTAGTACTTTATATTTTGTATTTCATTTTAAATATGTTATTTCAGGGACATATAAAGGATTTTGTTCTTGAACTCTCATTGCTTCTTGCATATGTTTATTATTTCTTCTCATATCTTTTGCAGCATTTTCTGTTGGATCTATAATTCCTTTTGGGCTATCTAGATTTTCTTTTTGTTCAGAATATCCTATAGACATTTCATATTTATTTATTGAATCTCTTAGTTTATCAGTTCATCTTAACAGTTCTCTATACTTATCTATGTTAACTTTTCAATTAGCTTTTGAAAGAAGATAATTTCATTCTTCTAAATGTATTTTTGCTTCATAAATGTTAAATCTATTTATTCTTGTTCATTTAAAGATATCATCGTTTAAAAATTTGTTTATTCTTTTTTCTAGTTCTGTTTTTGCTTGTGGCAATCTCTCATATTTCTCTATTAATATTTTTAGTTTATCACGTTTACTAAGAATTTGTTTATTCATTTCTGGTGAAATTCATTTGTCTCCTGCTCTATAAAGAAGGTTAGTTAATTCTCCCAAAACTTCCTTTGCTTTACTTATATTAAATTTATTTAAAGGCTTTCAATTTAGACCTACAAATTTGTCGGCTGTATTTAAAAAAATTTTTACTCTATTGTCTATGCTAATTAAATCTGGACCTTTTGACGCTCTTTCATCATGGGCAATTGGGGGTTCACTTTTATCAGCTTTATCAAATGTTAGGCTTAAATTTTTATTAAGAGCATATATAAATAATTCTCTTCATTTGTTTTCAGGAGTTTCTGTTACGATCTTTACTTTTATTCTTGTTTGGTTATTTTCTTTTACAATATCAGTCACCTCTAATTGTTCTTTTCCCTTTATAGTAGCAAAGGTATGTTTATTTTTATATTCTCTATTTTTATTTAGAAGGTAAGGTGTATCATATAATGTTAGTTTATCTCATTTTTTTGCAGTGATTTTATCTCACTTTTTTATTCACTTGAATTCTTGTATTCATTCTTGAAGTTTAGTTTTTTCTCATTTTTCAGGTAATATTACTTTATCTCTTTTTTGTTTAATTTGTGATAAAAATTCTGAATATCCGCTTTCTATAAAAATTGGTCATTGTATCCCACTAGGAATATTTTTTATTATTTTCATTGCAGTCGGCATTGTTTTATCAAAATCTGTTTTTAGTTCTTTTACTAAGGATTTGAAGATATTTGTAAGTTTTTTTTGATATGTTTGCATTAGAGCATTAAATGCTTTTTCTGTTTCTGGACCTTTAGAAGCTTCTTTTAATTCATCTATTTTTTGTTTTATTATTAATGTTTTATTAGGTAGTTCTTTTAAGTCATCAATAGAGTAATCTAGACTTTCAGTAGAAGAGGCTTTTATTGAATTCATTTCTTTTGAAAGTTCCTCTAGTAATTCTTGATTTTTTTCCGCAATTTCTTGATTCATTTTTTTTACAAAATCTTTTGCTATATTTTTTCTATCTAGTAAATCCTCTAATATATTACTATCAACTTCACTTCTTTCTTCTGATTTTTTATATTCTTCTGGTAATTCTAACCAATCTCCATCTTGTTGTTCTATATCATAGAAAAATGTACCACTTCATTCTTCATATTTTTCTTTTTCTCTATTATATTTTAAGGTAATTTTACCATCTTTTATAGTTACTCATTTAAATTTTTTATGAGAAATAGCTTTTCCTGTTAGTTCAGTGATAAGATTAATAAAATCTTCAGGTATTTTTTTCCCTGAGGTAAATTTATTATATAGTGTTGCAAATTTTTTATATTCATTTATATTTGCAGTCTCAAATTCCCAGTCTCATAGTATTTCGTTCATCCCTTCTCTTGCTTCCTCTGTTGCTTTACCTTTATATTCATTTATTCTATCTATCTCTGTTGAATCAATTCATCACTGTATAATCCTGTTTAATTCTTCTAAAGTTAATTGATTTTTTTGTTCTTTTTCTCATTCTTTTTTTTCTCATCTATCTCATCATTCTCCTCAACTTGGTCATGCTTCTCATCCAGCCATCATTGACTTAATTGACATATTAAATAATTTTCTAGTATTTTCTATAAATGTAATCATAGGTATTGTATTAAAATTATAAGTTATAAACTAATTTATCTAGTCATTTTTAATTTTAGCATATTTAAAGGCATCTTGTAAACTATTTTAGCTTGACAGTTTACTGTGATTCTTTGAAAGTCTAAAAAATACCATATTTGAAAATATGGTATTTTGTGAATTATTTGTTTTATTGAATCTTTAATAAAATTTCTTTTTTTAGATTATCTAGTCATTTACTTTTATAACTACTTGTGAAAATTGGTTCTAAGTCTAAAAATCTTTTTTGAAGATCTTCTAAGCTACTATCTACTAGGTCTATTTTATTGAAAACATAGATTTTTGTTTGATTGGCTCATATTTCTTCTAGTATATCATCTACAACTTTTATTTTTTCATCTATTTTTGAGTCACTTGAATCAACTACGTGTAAAAGTAAGTCTGATTCTATAGAATCTTCTAGTGTTGATCTAAATGCTTCTATGAGGTTTGGTGGTAAATCTCTTATAAATCATATTGTATCATTTAAAAGAATCTCCATTCATTCATATTCTCCTAATCTGAATTTTTGTTTCATTTCTTCTGATATTTCTTCTGGTTTAATGTACATTTTTCATACGTTTGTTCATAGTGTAGCAAATAGTTTATCTTCTGATAGAACTCATTTTTTTGTTAAAATATTTAGTAGGCTTGATTTTCAGGCGTTTGTGTATCAGACTATTCAGACTGTAAAAAATCATTTTCTTTCTCTTGATTTTCTATGTATTTCTCTAACGTTTTTGTATTTTTCTAGTTCTTTTTTGATTGCTAGTTCTCTTTTCCTTAAGTGTCTTTTCATTATTTCTGTGTTTGTTTCTCATTTTCATCTGGTTCATATTCATGCTGATTGACGTGATAGTTCCATTCACATACCGAAGATACGTGGTCACATATGTTTTATGGCTGCTAGCTCTATTTGTAGTCTAGATTCTTTTGTTTTTGCATGTCTTTCAAATATTTTTAGTATTAGATCTACTCTATCCCAAGCTTTAACTCATATTGTTCTTAGTTTATTGTTGACATTGTATATTTGGTGTGGTTTTAATATATTTCAAAATACTAAGAGGTCGGCTTTTAGAAGTTTCATCTCATCTATGATTTCATCTAGTTTTCATTCTCATACATAGGTTCTGTAATCTGGTATTCATCTTTTTTGAATGTGTTTAAGAATTACAATTCATCAGAATGTATTTACTAAGTTTTCTGTTTCGACCATTCTGTTTTCCATGTTTTCTCTTTTACAACATTCACTTGGAATTATATCTACTATAAAGATTTTTAGTTGTTTTTTACTGTATTCTAGATTTTGGCTAAGTTGTTCTAGTTCTCTTTCTGATTGTTTTCTTGTCATATTTTGTTTTCAAAAGTAATTATGTATATTTTAATGTAATAATTCTTTTTGTAAAAAATAAAATCTTGAAAAATAGTTTTTCAAGATTTTATTAAGTTACATTTTTAGACTTCTCATCTGTCTTTCATTGCTATGAATATTCTTTCCATTGCTATGATAAATGCTGCAGAGCGAAGGCAAGAACCATATTTTGTTGAGATGTTGTATACATCTTCTGCTGATTTTTGAATTTTTTTGCGTAGTCTTTCGTCTATTTCTTCTGCATCCCAGTAAAAATTAGCATCATTTTGTACTTGTTCAAAGTAACTTACCATTACTCATCATGCGTTAGCTAGTATATCTGGAATTACTGTTATTTCTCTTTTTACTAGTATGTCATCTGCTTTTGGTGTTACTGGTCAGTTAGCAAGCTCTAACACAATACTAGCTTTAATTTTTTTTGCATTATCTGTATCTATTTGATTTTCCAATGCTGCTGGAATTAGTATATCACAGTCCATTTCTAAAATAGCTTTTCATTCGACTTTTTGAGCGTCTTCATATTCAACTACAGATTTTCTGCTAGCTTTTATGTCTTCTAGTTTTGATAGGAATAATCATTTTTCGTTGTATATTGCTCATCCAGAATCAGATATTCATACTAGTATTGCTCATTTAGCTAATGCTAAGTTTGCAAAGATAAGTCCTGCGTTTCATGCTCATTGTATAATTATTTTTTTTCATTCTAGTTCTATTTTTTCTAGTTCCATTATTTTTTCTAGTACATATAGACCTCATTGAGCAGTTGCTGTTGCTCTTCATTTTGATCATCAACTAGTAAGTGGTTTTCAAGTGAAGCTACCTGGTGAATATTTTCATACTAGTCTCGTATATTCATCCATCATCCATGCCATTATTTGAGGAGTTGTGTTTACATCTGGTGCTGGTATATCTTGTCCTGGTCAGATGTATTTGTAAAGTTCTCTTACGTATCATCTACTAAGTCTCTCTAGTTCTCAAGCTGATAGTCTTTTAGGATTTACTATAACTCATCATTTTCCTCATCAAAGAGGTATGTCTATAACTGCACATTTGAATGTCATCCACATAGAAAGTGCTTTTACTTCGTCTTTTGTAACATCTTGGTGGAATCTTATTCATCATTTGAAAGGTCATCTAGAGTCGTTATGTTGACTTCTGTATCCTTTAAATGTTTTTATTTTTCCATCGTCCATTCTAACGGGTATGTTTATAGAGATTACTCTTTTTGGATGAGATATAATTTCTAGTTCATCCATGTCTAGTCTACAAGTGTCTGATATGCTACATGCTTTTTTTAGTTGTTTTCTTGCATTTTCTAGAGCACTTTGTAAGTTTTGTTCTATCATAGTATCTTGTTCTGCCATAATATATATATTTAAGAATTAAATTATAATCCATCTCTGAATCTCTTCCTTTACTACTAAAGGAAGAGGGCTCGGTTATTTATTAAATTTCTAAGTTTTTGTAGTGGGTGACTTTGTAGCTTTGGGGTCATTTTAGTATTGTAATTACATCAAATCTTATTTTTTCAAAATCTAAATTGTTTTTTACTACATAGTAGTCTATTGTTCTTTTGAATTTATGTAGTTTGTATTTAGTTATTGACTCTTCTGGTGTTCAGTATTTTAGATTTGTTCTGTATTTTACTTCTATAAAAGTGGTAACTCAATTGATGGAGGCGATTATATCTATTTCTCAGAATCTTCAAAACTTAAAGTTGGTGTCTGTTATATTGTATCAGTGTTTTTGTAGGTATTTTATGGCTATGATTTCTCAAGTGTCTCAGGTTTTTTTTGTTGATTGCATGTGTGAATAAAATTAGTTATGAATTATTGTTTATGATTTTAATAATAGTGAGGGGGATGTAAAATTTAAGTTTGGGTTTTATATTTATAGTTTATAAAAAGCTTGATTATGTAATCAAGCTTTTTAGTTTATCAACAGAAACGAGGATAGAAGTCTTTTGGGGTTGTTCATCATTTTAACTCTACTTTCTCTCCTTGTTGATATAAATTATTTTTATCTTTTGCATATCCACATGAGTATGAACCTTCTGTTGGTTGAAGTGTTTCAGAATCTCCTCATTCTATTTGTTTTCCTCTAAAGTAAGTATAATTTTTATCTCTTGCATATCCAATTCATAAACCATTAAATGTTTCTATATTAGCATTGTTTATAGGAGTATTAAAGTAATAAATTGATTGCTTGTCTTTTGTGTACCGCTGATCTAAAACTTCAAAACTTTCTGCGTCTCTTCATTTTAGTATATTATTATGGTAGTAAACAAAATTCTTGTCTTTTGCATAATTATATTCTAATCCTTTAAAGGTCTCTAAATCAACTCATTCTATATTTAAAATTTTTATTTCAGTATGTGTTCATCATTCTTCTGTTTCAGATGTGTGTATACCATATAGGTTATTTTTATCTTTTGCATATCCATATCATAATATTTTAAATGTATCAATATCAACTCATTCTATTTTTTGTCCATAATAGTAAACATTTTTTGAATCATGCCAATATTGTGATGAACTATAATTTTTAAATTCATCAGTTTTTACTCACTCTATTTTTTTTCATTTATAATAAATAAAATACTTATCTTTTGAATATGATCTATCTAATAATTCAAATGTTTCAGGATCAGCTCATTCTATCTGTTTATCCATATAATAAACATTCTCATTATTCTTAGTATACCGATTGAATCCTGTACTATTTAAATCAAGTAGCTTTGGCTCAATAAGGCTAAAGGAACTTGAATCAAATCAGTCTATTTTTCTACCATAATAGTAAACGTTATTTTTGTCTTTAGTATAGTATGTATCAAAAATTTCAAATGTTTCAGGATCAGCTCCGTCTATCTTATCATTCCTAAAATAGACATTTTTTCCATCTTTTCAATAATCATTTGTTAATGCTTGAAATGTAGAGATATTAGCTCATTCTAATTTTCAATCATGTCTATGATAAACTCAATTTTTATCTATATAAAAATCTCACAATACATAAAAGGTTTCTGAGTCTAGTTCTTCTTTTGTCTCATCCCAATTGTATACATGATATTTATCTTTACCACACCAAAATTGTGTTCAAAATCATCATTTAAAACTATTTATATCAGCTCATTTTACTATTTCTCAAATATAGTATACTTGGTTTTTATCTTTTGCATATTTACCTCATAAATTTTCAAATGTTTTCGGATCAATTTCTTCCACAAGTTTATTCCCAGCATAAACGTCATCATCTACTAGTTTGTAATAAAAATTATTGTCTATATAAAAAATATTTTCTTTATTATGGATATTTTCTTTTAGCCTCCATATTATTTCTATCATTTCTCCTCTTTTTATTTCTGAATCTTGTGTTTTTATTGAAATTGGTATTGACTGTTTTGTCCATAAGTAATAAGCATATTTATAGATTCATTCTATTGTCATATATTTACTAAGCACACTTGCTTCATTAACTTCATTTATTTTTCATAATCATAAAGTTATAATTTTAGAAGCTTCTAAAAAAGATATATTATCTTTAGGTTTAAATGTACCATCTTTATATCATCAAATTATTCATTCTCTTTTTGCTGTACAGATATATTTCTCAAAATCTGATCAATCTACATCAGGAAAACAATCTTCTCAATAGATTTCTGAGTCTGAGAAATTTGATTTTATTATTATTTTTGTAAATTCTTCTCTTGTTACTAGATTTTCAGGTTGAAAAGTTCAGTCTTTGTATCAAGAGACTATGTTATTTTCTTTTGAGTATTTTATTGCTTCTAAATATGGATGGTCGCTAGGAACATCTGAGAAATCTGCAAATGTTGTTGGTATTAGAAGCACTGGTAGTAGAAATAGTATTTTTTTCATAAAAGAGTTTGTTAATAGTTATATAAAATAAGTTGGTGTATTATATTGTTTTTTTATTAGGTTTCTAATTTTTTAAAGGAATTGTGATTTGTAAAGTTCAAAAGCCTGATTTCTAATCAGACTTTTTGTTATTCATTATTCCTATTACTCTATAATTTCAGATAATGTTTTTAGTTTTAGGTATACAAATATATCTCTTACATTTTCTAATCTTGGATCTTCTAGGTTGTATCTATTAATCTTTTTATAGATACTTCAGTTGTATTCTTTAGAGAAATTTGATATCATTTCTCAAAATTTGTTTGCAGTTTTTGCTTGTGAATGGTTTTGTTGTAGTTTAGTAGTTACTTCTTCTAAATCTTTTTGTACTTCTGTTGGAGTTAAACTACAGTTATATCTTGCCATAAAGTTGTTTCAAGTTGAATCTTGAGCTCAGAATGCAACACTTCAGTTTTCAGATATCATTATATCTCACATATGACTATAGATAGCTATTTCTTCATCATTTTTCATAAGTCTATAGTCTTTTCATGTTGAAATTACATAAAATAGGTCTGTTGAGTTTGGTGAGTATTTTAGTTGTAATATATCGTTAAATCTTTTTCATTCAACTCAGTCTCTAACGATAAATGCTTCACTTCAGTTTTTTACTACATAAGCATAATTTTCTCAGCTTTTTGTTTGTGTAAGATAATCTACTTTATCATATTTTTTTCATTCAACTCAGTTTCTAACAACAAAGTATTCTTCTTGGTCTATTGCTGTATATGTATAGTTAATTCAGTCTTCTGAGACATTTACTCTATAGATGGCACTATATGTTTTTCATTTTATATTATCTTTTAAAATAAAATTTTTAAATTCATTATCCGTTGCTACAAATGTGTCTTTTCAAACAGAATAAATATAATTATCAAATGTTCAGATTTCCTTTCAGTTTCTTATTAGTACATATTTGCCTCATAAAAAAGCTACGTAATGGTATACTCAATCAAATGCTTTAATGTCATGTATATTATCATATTCTTTTTCTTTTACTCAGTTTTTTACTATGAAGAATTTTCAGTTTTCTTCTGCTTTGTATAGAATTGTATTTTTGTCAGGAGAGATTGCAAAGTCTGGGTATATTGCTTCTTCACTTTCTCCTTGAGTAAAGCTGTATGTTGATTTTTCTCAGTCTAATACAAAAAATGCTCTACCATCGTTTTCAACAAAGTATACAAGACTTTCTCAGTCTTGAGAATATTCTAATCCATGCATCAGGTTAAAAAATCTTATATTGTCATATTCTTCACTTTCTACTCAGTCTCTTATGACTACAGTTTTTCAATTTTCTTTTGTTGCAGCAAATGCATAGTTTTTTCAATCATTGCTTTCAACTGCATCTAGTATCATCTCGTATTCTTTACTTTTTACTCAATTTCTTACAAGTATATAGTTTCCATTTTCTAGTATTACTGAATACATATTTGGAGATGGTATAAAGATTCTGCTAGATGTGTATTTTTCACTTTCAACACCATTTTTAACAAATACATATTTATTGTCTTCTGTTTTTACAGAATAAGAGATATCTTCTCATTTTATAGAAGAATCAGAGTAGTATGGAGTGGTTGTGTAATAATCACTTACTACTTCGTTACTACATATTTCTCATGCGAATGTGTTGCTTGATGCTATTAATCAGGCTACTAGAAATGTACTAGTTAATATTTTTTTCATATAAATATAATTAAATTTTTAAAATACATGTGGTATTATAAGATTTTAATGTAAGGAGAATGTAAGAATGTGAGATTTTTTTGAGATTTTTTGTTTTGGAGTACTAGCAAAGGTTGTTTATGTGTTAAATTAATCATATTATAATAAAATGTAAATATGTTACAGAAATGTGTAGTATATAATTATTATATATATTTTATTTTACTTTTAATAAAAAATAAATATATTAGAGTAAATTAATGAAATATATAATAAAAACTAACATTATGTTATTAACTAGACAAAAGATTCTTTTAGCTTATTTGTATTTATTTTGAAAATGATGCTCAAGATTACACCTTACTAAATCACTATTTTTATTCTGCCAAGAAAACGAAAATAATATTTATGATTTTCATCCATATAAAAGATGACCATTTTCAGAACTAATATTCTTAGACCTTCGTAAATTAGATGAAAAAGGGATTATAAAAAATGGAGAATTTTTAGTAAACATTTCTGATACAGAAAAAGTAAAAGAAATAATAAATAAACTAGATTCACAGCTAATATATTTACTACAATCAATTATAATAAAATACTGAAAAACAACAGATAATCAATTAATGGAAAAAGTGTATGAGAAATTCCCTTATTTTGCTATAAATAATCCTCAAAAAAAATGAAAATATAATCAGTATGATCCAAGATTATCAAAAGAAAATACTAAGCCGATAATTTCTACTATATGATACGAATGAATAACTATAGACAAATATATAAACAGATTAATAGAAAATAATATAACAATTCTTATAGATGTTAGAAAAAATCCAAATAGTATGAAATATGGTTTTTCAACTACTAGATTAAAATATATTTGTGAAAAAAGGTCAATAAAATATTTACTTATTTCAGAACTTTGAATAGAGTCTTTAAAAAGAAAAAAATTAGAAACTTACGAGGATTATAAAAGATTGTTTAAATGATATAGACAAACTTTACCATGAAAAGAAAAATATATTAATGATATTTCAAATATTTTAAAAAATCAAGAAAGAATAGCTTTGACTTGTTTTGAAGCTAATGAAAAGTATTGTCATAGAACAGAGGTTGCTAATTATTTATACAATTTTACGAATTGAGAATATGAGTTGAAACATATTTAAAGAGAAGGTTCTGATTACAGTAAAAACGTATCCAAGTTTATCAAGAAAATATGATGAGCTTGTTTGTACAGCATGAATAACAGAGAATTGAGATTGGATTAGAATATATCCCATTCCATTTAGAAAGTTTAAGGAGGAGAGTCAATACTCAAAGTATCAATGGATAGAGATTGATTTGATAAAAAATAATTCTGATCCAAGACCAGAGAGTTTTCGTCCATATGACTTTAATGAACCTAAGGTTTGCTGAAAATTAGATACCTGATGAGATAGAAAGTGGACAGAAAGAAAAGAATTAATATTAAAAAATATTTATAAAGACTTAACAAAATTGATTGCAGATAATAAAGGTAAAAAATGAACATCTTTAGCAGTATTTAAACCAACAGAGATAATTGATTTTTTCTGGGAAGAAGTAGAAAGAGAGTGGGATCAAGAAAAATTAAAAGGTATATTATCAAGACAAAAACAGATGAGTTTATTTGAAGAAGTTAGAGAAGAATTTAAACTTATGCCTAAGTTACCATATGTTTTTAAGTATAAATTTAAAGATGAAAACTGAAAGGAATCAAATATGATGATAGAGGATTGGGAAATATGACAACTGTACTGGAATTGTTTCAATAAAGAGAAAAATGAAAAGTTAGCCTGTGAGAAAGTAAAAGAAAAGTATTTTGATAACTTTGCAAAGACAAAAGATTTACACTTCTTTTTATGAACTACTAGACAATTTGATTGATGGGCAAATAATCCTTTTGTTATAATAGGAGCATTTTATCCTCCTAAAGATGATAGATTATCTTTATTTTAAAGTTTTAGTGAACTATTCGAAATTTTCGAATAGTTCAATTAGAGAAATAAAATCAACTATTAGGAAATCCCTAATAGTTCAAAAAATAAAACCTTATCCTTTAAAAAACTAACCATGACACAAACAATAATATGCCCAAACTGTGGCATCACAATAGATTTAGATGAAATAGCTAATCAAAAATATACATCTCTTTTAAAAGACCAAGAAAAGAAACTAAGAGAAGAACAAAATAAACAAAAAGAGCGTTTTGAAAAAGAAATGGAAAAAGAAAAAGAAGAAATGAGGAAAAAGGCAAAGGAATTTGTTGAGAAGAAAGTTGAAGAAGAAAGAAAAAAAGTTGAGCTTGAAATGAAAGATATAAAGGAACAACTTACCCAAGCTGAAAAGGAGAGAGAAGAAGCAAAAAAAAGAGAATTAGATTTTATGAAGAAACAAAGAGAATTAGAAGAGAAGGAAAAAAACATAGAATTAGAAATGGAAAAGAGAATGTTAAAAGAAAGTGAAGAAATTGAGAAAAAACTAAAAGCTAGACAAGAGGAAGAAATGAAACTAAAGGAAGAAAAGTTTAAAAAACAATTAGAGGAACAAGAGGCTGAAAAGTTAGAAAAATACCAAAAAGAACAAGAAAAAATTAGAGAAAAGGAACAAGAGGCTTTTAGAAAAAAGGAACTAGAATTATTAAAACAACAAGAACAGATGAAGAAGGCTTTAGACGAAGCAAAAAGAAAAGCAGAACAATGAAGTCAACAAATACAATGAGATATACAAGAAGAAGATTTAAAACAGGCTATTTTGCAGTCTTTCCCTATTGATAATGTAGAAGATGTCGCAACTTGAGTAAAATGAGCAGACTTGATACAAACTGTTAGAGATAATTTATGACAAGAGGCTTGAACTATTGTTTGGGAGTCAAAAAACACAAAAAACTGGCAAGATTCTTGGATTATGAAGTTGAAAGAAGATAAGCTAAAGGTTGGTTGAACTATTGCTATTTTAGTGACTAGCACATTACCTAAAGATATTAGGGATTTTGCTATGGTTGACGATGTTATGGTTTGTAAGCCTAGTCTTGCTATTTGAGTTGGTTCTATGCTTAGGGATAAGCTTCTTGCTATTTCAAGAACTGAAAAAAGTTTACAATGAAAAGATATAAAGATGGAAATGCTTTATAAATATTTATCTAGTCAGGAGTTTTCTTGAAAAATTCAGATGATGGTTGATGTGTTTTCAAATTTAAAGTCTGGTATAGATGCTGAGAGAAGAGCTATGGAGAAGAACTGGAAAAAGAGAGAAAAGGATTTAGAAAGGGCTACTTTTGCTATTACTGGTATGTATGGAGAGTTGGAAAGTCTTATGTGACAGGAGCTACCTTGAAGTGAAAGATTAAGCTTGGATATGGGAGAAGATAATGAAGATGAATAAAATATTTAGTTTTCTTACACTTTTCTTATATTTGATAAATATAATACATTTGTAATAAGTTAGTTTCCTTATTTAGTAATGTTGAATAAAGAAAAATTCATTGTCTTTACTATTTAAGTAATTTAGATTATCTTGATGAAAAAGCTTTTTTTGAATAAAAATAAGTCTTCTTGCTTACAAATATAAAAATTCAAGATAATCTCTTAACTTATTTTTTTAATTTATAATAACTTTAATATGAAAAAGTTTTTACTATTTATTGTTGCTTTAATTACTTTTGTTTCTTACTCTTCTGCTAGTGCAGGAACTCAATTAAATGATGAAATGAAAATGGTTTATGGAGATTGTAATACATTAATTGGGAATGGTTATGAGGCATATTTTGATATTGACCTAGGTATTGATTTCTGAGATTTAAATTGTTATATGTTTGATTGGAGCGATGAGGTATATGCTTATAAAATGATTGCAGCAGAAAGTGAAAATGAATATTGAGTTCCATATAACAAAGATGTTGTAGATGTTTTGAGCACTTATAATTCTTATTTTTCAGATGGTGCTGAACATGTAGTTATTAGAATTAAATGAAATGTTACTTGATGAAATATTGGATGACTTGAGGTTCGGTCTTTATGAAATATTGAGAATCATGATCTTTTAGGAGCTTTTTATTCTAAAAGTGATATTAGAACAAATACTGATTTAAAACTTTTTGCTTATTCTGTTATTGACAAGTATTGTACAAAATCAGGTAGTGATTTGTCTTGTTGAACTTATGAAAGTTACGAGAATGTTCTAGGAGCTTATATTGATAAAGTCTTGGCTAATTTGTGACAAAGTCATATTGTAAAAATGGGGACTCTTATAGATAATATACCTGCTCTAGAACAGAAATATGGATCAGATGAGAAAAGAGTATTTATGTTCCAATATCTTAGATATAAACTAGAACAAAGATATTTAGAATTAGTAGGAATATATTGAGTAGAGTAATATTGTCATTATTATGATAGTGAGAGAAGAGTAAACTGATATTTACTCTTTTCTTCTTGTTTTTTCTATCTTTTTTTATATAATCTGGATTTATATAAGTTGGTAAATTTTTAATTTATTAGTTTGTATATTCTAAGAACTTTTATATTTATAATATTTTTTTATGAAAAAGATTTTATTGTTAGTTGTGGCTTTATTTATGCTGATACCTTTTCCTAAGACTAATGCTTGAGCAGATGTAATGGATGAATTTATTCTATCTTATAGTTATTGTACTCCATTGGCTCATGGATTTTTTGATGTTGATGAAAGTTTAGATTTTGGTAATCTTACTTGTTATTATATTGAATCAGAAGACTATAAGATTTTAATGGCAGAATCAGAAAATGATTATTGAATTCCTTATAATAATGTAACATTAAATACTCTTTCAAAATATAAATCTGAATTTGCAGATTGAGCTGTAGTTTTATGAGTTAGATTAAAAACATGAATAGATTGAGCATATACAATAGACTGAATAAATGAGACTGTTTATTCTATTAGATGAATAGATGAACATGATCTTATAGTATCTTTTTATTCTGAAACAGATATTACTACAAATTCTAATTTAAAACTTTTTTGGTATGGGACTTTAGATAAATATTGTACAAAAACAGGTATTGATTTATCTTGTTGAACTTATGAAAGTTATGAGAATTCGTTAGGTTCATATATAGATAAAGTTTTATCTAATTTAGGAGAAAGCCATATTGGAAAATTAGAGATACTTATAGATAATATACCTGCTTTAGAGCAAAAATATAAATCAGATGAGAAAAGAGTATTTATGTTCCAATATCTTAGATATAAATTAGAACAAAGATATTTAGAGTTAGTTTGAATATATTGAGTAGAGTAGTATTGTTTGATTATGATAGTGAAAAAAGAGTAAACTTTGTTTGCTCTTTTTTCTTGTTTTTTTTTAATATTTAGTACAATGGTAAATATAGTAAAAGTTATAAAGCGTTTATTATTTACTTGGATAGAAAATATAGTATTTTAAAGCATTTAAAAGTATGTGAGTAGTAGAAGATTTAGAAAATGCAATTGATATAGTAGATCTTGTTTCAAAGTATACTAATATAAAAAAGGCATGAGCTAATTATAAAGCTTTATGTCCTTTCCCATGACATAGTGAGAAAACCCCTTCTTTTGTGATTTCTCCATCTAAACAACTAGCTTATTGTTTTGGCTGTCATAAGTGATGAGGTCCTTTGAAATTTATAATGGATTTAGAGAATTGTGATTTTAAAGAGGCAATGGAGATTCTTTGAAGTTTTACATGAATAAAGGTTCAATCAAATTTTGATCAAAAAAATTATGAAATAAAAAAGAATATTTATTCTCTTTATAAAGATGCTGTAAGTTATTATAAAAAGGCATTAAAGGAAAATCCTAATATTGAAAAGTATTTGTTTGATAGATGATTAACAGAGGAAACTATAAAAAATTTTCATTTCTGATATTCAGATAATTGACTTAAATTGTATAATTATCTCAGAGAAAAATGATATGATGATAAAATAATTTGAGATTCAAATATTTTTATGGATTCTACTCTAAAAAAAGATAAATTTTTAAATAGAATAATATTTCCTATACAAAATCAGAGATGAGATTTTGTAGCTTTTACTGCTAGGATAATAGATAAATGAGAACCAAAATACTTAAATTCTCCAGCTTCAAATATTTATGATAAGTCATCTATTCTTTATTGACTTTATACGGCTAGAAATAGTATAACAAAAGAAAATTTTGTTATTGTTACAGAATGACAAATGGATACTATTTCTATGCAATCAGCTTGATTTTTAAATACGGTTGCGGTTTCTGGTAGTGCTTTGACAGATAAACATATACAGATGCTTCAGAGATTGACTAAAAAGATTTATCTTTGTTTTGATTCTGATTGAGCTTGAGAAAAGGCAACTAAGTTATCTCTTGAGTTATTGAAGAATAAATGATTAGAGATAAAAATAATAGTTTTGCCTAAATGAAAAGATCCAGATGATATTATAAAATCAGGAAAGGATTTTAATGAATTTATAAAAAATGCTTATACTCCTGTTGGGTATTATATAAAAAAGAGTAATTTTAAGCTTGATAGTATAGATGATAGAAAGAAACTTTTGGCTAAATTAGTAGATGTTATAAATTCTTATTCTGATCAGATAGAGAGAGAGACTTATATAAAGGAGATATCAAAGCTTTTAAATGTTTCTGAAAATGTTATTTATGATATGATAAATCAGTTTAAATTTAAATGAAGTCAGGAGATGAAAGTTATTAAGAATAAAGATTTTTCTTTATTTGATCTAGCTATTGCATATATAGTTATTAATCCTAATTTTTCTGAATTATTTAAAGAGAAGCTTATCTTTAAGGATGAAATAGATATTGATTTAAAGAGGGCTATAGAAAATATTAATAGCTTCTTTGATAATTTAGAACTGTCTAAAAAAGAAAAATTTAGGGCTGTTGAGCTTATGATTGAAGATAAAAATGAATCGGAAGAGGTTTCTTTGAAGAATGTAAATGATATAATAAATAAAATAAATAAAGATGCTTATAGAAAAATAACTAATAGGTTGAGAAGACTGATGAATGAAAATGACATGGAAGCTTTTAAAGAGTATTCCAATGTTATGAGAATAGCAAAGGAAAATAGGATAAAATAGAGTCTTTAAGATTTTTTCTTGCCAAAAATAATAATTTGGATATACTTTCGCTGAAAAGTAGAAAAAACTTTACAAAAAAATAAATGATAGGAATTATATAATAAATTTATTTTACCTTCTTTTTAGTGTTTCTGAAGGTTTTTTTGTGTATTATATAAAAAAAGATCACATAATTTTGATAAGCAAAGTGTGTTTTCATAGATGTTATTATTTAGATTATAATAAATATTTTTATGACTCAACAGAAAGATTCAGGAAAAGATCCAAAACAACATAAAGTAAAAAAGCTTAATATTAGATTAAAGAAGCAAAGAAGAGATGAAGAGACTGCTCAGGAAGTGAGTCTAGATTCTTTAGATTTAAATGAACTTTATGAAGAAAGAGATGATGTAGAAGAAATAGAATGAATAAAAAAAGAATTATGAGGGAAGAAGATGCCTATTGATAGGGATAAAGATAAAAGGAGGTTGTGAAAGTGAATGAAAAAGTTTATAGACAATGAAGTTAGTCCGGAGTTACTAGAGTGAATGTCTGAGGAAGTCCAGGAACTTATGAAGAAGTGAAAAAAGGAGGGATGCATAACTCAAGATGAGTTGATGGAGGCTATTCCTAATGCTGAAGAAGATTTGGATTTGTTAGATGATATTTATACTAGGTTTCTACAAATGGATGTAGACATAGTGGACAGTTTGAGTACCAAAAAGCTTTTTGATAAAAGGAAAGATAAAAAGTCAGGGAAGCATTCTGATACTACTTCAATTTCTCTTTCTGAGATAAGTGATGATTCTATTAGAATGTATTTGAATGAAATATGAAGAGTTGAATTACTGAGTGCAGAGGAGGAAATTCATTTATGAAAAAGGATAAGAGCTTGAGATCAAGAGGCTAGGAAGAAGTTGGCAGCAGCTAATCTTAGGTTAGTTGTTAGTATTGCTAAGAAATATATGTGAAGATGACTTAGCTTACTTGACTTAATTCAAGAGTGAAATGTATGACTTTTTAGGGCTGTTGATAAGTTTGATCCTAATAAATGATTTAAGTTTTCTACTTATGCTACTTGGTGGATAAGACAATGAGTTACTAGGGCAATAGCGGATCAGGCAAGAACTATTAGAGTTCCTGTTCATATGATAGAAACTATTAATAAGTTTACCCATGCTTATAGAAGATTAACGCAAGAGTTAACTCGTGAACCTCTTATGGAGGAGTTAGCAACTGAGCTTGATATAGATATAAAAAAGGTTAGACAAATAATGAGGATTAGTCAGGATATTTTAAGTCTTGATTCTCCTGTTTGAAGTGAGGAGGATACTTCATTATGAGATTTTGTTGAGGATACTAAAAATGATACTCCTGACCAACATACAAATATGAATTTGTTAAAGGAGAATCTTTATAAAATGCTTGATTTTTTGACTCCTAGAGAGAGAAAGATTATTATAATGAGATTTGGTTTGGATTGATGAGATATACATACTTTAGAGGAGGTATGAAAGGAATTTTGAGTTACTAGGGAGAGAATTAGACAAATTGAGGCGAAGACGTTAGAAAAATTAAAAGAGCATCCAAATGCTGACAAAATTAAATTTTTCTAGTAGAAAAATTCATAAAAGTCCATAACTATGTTATGGACTTTTATGTTTATCCTCATTCTGTGAATAAAGGAGGAGGGGATGATAATATACTTGGATCAGATTCTATTATGATTGGGAATTTGGCATATTCGTCTGATGTATCCATTATGTATCTTGCATATTTACTATCAGAAGTACAGCTTCAAGAAATATCACAGGTTCATCATCAGGCAACTTTTCAATTATTTAAAGGTCTATTACTTTTGTTTAGAGTATATCTTCTCAAATAGTTTAAATCATATTTTTGTGCTTCTTTCATTTTTTCATAATCATCTGTGCTTATACAACCACCTGTAGTTTTATAATATGGACAAGTTATAGGATTAGCCCTTGATCATCACATAGTGTTTTCACTAAATACTGAACCGTAAATATGTAGTTGATTTTTTAAGGCACTTTGAGGTAGTTCTCATCACATTTCCTCCGAATCTTCTATTATGTAATTTCAATTGTTATCAATAGCACTTATTAAAGCCTTGTCTGCATAAATTGCTCATACAATATTTGTGACTTCAGGATTTATGTATACATTACCTCCATTTCAGTATTGATCTCTTAGTACTATTATTCAAAGAGTATCTTTTTCTTTGTCTCAGTAGTACATGTCACTATTTATGTATAGGTCTAATCATTCTATTACTATTGTTTTGTTTCATTCTACTAAATCTCCATTTAATTCCACAAATCTATTTCAAGGTCAGAAGTATAGGATTTTTTCTTCATATATTTTTTTCCCATCTGTGTTAAGCCAAGTTTCTCATGATAAATCATTTACTGTATATCAACCATTGTTTTGGCTTACATTTTTTATAAATACATGAGCTTGTCTTCTTATGAATTGTTTAACGTTTGCTTTTTCAAACTCTCAGATAATATGTAGACTATCTTTATCTTGTCCTTGTAGTATTTCATGTGTTTTTGGGGCAGTTGATGTTGCAATTCATAGTACTTTCAATCATCATTGAGTTACTCAAGTTCAAGAGTTTGGATCCCAGTAACTATCTTTTCAAAATATATCTGAATTATAAGCAATTTGATATCATCCAAGTTCATAATATATATGAGTTGAAAAATGACTGTTTGATATATCATCTAATGTAGATCAGGCAGCTTGTGTTAAAAGGGTTTCTATATCATAATCTATTCCTGTGATAAAAGATGGTAGTCTATATAGTAATGTTGCTATTGATATTTGATTTCATTCTATTAGATATGTAAAACCAGGACTTTGGCTTCATGATAATGACAAGTCTAGTTTAGGATGTTCTTCATTTGTTGCTCATGAACTAAATTCAAAATAAACTTTTTTATTCGTTACAACAGTACCTCATGATAAATCATTGATTTTAATTTTAGCACTTTGTGTTGTTCATTCTAAAAATCATTCATTTATTAATTTTCATGATATGGTTGTTGTATATAAGGGTGAAAATCTGAAATCTATATTATTTGAGTTGCTTATTGGAACACTTGTTCTAAGTCATATATCTCCTTCAATATCAATTTCTAAATTACGAATATAAAACATAGCATCAGGATCAGATACAGGATCTCATAATGAATAAGTATTATAAGTTGGTGTATATACTTTAAACTCAAAAGGATATGTTCAATCAGTTGATGGCTGATTATTAAAAGGTGCTTCACCTGATCATATTGGAAATTCTAAATAGCTTAATCATGAACTTGGGGCTTTTATTCTTATAGAAGATTCTCAGGTTTTACTATATTGATTTAGATACATGGTATTATCTATATCAAAAACAAAATTTATTTTTCTGTTTATTCATCATGCTGGAATTACTTCATTTCAATATGTGTCTTTTAATGTTATATCAAAAGGGTAGCTTGTTCAATTGGCTTTATTTGTTGTAAGACTTAAATTGTTTACTTGGCTTAGATTTACCTCCTTTGTTGTTATATTACCATTTAGTGTGTTTGCATATATATAATAGTCTTTTGTATATGACATATTTGTACAGTTTCATGCTTCATCACAAATTTTTGTAATTTTGTAAGTATATTCTCTTCATCAGTCGTTTAGTCCTCCTGTTATTCTATCACTATCAACATCATGTATATCAAAATTTTCACTAAAATCATCACAAGTAAATGCTCAGCAGCTACCACTTCAAGATGTACTTAGGGTATATGATGTAAATGTATCTACTGGTGTTATTTTTTCAAATTCTATTTCAAATGTGACAATAGGAGATCAAGAATTTCTAGAAATTCTTGATGTTATGTTTTGAGAAGTTGTGGCTAGTTGGTCATCTGGAGTTGGGGTTATTTCATATATGTCACCTGGATTAGGAGGAGTATTGTCTAGCATTACATGAAATGATCATATAGTACTTTGATTTCAAGCAACATCCCAGGTTTGATATCTTATTATATTATCGTAATCAGCGTTTATTACTACAACTGATCATGTTGTTCAAAGAGAGGGGTCGCAAGATACTCATTCACACCATTTTGTATAATCGATTCAAGATCATCAGGTGTCAGTAGGAGTTAATATTATGGTTTGGGATGCTCAGATTGTCCGTATTCAGTCAAATAGAATGTAGTCATCCGTAACAGTTGGAGGTGTATTGTCTAGTTTTACCTCAAAAGATTTTATGATGCTTTTATTTGTTGCATAGTCTTCTGTTTGGTATCTTATTGTATTATCATAATTAGCGTTTATTATTATAATTTCTCATGTTGTTCACAAAGAAGGGTTGCACAATGCTCACTCACACCATTTTGTTTCAAATATTCATGCTCATCAAGAGTCTGTTGGGGTTAATAGTATGGTTTTTGATGCTCAATTGTTCCGAGTTCAATCTGAATCATAGTCATCGTCAATATTAGGAGCAGTATCATCTCTTCTCATACAGGTTGCTTGTCATGCATTTGCACTTACAGGGAATCAATCAGGTCAACAGGATGTTATATAGTTTGTTCATTGTGTTGTTCAATAACTTCATGTAACAACATAATTATTATGATTATAATAATTATGGTTTTCACATACTCATGGAGATCATACTCATGATACATATACGCTATGTGTTCATTTTACATTGCTAGGAGCACTACAATTTACTGTAGGTAATGTTCCTGCTGTAGTAATGTTTAAAGATATTATTGATAATACAAAAAACAGAAATAACTTTCTCATAGTTTTATTTTTAAATATATTTATTTCATATTAATTATTACATCATATATTTATTTTTTTTGCAAATAATAAGATAAGTATTATTCTAATTAAAATTATTAGGGGAATTTTTTTAAATTAGAAAATTTGAAACTAAATTTATAAAGAAGATTGGAGTAGATAGAATAGTTTTATTATTTTATTAAGTAGTTTTGTATTATGCAATATTTGTTATATTTAATCTTGGCTATTTTTTTATATTTTAATATGAGAATAATATTTTTTGATATAAGAGAAAAAAAAATTCCAAATAGATATTTGTTGTATATTCTTTGTTTGCTTCCTTTTTATTATGTATTATTTTTTGTTTTTGGATTAAATATTTCAGGTATAGATGTTTGGTATGGTATTTGAGGTTTTTGGATTCAATTCTTTTTAGCTTTTATGATTTCTTTTTTTCTTTATTATCATTGAATATGGTCAGCATGAGATGCTAAATATTTACTTGTATTGTCTTTGTTTCTTCCAAATATTGGGATTATTCCTTTTATTTGAAATATATCAATTGTAACTATCATTTATTTGTTTTTATATTTTTTATATTTCTATTTAATTAAAAATGTATTTAACTCTAGGTATAGAAAGTCTTTGTTCTGAGACATGTATAAGGATTTGAAAGAAAGAACTATTCTTTTTTTTCAAGATTCTCAAGGTGTAATCTATAAAAGAGAAGTAATTAAGAAGGTCTTAAAATGGGGGATTATTTTCTTGATAATTTTTGTTTCACTTAGGTTGTTTAGATTATATTTATATAGTTTTATCTTTTCTGAGGGTTCTGATGAAACAACTTGAAGAATTTGATTTGTTGTTAAGTATTTGAAAGAATACAATGTTTATATAATACTTATGGGGGTAATTATCTTTTTATGAGGTTTTTACTTGTTTAGAAGATGAATAGGTTTCGTTAGAAAATATATAACAAATAGATTTAGAAAATTTTTGGATGTAAGGTATGGGATTAATCCGGAATTAACGGATACTATTTTCTTATCAATATTGGCATTATGTTTGATTGCTTTTATTTTTTTTGAGTATTTTGATAATCCTTATAAGATAAGTAGGTATTTAAGACTTATTTTTACTACTTATATGTTTTTTTTAGTATTATTTAGATTTCTTATGT
Organism: Patescibacteria group bacterium UBA6489; assembly: GCA_002435385.1. Lineage (GTDB taxonomy): Bacteria > Patescibacteriota > Gracilibacteria > BD1-5 > UBA6164 > UBA6489. The sequence goes on from DJMN01000016.1 coordinate 66,131, forward strand.
ATTCTTATAGAATTGCTTTTCAGGTAGCTGAACAGGATTTTATAAAGATTAAAGATTTGAAAGAGCGGACTATAGTTGATAAGGACTATTTAATAAAGTTGTTTGGAACACAGAGAGTTTTGGGTAATGAAGAAAATAAGGATGGTATTTTATATCCTAGTCCTAAGGAATATTTTAAAAATATGGATAATCCTATAGATAAGGAGACCGCTGAGATATTGAAAGATGTTTATAGGATAGTAAATGATTATCATAGAGAAAAAAATACTCCTAATTTTTCAAGGAGTGAGTACATCAAGATATTAAAAACTTTTGCTTTTGGTACTTATATATTTTTAGGTTTTTTGTTAACTTTTTTTTATAGTGATTATTTGTTTAAGAGTTTTGTTGAGTTTTTGGGAGAGACTTTGTTGAAGAAGTAATGACCTCACCCTAGCCCTCTCCTTAGAGGAGAGGGAACAGAAGGAATAAAACTTTAAAGCTTCCCCTTGGTCTTCCTTAATTGAGGTGGAAAGGCGAGAAAACTAGCAGGGGGAGTTTTTGAGTAGATTCTTTATATAGGTTTAAATTCATCCCATCAGTATATTTCAGGGTATTCTTTCCAAGGTCATTCACAGATGTTATATTTGCTACATTTTTTACATTCTTCCCTTTTTGATTTTCATTCTGTCCAGCGATATTCAGAATAACTATCTACTCTTTCTTCTGCATCAGATATAGACATTTCTGGAATTATTTGTTCTGCAATTGATTCTTCATATCATTGCATTAGACAGTATGGTATAGCTTCTGTAAATGCTGGTATTTTGTGTTTTTTGGCTAGGTCTAATCATTTTTTTATGTAAGGTATTGCATTAGATTTTTTAGGTACAACTGTATCTTTGTTTTTATCCGCACTTCATAGTATATGAACAAATGCAAACTGAAATTGGCTTACTCATAGTTTTATAAGTAGGGCTGATAGTTCTGGTATCTCACGATAATTACTTTTTGTTATAACAGAGTTAATTATGATTTTTTGTCTGAGTTTTCTTAGGTTTATTATTCCTTTTACTACTTTTTGCCATGCTCAGGGGTGTTTTACTTGTTTATCATGTGTTTCTGGTTTGAATCAGTGTATTGCAGGACTAAATTCTGTTACTCCTGCATTTATTAGTTTTTTTACATAGTCTATGTCTTGAAATCTGGTTCAGTTTGATTGAATCTGTATTTGTTTGTATCAGATATTTTTTGCATATTCTACTGATTCTATGAGTTTTGTGTGTATTGTTGGTTCTCATCATGTGAAAACTAGGGCTTTGGCTCAGTTTTTGTATTCTCTGTCTAGTATGTTTTTTATTTCTTCTAGGCTTCTTTGTTTGAACTTTTTTCTTTTGTCTCATTGTACACAGAAGTCACATTGGTTGTTGCAGGCGAATCATACTTTTATATCAGCTCTTTTGTAAGACATGGTTTTTTCTGTTAATATTTAGTTTAGGTATATAATATATATTTTAAAAAGATTGCAAAATATTATATTTGGATAATATTAAGTAATGTTAAAAATTTAAAGTAGAAATATGTCTAAGGTTATACTTGCGTTTGAGACTAGTTGTGATGATACTTCTGTTGCTTTGTTTGAAGATGATAGGCTTGTGTCTATGGATACTGCTAGTCAAATCAAGGTACATAATATAACATGATGAGTTGTTCCAGAAGTCGCTGCTAGAGAACATGCTAATGCTATTTTTGGTGTGCTTAATAAAGCGTTAGAAGAATCTTGAAAAAGTTTAGAAGATATTGATTATATATGAGTTACTATGATGCCTTGACTTATACCATCTCTTTTAACAGGTATAACTGTAGCAAATACTTTGAGTAATATTTTGAAAATTCCTCTTGTTGAAATACATCATATTGAAGCTCATATTTTTGCTAATTTTTTAGATAGGAGGGAAGATGAAATAAGTTATCCTTTAGTTTGTTTGACTGTTTCAGGTGGTCATAATGAGATTTATTATATGAAAAATATGTGGGATATGTATAGGATTGGTTGAACTACTGATGATGCTGCTTGAGAGGCTTTTGATAAAGTTTCAAAAATGATGTGACTTGGATATCCTGGATGACCTATTGTATCTAAATATGCTGATGATTGGGAAAATGAGAAGTCAAATAAAGGAACTGAATTGTTTCCAAGAGTTTGGCTTGATAAGAATGAGTTTGATTTTTCATTTTCGGGTTTGAAGAGTGCTGTGAAAAGAGAGATAGATAAGAAAATTAGAGAAAAATGAAAATTAAGTGAATATGATAAAAGGGAGATATCTTATGAGTTTCAGGAGGCTGTTACAGAAGTTTTAGCTTATAAGCTAGTAAATGCTGCAGAAAAAAAGAGGGTTAAGACTGTGATGTTGGCTTGATGAGTAAGTGCAAATAATAAATTGAAGGAGAAGATATCTGTTTTAGCAAAAGAAAGGGGATTAAAATTTATTTATCCAAAGATTATAAAATACTGTTTGGATAATGCTGCTATGGTTTGAATTAATGCTTTTTATAAAATAGAGAAAAATAGGGAGTTTAACCTCACCTAGCCTCTCCTTGAGGAGAGGAGATTCAGAGGTGAGCCTATTAAAAAAGTTAGGATTTTACAACCCTAACTTACTTTTTATTCTTAGTCTATCAACTATAAACATATTTCCATGTTCTGTTAGAATATTTTTTATAAGTTTATCACCGTATTCAAGTCTATCATAGAAATCTTCTGTTGATATGATAGCATACTTTATTTTTTTACTGAAGAAAACACTTGCTAGGAAATCGCTAAAATCATCTTTATCAATTTCTCAAATCATAAAAATGTCTAGAATATTTTTTCAGTCTTTTATAAGTTTGTCTTTTATATTTTCGTGAACTACAACCAATTCTAGTAAATTTTGAGATTTGAAGTATTTCTTTACTTTTTCTATAGGATCATATGTGTATAAAAATATTTGTCTAAATTCTTTTTTTAGAGGGAATGCTTCGTTTAAATAGAAGATCTTTTTTCTTAGTTCTAATCTATATTTTAGAAATCATAGTTGGTGTAGGTTGTCTAGTTCTCTTTTTATTGAATTGATTTGTTCTCATAACTCACGAGAAAGTGCTCTCATATGGAATCAATCATTATTTCAAGACTCATATTCTAAGAAAAATTTTTCTAGTATTTTAGCTCTACAGTTAGATCAGAAGATTTTTGTTAAATCTAATTTCATTTAATTTATATTATTTTTAATAACTTAAAATCATTGTTTTCTTAGCATATTTTCAATGTCTGTATCAAAGATTTTTCCTGGTAAAAAGTGGTAGTGCATATGGTTTAAGGATTTTCATCCATTGGTTTCTCTTAAGAAAGAGAAGTAATCTTGTCATTCAAAGAAGTCTCTCATAAATTTTTTTACAGTAATTAGTTCTGTTTGTTCATCTTGTGTTAAATTATAACTTTCTGTAATGTGTCTATTCGGAATAGCTAGAAGGTGTTTTTCTAATCATAGGTAAGGATATTTGTTATATCTTATATGAAAGAATTTTCATTTCCATATTATAAGTATTTTTTCTTTTTCTGAAATAGTGTCACAAAATGGACAATTTTTCTCTCATCAGTCTTTTGGTCTGTATTTATTCCAGTTTTCTCTGTTGAATTGTATTTTCATTTTTTATTTTGTTTTTGTTGTAATAAATCAGGTTTTTTAGGTAAAATTCAAAACTTTATATTTTTTAGTTTTTTATATGCATAAAATACATAAAATTAGTAAAAATTCAAATATAAAATTGATTTAAGAGATATTTTATTTAAAATTGTTAAGATTCAATATATTTTAATAAATTTTTTTATGTTGTCTTTGAAAGAGGAATTAGAAAAAAGAGGTTTATTATATCAAGTTTCAAGTGAGGATTTATTTGAAAAGTTTGATAAATGAGAATGAAGTTTTTATTGTTGATTTGATCCTACTGCAGATTCTCTTCATCTTGGAAATTTTATAGGTTTTATGGTTGCTATACATCTTATGAGAAGGTGAAATAAATATATCGCTTTAACTGGTTGAGCAACCGGTATGATATGAGATCCAGGTGGAAAAGATGCAGAGAGAAATTTCCTTTCTAAGGAAGATTTAGAGAATAATAAAAAGGCTATTTCTACTCAGATTAAAAAAATTACAGATAATTTAAAAGAGTTTACTTGAGAAAAATTTAAGTGTGATTTTGTTGATAACAAAGATTTTTATGTAGATATGTGATATTTAGATTTCTTAAGAGAGGTTTGAAAATATATCACTGTTAATAATATGATAGCTAAAGATACTGTAAGAAAAAGAATAGAGGATCCAAAGCAATCTATTTCATATACAGAATTTTCATATATGTTGCTACAAGGGTATGATTTTGTAAAATTGTATAAGGATGATGGAGTTACTCTTCAAATAGGATGACAAGATCAATGGTGAAATTTAGTAACTGGTACTGAACTAATTAGAAAGAAGTATGATTGAGATGCTAATGTATTTACTTGGCCTCTTATAACAGATGCTTCTTGAAAGAAATTCGGAAAATCTGAATGAAATGCTATATGGCTTGATAAGAATAAAACAAGTCCGTATGAGATATATCAATATTTTATGAATACAGCAGATAATGATATAGAAAGATACTTAAAAATGCTTACCTTGATAGAACTGCCAGAGATAGAAAAGATTGTAAAAGAGCATATGGAGAAACCAGAGGAAAGAAAAGGACAGAAGGTACTTGCTTTTAAAGTTGTTGAGATTATACATTGAGTTAAGGATGCTCAAGTTGCTGAAAAAATTTCTGCTTTACTTTTTGGTAAAGATGATAAAGTTGAGATTATAAAAAATGCTGATGAGGAAGAGATAGCTAGTTTTTATAAAGAGTTAGGATGATGTGAATATGGAGATGAGAGTTTATTTGATATGGTTGTAAAGGCTGGACTTGCGAAAAGTAATTGAGAAGTTAGAAATGCTGTGAAGTCAGGGGCAATTTATATAAATGAACAGAAAGTTGTTGATTTTAAATATGATTTTTCTGATGATTTTATAAACGGTAAAGTCTTGCTTGTGAGAAAGGGGAAGAAAAATTTTTGATTAGTATTAAAAAAATAAACTAGTATTTCTAGTTTATTTTTTTGTGTGTATTTTTGTTACAAAGGGTTAAAACCCTCTGTTGACTTTTTATATGTAAATTATTTTTTAATTATTTTTATTATGAATTTTTTAAATGGTTTTGTTTGTTCTGATGAGTTTATTGATTTTATTTTGGAAGAAAGATTAGAGTGATGTGAGTATTATTTAGAAAAGTTAACAATAGGTGAGCAGATAGATTTATGGGAGTGTTTAGAGAAAAGAATGAATGAGCTTTGAAACTCTCCAAAGGAGGTAGGTAATTATTCTATTATGATGGAAGTGAAAAGGCAAAATTCTGTAAATCTTTTGAAAAATATGGAGAATGGAATAGTTTATAAGGTCATACAGAAGGAATATCCAGATTTAGAGATTGAAAATATAACTGATGTGAGTGTTAGAGATGATTGAAATATCAGTTTTAAGAATGGAGATAAGTATTGGTTTGTTTTTGGTGTTTTGGCTATGGAAATTCCTGCTTCAAGAATAAAAGAATTTTATAATCCTGTGGATTCTGTCGTTGTCTATGCTTGAGATAAGGTCGTAGAGATTCATGGGATTAATGTTTAGTAAATTATTTTACATAAAACTTTTTTCATATAATATCTTTATCTATAATATTATCAATATGAAAAAGATTATTGTAAAATCGTTGTATAAATTTTTAGCTTTTTGTTCTAGAATTTATTTAAAGAGAACAAAACCTTATATTATCTGAATAACAGGAACTGTCTGAAAGACAAGTTCTAGGATGATAATTGCTCAGATTTTGTGAAAATATTTAAAAGATAAAGTAGTTTATACTTCTCCAAAGAATTTCAATTCTGAAATATGAATAGTTTGTTCTATTTTTAAAATAGAAAAATTTATCCCTTCTTTTTCATATACTATTAAACTTTGCTTTAAAATAGTATTTGAGTCTTTGTTTGCTTGAAAAAAATATGATGTAGTAGTTTTAGAGTATGGTGTAGATCATCCTTGAGATATGGATTTTTTACTTAGTGTAGCTAAACCTGATATATCTGTTTTCACTAGATTGGATAATGTTCATGTAGAGTTTTTTAAGGATAAAGAGTCTATTTGAAGAGAAAAGTTTAAGTTGATGGAAAATACAAAGGAAAAGGTTTATTTGAATTATCAGGATGAGTTTTGTAGAAAGAATGCTGATAAGTTAAAAATTCCATTTAAGTATTATTTTTGATGAGATATTGAGGCTAAAAATTATAATTTGATTTTAGAAGATTATAAGATAACTGCAAAGTTTGATGTCTGAGAAGGTGTTATAAAGACTAATCTACTTTGAGAAGAAAATTCTGATTATGTTGTTTTGGCTTTAGATATTTTAAAGACCATTTCTTGAAATGATTTTATGGAGGGGAAAGAGGAGTTGTTTTTAGAGTTAGAAAATCAAAAGTGAAGGTTTTGAGTATTTAAATGAATAAATGGTTCTATTCTTGTTGATAGTAGTTATAATTGTAGTTTTAAGAGTATGAATAAAATGATAGAAAATACTACTTTTTTACAGAAAAAAGTATTTCCAGATTATAAAGTTGGTTTTGTATTGTGAGATTTGAGAGAACTTTGAAATGAGAGCGGAGAAACTCATTGAAAACTTGTTGATATTTTAAAGGATGTCGATTATTTGATTACTGTTTGAAGGGAGATGAAAAGTTATGTAGCTTCAAAAATTAGTTTTGCGAAGAATTTTTTATCTTCAAGAGAAGCTTGAGAGCAGATAAGGAATGATTTAGAAAATAGTGGTGAAAAGTATATTATTTTGTTTAAGTGAAGTCAAAATACTATTTTTGTGGAAGAGGCTTTAAAGTGTGTTTTAGAAAATAAGGATGATGTAAAGAATCTTGTGAGGCAGGATGAGGAGTGGATGAGGAGGAAGGAGAGGTTTTTTGAAAGTTTTTGAGAAGATAAATAAGGTGTTTTATTAAAGTTTTATTCCTTAATTGAAGAAGAATGAAGTTTGAAGTACCTTTTAATAACGATCCTGAAATTATAGATTATTATGTAGAAAGGAAAGAACATATTCATTTTGTTTATTGAAAGGCAGATGATTGATTTTCTTCTGGAAGAAAAATGGAAAATAAAGAAATTATTTCTTTAGATGAATTAATAAAGCTGATACAGAAATTAAAAGGAGAATGAATTTCTTTTAATTATGTTTTAAATTGAAAAACTAGTAATAATGAAGAGTTTGATTTAGATTTTAGGAAAAAATATGTTGATTTTGTTCGTTTTCTTAAAAATTCATGAGTTGATGTAGTAAGTATCTCAAATCCTGTATTAATTGAATTAATAAAAAATGAGATTCCTGATATAAAGATATTTGCATCAGTTATATTGGATGTAAAAAATTTGGTGGAATTAAAACAAGTTATAGACTTGTGAGTTGATTATGTTTGTTTATCAAAATCACTTTTGAAAAATTTTAATGCTTTGTGAAAGATGGCTAAGTATGCAAAATCTAGAAATGTAGAGTTGTTTTTGATTGCAAATGATCCTTGTTTAAGTCAATGTGTTATGTCGAGTTATCATTATGATACAATATCATCTAAAAGTATATGAGCAAGAAGTGAAAGAAGTTATCCTAAGATGAGGTGTACTGAAATATTTTCTTCAAGTGATTCAAGTATTATATCTTCAACATTTATTAGACCAGAAGATTTAGAAATATATGAATATATTTGATTTAATAATTTTAAATTAACAGATAGAGAACATACAACGGAGTGGAATATCAAAGCTTTTGATTCTTATATAAATAGAAGGTATGAATGAAAATTGGCTGATATTATGTGAAATTGGTCAAATCGTTGAAAAAAGTATAAGAAACCGATAAAATTGAACTCAAGAAAGTTTAATTTAGATGCGATAAAAGATTTAAAAGATAATATGAGATTTGTTCCTTATATTGATAATAGAAAGTTAGATAACTATTTGGATTTTTGGTTGAAGTATAGAAAAGATGGTTGTGCTAATGAATTGTGTGAAGAGTGTTTGTATTGTGAAAAAATATGAAAGAGAGCAATAAAAAGAAATGTGGAGGAGAGAAGTATTGTGAGTTCAAATATACAAAAATGTATAAATAAGATTTGTAGTATTGATAGCTAATTATTTCTATAATATATGATAGTAAAAAAAGTCTCATTCAATTGAACGAGACTTTTTTTATCTGTAAATTTTATATTTTCCAAATTTTACATATTCTTCTTTTTTTCATGATTTTGTGAAGTTCATGCTTATGAAAAGTATGTTTATTCAGATGAATAGGAAGAAGCTTCAGATTAGGATTGCTAGAAATTCGGGGAATATTATTATTATTATTCAAAATATGATTAGAAATATTGAAAAGATTTTCATGGTTTGTTTGGTTATTAAATAATGTTGGTATTTTAATTGAGAAGGGGAATAATTCAAGAAAATTTTGGAAAAAAAAGAGATATTTAGATTTAATATAAATATCTCTTTTATCACCTATATTAATTTATAAGGTTAGTTTATATTTTTTCTAGACCTGAAATAGGATCAAGAGTGTATTTCTCTTGAATAGTTTCTCCATTATAGTGATATATTTCTAATTTTCCGTTTTTTGTAGGTCATATTTTTAAATCTTTTTTTGGAGAATTTATTATTATAGTAGTTTCTTTTTTATTTAATTTTGATTTTATATATTCTGCAATTTTTATTTTTAATTCGCCTATTATATCATCATTAATGAGAAAAACACCATTTTCTTTTTTGTTAAAAAATTTTACTAGGTAATTAAATAAAGTTTTATTTTCTAATATATCTGTTTCTTCTTTATCTCAAATTGTAAAATTTAGGTTTTTTAATTTAGGTAAATATTCATTTAAAAATTCTTCCAATTGTATTTCTTCTTGTTTTTTTGAGTATTCTTTTTTCAGGTGAGAGCTTTTTATATCTTCTTTTGTAATATAATAAGGGGATTCTATTACTTCATTGCTATTTTCAAACCAGACTATAAAGTCTCAATTTATTATAACTTCAGGAACAGGTAGCCCAGAGCCTGATCATCTCATCATTTCTGCAGCAGCTCCAGTTTTTGAAGAGACTCAACTTTTATCCATTTGTAATATGGTTTCTATTTTAGCTTGTCAGATTATTCAGGCTCAAGGGATTTTTTTTCATAATAAACATTCTATATCCTCTTTTATAGTTAAGTCTATGTTAGGAAATGTGACATTTCATTCAGTACTTTCTCATTTTTCTTTCATGAATTCTGAGATTCTTGAATATAGTTCTCCATCTTTTAATTTTCAAGAAAATTTAGAAATATATAGACTTTTTCATCATTCAGCATCTATTTTTACTACTCTGTTTCCTGTAAATGATTCTCATTCAAATATTTCAACATTTTTTAGTTTTGCTCATGAAACTATTTCTCAAGACTCTAATGTTACTTGTGTTTCTTTTCATGGATGTATCCAATCTCATTCTATTTTTTTTGTTGCAGCAACAACTATGCTATTTTCATTAAAGACAGGAGATAATTGTATGCTGAATCATCTATCAGACAAAAATTTGTTGATTCTATCAACTCTTCATTTATCAGAAATTGTTTCTAAGTTTTCAATATTGGGTAGTTCTTTTTCCAATTTTTCTAATTGTTCTTTAGTATAAGGGAAGTTTTCTCATAGATCTATTTCAGATATTTTTTTATCTATTCATGCTTTTGCGAGTATATTACTTAATATACCTGCAATTATATGAGGAGAATCAAAGGTTGATTTATTTTCTAGTGTTTCTTGTGATTCTTTAAATTCACTTGGATTTTCTGCCATAATTAAGTTAGTTATTATATAATATAGTTAGATAATAACATATTAGTAAATTTATGACAAATAAACTAATATATAAAAGAGATATTTAGATTTAATCTAAATATCTCTTTTAAGTAACATATTATTTTGTTTAATCAATTTCTTCTATATCAGCTCCAAGTCCTTGTAATACACTTACTATACTTTCATAACCTCTTTTAATATAGTCTATATTTGTTACCTTAGTTTCTCATTTTGCTATAAGTCATGCTATAACCATGGCAGCTCATGCTCTTAAATCCCAACTTGTTACTGTTTGTCCTCATTTTAAATAGGTTTTTCAGAAGATTAATGCTTGATGTGGATTTACTAGAGCTGGGTGTCCTCACATTTTCTCTAGTTCTACTAAAAAGTTTAATCTTGATTCAAACATTATTTCATGAATTTTAGATACTCATTCAGCTTGTGTTAGTAAAACAGCAAATGGTGATTGTAGGTCTGTTGGAAATCATGGGAATATGTTTGTTTGTATTGATACTGGTTTTAGGTTTTCTGCTCTGTATACTTTTACTTTATCATTTCATAGGTCTTCTATTTCTACTCATGCTTCTTTCATCTTTTCCATAAATATATATAGATCTTCTGTCCTAGCATTTTCTATTGTTAAGTATTCTTTTGAGCATAGAGCTGCTATTATCATGTAGGCTCCAGATTGAAGATAGTCAGATACTACTTCAAATTCTAGTTCTGTTTTTAGTTCTTTAACTCACTTTATGATGATTGTGTGATTATACTTTATTTGTATGTCTGCTCATGCTTTTTTTAAGAAGTCTATTACATTCATAACATGTGGTTCTATTGCAGCAGATTTTATTTGGGTTGTTCACTCTCTTAGTACATTTGCAACTATTAGGTTCTCTGTTGGAGTCACTCAGAATCATGCATTTATTGTTATGTCTCAAGCTTTTAAATCCCCTTTTATGCTAATTTGTTCATCTGTTTCTTCATATTCGTATCAGATAGCATGCAGTCATTTTAGGTGTGAGTCTACTGATCTTTTTCCTATTTTACATCCTCCTGGTGTTGGTATTTCTACTGCTCATAATCTACTTAATAGAGGTGGTAGCATAAGTATACTTGCTCTGATTTTTTTTATTTTTTCTAAATCAAAATTGGCTTCTTTTAGATGAGTTGAATCTAGTGCTAGTATGTTGTTTTCAAAGGTGTTTTTTACTCCGATTCAAGATAATACATCTAAAAATGTAAGTACATCTCCTATTTTTGGTACATTTTTCATTGTTACTTTTCATTTTATAAGCAGGGCTGCTGCTATTAGTGGGAGTACTGCATTTTTACTTCATCAGATTTTAACATTTCACTCAAGTTTATTTCATCCGTTTATTATGAACATGGTCTTTAAAATTATATGGTAAAATCGTTGCAATAATATACTTATTTAAACTATAATTTCAAATTTTTATATTTTTCTGTTGAACTAGTTATAGAAAAGGGGGTATTGTATATATTTAGATTGTTTTTATATAGTTTTTTTATTTGCAAAAAGATTTTAAAATGTATGTTTTTTGTCTACTATAAAATATAGTAGATTTAGAGAGTTGATATTTTGTTTTTCTTCTATTATAAGCTAAAAAATATTTATTTTAGTTACTAGGAGAGAGTGTTAGATGTTTATTTTGTCAACAATTAGAAGAAAAGACAATCTATTTCTTTTGACAAAGAAAATTATAGGCATATATTTATAGAAATTTGTTTTTCATTAATTAAGTATTAAATTTATAAAAAATGTTTGAGTCTAACTTAAAAAAAATAGATCTTAACAAAAAAAATGTAATTATATCTAAAACTATAAATTTAGATAAGGGGCTTGATTGTTTTATTTTAATTAGTTCAAAAGATCAGAAATTATGAGAACTATTGTTGAATAAGATTTTTGATTCTATCATTGATAAGATTTTTCATAATAATATACATAATAAACTTTGAGTTGCTTTAGAGAATATAAATTCTTTTCTGTATACTTGGGAGTCAAATAGTGAGAAGATAAAATGACTTCATGCTGTTATATGAATTTTAAGATGAAATGATGTCTTTTTCTCAACAATATGAAAACCGTCTTGTTATTTAGTTAATGATAGGAAAGAGGTTGTTGAAATAACAGATAAGGCTGAGTCTAAAAAGGAGTTCTGATTTATACTTAATTGAAGTTTAAAGGATGGAGAGGTTATAACTTTTTCAAATGTTAGATTATTTGACTACTTGTCAAAAGATGATTTAAGAGATAGTACCTTATCTTGAGATGTGAATTGATTTAATAATAATATTGTAAATATTTTAAAAGGAGAAGATTTGACTAAAAATGTTTGAGTTTTATCTTTTCAGAATTTGATATTTAATATTTCAGAGAATAAAAGGGTTTCTGAGGTTTTAGGGGGAGCGATGAAATTATTTGATAACGGTCTTACTAAGAAAGCTGTTGCTATGTTTATGATAGCGAAAGAGAAGTTAGAAATGAAATCAAAGCCAATAAAAAATACTGTGTTTTTATTGGGTATAGTTGTTTCTTTTGTCTTGCTATATTTTATTTTATCAAGTGTGATTTGATTATCTCAAAATGATAGGGTTGTTGATACGTCAAAACAAAATTTAGAGCAAGCAAAGGTTTATGTTAGAGTGGCTAGTGAAAATACTAATAATCCAGAGGTTTTTGATCTTAATATAAAGAAAGCTGAGGATTTGATAGATGATATAAAAGGTAAACAATTGTTTTTAAATGATATAGAAAAAATACAGCATGAGATAGGACTTTTGAATAAACAGTTTAATCAGATTGAATCTTTTGAAAAGACAGGGGAAAATACTATTTATACTTCTCCAAATTTAGAGTGAGGTATGAATGTTTTGACTTTGAATAGGAAGGTTTATGTTATATGAAAGGATTTTGTTGTTTGACCAATAATTCCATGAAAGGATGCTGAAAAATATGTTTTTGATAAATTGGCTGATGGGGATTATTTTGTTGATTCTGTTCCTATGTCTTCAACTTCTAGTATTGTTTTATTGACTAGTTTAGGTAATGTTGTTGAGTTTGATAAAAATAGTTTTTTCTCTTATGTAGATGTTAGGAATCAGGAAAAATGATGGGAGGATTCTGTTATGTTGTGATTCTTTTCTTCTAATATTTATTTATTAAATAAGGAGAGAAATCAGATTTTTAAACATAAGAAAGAGTGAGAGACTTATAGTTCTTGAGAAAAGTATTTAAAAGATGAAGATTCTACTTCTATTTGAGAGATTCTTTCTATAGCTATAGATGGTTGAATTTATATCTTGAAAAAGGATTTATCTATGGTAAAACTTTTTAGGTCTCCTACTTATAGACTTGAAAATATGATGTTGAATAAACTTCCAGATAATTATAAATTAGAAGAGGGAAAAAATGATATGATAAAAATGGAAGCTAGTCAAAAATTGAACTATGTATATATGCTTTTAAATGATAGAATTTTAATTTTTGAACCAAATTCAAATAGATATCAAAATGTAAAGAGTCTCACTTTCCTAGGGCAGGTTGAATGAGCAAACTTTGAGATAAAAGATTTTTATGTGGAAAGTGACTGAGAGATTGTTGTTTTGTGAGATTCTGGATTGTATAAGTTATATTTTGAGATATCAGAAGAAGATAAATTAATATTAAAATAAGATGCCTGAAGCTTTAAAGAGATTAATAAATAGTATAGGCTTATTGCCTTGAATTTGAGAAAAGTCAGCTACTAAGTTGGCATTTTTTCTCTTGAATTCAAATGAGAATTTTTTACATAATTTTAGTCAGAATTTAGTTGATATAAAGAAGAATGTTACTAATTGTGAAGTTTGTGCTAGTATAACTGATTTGTGAAATTCTTGTTGTAGAATTTGTCAGAATACCTCTAGAGATAAATATAAAATTGCTGTGGTTGAGGAGTATTTGGATATGTTGACTATTGAACATTCATGAGGTTTTGACGGTGTTTATCATATATTATGAGGGGCTATTTCTCCTATAAATGGTGTTTTTGTTGGTGATTTAAATTTTGGTAAGTTGTTTAAGAGGATTGAGGAGTCTGATAATAATGTTGAGCTTATACTTGCAACTAATCCTAATATAGAGTGAGAGGCTACTATTTTTTATTTAACAGAGGAGATAAAAAAGAAGAAGTTGATGTATAAGGTTAAGATTACTAGGCTTAGTAGGGGGCTTAGTTCAGGTTATATAGAGTATGCTGATAATATTACTCTTATTAATGCATTGAAGGAGAGGAAAGAAATATAAGTTATTTTTTTAATTTTTTAGAGGGAAAGAACTATCGCAATAAAAAATAAAAACACACTCGGAGGATAAGATTTTCCTACAAATAATTTTTAGTATAAAATCGTTATAACACCTCGTTTAATTTTTATTTTTTACAGCTTAGGGGTTTTAAAATATTATTTTTTCTTTTAGACTCTTATTAATAAAATCCTCAATTTAAATTTGAAATTCGTAAAAATTTTTATATGGTATATTTATAATCTTTTTTAGATTGTCATTTTTTATCCCTTAACATTGTTTTTATGGCTTCTGAATGATCTCCTCCTTCAAGAGGTACGACAAGAATGACAAATGCTCAGGTAAGGAAATATATAGAAGATATGAAAAAAGCTCAAGCTGAGGCTGAAAGAAAGATAAAGGCTGCTCAGGATTCTTGAGAGTTGGAACAGGAAAAAAAGGAAGTAGCAAAGTTAGAAGAGATGTTGGATGATGATAGTTTTTTTAGTTAAGAGTCTTTATAGTTTTTAAAGATGAGTGTTTTACATTTTTTAGATTTTTGTTCTTGTAAGAATAATAATTTGAATAATTGATTATGATAATAAAAAATAACAGACAAAATTTTGTCTGTTATTTTTTTTGAGGGGTTACTTGTTTAGTTCTAGTCATTATAAACATAACTTTCATTTTCTTTTATAACCAGGTAGTCTGGTTCTTCTACTTTTTCCATATCATCTAATTCTTCATCTGATAGTATATTTGATAGGCTTTCTAATTCTGCTATTTTTACTTCTAATCTTTCTTGTTCTAAAAGTAGTTCGGTTTGTTGTCTTTCTAGCTGTCTAATATTATAGCCTTTTGTTGCATTAGCATTTAAGATCCAAACATAATATATTATTAAAAATCAGATTACAGAAGCAAGTATTGTATATGTAGAGTTAAATCAAAACTCTAATTTCTCTTTTTCTTTTTTTCTTTTTGAGAGAAAATCTTTACTAGGTGATTTAAATACTACTTTGTTGTTCACGTTCTTTATGGGGGTTATGGAATTAAACTATTTTTTCTGCAAATCTGGCTTTTGCACTTCTGCTTCTGGGATTTTCCTGTATTTCTTTTTCTGTGGGTAATATTGGTTTTTTGTTTAGTTTTTTTAATGTTTTCTTGTGTTTACAGGTGCAAACTATATCTTTACATATACAATCTCTAGATTCTTTACGGAAGATATTTTTTACAATTCTGTCTTCTAGAGAGTGGAAACTTATAACAAATATTATTCCTCGTTTTTCTAGTAGTGTTATTGCGTCAATTATAGAAGTCTCAATGTTTTCTAGTTCGTTGTTTACTTCTATTCTTAGTGCCTGAAAAACTCTGTTTTTGCTTTTTTCAAATTTTGATACTTTTCATATCAGGTCACTTAAATCTTTTGTTGTCTCAAATTTACTTTTTTGTCTGGTTTCTACTATTTTTTGTGCTATTTGGTTACAATATGGTTCTTCACCGTATTCTAGAAAGATTCTTCTTAGATCTTCTTTTTTGTATGAGTTTATTATGTCTAGGGCTGTTTTTCACTTTGTTCTATCAAATCTCATATCTAGAGGTCATTCTAACCTAAAGCTGAATCATCTTTCTTTTTCATCTATGTGTAAAGAAGATATTCATAGGTCGTAGTAGATTCCTGTTATTTTATCTATTCATACTTTTTGTAGTTCTTTCTTTAGATTTACAAAATTAGAATTGATAAGAATAATTCTTACTTTGTTGTCCTTATTTGTTTCTTCTAGTCTTTTCTTTGCTAATTCTAAGTTTTTGATATCGGCATCAAAACCTATAAAGGTGTCTCAAGGATTTAGTTTTTCTACTATTTTACTAGCATGTCATGCTAATCATAGTGTTGTGTCCACTATAACATTTTTTTTATTGCTGTCTATTTTTATACTATCACATAACTCTTCTAAAAGTACAGATTTGTGTAAATTGTCGTACATGTTTAAGGAGTTTAGGATAGTTAAAATGTTAAAAAAATGTTAATATCTTTCATATGTTCTTTATTTTTAAAGAAGATATACTGAAAATTTATTCTTTTTTTATCAGATGTCAAAAATATTTGTACATAAATGTCTAGACTTTTGAATCAAAATGGGTTTATCTTAAAATAGGCGTTTAAAAAAACTTTTTAACATTTTGTTAACAATTTAAGTTTAAGGGTATTTGCATAGTCAAAAGTTGTTTGGATATTGAATTATTGTGATAGAATAGACGATAAGTCGTATATATGTTATGATTTTTTGTACAATTTTACTATTACTTGTTTTTTTATATTTTTTTTGTATTATCTTTTTAAGAATTTTTTAAGTAAATATCATTTAAATTTATAGGTATGAAAATTTGAATTGATTTAAGGTTAACTGCTATGGATAGTTTTTATTCAGAATTTTTAAAGATATTAGTTGAAACATTGATAAATTTGGATACTAGTTGAGAGTATATTATTTATTCTAATAATAAGTTAGATTTAAGTTTTACTGAGAAATCAAAAAATATTGTTGTTAATGAGAAAGTTTGAAGTTTAGATGAGCAGATGTCTTTAAAGTCGGCATTTGATAAAGAAAATTTTGGGTTGATGGTATTTTTTAGTCATGAAAAACCTATTTTTTATAAGAAAAATTTTATTTTGTTTGTTCCTTCTTTGTTGGATTTGTTTTTTACTACTGGTAGTTTCTTCTGAAAGTTGAAATATAATTTCTTGCTAAATTCTTCTTTGAAGAATTGTAAAAAGGTTATTTGTTTTGAACAGAATACTCAGTTAGAGTTGAATGAGAGGTTAAATATAAAAGAGGATATGATAGAGATTCTTGAGCCTTTTTTCTTGACTGATTATAGATATGAGATAGCTGATACGGTAAAGGTCGATGTAAAGGCTAAGTATAATTTGAAGTTTGATTATTTTATTTATGATTGAAAGAATAGGGCAAATTCTAATTTGTCTAAATTGTTGAAGGCTTTGATTGCTTTAAAAAATAAGTGAGTTCATGTAAATTTACTGTTATTGTCTGAGGAAACCAATTCTGATATAGAGCTCAGAGAGGAAGTTATAAGTTATAATGTGCAGGATAGAGTCTTTTTTATATGAGAAGTGAATAAAAGTGAAGAGATGTATTATTATAAACAATCTATTTGAGTAGTTTATCCTAGTATTTATGATTCTTTTCCTTTTAGGTTGAGTAAGGCGATTAAGTATGATATACCGATAATTGCTGCTAATATAACTCCTATTAAGAGGTTTATATGAGATAAGGTTATTGGTTTTAATCCTCTTTCTGCTACTGATTTATTAAGTGCTATGGAGAATTTTCTAGAGAATAGAAAAGAGGTTTCTTATGAGGATGTTAGGAATAAGTTTACTAAAGAGAGGTCTGCTGAGAGGTTGAAGGAGTTGATATACGATAATATGTATGATGTGAAGTAAGACCACCCCCAGCCCCCTCCTTGTTAAGGAGGGGGAAATTTTTAAAGCTCTCCATTAATCCCCCTCAATTGAGGGGGAAACGAGAAACGAGTAGGGGGAGTTTTGAATAATTATTTTTCTTCTTGAATCTTTTGAATCTCTTGGTTTTCTGTTTCTGATGAAATATTTTCTGTTTTTTGAGTTTCTGTTTGAATTTCTTGTTTAGGTGTTTCTTGTTTTTCTCATACTTTCATGGTTACTTCTTTTTTTGTATTTTTTATCTTTTTTACTTTTGTGAAAAAGTTTTTTCTTTTGTTATTTATTTTTTCTAGGATTGTGTAGAAGTCATATATAAATGGCATTTTATATCAAAGTCTGTTTATGTAACCTGTTCCGTAGAATATTGGGAATAGTATTAGTAGTGATATGTTTATATCTCTAAATATTAAGAATAATAAGATTCATAGTATTGTGAGTATTATGGAGTTTATTATGTGTATTCTAAATCTAGATTTTAGACAGAATAAGTATGCTAGGTTTATGATTGGGACATAGATTAAACTTTTTGGTAATTTTATGTCTTTTTGCTCTTTTAATTTTTTAAATGTTTCATTTTCTAGTTTTATTAATCTTGTTTCTTCTTGTTTTCTTAGTTCTCTTATTCATATGAAATTTCATTTATTGAAATAGGTTTTTAGATATTTGAAATAGCTTATAAATAATACATAGATATTTGATACAGATGGTATTCTGCTTAGGTCTGGTGTTTTATTTTCGTTGCTTATTATGAGTATTGTATTAGTAAAGACTATTCCTATTATGTAGAATAGTGTTAGTAGTATTGCTAGGTTGTTTCTTCATATGATGAATATAAAGGCTATTATAAGGGATGTTATCAGGTTTATTTTGCTTATGTCTTTTACTGTTTTGTTTATGAAGTTTTTTCCATAGATTATGTATCAGATAAATGGTATGTAGGCTAGTATTAGTGTTAGTTTTTCTTCCTCTTTTGCTACTGTTTTTACGTTTACTGTGAATTTGTCTTTGAATCATTTTGATGATAGTACTTCTCACATTGTCATTGTTTTTCATCTGTAGGCTCTATAGGCTCAGAATAGTAGGAATCAGAATAGTCAGATGAATAGTACTGATGCTATGATATGGTTTAGAGAGAATTGTAGTATTCTTATGCTTGATCATAGGGCGAAGTTTATGAAAATTATGTATACTAGTAAGAATAGTAGGTGTATTATAAATGCTGTTTTGGCATGTATTTTTACAAATGGGTTGTATAGTAGTTTGTTGTTTTTTGCAAATACAAAAGATATGCATATGAAGAGCATGAAGTATGCACTGATTGCATTGTTTATTATTTTTTTGTTTGTTTCTAAATTTGTTTCTAAGTTTTTCATGTTTTGTTTTTAGATTTACCACCCCCTGGCCCCCTCCTTAGTAAGGAGGGGGAAGTAGATGATGTTATATTTTATAATCCCTCACCCCCTAACTCCCTCTGCAAGCTTTAACTTCAGAATAGTTGTAACAAGTACTCCTTTCTTCATTTATCCTTTGGAGGAGTAGGGGGAATGGTGATAAAGTATATTTATATTTTACTACATTTGTTTGTGTAAGTCTAAAAATGGGCTTTCTATTTCTTGAAAAATAGGTATACTTTTGGAGAATTTTGAAGGAATGAATTGTTTTTTATAACCCTAACTTGAATTCTTTCCCTTATATAAAGGAAAGAGGCTCGTGTTGTATTCTTTTGGGGATCTCTTTTTTTTATATTTTTAATTGTAGATATTTTGAAGTTAAAGGAAGTAAAATTTTTTAAGAGTGTTTCTATAAATGATTCAAAGGTTTTTTTTGATGATAAGGATGAGATTGTTTTTGTTGGGAGGTCAAATGTTTGAAAGTCTAGTTTGATGAATGCTTTGTTGAATAAGAAGGATTTGGTTAAGACTAGTTCTAAGCCTGGTAAGACTAGGACTGCTAATCTTTTTTTGTTGAATAATAAGTATTTTTTTACTGATTTACCTGGGTATGGTTTTGCTAAGTTGTGAAAGCAACTTAAAGAGGATTTGGATAGTTTGATAAGTTGGTATGTTTCTGAGAGGAAGAGTTATATAAAGAAGGTTGTCTTGATTATTGATTCTAAAATTTGACCTCAGCAGACTGATATTGATATGTTTAATTATATTAATGATTTGGAAATTCCTGTTTTGATTATCTTGTCAAAGGTTGATAGGTTGAGTAATAATGATGTTAATAAGTCTATTTTTCATTGTGAGGAGGTGTTTTTTGGGCAGCAGGTTATGGCGGTTTCGTCTATGAAGAAGTTGGGAGTTGATGAGATTTTTAAAGTTTTGGCGGAGAGTTTTTAACCTCTTTCTAACTCTCTGATTTAACCTCCCCCCTAACCCCTCTCCTACAGGAGAGGGGAAAGATAGTGGAAGTATTATATTTTTATAATTCCTCCTTAATTACATTTTGGGTACTCCCTTTGTCTTAAAGGATACACCTTCGGATAAAAAAGGGAGAAACTTTTCTTGTACTAGGTGGTGCTTTTTTGGGGGGCTTTTACCTTTGTATAGGTGTTGGATAGAAAAATGAAAAAAAGATTTGCTATTTGTTATTTTTTTTATAAAATACTGGGGCTTTTTGGAAATGGGTTATTAGCTCAGCTGGTAGAGCAGCTCCCTTTTAAGGAGAAGGTCCTGGGTTCGAATCCCGGATGACCCACCATTTGAATAATTGAACTT
>DJMN01000029.1 GCA_002435385.1 Patescibacteria group bacterium UBA6489
ACACACTTTTTTGAACAGTCTCATTTTAGTCTCTGTTTCCTCATCTTTTTACTCTGTTTCCTCTATAATTATCTCTTCTAAAGTTATCTTTATTTCCTCTAAAGTTGTTTCCTCTATATCCTCTTCTTTCTCATCATCCGAAAGATCATTTTCATGTTCTTTCTTTTGCTTTTACTACAAGTGGTCTTGATTTGTTTTCTCTTTTAAAGTGTTCTAGGATTATCTCTCATTTTTCTGTTGCTACATTCATGTATGAGAAGTTATCTAGTAGGCTGATTTTTCCTACATCTCAGATATTCATTCATACTTCTTTTTCTATGAATTGTATTAGGCTTCATGGTGTAAATGAGTCTTTTTTTCATTTTGCTATGAAGAGTCTCATTTCTCATGATTCATTGTCTGAGTATGAGTTTCTACTATCAGAAGAAGATACATTTATTTCTTTGTAACTATCTTTTCATAATGTATTTCATAGGAATTTTTTTATTAATGCTCAGATTACAGTTTCTTTTGATGCTAATTCTGCTAATTGTCCTGATAATTCTATAAATTCATCAAGATTTCATTCTTCTATTATTTCTGCTGTTTCTGCTAAAAGTCTTTTCTTCTTTATATTTATTATGTCTTTTGCTTTTGGAAGATCTTCTCTTGTTAGTTTAGCTCTTGTTGTTTTTTCTATGAAGAATATTTTTCTTTGTTCTACTCTTGTTACAAAAGTTATGGCTGTTCATTGTTTTCATGCTCTTCATGTTCTTCAAATTCTGTGGGTATATGTTTCTGGGTTGTCTGGTAGAGCATAGTTAACAACATGTGTTAAATTATCTACATCTATTCATCTTGCTGCTACATCTGTTGCTATTAGGATTTTGATTTTTCCGTCTTTAAATCTAGATAATATTTTTTCTCTTCATTTTTGTTCTATGTCTCAGTGTATTGCTTCTGCTTTGAATCATTTTTCTATTAATCTTGCTGCAACTTCGTCTGTGTCCATTTTTGTTTTACAGAATACTATTCAGTAGAATTCTTCTGTTACGTCTATAACTCTACATAGTGCATCAAATTTATTTCTTGGTGCTACTTCATAGTATTTTTGTTCTATGTCTTTGCTTGTTAGATGTTCTGATTTTATAGAGACTGTATCATATTCTCACATATATTTTTGAGCTATGTTCATTATAGCTTTTGGCATAGTTGCTGAAAATAATAAAACTTTTTTATTTTCTGGAGTAGATTTCATTATTTCTTCTATTTCTTCTTTGAATCCTATGTTTAGCATTTCATCTGCTTCGTCTAGTATGAAATAGTCTATTTTAGATAGGTCTAGTCTATTTTTGTTTAAGTGGTCTTGTACTCTTCATGGTGTTCATACGATTATTTGTGGGTTTGATTTTAGTTCTCTTATATCGTCTCTTATGTTTCTTCCTCCATAAAGTAGTGTTATGTTAAATCATGAATCAAATGATTTGATTTCTTCTGCTACTTGTATTGCTAGTTCTCTAGTGGGTGTTAGTATTATAGCTTTTACATCTTTTGATTTTTTATCTAATCTTTCAATTAATGGGATTGCAAATGATGCTGTTTTTCAGGTTCATGTTTGAGCTTGTCAGATTATGTCTTTGTTTCAGTTTAATAATAGTGGGATTACTCAGGTTTGGATTGGTGATGGGTATTTGTAACCTTTTGCTTCTATTGATTTTAATAGTGAATCTGAGATTCATAGGTCTCTAAATGTAGTTTGGTTTTCCATAATTTTTGTATGGTTAAAAAATAATTTAAACCTCACCCCTAATCCTCTCCTATGGGAGAGGGGAACAAATAATTATGTTTTCTATATGGCTTGAATCCATCGCCTCATACTTTGGTACTTCCTTTGTAAAAGGAAGAAATTTGCTGAGGTGATTATTTTTGGAAAATAATATTTGTTAGTAGGGTATTTTGGCAACTTGTTTTACAAATGTTCAAGTGTGCCTAATTTTAAATTATTGTTTTATCCCTTTCAGAATGGTGTTTCTGAACGCAAAAATGATTTTTATAGACAATCTTGATATTTGTGTTTTTGAGATATTTATTCTCAAATGTGGTGGGATTATATGGAGAAATTTTGAAAAGGCAAATAAAAAGTGAGAAAAGGTTGATTTTTTGGAATTTTATTGTTTTTAATAAAATTTATTTTTCTGAATTATTTTCTTTTATATGCTTTCTACTAGTTTTAGAGAATATTAATATGCTTAAAAAAAATGTGATAAATGTAAATATTATGTATTCAGAGTTGTCTAATGATGCTCTATATAAAATTCATAGTCAACATAATGTAAAAAGGATTTCTGATAATTGTAAAATTTTGCCTTTATTTTCTGTTTTTATAATGTAACTTTTTTTTATATAATTAGTTGAATATATAGTTCAGAAATACATTCAAAGAATATAAAAAATAGACATTGTAGAATAATTTATTAAATTAGAATTAATATTCATTATTGATAGTATAGAATATCATGATATTGTTGTTAAGAAAGGGAAAGCAAATCATGATGTAAGAATATGAGTTATTGCTATATTCCAATTAGAAGATTCTCTTTTTTTCATATATTATAAAGAATTAATAAATAAAATAATAATTATATATATAATATAGTCATTATTTAAAATAAAGCTAGTAAAATTTAGAAAATATGTCACATTCAAACCTACCAATACCAGTTGTTTCAATTCTCATAAAAAACAACAAAATACTTCTTTTAAAGAGACAAAATATTTTTTGGATGAACTGATATTGGGAACTTCCGTGATGAAGGTTAAATTTTTGAGAATCTATGACTTCTTGAGTAATTAGAGAATTGAAAGAAGAAGTTTGAATAGATGTTAAAAGAGAGAATATTATTTCAAAGCATATTATTCAACATAAGGATGAAAGGTGAGAAAGGATTTATTTTTAAGAATATAGTTTAGATATTAGAAATATGGAAAAAGATAAGTGTTCAGGGGTTAAGTGATGTGATTTGGATGATTTACCTGAAAATGTTACACCTCAGGTTTTGATTTGTTTGGAAGTTGTGAAAAAGAAGGTGTGTTTTAGTGAGTGTGGGTATTAGAAACAAAAAAAGTATTCAATTTTCTTTACAAACTCATATGAAATATGATAGAATTAAAATAACTAGGTAGGTATAGTTATAATTTTATAAATTAAATATTTTATATGGGGGAAAGTTTAAAAAATGAATCAGAGATTCAGTTTTGAAAGAACATAAAAGATCTTGATTCAAAAAATATTGGGAAGGAGAGTCTTAGAGTTTTGTGAAATGAGATTATTAAAGATACTGGAGTACAGTTAACAGCTCTTAAGAAGGAACATGCATTAGGACAAGTAAAAAAATTAGAAACAAAACTTTCAAAGGGATGGGCTTTTGATACATTAAATGAAAATGAGAAAACAAAAGTAACATTTTTGATTCAGTTACTTTTTGAAGATACTCCTTATGACTGTTGAGTTGTTGATGGTGATTGGTGAGGTAATACGCAAAAGTGATTTGATGCATTTTTAAAAGCTAATGGTTTGGAAAAATGAACTAAACTTACACAAGAAATAGTTAATAAAATAATAGTTTTTTCTGATGAAAAGGTAGTATCAATACAAGAAGAAGAAAAAGAATCTCCTTTAGAAGATGAAATTATAGGAATGTATTATAGGTTAGAAAAATATCAAAATGGTTCTGATTTGACGATAAATCAGGATACCCTTGATGATTTATCTAAAGCTGAAATTTTATTAAAGAATGCTAGAGAAAAAGGAGTAGATATGCGTATTTATGGAAAATTAGCAAAAGAAGTTCATCAATATCGTAATAAACATAAAGTCATTAAAAATATAGATTCTCTGGCTGAAAAGATTAAAAAACTTTCATGAGTTAAGGATGCAAAAAAAATAATGAAGGAAACAGAATCTAAAATAGACAAAGCTTGACTACATCTGGATATAAATGCTTCAAATGCTTTTCAAAAACTAGCAGGAGCAATACGTGAATCATGGATTACCTATGTTATAGGTAATATAGATAGATTAATAAAAAAGATTGATAATGCTTCATGAAAAATAGATAATCCTGAAAAAGTTAGAGAAATAGTGGATAATATTGTGGCTGAGTCTTCTTTAGAGTTGGAGATGGCTTGAATAAAAAGTAATTTGAATTGAATATGAGGTGATTTAGGAGATGATGATGTAGTAAAACAAGCAATGGAAGGGCTAAATAGAACAATAGAAAAATCTCAACAAAAAAACACTAGAAAGAAGTTTTATATAAAGTAGAAGAGGTTAAATACAAAAAAGAATTTACAATATGTAAATTCTTTTTTATGTAAAAAATTAAATTATTCAACAGTGACACTCTTCGCTAAATTCCTAGGCTTATCAACATCTCTTCCAAGTGTTTCAGCTAAATTCATAGCAAATAAATACATAGAAACCATCATAGTGAAAGGAGTTAAAAGTGTATCTGTTTTTGGTACTTCTATAACATCATCATATAGATCTGGATCATTTTCTCACTCAGTTATTATTCAAAGAACTGTTCATTTTCTTGCTCTTACTTCTTTTATGTTTGATACATTTTTACTGTAAAATCTACCTGTTGGGTTCAATACTACACATGGAAAATCTGGTCAAACTAAAGCAAGTGGTCAGTGTTTTAATTCTCAGGTACTATAACATTCTGTATGAATATAACTTAGTTCTTTACATTTTAAACTACATTCTCAGGCTGCTGGGAAAAGTACATTTCTTCAAAGCATGAACATACTTTTGTATTTTGAATATTTTTTTGCTAGTTCTTTTATCTTTGGTCAGTTTGTTAATGTTTTATTTAGTTTATTTGGTAAATCTCATATTTCTTCTATCAATGCTCTAGCTTTTGATGGTTGTAGGTCTTTTTTCATTCACATTCAGATTGCCATGATTAGCATTACTGCTACTTGTGCTATTACATTTTTTGTTGATGCTACTCATACTTCTATACCTGCATGAGAAAACATTCACATATCTGTAAGTTTTGCTATAGTGCTTCATACTACATTTACTACTCAGAATGTAAGTCCTCATTTTGCTTTTACTATTTTTAGACTTTCTCTAACATCTGCTGTTTCTCATGATTGAGATAGGAATACATAAAGTGTTTTTTTACTTGGGATAAATGTGTCACATAAAAATTCACTACTTATTGTTACTTGAGCACTTATATTTGCTAGTTCTTTGAAATAGTAACATCACATATAACCAGCATAATAGCTACTTCATGATGCTATTATTTCTATTTTGTCTATGTCTAATTCGTTTAGTTCATTTATGGTTTCGTTGTTTACCATTTTACTTTCAAAATCAATTCTTCATTTGAAAGTGTTTTCAAGTACTGTAGGGATTTCAAATATTTCTTTTTCTGTAAAGCTTGAGAAGTCTCATAGTTCCCCTGTATCATAGTCTATGTCCATATTTTCTACTTCTTTTTCAAGTGCTTTTCATGAAGCGAATACCTGATATTTAGCATTTTTTATGACTACCATTTCATTGTCTTCTAATCTAACATAGCTGTGGGCTATTGATGATAGGGCATTTACATCACTTGAAATAAATATTTCTGAGTCTCATTCTCAGATAATTAGTGGACTTCATAGTTTGATTCAAACTATTGTGTCAGGATTTTCTATGTCTACTACAGCTACAGAGTAAGCTCATACAAGTCTTTTTGAAACTTTTTGCATAGTTGTCTTTAGATCTTTTTCAAAAAGGTCTTCTATAAGTTTTGCTATAACTTCGGTATCTGTTTCACTGTAGAATTTGTATTTTTTTTCTAGTTCTGTTTTTAGTTCTTTGTAATTTTCTATTATACCATTATGTACAACATAAAAACGATTGTTTTCAGAGTGGTGAGGGTGTGTATTATTTTTTGTAACTGTTCAGTGGGTTGCCCATCTTGTGTGTGCTATTCATGTTGTATAATCATTTTTTGATTCTTCATCATTTTCAACTTCTGTTGCTAGTACTGATACTCTTCATACTGCTTTTTTGTAAAAGACTTTTCAATCTTTATTTACTCACATAATTCAAGCACTGTCATATCACCTATATTCTAGTGTTCTTAGTCCATCTATAAGTAGTGGTAGGCTATTTTTTTTACCATTGTATGCAAATATTCAACACATAATTTTTTAGTTAATTGATAAAGGTTTTGTTTCTGTCTTTTGACCTCACTCTAGCCCTCTCCTTAAAGGAGAGGGGACAGTAGGATTTTATATTTATAGTTTTCGTTTAATCCCCCTAAATTGAGGAAAAAACGAAGAACAAATAAAGAGAGTTAAAATTGCAGCCTCTCTCTCCTTGAGGAGAGGGAATTTAGGGTGAGGTTAGTCATATAATAAAAAGCATTTAAAATTATTTATTAAATGCTTTCTAGTTTTATCTCTAATGCTTTTTTTGTCAAAGATATTATTTCGTCGCTGTTATCTAAATAGTCTTGTTTTATTATTGGTTTTTCGCCTAGGAATAGTATTATTCTTCTATCTATGAATCTGTGAAAGATTATTTCTAGTTCTTGTTTTTCTTTTATAAAATTATAAAAATTAAATAATGCAATATGTCAAACTCAAAATTCTTTTGAGAGGTTTCTCCATGATTTTCTTTGTAGTATGTGTGATATAGTTGCTTTTAATAAAATGACTCAAGAGAATTTTCTTGGGATGAAAGATGATTTCTTTAGTATTCTGTTTACATAGTTGTAATCAGAAGAGGTTATTTTTTGATATCTTATTATCCACATGTTTTTTGAGGGTTAAAAAAATGCTTTCTTCAGAGGAGTAAAACCCTCTGTTAACAAATGGTTGGGTTTATTATAAATTTATTTTATAGAAAATCCATATTTTTGTGTTAATGTGTTTTATAGAGTTTGTTTTTAGAATATTATTTATTGAGTTGGCAATGCTAATATATAGTCATTTTTTGCTTTTTCTGTAAAAGTGGTATTATGGGTAATGTAAAGTGAGAGAATTTTATTTTTATAATTTTTTTATTTTATGAAGGATTGTAAAATAATAGCTATGTATAATAGTTTTAATGGTTTATTTAAGAGAATGTTTTGGTGAAAATTGATTTGATTTGCTTTCTCTTTTGTTGGTTTTTTGTATATTATTTTAGTTTGAATTAGTGAATTTTATATGTTGGCTTGGGGATTGCTTTTTTGGTATCCTATTGTTGGTGCTATGGTTTGAGTTATGTGAATTATAGATAGGTATCCTGTTGCATTTAAATTTAGATTGTATATTTGGAGAGGAGTATTTTTAGGTTTATCAATGAATTTAGCTCTTGTCTTTATGGCTTATGATAAGCTTCATAGTATGATAAATATTTTCTTTAGATATGATTTTTGACCGTTCATGATGTTTTCATTCTTTTTATTTGAGTGAATGTTTGTTTGAGGTTTTATAGATTATGTTTGTACTAAGATGTTTGGAGAGGGGGAGAGGTTATTGAAGAAATAGAATATATATAATACTATAAGAGGTAACACTTTTATAGTATTTTTTTATGATTAAAACTTCTCCGAAATAAGGATATCGCAATAAAAAATAAATAATACACTCGGAGGATAAGATTTTTTTACAAATAATTGTTAGTATAAAATCATTATGACACCTCGTTTAATTATTATTTTTTACAGCTAAGTGATTATCAAAAGCCTTATTTTAGAACAAGTTTATTAGTTTAATTTTTTATACTATCACACTCATGTTTTTTCAGAAGCTGGATTTTTGAAGGTTTTCTATATATTTTCATATATTTTTCATAAAGTATGCCTCATGTTGGTCTTGGATGAATCATACTATGTAGTATCAGATTGCCATCATTGCAGCATTTCAGAAATGCTTTGGTAGGTCTATGTCTAAAATATCGTTTTCAAAATATACTTCTTTGTCTGTGAATCTGATTAGTAGTTCTGTTTTTGAAGGAACTACTGTTATTGCATGCATTAGTTCTTCGTCTGTTCTTATGTCTCTTGCGATATTTCTACCAAATAGTTCTACAAATTTTGTATCTATTAGCTTTTTGTGATAGTAAAATTTTGTTGGTAGAGAAAACACATATCAGTTGTATTTTGAAAAATCAAAGTTTTTTAGTTTTGGTTCTATGTAATCAAGTAAGTAGTTATAGATTTCTTCTGGATTTTCTCAGCTTTCAGCTAGTAGCCATCACATATATGTAGAAGTGTTGTAAGTATATGGTTCTGGATTTCTAGGTGTTACTATCATATTTTTTTCTCAAATTATTTCTTTGGCTGTACAATCTGAATTACATGTTAGTAATTCTATTTCTAAGTTTGTGTTTTTTTGGATTTCTTTTGCCATTATGGTTGCATGTTTTGAACCAGAGGCACTTAGAATTGTTACACCATCTACTCATGATTTTTTAATTGCATCCATAAATGTACTTTCATTTGCAATGATTGTATCGTCTTTTGCAAATAATATTTCTCATGTAACTATTGCATTTCATGAACCTATAACTACTCTTTTTTTGAAATCTTTTAGTTTTATGTTTTGTAGTCTTTGTGTTCAGAATAATTCTAGAGCTCATAAAACTGCTTCTTTTAGAGAGCATAGGTTTTCTGGAGTTTGATTTTTTAGTCTTTCTAGGTGTTTTGTTTCCATAGAGTTTTATTTTTTATAGGTTATAAAAAGAACCCAATTTTTTTTGGATTCTTTTTAGGATAATTTTTTATTGAAATTTTTCAAGTGGGGAAGGAGTGTTTGTTAGTTATAAAGGGAATATATGAAGTGTTTTTTTTCTTGGGGAAAAGGGATTTTTTATTGTTTATATGTTTGTGAAAAGTTTTTAATTTTTATATTTTATTTTTTTTGTTTTATTTAGATTATATCTAAGTTTCGTGCTAGATTCTATTAATCACAACTTGACATAGCTATAAAAAAAGTTATTATATTACTTAGTTATTTATTTGTAAAATTATATTATGAATCATCCAGATTTTTCATCTTTTAATTGTGTTTGGTGATGAGATAGTACGCAAACTTGACAATCTCAGGTTTTTAAAAGTTGAGATAGAGTTGAGAAATTGTATTATCCTTCTAAAGTTAGGAAAAGTATAATAGCCAATTATATAAGAATACATAATGAGTTTAATAATTTATGAAGATTAGAAACTAAACTAGATTCTCCTCTTATAATATGATGAGAAGAGATTCTTTCTATTTCCTTAGAGGTTTCTTCATATGATGAGAATATTTTAGATTGCGAATTAATAGATGAAAAACTTAATAGGGATAATCCTGATATTAATAGTCCTTTTTCGTTATTGAGCTATTATGAGTCTATGTATAATAAGCAGATTATTGAGATAATAAAAAAAGTTTGTATGTATGAAACAGCTAGTGATTTTGAAAAAAATTTTCTAGAATATACAGTAAATAAAGACTTTATAAGAATACAGGCATTTTTAGATTCTTTAGAGGGGAAAAGACTTTCTGTTAGATGAAAATTTATAGAAGGGGATGACTTTAGGTCTTTTGTTTTTAATGATATTATTAAAAAATTTCCTAATAACTGAATACAACATATTTCTGGAATTATGTGAGCAAGTACTATTTGTGTTAATGGTATTACTTATATCCTTGATAGAGATAGAAATTGACAACTGAAAGTGTGAATTTCTAATAATGGTAATATGCCAGAATTTCTTATGAAGCTTCTTTCAGTTTCTGATATTGATTATGATGCATTCGAATATGTTTTAACTAAATTAGAACAACAGGAATTTATCATTTCTGTAGCATCTAGAATGTTAGAGGAAGAATGATTAAATATGAATTTTTTTGATGTTGGTAATCATTTATTTGGGCATAATCTAAAATTTAAAATTGAATGAAAAAACTTACATTTGATTGTTACGGATTTGTCTTGAAATTTAGAAATTTTTGTTTCTGATAATGAATCATGTATTACTGATATATAAAGATATATGATAAAATTAAATAAAAGAATTATTCTTAGAATAATTCTTTTATTTTTTCCTTAATACAACACCCTTGTCTTTATGTTAGCTTCAATTTTACTCAACTCATCTAGAAAGAAAGAAGAATCAAGTTCTGTTTCTACATCTAGTACTACATATCAAATTTCAGAAAAGGTTTTTAGATATTGTCCTACTATGTTTATTTCATTGTCTGCAAATATTTTATTTATTTGTCTCATTACTCAAGGAATATTTTTATGAATATTTAGTATTCTTTTGGCATTTGAGTGTTCTGGTAAATTAACTTCTGGAAAATTAACAGAAGTTGAGGTTGTTCCTTCATCAGAATATTTTACTAGTTTTTCAGCTACTTCATCTCATATGTTTAGTTGAGCTTCTCATGTACTACCTCAAATATGAGGAGTGAGAAGAACATTTGGTAAGTCACAAAGAGGAGATTCTAGTTTTTCATCTTTTGTTTTTGGTTCTTTAGGATAAACATCTATTGCTGCTCATAGCAGATGTCAAGATTTTAGAGTTTCTGTTAGGGCGTCAATATCAACTAGAGTTCCTCTAGCATAGTTTATAAAGAAGCTTCATTTTTTCATTTTTGCAAACTGCTTTGCTGTGAACATATTTATTGTTTCTGGTGTTTCTGGAACATGTAGAGTTACAATATCAGAGATTTCAAGAAGTTCATCTATACTGTTTAGTTTATGAGAATTTCCAAGTGCTAGTTTATTTTCTATGTCATAATAATAGATGTTCATATCTAAAGCACTGGCTAAGACTGAAAGTTGTGATCAGATGTTACCATATCAGATTATTCATAGATTTTTTCATCTTACTTCACAAGAATTCTTTGATGTTTTCATCCGAATTCTTTTATGTGCAGCTAGATTTTTTTCTGGAATTCATCTCATTAGGTGGATAATTGTAGCAAGAGTTAGTTCTGCTACACTTCTTGTGTTTGCAAAAGGGGCATTAAATACAGGAATTCATAGTTTCCTAGCTGCATCTAAATCTACTTGATTTGTTCAGATACAGAAGCATCATACTGCTATTAATTCTTTTGCTGATTTTAAAATATCTTCTGTTAGATTAGTTCTAGATCTGATTCAAATAAAATGAACATCTTTTATTTTTTCTTTTAATTCTTCTCATTGTAGAGCATTTGGTAATAATTCTACATTTTTATACCCATATGTTTCAAAATATTTTACTGCTTCTGGGCTTATTCATTCTAATAATAGAATTTTAATATTGTCTTTTTTTAGTGTATTTTTCATGGTAATTTAGATTAAAGATTAAAGAAGAAAGGTTAAAGGGACTTGTATTTTAATGTATTGAGACATAAATCCATCTCCTTCGTCCCTCAGGTATTCCATTTGTAAAAGGGAGAAACTTTTAGTAGTTGTATAACTACAAAAATAAGTTTGAAAGATTCTGAATCAAGTTCAGAATGACAGATTAATTAAATTTTAAATTGTTAGTTTTTTATTTACATCTGGATAGTTTGAATGCATTGTATAGATTGTGCCAAACTAGGTAGGTGATTGGACCAAGTGCTATGAGTGGTCAAAAGTATGTCATGGCTATCCATAGTGTTAGCATGGTGTTTTTTTGTCCTAGTGTTTGGCTTGTTTCTAATTTTAGTTTTTTTCCACCTAGTAGACTTCAGACTTTGAAGCTAATCAAACATATAGCAGCTGAAACTGATGCAATTAATATTATATAACTTGTGTTTGTATCACTGTTTTGGATAAAGTTTGAAGCTTTTGCTACTGCTACGAAACAGACTAATAGCCAAGCATAAAAGCTAAGATTTTTGTATTTTAGGATTATTTCTGTTTTTTTAGGTAGTGTGTATTGTAAAAGTTGTGCTAGTAAAAGAGGTACTAAGATTACAGTTAAAATTTGAATTAGTAGACTTCATAGTGATATATCAATATCGGAAATAGTTTTAAATATAAATGGAAATATGATTGCTATTACAATATTTGTCACTAATACTGCTGATATTGCAAAGTCTACTTTTCATTTTAAAAAACGTAAAACTGCTGGTGAGGCTGTTGCTGTTGGTGTCATTCATACCATTAAAGCGATTAATGCTAGTTTGCTATCAAATTTGTATAGTAACAGGTATCAAAGTGCTCATATAAGTAGATTCGCTAAAAGTACAAAGTATACTTCTTTTTTTGAGAATATTTTCAAGGAGACTTTTATTCATAAAAATGACATAAATAACATAAACATAAGTAGATATCTGATTATGTATGAAAATTCAGATGCTTGTGGTACTAGTATTCATCAGATTATACAGAGTAGTAATGAGATTGATTTTTTCATATTTTTATAGTTAGTTTTTAAAGTTTAAGTAAGAGTGCTGAAATGCTAACTTTCCTCCTTCGTTCCTCAGGTACTGGATACATCTTTGGATAAAAAATGGAGAAATTAAAGTAAAGTAGAAATAAAAAAATATGTGCTTGTTTGGCACATATTTGCTATTTTATTGGTATAATAATTTATTTTACTCAGGAGAGTTTTGATAAATTGTATAAATTATTTTTAAAATAGAAAATAGAGCCGAGTGCTATGGTTGAGGATTTTGAGCCTGAATTTTTTGATGAATTTCTGCCTGATATTTTTCCACCTAAAAAAGACATGAATAAAATAAACATCAAGATATAAGAAAAGCTTGATGCTTGAGTAACTAGGATTCATGCAATTATACTGGCTAATAGTGGTATTGTATTTTTCATGGTGAGGAAAATCATATAATACAAATTTTTTTAGTTGTCTTGTATTCTAAATTATTTTTGAAAATTATCAAATTATTTTTTGGAGAATTTATAGGAAAGATAACTTTTATGTATTGATTTTTAGATTAAATATTTTATTATTAGGTGGTTTTTTGATAAGATTTTTGACTATGAATAAAGTAATTTACAAAAATAATACAACTTTTTCTACAAAAAAAATAGAAGATATTAATATGATTATTGATATGCAACCAAAATTTTTTAATGATTTTAGAGGGCGTATTATAAGTGATGTTCCTTTTAAAAACTTTAGGATACCAGAAAATTGTAAATTCAGTAATTATACACAAGAAAAACTTAAAGATATGGCTTTAGAGTTACCTAAGATTTTGGTAGCAAAAGTTATAAACAGAATAGAAAATATATTAAATTTAAATTGAGAAAATAGTATGTTTATTATTGTTGAATATGAGAGGTACTGAAGAACAGATGTAAACATAAGAAAAATTATTGAAAATAATACTAGTAACTTCATTTATGTGGAAAAGAAACAAAGTTCAATACATCTAAGTTGAGATATTAAAACTAGTCATTGTTCTCAAATTCAACAAAAAAATATTATGAAGGTAACAAAGGTTTTAGCATCTTCAAAAACTTCAAATGTGCCTATTAATTTTATGTGAATAAATTCATCTGATTGTGTATTGAAGTCTGTAAAAAGAGTTTATGATTTTTGATGTACTCCTGAG
Organism: Patescibacteria group bacterium UBA6489; assembly: GCA_002435385.1. Classification (GTDB taxonomy): domain Bacteria; phylum Patescibacteriota; class Gracilibacteria; order BD1-5; family UBA6164; genus UBA6489. Next base: position 13,519 of record DJMN01000029.1, read on the forward strand.
GTTTTTGTTTGAACAACATTAGATTTATTGGGAAAGGGGGTATTTAATGAAAATATGATTAAGACTATTATTGAAAAATATAACAATGTATTTAAAGGTAAATATTTTCCTTTAACATTTGAATGACAGGAGGAGAATAAAGAAAGTTTAATTGATTATTTATAATTTTTTATTATACGAATTTTGTTGAAACTCAACAAAAATCTCACTCCCCTTTCCCTCTTCACTCTTAACTTTCACAGTCCATTCAAACATATCACAGATTTTTTTTACAATAGATAGTCAAAGTCAACTTCAATCTCTTGAGTAGATTTTGGAGTTATTTGACCTGTAGAATCTGTTGAAGATTTTGTTTAGGTCCTCTTTTTTTATTCAAATTCCGTTGTCTGTGATTTTTACTGTGTTTTTTTCTATTAATATTTGTATTTCATTATTTCAGTTATTGTAGAAAATTGCATTTGAGATTATATTTCAGAATAGTCTGTCTATGTAGTAGGTGTTTGTTGTTAATTCACAATTTGTTTTGCAGATTAAATTTATTTTTATGTTTTTTGTTTTGGCTAATTTTTCGTATTTTTTTATTATTTCTTTGAAATATTTTTGTAAGTCTATTTTTTCATTTTTAAGTATTTTTTCATCTCATCTCAGGATAAATGAGATATTTGATATTATTTCATTTATGTTGTTTATAGATGTCCTGATTTGGTTAATTCTTGATTTTTCTTTTTCTCAAATTTTGGCTTCTTCTAGTAAATCTAGATTAGTTTCTATTTGCATTAGTGGTGTTTTTAGTTCGTGGGAAGTGTCTTGTATAAAGTCTTTTTGTCAGTCAAAGATATTTTTTATGTCTTTGGTAAATTTGTTTATGGTTTCTGTTAGTTTTCATATTTCTCATTTGTAGTCTTGTTCTATAAGATTTTGGGATTTGTAGATGTCAAAACTGGTGAAGTATTCTGTTAGTTTGCTTAGTGGTTTTAGTACTTGTTTGGTTATTATGTATGTGGTGATTAGAGTGAAAAATAGGGCTAGTATGTTTAGTAGAATTGTTATGTCTATGAAGTTTTGTTTTAGTGTGTTTAGGTCTTTGATATCTTTTCAGACTATGATAGTGTAGTTGTGGTATAGTTCTTTGAAGATGAGTTCGTTTTCATATAAGTTTATTCATTCTAGATATTTGCTTTGGTTGTTGTCTTTTCAGATATAGAAAAAAAATCATAGTTCATTTATTTCTTCTATTTGTTTGTTTGGTAGTGATATGAAGCTGTTTTTATCTAGATCTATAAATGATTTTATTATTTTTACTTGATTTTGTATATCGTTTTCTAGATCGTTTCTGAAGGCTTGGATTGTTGAGAAATAGAGAATGCATGAAAAAATATTTATTATCAGGATAATAAATATGCTGAAACTTAAAAATACTCTTAGTTTAATTCAAAGTTTTTGTTTCATGGTCTTCAAACTTAAATCATATTCATCTTATTGTTTTTATTGGATCGTGGGTAAATCAGGTGTTTATTTTTTTTCTTAGGGATTGGACATGGGTTCTGATTACATCTGACCGTATGTCGTTGTTTATTCACCAGATGTATTCTAGTAGTTCGTTTTTGGGGATTACTTTGTTTTTGTTTTTCATTAGGTATTCTAGTATGATGAATTCTTTTGGGGTTAGGATTATTTTTTTTCATTTTCTGGTGACTTCTTTTAGGTCTAGGTCTAGCTGTATTTCTCAAATGTTTATTTTGTTTATTTCTGGGGTTTTGTTTACTCTTTTTAGTATTGTTCTGATTCTTAGGACTAGTTCTTTTAGTTTGAATGGTTTTGTTATGTAATCATCTGCTCATGATAGGAATCATTTTTCTTTTGATTCTAGGTCTTCTTTGGCTGTTAGGAATATTATTGGTGTGTCTATTTTTTGGTTTCTGATTTCTTTGGCTATTTCAAATCAGTTTTTATATGGTAACATTACGTCTAGTATGAACATGTCATATTTGTTTTTTTGAGCTTCTTTTAGTCCTGTGTCTCAGTTTGTTTCTAGGTTTACTATGAAGTTATTTTGTTCTAGGTATTCTTTTATGTTTGGTCATATTATGTGGTCATCTTCTACAAGTAGTATTTTCATAATATTTATTTTAGGTTGTAATTTTTGCCCTCATCTCCTTTGAGAGGGAGAAGAATAGAAGTGAGATTATAGAGATTTAGAGTAAATTATATGAAAATATTGTATATTTTCAATGTGGAGGTGTGGGATTAACGAATTTTTAACGGAGGGGGAAATAGTTTATTATTTCTATTTTGAATTTATTAAAAAATCTTTTATATTACATGTAGATATAATTTAAAAACAAGTTTTTATGAAAATACCACTGATAAATTTTGAAAAGAAAATAAAGGATTCTGGTTTACTATCTAGATGAAGGGATTATTTTAAGGAATGATATGTGAAAATCTTGAGAGAAATAGGAAAAAATACTTTTAAAGCAAATGTATTTTGAACTGAAGATTATGAGGTTATTCTGAAATTAGATGATAATAATAATATATCAAGATGTGGTTGTGATTGTCCTTATGATTGGGGACCTATATGTAAACATCAAATTGCTGTTTTTTATAACCTTAGAGAAAAGTTTTTAAATGAGTGATTGATGATTCAAAATGAGCCTAAAAAACAAAAGTTAAAAGATAGTCCTAAAGAAAATTTAAAACAATATTTTAAATGAATAATAAAAGATTCTATTAGAAGTGCTAGTTATAGATGATATGTTGAACGGAATATGGCTTGATATGCTTTGGAGTGAGCTGAAACTGTTGTGTGAGAGTTTGAAGATTTTTTGGAGGATAAAAATTATAATGATGCTGTATTGGCTTTATCTGTAGTTATTGAAACATTAATAATATGATTACAAGATGTTGATGATTCTGCTTGAGAGTATTGAGGATTTATTTGAGAGTGTATAGAAGAATGTTTACCTAAGTTAATATTTCATATAAAGGATTATTGAAATCAAGAGGATAAGGATTTATTAGTTAAAGAATTTTTAAGATTAGCATGAAATAAGAAAATAGGTTGATTTGGTTTTGAAAGGGAAATTCTTGAAAAATTAGTTTCTTTTATTGATAAAAATAATTTTATTAAGTTTAAAAAGGTTTTAGATAAGTTAAAACCAAGAAGCATTTATGATGATTATAGTATAGTGGAGTTTCATATGATTTCTGCTATATGATCAAATGATGAAATAGAAAAGTTTATAAACAAGAATTTAGATAAGTATGATTTTGCTATGTTTTTTGTTGATATTTTACTTAAGGGTAAGGAATATCAGAGAGCTGAAAGTATTTTGTTGAATCAAATAAAAAATTGTTATAGAATTAAAAAAATAGAAGTCTTAGAAAAATTATTAGAAATATCTAAATTGACAGAGGATAAAGAAAAAGAAGAAAAATATTTGTTTGAATTATTTCTAGAGGATCCTTATAAGAACAGGTTTAATGATTATAAAAATTTTTTATGAAGAGATAGATATGAGAAAATGAAAGAGGATATATTTTTTAAAATTGATAAATCTGAAATGGCTTCAAATTTTATGGATTATCCAAATATTTGTTTGCAAGAAAAGGATGAAAAGAGATTTTTAGATTATATTTTTAGGAATCCTTATATTTCTGTGGTTGATAGATTTTTCACAAAATTGTTAAGGTTGATTCCAGAAGAGTTATATGATATTTATAAAAGAGAAGTTGAAGATAACTTAGTTCGTACTAGTAATAGAAAGGTTTATACTGAACAATGTAGAAAGATTAGAAAAATGAAAAAGGTGTTTCCTGAAAAGACTAGTGATTTTATAGATTTTTTGAAGGATAAGTATAAAACTAGAAGGGCTCTTTGTGAAGAGTTGGATTTGGTTTAAGAGAAATATTGGTAAGAAGTGATTATCAATACTAAACTACTAGCTATTCTGGTGAATACTTAAGTTTATATTTTTTCCCAAAAAATATGATAAAATTAGGTATGCTTTTCTTAGCTTTTTATATTAAATAAGTATGCTTTTTTATAGAAATAAATATATGACTTTTTTGTCAGAAGAGGAGGCTGTGGATTGGATGAGGTCTTGGAGAGTTTTTAGAAAGATAGGATTGATGAGATTCTATTTTTTTTTGATGAAATTTTATTATTATTTGAATTAACCCTTAAATCTTATGTAAAATTTTTACATAAGATTTGATTTTAAAATAAATTTGTTATAATATTATTGTAATTATAACTAAAGTAAAAAACGAAGT
>DJMN01000025.1 GCA_002435385.1 Patescibacteria group bacterium UBA6489
CGGAGTGGACGAACCTCTGGTGTATCGGTTGTCATGTCTAATGGCATTGCCGAGTAGCTAAGTTCGGAAGGGATAACCACTGAAAGCATCTAAGTGGGAAGCCTACTTTAAGATTAGATTCCTCTGCCTCGAGCAATAAGTCCCCTTGGAGACTACAAGGTTGATAGGCTTCAGGTGTAAGTGTAGTGATACATTTAGCCGAGAAGTACTAATAGGACGAACGGATTTTAATACCTTTTTAACGATTAATTATTTTGTTAAATCTTTTCTAGTTAATTGACTAACTTTGATTGTTTAGATTATTGAGGAATAAATAGACAGGATCTTTAAAAAATTTAATGTTAGGGTCTTGGTGGTTATAACGGTTGAGGTACACCTGTTTCCATGCCGAACACAGAAGTTAAGCCAACTTGTGCCGATGGTAGTGCATTTCGTAAATGTGCGAGAGTAGGTAGCTGCCAAGACTTTGATATTAAATTTTTTTATTTTATTGTGACACTCTTTTAGCACGAGTAGCTCAGTTGGAAGAGCAGCGCCCTTCTAAGGCGAAGGTCACAGGTTCGAGCCCTGTCTCGTGTACCATNNGGGTGATTAGCTCAGTTGGCGAGAGCATCTGCCTTACAAGCAGGGGGTCATAGGTTCGAATCCTATATCACCCACCATAAAACGAAAGAAAACTAAAACTTACTATATATTTTGTAGTAAGTTTTTTTGTGTTAATAAATTTATAATATTTAACTGATATTTATATATAAACCTTATTTTTTATAAGTAAAAACAGCTTAGTTTAGACAAATACTACTTAACAAATTAATGCCAACTAACTTGATTAACCGTTTTATTTTTATAAAATACGGAGCATTATTTTTTATATATATAGTATGAATAAAAAAGAATTACTAGAGTTTTTAGAAAAAAAGATAATAGAGAAAAAAGAAAATAAGCCTCTTTTAGTTTGAATCAATTGAGTAGATGCCTCTTGAAAAACATTATTATCAAAAGAGTTATATAACTATCTTAAAAATCTTAATTATGATGTAATAAATGCTTCCATAGATTGATTTCATAATTCAAAAGATATTAGATATAAAAGATGAAAAAATTCTCCAGAATGATTTTATTATGATTCTTATAATTATAATAAGGTATCTGAACTCTTACTAGATCCAATAAACCAAGATAACTTACAATACAAAACATCTTATTTTGATTATCGCACAGAATCAAAAACAAATTGTTCTTGGAAAAAAGCAACTAAAGATAGTATACTTCTTATGGAAGGAATTTTTATTTTTAGACCAGAATTTATAAAATATTGGGACTTAAAAATATTTATTGATGTACCATTTGATATAACTTTAGAAAGAGCATTAAAAAGAATCGATGAAATAAATCATATAGGTTCAAAACAAAAAATAATTGATAGTTATAAAAATAGATATATTCCATGACAACAATTATATTTTAATGAGGCTCATACCAAAGAAAAGGCTGATATAGTTATTGATAATACAGATTTTACAAATCCAATCATATTAGATTTATAATAAGTTTAATGCATCTTCTCATAACACTCCTCACAATAAACCCTCTCACTCCTCTCCAAACTATAAGTACTCTTAATCACCTCTCCACACTTATCACACCTCCTATCATACAATCTCCTAGGATTCTTTAATCACATCATATATTTACGCCTCTCATCAGGATGAAGATGAGGAATAGGAATATTATGTTTTCTATAAAATTTTAACTCTTGTGGGATTATTTTGAAAGCCTTTCAAGTCTTTTCACATTTAATTGCCCAGTTTAAAATATCATCAGGTATTTCATTTATTGTATCTGGTAACTTCTCTGCAGGAATAATCTTTGTAACATTAGGAGTAGGAGTACTATAATTTACCCATTTGAAATTCACTGACTCATTTCACCTAAAAGGAGAAAAATATATAGTCATATCAATTCATTCTGTTCCCTCTCCTTTAAGGAGAGGGCTAGGGTGAGGTTTAAAAGAGATAGGAGATTCCACAGGATAATACTCCATAGCTACACTTTCATTGTATCCAAAAGGACTAATATTAGCAGAAAAGAATTCTCACCATTCTCAATCTTTAGTCATATTATCTATAATTTTAGGCACCAGTTTATTATATTCCTCTTTAGCATATTTTTTATTTAAAATACAATATTCTTGATTCTTTAACCCACTACAAAGAAAACAATTATGGCATCAATAACAATTATCACAATAAGTCAAATTAGAACAATTATTCATACAATCATAACAAAATAGAATATTCGTTCAAAATATAGCTAATCATTCATAGGAAAAAGAAGTTTCTGTAGGAGAGAAATTTACATCATAACAATTATCTAGTTTTCATACCGTTGCACAATAGCTAATATTTTCACAAAATTTTGCATCATACGAGCTTTTTATATCTTTACAGTTATATAGGTAGTCTCAACTACAATTCTCACAGTTAAATCAGTGATAATTCTTTACTATTGAATTTGATAATAATTCTGATAATCTTTTATTAATTTTTTCTATCTGCTTATAACTTCAACTATTATAATCCTTTAACTTCTCCTTATATTCTTCTTTTGTATATTGTTTGTTGAAAAAACAAAAGTTTTTATCATTAAGTCCTACACATCAGAAACAATTTTGACAATTTTTACAATCTATCAAAAATTTTGAGTTAGAACAATTCTCTATATTTCTTCAGAAAAATACATTATAAGAATCAATACAATCAACACATTTATAACAATATTCTGATCTATAAGTATAAAAGCAATCTAGACAATTTTTACAATGCCAGACTATATGTCCATAATAACAATCTTCACTTTCAACACATCAAAAAACCAAATAACAGTTTAAAGAGTTATATGATAAATTAGAATAATCTGAATTTTCACAACTCACACTTATAACATTCTGTTTTGGAACTGTTTTATTTATCTTATTCCATTGCTCAAAAAAGCTTTTATTAAAATCTATTTCTATTCAATAATCTAAAGCACTCCATTTATCACTCCACCAGTCTTCAAGGTTATAAACAGGAAACTCAACACTTTCATGAAACATTGAAATTAACTTTTTTCAGTTAGAATTACATCTCCTTTGATATAGATTAAAGAAATTTCTTATAGACATTCTTCTCTGTTGTCTACAATCTGGACAAAGCTTTGGAACAGGAATCTTATGCTTCTTATCAGCAAAAATAGGACTTATTTTATCAAAAAAATCTAAATCATTTTGATTTATTTCAAAATCTTGTCCACATTGTCCACATTTTTTTATTTCCATATTATTTTAATTATTGATTTACAATAGGTAATTTTATAACAAAAGTTGCTCACTTAGAGGTTTTATTATTATTTGCCTCTATTTTTCCATTAAACATTTCCTCAATTACAGCTCTTATTAGATATAATCATAGTCCACATCCACTACTATTTTGTTTTTTATCACTGAATCATGGTTCAAAAATCTCTTTTATATTTATTCAATCAGGAAATCATTCTCAATTATCTTCTAGGATTATATTACAGTATCAATCATGAATTTTGTCATCTATTGTTATATTCTTGGCTCAAGCTTTTTTAGCATTTTTTATAAGTTCTTCTATAATTTCAAGAAGTAATGTTTCATTAACATTAATCTGATATTCATCTTTTTTTTGTTTATTTACCTTATTTCTTAATTCATCGTTTAAAAAAATAAGAGTTCATATAAAGGAATCAATATCTATAATTGAATTATCTTTTTCAATATTATATTTAAAACTTTCTCTAGTTATTGGTTTTAATTCATTAAAATATTCTGTTTCTCAGTTTTCTATTTTATGTAAACAAAAAATTATATGATTTAGTTTTCAAAATATTTTGTGTATATAAAATAAATTTATTATTTTCATGGAAAGATTTTTTTCATTTTTACTCATTAATGAAGATATTTTTTCAGATACTAGTTCACTTGATACAGATGTTGCTACTAAAGATTTTTTAAAATAGTTATAACAGTTTTCTGCTTCTATTATTATGTCGGTAATATTACTATTTAGTTTTGTTTTATCAATAATTTCATTAATTTGTTCTATTAATATAGCCAATCATTCTTCTAGTGAATTTAGATAATCAAATATTCTGTCTAATTTCATTTTACATTATTTATAAATTTATTAATACATATTTTACTTTAATTTTTTAAATAACAATTTATTTCTACACAAATAAATCTAAAATCCTTGATTTATTCCTATAAATAAATATATTTACCTGTGAAACACTATGCACAACAAAACCTTTATTCTTTTACCTTTAATCTATCTCCCATGGACTACTCATACTTCCAAAAATTATGATTAAACAACGAATATGCTGACATTTACATAGAACTCTATAAACTATGAACACAACCAGCTTCTGTTATTGCCAAAGTAGTAGACATAGAAAGAACTAAAACATATAGAAAATTAATAAATATGGTAAAACTCTGAATAGTAAAGGAAACACAGAAGCATAAAGTAAAACATTTTTTTGTAGACAATATTTGAGATTTACAAAGACTCGTTGAAAAAAAGAATGAAGATGTAAAGTATTTAAATCAAAATAAAACAGAATTCTTTAATAAAATAAAAGAACTAAAATTAATTCAAACTAACACTCCTAAAATAACACTTTACGAATCTTGAGAGTGATTTAACAATATATTTGAAGATGTTTTACAAACAGTAAAAGATAAAAAAGTATTAACAATAAGAGTTTTTGCTTCTAACACAATAGAAGAAAGATATGAATGATCAAAACTATGAGAATACGCAAATAAGTTTTTTAAGACACTAGAAAAAGAAAATATACATATAGATGAGTATATTTGAGTTTGAAATCTGATAATGGAAAGAGTTGAACACTACATAGACTCAGTAAACTTATCAGAATTACCTGCAGCAAAATCTTCTGCCAATATAATACTTGTATGAAATATTCTATATTTTGTGGTCTACAACAATGCTCCAATCTGAATAAAAATAGAAAACGACAACCTTTCAGATGCCATACATATACTCTTTGATGAAATCAAGAGATTGAAGAAAATGATAAAGTAGAAGTAGTCGAATCTACATTGTCCTATCCCCCCTAACACCTCTCCTAAAGATAGAGGGGAAGAAAACTAAAACTTGTAGCTAGAGTTCCTTCTCCTTTAGGAGAAGGTTGGGTAAAGCATGAATTCAAAATATTGTAGCCTCCTTCCCTTATATAAGGGAAGGAATTCAAGAATAGGTTACTCATCATAATTCCCCATTTCATAATCAAACACTCCTAAATCCTTGTTATAAATATAAATTATTCAATAATCCTCATATTGTTGAAAATCAGTAGGCAAAAATTTTATATATCAATCATCTTGTAAAACTTTAGCATTCATAGCAGATGTTCAATTATGATCTTTTTTATATTCCTTATTAGCATTCTCTAAAAAATATAAATTCATTTCCCTGACAGCCTTATTTGCATAACTTTTACACCTAGTATCTCATAAAAACTCTTCATCATTATACTCTCAAATTCAACCAAATATTTGATTTCTTAAATTTTCTACCTTAGCAATTAATAAATCATCAAGTATAGCTTTATTAGAAGTAACTTTATAAAATTCACTTTCTAGATAATTTGCAAATTCTATACATCCCTTATCTTCATTTTCTATACTTTTAGCCAAATTTAAAAACATATATATAGATTTTTCTCTATCTCATCATTTTCCTTGCATTATCGCAGCCATTGTTTTTGCTCATTCAACAGAATTTTTATTTGCACTGGTTACCTTATAATAGTCTGAAGCCTTTTTTCAATCATGTAAATAAAAATAATAAATATAGGCAAGATAATAAGGAATCTTATAATCTTTACACGGATTAGTATATTTTTCATCTGTAAAAATTTTTCTCAAATCAGATTCTTTTTTTATTGATTCAATTTTCTCTAAGTCACAAAAGTTATTTACTCATTTGATTCATAATAAGACAGACTGATCAATATTTTTTTGTTGCTCTTCTTCTGATAAATTTTCATACCTTTCGTTATATGAAGGCAGTAATAGTTCTCAAACTATATAAGGATGTTCAAAATAAGGATTTAATTCAGTTACCAAATCTAGTATTATATAGAGATATTTTTTATATTCAGAACCTATAACATTTCATCAAATATATTGAATTGTTTGTAACCGATATAAATCAGCTCTAAAATTTTTGAATCAGAAGCTAGTAATTTTTGCTACCTCTTTTTTAGGTAAATTTTCAGGATGATTAACTATACTATCCTTGATTTCTTGATGTTTCTGATAATTTACATCATTTATTTTGTAAAAGCTAATTATACAAAACAAAAGCAACAAAATTTTCACTAACTTTATTGCTCTTTTTTTTATTTGCTCTCTTGAATTCTTATTTTCTTTCATAATACCAATTTTATATATCACTTCAATCTATATCTATAGTAAGTTTTTTCTCTTCTTTTCAAATAAATAACCTTCTATTTTTTCATTCTCATTCACTCTTTGTAAATAAATCATTATTTAAATCACTAACAAAAGAATGTACCTTTTTTCTTTCATAAGCAGTTAGAAATGGTAACCTAACATCCTTTCCTGTTTTTTCTACTATTCTAATTTTCGACTCAATAAATCTAAATAATTTTTTATCTTTAGATTCAAGATAGTCATTTACTTCAAGATGGATTACTATATTTTCTCAAAGATTTTTAAGCAGTATAAGCTTTAAAATATTAGTTATCACATCCAGATTTTTTCAGTGAGTTCATATCAAGAAGTGAGACTCATTGGTTTCCAGTTTTATGAAAAAAATGTTTTCATCTTCTTGTTTAACCTCTATATTATCTACTTCAACCTTTAGTTTTGAGAAGAATTCTTCTGTTATTTTTTTTATTTTCTCTAACATAACTGTATTTTTTAAGTAAAAAATAAATATACCAAAGACTAACAAAAATTAAGATTTTTACAAGTTTTTATATTTTTTTTGACAAATAAATAAAAAATCTTATATTTGTTGCACGATTTTCTTTATTTCTTGCTAAAATTTACAAAAAAAATGGTTACACTAAAAAACAAGACAGCAGTGGATGATTACTATTCTAATATATCTTCTTCACCAGAGGATAATGAAAAAAAGAAAGTAAGTGTAAAAAGAAAGATAAAAATAAAACCTAAAAAAGTCCTTATTAAGAAAAAAGTATCAGAGGATGATAATATTAGTGTGTCAGAACCTAAAATAGAAAAAAAGAAAATAATTAAAAAGAAAAATATAATTTCTTTAGAAGAACCAGAAAAGAAAGAACCAATAAAAACGGAAGTAGTTATTAATAAGGTAGAAAAAGAAATAGTAGATAATAAAATTATCAAAGCAACAAATGAAACAGTTGTAGAAAAGAAAGAAGAAAAAACAAAGCCTAAGAAAAAATTTCTACCTATTGAAGTAGAAGAAAAGAAATTTACTAGCAAAAGTACATGAAAATTTAAAGGAAAAAGATATTGAGAGGAAGAAGATGAAAAAGCTTGAAAATCAAAGAAATTTAAACTTTCTCCATACAGAGGAAAAAAACATAAATTCCAAGAAGCAGAAACAGAAGCAACATTTGTTAGATCAAGTAAAATAAAAAAGAAAAAGAAAGAAGAAAAGAAAGTAGAAGATATAAAACAAAACTTAGTAAGCCGTTCTGGAGAAACTGTAATAATTTGAGATATCTTAACTCTAAAAGAATTTTCAGAAAAGATTTGAGTTGTATTACCAAAACTTATAGCAGAATTCATGAAAAATGGATTGATGGTAAATATAAACTCTCCGATAGATTTTGATACAGCATCTTTAATAGCAGAAAGCTTTGATATCAAATTAGAAAGAGATAATTCATGATGAATTAGTGTAAAGGATATAATGAAATGAGATATCAAGGATTTATTTATTGAAGATGACTCTTCTAAATTAGAAACAAGAACTCCAATCATAAGTATAATGTGACATGTTGATCACTGAAAGACATCTTTACTAGATTACATAAGAAAAGAAAAAGTAGCAGAATCAGAAGCTTGAGGTATAACTCAAAGTATTTGAGCATACCAAGTAGAACATAACGATAAATTGATTACATTTTTAGATACACCATGACATGAAGCATTTACTGTCATGAGAGCAAGATGAGCAAAATCTACAGATATTGCTATACTGGTTGTAGCGGCTACAGAATGAGTAAAACCACAAACAATAGAGAGTATAAACCATGCAAAAGAAGCAGACATACCAATTATAGTTGCTATAAATAAAATGGATAAACAATGAGCTAACCCAGATCACGTTAAGTCACAATTATCTGAAAACGGCTTAATTCCAGAAGATTGGGGATGAGACACTCCTATGGTTCCAGTATCAGCTATGACATGATTTTGAATAGAAGAACTACTTGAAATAATCACTCTTGTAGCAGATATGAAAGAATTAAAAGCAAATCCTAACAGAGCCTGAGTTGCAACAATTATAGAATCACATTTAGATCCAAGTATTTGACCTGTTGCAACAGCAATAGTAAATACATGAACTGTTCAAAAATGAGATAACATAGTGTGTAAAGACTCTTTCTGAAAGATAAAGATCTTAAAAGACTATTCCCTAAAATGAGTAAGCAAGGTATTACCTTGAGCTCCAGCTCTTATCGTTTGATTAGATAAAGTTGTTGAAGGATGAGATTTACTCCAAGTCGTTTCTTCGCCAGTAATTGCTAAAAACAAGGCTGTAGAGTGTAAAGAAATAATGGAAAGCAAGAAAAAACTAAGTGCATCTTGAATAGATATGCTTATGTCTAGGATAAAAGCATGAAATCTGAAACAACTAAAAATAGTATTAAAAGCAGATACAAACTGAAGTTTAGAAGCAATAAAAAATGCTCTAATAAAATTATCAACACCAGAAACAAATGTTTCAATAATACATAGCTGAGTTTGAAACATTACAGAATGAGATGTATTAATGTGTGAATGAAGTACTGCAATACTTATTTGATTTAACACCTCAGTGGTTCCAACAGCTAAAAAACTTATAGAAGATACAAAAATAGAATACATAAGTAGTAATATAATTTACCACATTACAGAAAGAATAGAAAAAATCGTAACTTGAATGCTAGATACAAAAGAAGTAGAAGTAGTTTTAGCAAGAGCAAAAGTTTTACAAATATTCTATACATCTAAGAAATTTATGGTTCTTTGAGTAAAAATAGAAGATTGAGAGAAAATAGAACCAGACACAAAAGTTAGAGTTATAAGAAAAGATAAAATGGTATGAAAATGAGAAGTTACATCTCTAAAACTATGAGTAGAAGATGTTAAACTTGTAGAATGACCAGCAGAATGTGGTATAAAATTTTCATGAGATGTTGTAGTAGAAGAAAAGGATATAGTAGAAATCTATAAAATAGAAATACAAAAATAAAATTTTAAGAATTAGTCTTTAGATAGGTAAAGACTAATTTTTTTATGTAAAAAACTTGCTTTTAAAAATAAGAATATATAGTAAGTGTATTAGTTTTATAATTAATTCTCTTTTTTACCCTCACCTCAACCCTCTCCTTTTATGAGGAGAGGGAGAAAAACAGAAATAAATTATAAAATTAAATATTATAAACAACATTATTTTTTAACCATAAACTCACAATGAGAACACTATGAAGAAAGCTACTAGCTACCACATTGCTACTTTGAATAATAGCAAATACAGTAAACATAACACTAATAGCAAATGCAGTAACCTGAGAAACAAGCACTTGAACTACAGCAATTTGTAAAGACTGAATAAATTATTACCCAGAACAAGAAATAGTAGATAAATATATCCAAGCCTGAGGAATTACTTGAACTTGTGAGGAACTAGAAAATATAGAAGAAAAAATCAAGGTTCAGGAAGTAGAAACAAATACCTGAACTGTAGAGGAAAAGTCAAAAAAAGTAGAAATCTGTAAAGTACAACCAAATTGAAAAGAACACACTCAAGAAGTAGCTAATGAAGCTGTTGATTCAATACTAAAAGATTGAAGGAGTTATTTATGAGAATGTAAAAACGAAACAAAAGAAACTAAACCAAAACAAACAGAAAATTCAGACAACAACTGTTTTTATGTAGACACACATTGAAATCCAAGACAAATATGGAGTAAAGCAATGACTTCAAATAATCAACAAGACAAAGAATCAGTAAAAGAATTATACAAAATTTGTAAAGACTGATGAAATTGAAATAATAAATGACTAATCTATTCTCCAAGCAATCCTCATCCTTGATGTAAACCAGTACTAAAGATATTTGAAAAGCATCAAGAAAATTGAATAATAGCCCCATGACAAATAAAAAAATATGAACTATGCCAAACTACATGATACCCAATGCCTATTAAAAACAATGAATTACAAAATTCATCAATCCAAATCAATGATTGAGATGAAATCACAGAAAGTCTATCAGTCTATTTAACACTAACAAAAGATACTAATCCTGAATACATGAGATTCAGTGAAGATGAAAATACATGGACAGACTGGATGCCATACAGTTATACGACAGACTTTTTAATTTCTTCACTATCAGGAAATAAGGAAAAATGATTAAAAACAATATATGTACAATACAAAGAAAACTGAACAGAATCAAAAATAGAATATGACCAAATAAATTTAGTAAACAAATACGATGCACAATATAACATAACAAATAGTTGACTAGAAAAGAAACAACAATACGAATCATGAAAAACATATAAATTTGAACTATCAGTAAAAAATCAAGGAAACCTAGAATGGACACCAAATGGAAACAACCCAATAATGCTTAGTTATAAACTAGTTGACGAAACATGAAATGAAATACAAACAGCCACTAACTATTGAATACTACCAAACGAAGTAAAATACTCAGAAACAACAAACATCAAAATACCAGTAAGAATACCAAACAATACAAGTTGAAGCATAACAATAATCTTTGATATGCTACACACTTGAAATGGATATTTTTCTGAATTCTGAGATGAAACCATATCTAAAACAATTCAAGTAAACAATAGTGAAACAGAAAAAAGACAAAGCCTATACAACACAGAAAGTTTAAATTTCGGTATTTGAGAATATACAACCATAGAAAATGAACCAACACCAGAAATAGTAACAGTATGTAATGAATCATGAGACAACCTATACGAATCAAACCAAGACAAATCAGTATTTAAAATAAAATACCTAGCACCATTCTGAAGATCAGTACACCAACCAAATATTTATGACACATTTGTAAACTCTGGAGACAACACCGCTTTCTATTCTCTAAACTACTCAGAACACATCTCAGACAATTCAACACTATACCTGTACAGAGACTCTACAGAAATAACAGAACTATGTGCAATAGAAAAAGAACAACACTCAGACCCAAGAGAGTGTGAACAATATTACAGCGACCTACAAAATACAACAAACAACCAATGTTTAGATATATCAAAAGCCAATTCCCTAAAATGGATAGAATGAGATAATTGAGAGTTTCGTCCATATGACAGTATAAACAGAGCAGAGTTCTCAAAGATACTACTATGAGCATCTGAAACACCAGTAATGCCCTATGAATGAAAGATCTCAGACATAGACTGAACAGAATGGTGGGCAGACTATGCTCAAACAGTAACTGATAACAACCTAATGGACCTCTCAAGTACATGAGCATTCCGTCCATTACAAAACCTTACATTTATAGAATCACTAAAAAGCTCACTAAAAACATTCGACTTCAACATAAACAATAACTGTAACTACGAAATCATTCATCCAGAAAATTCTTACATCTGAGCATGACTATTCTTCTGAATCATAACAAAAAATGACATACCAACAAACCCAGAACTAGACGAAGTAGATAGAATGACAGTAACAAGTATGATGTTAAATTCCTACTACCAACAAAACAACCTGAAAAATGCAGAAAACACATGTCCAAATTCAGTAGACGACAGATTCACAAGAGAAATACAAGAAGTATGTAATACAGAAAAACAAGCTATTCTATCAATAACAAAAAGCCTAAACAAAGACGGAATCAAACTAGAAAACTGAACGAAAGTAGAAATATTAGAAAATTCATCAAACATAGTAAAAGTACAAGTACAATGACTAGCAGAAGAATGACTATGATATTTATCAAGCAATGAGCTTACAGAAACTTGTACAATCCCAACACCAACAGAAGAATTAAAAACACCAGAATGAGATGAAGTAGTAGTAGCAAGTTTAGTATGAATCTATGCACACGAAAAACCAGGTGCAACAAGTAATTATTTTGACTACAACAAAGACTGACAAACAAACAATCAAGACATTATATCATATAACACAGTATTAACAGTACTAGAAAGTAAATGAAACTGGTTTAAAGTACAGTTTGAAGACAGTAGAACGGCATGGATTTTTAACTGATTTGTTGCAATCTGACCAGATGTAATACTTGATACACCAAAAGCTAAAGTTACAGGAACTATTTCATGGGCTCATAACTTAACGGTAGACCTAAGAGCAAATACAAATACAGATACAAAAGAAAACATTATTTGGGAGACATATGAGGATACAAAAGTACAAGTACTAGAAAAAGACGAAGAAAGAAATCTATACTACATAAAAATAGAAAATACAGAAAAAAATTTAACACAAGAAATATTTGACACACACTATGCAAGACTTTATCCAAACTTCACACTAGAGGAAGTAAATGAAATGCAAAATAGTATAGCAGGTTGGATTCATGAAGATTTTGTAGAATTAGACTGAGTTGATTATTCCGAAGATCAAACTTTAGATTATCCATTTGATTACGAAGCACTTTCAAATAGTTGAAGAACAGTTGATCAGTTAGTAACACAAATATTCTTTGAAGAATTCAATTGAGATATTCACGATGCAATGGATTTCAATTTGGAAGCATGAGAAGAAGTAAAAGCAGTAACAAATGGAACAATACAAAGTGCAGGAACATGAACAGTTACAGTATTACATGATGATTGAAAGAAAAGTACTTATGCACATATAGTTACAAGTGAGGATATACTGAATTGAACAGTTAAAACAGTAACACCTGAAATAGTGGTTTGAGTTGTTGCACCAGATACAGCAGAATACAAAGCACATTTACACTTTGAGTTGAAAGGGGGGAATTGAGAAAGTTTAAATCCAGCTAAGTATTTTAAAATATACAATTCACAAGATAGTCATAAATGTATGAGAGAGTTAGTTGTGGAGAAAGCTATTTATGATGGTAAGGAGGTTGCTGAGAAATGTGATATATGAATCTGATGACGAATTAACTATAACCCAAACCAAAGATGTATATTAAACATGAATTGGAATAAAGCAGAAGAACTAAAAATAACTCGGACAACAGATAAAGAAACAGGATTAAAAACAACAGATGACATATATTATGAAGCAGACCCAACAAAAATAGACTGTGAAAAAGACCCTTGAGATTGTATACACTATTTCTGAGTAATAGACAAAGACCCAACTTTTGGAAAATACCTAACACTAAAAATAAATGCACTTACACAATTTTTGAACACAGGAATCAAAAACTTTTCAAACTATGAAAACAACGATGAAAAATGGTATATAGAAAATACAAAAACATTTGATTCATTTTATACAAATACATTTGAATTCACAAATCACATATATGCAACAAGAACAACAGACAGAGAATCATATCTATGAATAAGATTTTTAAAAAAGAATTCTCCTCAAACATGATATCTAGAAACAAGCAGAATAAATAACAATATTAGTACAATACAACATCACAATATATTATTTGTACCATTTTTAGATGTATACAATAGACAAAAATCAGAATATTGTGAAAGTATAAAAACAGCAAGAGAAAGAGAACGGATAAGTTGAGAAAGAGAAACTAGTTGAGAAAGAAATTTAACAGGATACTTTTATCCAGATGAACCATTAACAAGAGAAGCTGCAGTAAAAATAATACTTAGAGCGGCAGTAGATGAATGAATAGTAAAAATGAGTGATATAGAAAAGTATGATGTATTAGCAAGTAATTTGACATCGTGAGCTAAAAAATGTTTGGAAGCATTACCAGACCTAAAGTGAAGAATGTTATCAAAGTATGCATGTTATGCATATAATAATGGGATACTAGATTGAAATAATGGAAAATTTTTACCAGAAGATAATGTGACACATGCTGAAGCACAAAAAATAATCTGAAGAGCTTTTCAAACTAATTATCCAGATCCGCTAACAAGTCGTTTCACAAGTGAATATTTACCAAGAGATATGTTTGTGTATTTTGTAGATCAAACTGCTAAGTCTCCAAAAGATAATAGGGAAATGGACATAGAAAAGCTTTGAAGTTGTGTATTACATTCTAAGGAGTTAGATGAGTTTGTGGTTACAAATACTGCTTGAGATAAAGAGGTTGTTAAGTTTGTGGAGGATGATTGGAGGAGGAGTGATAATATTGATGGTTATGGTAATTGGAAACGGAATGCTTTTGATGAGGATATGGAGGGAATAAGGGGAAGGTTTATTTCTTATGTAAAAGGAGAATCTAATTGTAATGATATTTATAATGTATCAGTTGCTGTAAATTGATTATTGGAAGTTAGAAAATCATATTTAGATACTTGGTGGAGTTTTATGAGTGAATTTGAAGGTAATAAGAAACTTGAGAATCTTGGTACTATAAAGTATCCGTTATCAGATGCGACAGATAGATTTTTGAAGTTTATAGAAATTTGAAAAGTTTATGAGACAAGAAGACGGTATAGTGCTAAAGTACAAGATGTTCTAACTATTTTGATGCCAGAGAATTTTGATACCTATTCTTTAGAAAATATTACTAATTTTTCAGAAAAGTTATTTCTGTATTTATCAGATCATAATATAGGAGCAGCTTATGACTTAAAAAGAAGTGAGTACTTTATGGCCGAATGAACTGATGGAAATACTCAAACTAACCAAACTGTTTTAGTATTTTGAAAAAAATATCAGACATCTCAATTGTGAAACTTTTTTGTTTGATTAAATGGGTATAGGGTATGATTGGAATTAGAACAAGTTTATACTTTATGATTTGCTCTTGAGTGATTTAAATATTCTTTAGCAATATTATGAGATGAATTCAATGATAAAGTTGTAAAGGGAAAATATACACCTGATGAATTTGAAAAATATTTAAAAGATAGATATAATCGGAGCATAAAAATGGAACTTTTTGATCAACGGTCTTATATTGCTTGATATAATTTTTGAAAAGAGTATTATTCATTGAGTGAAAATGAAAGAAAAGAATATTTAAGTAACTTTTTAGAAAATGCAAAAGCTGAATAATATACTAGATTTTTTATTATTTATATTTAAAGAATTTCTGTATCCTATTTTATTACTTTTATTGATTATATTTCCATTTCTATATTTCTATATTTTTGCTCCAAATAATTATAAAGAAGAAACAATGCCAAAAATTTATGAAATATCCAAATATATAGAAAAGAATGATTTATATTGAATGATGAGATTTTATGAGGATAAGTATAATACCTGAGCATTATTAAAGTATTTTAATGAAAATGAACAAGAAAAAATAAAAATGGGAAAAATAAAAATTCGTTCAATAGAATACACTGAAGTACCATCTTTTCCAGAAAATGTTCCTAATTCAATTGTATTTAGTGTATTTGAATCTTTGCTATGAAGCAGTGATTATATTGCTTTATATAAAAAATGATTTTATAAGTGAAAAAATAGATTTGACTTTATTGATGAAAATAGGAGGGTTTCAATAGTTGAAATATTTAATGATGATTTATGAATATTAGATACTTGTGCTTGAAGTTGTGATTAGATTTGAAAATTTTTAAGACATGCAAAAGATGAATAATATCTTAGATTTTTTATTTTTTGTAATTATTTGTTGTATTCTCGCAAGTTTTTTCATAACAAAATCATTTTGAAAGATGTTTTTAAAATTAGTATTTAATGGCAAGTAAAAATGAAAATAATAAAATTTATAATAGCAATATTTTTATTGTTTTTATTTACTAACACAACATCAGCACTAACATCTTGAGATATTAAAAACATTGTAAAAAATACAAAAACATGAGAAATTAGAGTTATTATAGATCAATTACCCTGAAAAGTAGATAATTTGTTTCATATGGAGATAGGAAGATTGGCATATTCTCGTAATATTTGAGAAGAGATTCTTGAAAATTGGATTATAATATGCCATTATGATGATACCAATGATAGTAATATTATAAAAGAGTGAGAATGTGAATTATTAGATAAAACTGAAAAAATATCATTTAATGATTTAACTAAAAAGGATAAAATTAATGTTGTTTTAAATATATTAGGAAATTATTTATTTTGTTTTTTACTATGAATACCTTTTAATTTTTGAGTTTTTTTCTGTATAAGTTATTTACTTTTTTGAAAAAAGTTTTCATTAATAAAACATCTAGTTTTTACTATGTTGTTTACAATATTCTTAGATTTAATACTAATCTATTTTAATCTTAGTTTTATGCAATTAAATTGAGCTGTCCTTTGAGTATTATTATATGCTTTTTATATTGTTTCAATAAAAATAGTTTTTATGTTCTTTTCAGTTTATTTATTTGTTTATAAATATTCAAAAGAAAAAGGTTTTTCTTCAAAGTATAATAGAAAATTTTGTAGTATTTTGATGTTATTAATATTTTTATTTATATTTTGATTTGTTTTATAATAGTTCATCTGTATTAGAGATTAGAGAATTTATGTTTAAAGAACTAAAAAACTACATAAAAAAGAATAAGAGAAATATATCTATAGTTTTATGATTTATAATGTTTATTCTATGTTTAGATTATTTAGGGATTAATTTCCATAGTATATTATTTTATATCTTTTTGCTTGTTGTTGTTTTATTTTTATTTGATGGAACTGAAAAGTATATTAAACAAAATAAAGGAATATCTGTTATCATATGATTTATTTTAATCATTTGGTATTTAGAGAATAGACATTTTAACTTTTTTTGAGTAAAAAACTATATTCCATTAATTATTTGAATATTTATTTTTTGTGTACTTTCAAAGATTATATTTTTTCTAAAAGATAGAAAAAACATTATAAAAGCTATTATATTGGCATTAATTTTTAGTAATTTGTCTTGATATTTAAGAATAACTGAAATAGATTGGGAAAGAGAAAAGGAATCTTATACAAATTTATCATCAAGACAAATAGAGATATCTAATAAGATTGTTGAGGTATTTACTTCTTACAAAATTGCTAAATGTGATTGAATGTGTGATAGTAGAAAGGGGTTTCCTTTTATAATAAGAAGAGCATATGATCACTATGATTTTAGAACATGAAAAACCTTTTTAAATATATTATATTATTTTATTCTTTTTTATTCTATCTTTTATTTAGTAAAAAGAAAAAAAATAAAAAAATGAATACTTATACCATCTTTGGTAATTATTATTCCAATATTTACATATTTATGTTATTTATTAGGAACTTATATTGATAGTATTTGAATATATTAAAATTAAAATTGAAAGAACTTGGCAGGACTCTCAAAAACTTCACACTAGAGGAAGTAAAATCTATGGAAAATGGGATAGCAGGTTGGGTGCATGAAGATTTAGTAAAAATAGATGGTATTGATTACATTCAAAACCAAACACTAAATTATCCATTTGATTATGAAGCATTATCAAATTATACAATTTATGAATAATAGATGGATATGTTTGAGCTTGTGATTAAGTTACAAAAAAAATAAAATATGCAAAAAACAATAATAGAAAAACTAACTTCCCATATAAGAAAAAATGAATGAATATATGTTTTTATATTACTATATCTACCATTTATAGCATTCAATGAAATATATCTAGACCAATTCTGAACAGCAAACCCAGAATTTGACGATATGATTTATAGAAATTATTGTTATTATTCAATATCATATTTATTTATCTTTCTAATATTTTTACATAGAATAAGAAAAAGGAAATATAAATATTTAAGATTAGGAACTATAGTTTTAGTAGCATGGAAGATATTAGCTCTATTTTTCTTTGTTTTAGCTTGAACCTGATATGAATGAATACAAAAATTTAAAATTGATGAAAATACCTATTATGAATATTATGTAGATTCCTATTGATGATGATGGTGATGAGAAGACTTAGTTATAAACAAAGTTTATAAAATAACACCTAAAATTGTTGACAGAAGATACGTTCATAGAACAATAGGATTAAGAACTATAAAAGACATTTCTATAAAATGAGATAAAATATATTTTACCTTAGAACAAACAAAATATAAGAGTGTGGAATTTGAAGAAGAAATAATAGAAGATAACCTTACAGAATATAAATGTAATAAAAAATGTGAAATTTTGAAGTTATTATTTGATTAAACCTTATTAAAACATGAAAAAATTAATAGACATTTTAGACTTCTTGTTTTTTATTTATAAAGAATTTATACACCCAGTAATACTTTTAATAATATTATTATCCCCATTAATATTTTATATTTCTATGCTCCCAATTGATGAATTATAGTTCCTTAAATAAATACGATTTCATGCAAAAAACAATAATAGAAAAATTAAAGTATGTAAAAACAAATAAAAATACTTTTTTATTATAAAATAATCAAAACAATATGAAAAAAATATTATTTTTAACATCACTTTTTATAATTACAACATCTTATGCAGACTTCTCAGATGTTGCAACTGACTATCCATATCTAGAAGCAATAAACTATGCACAAGAAAACAATATAGTTTCTTGATATAAAGATTGAACATTTCAACCAGAAAATAAAATTACAAGAGAAGAATTTACAAAAATAATAATAAAATCAAATTTTTCAGACTCAGAAATTTATTGAGAGGACTGTTTTCCTGATGTGAATTGATGAGATTTTGAAAAATACATTTGTACGGCAAAAAGAGAAGGAATAATAGGATGATACAAAGATTGAGACTTTAAACCTAAAGATAATATATCATTTCTAGAGTCTGCCAAGATAATCATCTCTTGATTATGAAAGAAAAATGAAGTATGAAACATTGATTGATTATGAAAATATTGAAGGTATTTAAGTAGTAAAACTGCAATACCAAATTCTATAGAAAACATTGATTCACTGATAAACAGATGAGAAATGGTTGAAATAGTTTGGAGATTAAAAGAATGAATAATATGAAAAAAATCAAGGTATATGGAATTGTTATCAGATTTTTTTTATAGAAAAGAAAACGGAAACTATAAAACTTGGGATATTGTTACATCATTTAAGATTAGTACATCAGAACTTTTGTGATGATGATATATAAAAAGTGATAATAATATTTATTGCCAGAAAAATGAATTAGTATTAACATGAGTTGATACTGATACATTCAAAGCAATATGAGATTTATTTTGAAAAGATAAAGATTACATATATTTTCGGAATGAAAAAATAGAATGAGTTGATAGGGAGACTTTTGTTGCTTTAGGAAAGGGGTATTCAAAAGATAAAAACAGTGTCTACTATGAAGAAATGTGAAGAGAATTTAGAAAATTTGTCTCAGTAAATCCTGAGACATTTGAGGTTCTGGATTACTGATATACTAAAGATAAAGATGCTATCTATTATCAAACAGCATTTTTTGATATATTATACCTATCTTGAGTAAATCCAAACACTTTTGAAATTTTAGATTCTTGATATTCAAGAGATGACGGTCATGTTTATTATTTATGAAGATTATTGAATCAAGCAAATCCAGATACTTTCAAGATTTTAGATAATGGGTATTCAAAGGATGAGAAAAATGTTTACTATGAACATAGTTTATTAACTTGAGCAACTTCTGAAACTTTTGTAGTTATTAATTTTATGTATGCAGTAGATGAAAATAGTTGTTATTACTATGGTAAGTTAACTGATATGTCATATTGTGAAGAATATTTAGAAAACTAAAATTATAGAAAACAAGCAAGATTTGTTCTTAACATTTCCTCAAAATCCTCCAAAAAACCACAAAAACACAAAAAGTCTAAAAAAAAATTTGCAATTAAATAAAAAATTTATACAATACCACGGATTTTAAAACATATTTGGATAATAATGCCAAAAGAAGAAAAGATAGAGGTTGAGTGAGTTATAACAAAAGCTCTACCTAGTCTGGTTTTTGAAGTTCAATTACCAGAAAATTATTGATGATGAATAATTAAATGATACTTGAGTTGAAGTATGAGAAATAATTTCATCAAATTAATAGAGGGAGACAAAGTCGTTGTTGAGTTAAGTCCATACGATACAACTCAATGAAGAATAGTCTTTAGAGGAGAAATGAGTAGATATAAAAAATAATTTTACTATATTTAATTTGTTATTATGAAAGTAAGACCATCTGTAAAAAAAATGTGTAGTGACTGTAATATAACTACAGGAAAATTCCAAGGGAAAAAACGTGTTAGAATTAGATGTAAAAAAAATCCTAAACACAACCAAAGACAAGGATAATTAAATTTAATTTATAATATAAGAAAAAATATGGCAAGAATAGCTTGAGTAGTATTACCGAACTGAAAACATGTAGAGATAGCTTTAACATACATATACGGTATTGGTAGATTCACTGCTGGAACAATTTTAGATAAAGTGTGAATAGAAAAAACTAGAAAAATAGAAACTTTATCAGAAGACGAACTAGATATAATAAGAGCTGAGTTGAAAGACTATATGGTAGAATGAGACTTAAGAAGATTTGTTGTAGGAAACATAAAAAGACTAAAAGAAATTAGATGTTATAGATGAATAAGGCATCAAAAAAGGTTACCAGTTAGAGGACAAAGAACTAGAACAAATGCTAAAACCAGAAAAGGTAAAGCAGTAGCTATAGCATGAAAGAAAAAATAGTTTATTTATAAATAATTTAGAATATGGCAAATAAAGTTGTAAAAAAATCTAAAAAAACAAAAAAGATAGTTGAACACTGACAAGCTCATATACAAGCTTCATTTAACAATACTATAGTTAGTATAACAGATGAAAAATGAAACGTTTTATCTTGGGCTAGTGGATGAAGTGCTGGATTTAAATGAGCTAGAGAATCTACTCCTTATGCAGCTCAAGTTATTGCAGAACAAGCAACAGAAAGAGCTAAAAGTCTACACTCTCTAAAAACTGTAGATGTGTATATAAAAGGAATAGGGATTGGAAGAGAACAAGCAATAAGATGACTTATATCAGGATGATTAGAATTAAACGGAATCTTTGATATTACACCAGTTCCTCACAATGGATGTAGGAAAAAGAAAGTTAGAAGAATGTAATTATATTTTATATTTTAAATCTCATATTGGATATGCGTTATACTTGACCAAAGAAAAAACTATGTAGAAGAGAATGAGTAAACTTATTCTGAACTGAAAAGTACGACTTAGAAAAATCAAAAAGAGGGATGCTAAGATGAAGAAAAACAAGTAGTTTTTGACAACAACTTAGAAAAAAACAACTAGCAAAAAGGATGTTTTGTTTAAGTGAAAAACAATTTCTTTCTTATTTTAAAAAAGCTCAAAAATCTAGAGAGGAAGGAACTACTTGAGAAAAAATGCTTAGACTACTAGAACTTAGATTAGACAATGTTGTTTACAGATCAGGTTTTGCTAGAACAAGAATGCAAGCTAGACAATTTGTAAATCATGAACACTTTAATCTAAACGGAGTAAAAGTTTCTATACCTTCTATATCATTAAAAGAATGAGATGTTATAGAACTTAGAAATAAATTAAAAGAGAGCCCTTTATACAAGAGCTTATTAGAAGAATTAGAAGAATTCTCTAAGAAAAACAAATGAAAAGTTTCTAGTTGTAAATGGTTAGATGTTGATATGAAAACACTAAAAATTACAGTAAAAGCTTTACCAGAAAAAGAAGAGTTTGAACAAGTAATAGATATACAAAAAATTGTTGAATTTTATTCAAAATAGTTCTCTTTTTATATTTCCTAATATATATAAGATATGCATATTATTCATAATGTTATCTGAGTACCAAAAATTACCCAAAACGATCAAGAAAACAACACTTCATTTTTCACAGTTTCTCCTTTACCAAGATGATATGGTGTAACCCTATGAAACTCACTAAGAAGAGTTTTGCTATCAACAATACCAGGGACAAAAGTTACAGGAATAAAAGTAAAATGAGTAAGTCACGAATACTCATCAGTTCCTTGAGTAAAAGATAGTGTAGTAGGTATGATACTTAACTTCAAAAAGTTAGTAATCAGTAAAAACGATACATGAATAGAGTGGTTGAAATTGTCAAAAGATAAAGCTTGAGTTGTTACAGCAGCTGACATAAAATGTCCAGCTTGAGTTGAAATACTAAACAAAGATTTATACATAACAGAGATAGATAAAGACGGATTAGAATTAGACATAGATATAAGAGTAGAAAAAAGAGTAGGATACCTAAGTATAGAAGAATTAAAAGAAGTAGAAGAAGATGTAGACGTACTATTAGTAGATGCAAATTTTTCTCCAGTATTAAATGTTAAATACGAAGTGAAAACTACAAGAATTTGAGAAGTAAATAACCTAGATTGTCTAGAAATGTCTATATCTACAAACGGAGTAATAACTCCAGTAGACGCTATAAAATTTTCTGGAGATATGCTAGCTTCATATTTCTCTCTATTCAACGAAGAATCTCTTCAAGTTGAATGAAACTTTATAGCAGATGTTAAAGACTTAGTAACAAGAGAAAAAGAAGAAGTAAAAGAAGAACTAGAAAAAGAAACATACACTCCAATTGAAATTATGTGATTATCTCCTCGTACATTAAATGCTCTTATAAACGGAAACATCCTTTCAATAGAGCAATTAACAAAATGTACAGAAACAAAACTTTCTTCTATCAAATGATTTGGTAAGAAAGCAATGACAGAGATAAGATCATCACTAAATGAAAGAGGGTTGAAATTATTATGAGATGACTAAAAAATAAAAAATTTAAAAATTTATAATTTAAAACAAACTTAAGATGAGACACAGAGTTAGAAAACATTTAAAGTTTAAGAAAAAAGATTTCCAACATAGGAAAGCTATGGAGAGAAACCTTCTAACTAGCTTCTTTTTACACAAATCTATAAAAACAACAGAAAAAAAAGCTAGAGCAATAGTTTCTATGATAGATAAACTTATAAATACTGTTAATACTAAAGATGAAATGAATGCTATAAGATATGCTATGACATACTTATTCACAAAAGAATCATCTCTAGAACTATTTAAAAATGTTGCTCCAAAGTATAAATGAAAAAAGACATCTGGTTTTACTAGAATGACTCCAATAAAACATAGAGACGGAGACAATGCAAAGATAGTATTATTAGAACTAGTTTAATTTTTTAAAGAAGATAGGTTATATGAAAACTATAATGCCAAAGCAAATAAAATGAAATGAAAGAAAATGGTATATAATAGATGCTAAAGGATTAACTTTATGAAGGTTATCTACTAAAATAGCTACTGTTTTAAGATGAAAAAACAAATTAGATTTTGCTCCACACGTTGATAATGGAGACTATGTAATAGTTTTAAATGCAGATAAATTTAAAGTTACATGAGCAAAATTAGAGGATAAAATGTACTACAGACATACAGGATACCTAGGTTGATTAGTAGAAACTCCATTAAACAAACTATTAATTAAAAAGCCAAACAAAGCTTTAGAATTAGCAGTTAGTGGAATGTTACCTAAAAATAAACTTAGAAAATCTATGATATCTAGATTAAAACTATTTACTTGAAGTGAACATACATTTACTTCACAGAAACCAGAAGAATTAAAACTATAATTTATAATAATAATATTTATGGCTAGCAAATATACTTACACTATCGGAAAGAAAAAAACAGCTTCAGCTCAAGTTAAACTTTTTGATTGAAAGTGAGAATCTACAATAAATGGAAGAAAAGTTTGAGAATATGTTTCTAGAACTGACTTATTTGATGTAGTATACTCTCCATTAAAACTATGTAAAATAAAAGAAGATGTTTACTTTGAAGTAAAAGTAGCAGGATCATGAGATAGCTCTCAAGCTTATGCAATAAGACACTGACTATCTAGAGCTTTAGCTGAAAAAGAAGGAAACTTTAGAAAAATTCTTAAAGTAGCATGATTTCTAACAAGAGATGCTAGAAAAGTTGAAAGAAAGAAACCAGGAAGACACAAAGCGAGAAAAGCTATGCAATGGTCTAAGAGATAATTTATTAATTTTAATATTACAGTATGCCTACTATTAACCAACTAGTAAAAAAGAATAGAAAAGACAAAACTAGAAAGAGTAAATCTCCAGCTCTACAAGTTATAAAAAATTCTATAAAAAGAGGAAAAATTGTAAAATTACCAAAAGGTAGTTCAATGAAAAGAGGTGTTTGTACAAAAGTTACAACTATGACTCCTAAAAAACCTAACTCAGCACTTAGAAAAGTTGCAAAAGTTAGATTAACTAACGGATACGAAGTTAACGCTTATATCTGAGGAGAAGGACACAACTTGCAAGAGCACTCTGTTGTAGCTATAAGAGGTTGAAGAGTAAAAGACTTGCCATGAGTTAGATACCACATAGTTAGATGAGTTTTAGACTGTGAAGGAGTAAACAATAGAAAACAAGGAAGAAGTCTTTACGGAACTAAGAGACCTAAAAAATAGGAGATAAAAAAGTGGAGTAAGTTTAACAATTGCTGAAAATGTTCCACAAAAATTTATTATTAATTGTTATAAAAAATGTCAAAATACGATAATTCTATGATAGAAAAATTCATTAACTACATAATGCTAGACGGTAAAAAAAGTGTAGCAATTAGAATAATGGATAACACTTTAAATGAGATTAAGTCAAAAGGTCAAAAAGACCCAAAAGCTATATTTTTCAAAGCAATGGAAAATGTAATGCCAACTATTGAAGTAAGACCTAAAAGAGTATGAGGATCTATATACCAAGTACCACAAGAAGTTAACCAAAAAAGAAAACTATTCTTAGCAAGTAAATGGATTATAGGATCAGCTAGAAGCAAAAAAGGAACTGATTTTTACAAATTCCTAGCAGGAGAAATTATAGAAGCTGCTAATGAAACAGGTAATGCATTTAAAAAGAAACTAGATGTTTACAAGATGGCTGAAGCTAATAAAGCATTTGCTAGATTCGCAACAAAATCTAAAAAATAAGATATTTAATCTTAATAGAAGAATAATAACTTTATAAATTAATTTTAGGAAAGATGGCTCACAAGAAAGCTCAATGATCTACTAGCAATGGACGTGATTCCAATGCCAAAAGACTTGGTGTCAAAATATTTGGATGACAAAAACTAATTGCTGGAAATATTATAGTTAGACAAAAAGGTAATAAATTCTGGCCAGCAGAATGAGTATCTCAAGGGAAAGACTTTACTCTATTCGCTACAAAAGATGGAATAGTTAAATTCTTTGAAAGAAAGAAAAAAAGATATGATGGAAGAGTTTATAAAAATAGATATGTAAGTGTTGTATAAATATAGCCTTTAGAAAAGTCCTTAGTTTTTAGTATAAATAATTATTAGGGACTTTTTTTATTCTTAGATTTGAGCTTAGTCTTCTTTTTCTAATCCCTCCCCCTTCGGGTACTCCCTTTAAAAAAGGGAGAAACTTAAATACAGTACCTAATTATAGAACAAAACAACTTTTATTTTTAAGCTATTCCGCCACCATAACTCAGCAGGTAGAGTACTCCCATGGTAAGGGAGAAGTCATGGGTTCAAATCCCATTGGTGGCTCCAGATAGAAAATAAAAAACCTCTTAATTTTTAATTAAGAGGTTTTTCTATATAGATTTAAATTACTTAACTATCTCTCAAGGAAGAGTTGTACCACCATTCTGAATAACTCTTCAAGGATAAGTAGAAGTATTCATTCAAGTTTTCACATTATCTCAAATAATACAACCTAATTTTCTTCTACCAGAATCAACAATTTCTCACTTTACCATAGTTTTTATATTTTTACCATCATGTCTTAGATTGGCAGAGATAAAACCTCAAGCAAGATTTACATTATTTCAAATTATAGAATCTCAAATATAACTAAGATGAGCAGAATTTGTATAATCTCAAATACTGCTATTTTTTACCTCTACAGCATTTCAGATTTTACATCATTCTCAAATAACAGTAGATCATCTTAAATAAGTATGTGGTCATATAGAAGTATATTTTCATATATAGACATTTCATTCAATATAAGTTCAACTTTTTAAAATAGCTCACTCTTCAAGTACAATATTTCACTTTATAACTACTCATTCTTCAATAGTTCATCTTATATCTGATTTTTCAAGTTTATCTAAGAAATATTTATTAGCATCAAGTATATCCCAAGGAGATCAAACATCTATAAATTCTCAATCTATTTTTATAGCTCTAAATTTATGATTTTTTGCAAATTCATTTATTGCACAAGTTAATTCAATCTCTCATCTAGGAGAAAGTTTTACATTTTTTAGATATTCAAAAATTTTTGGACTTAACTTAAATCATCACAAATTAGCTAGATTTCAAACATATTCTTTTGGTTTCTCAATAACCTCAATTATATAATTATTCTCATCAATTTTAAATATTCAATATTTTTCTGGATTTTCAACTCCTTTTGCTAAAACTCAATATCATTCATAGGACAAAACTTTATCAAAATCTTTTTTATCAAATATAGAATCTCAGTATATTACAAATACATCAGTATCACAATCAATCCCTAATAAAGCTGCTCAAGTTCATTTTTCATCTCCCTGTTCGTGATAAGTTATTTTCACTCACTTATAATTATCTCATAATTTATCCTTAATCTTTTCTTTCAGATATTTAACAACAATAATAATCTCATCTACATGTTCATATAAATTTTCTAAATTATGCTCAATTATACTTTTCCCACAAATATTTATAAGCGGTTTAGGTGTTGTATTTGTAAGAGGTCTTAAACGAGTACCTTTACCTGCTGCAAGTATTATTAATTTCATAAATTTTATAATTTAATATATAAAATCATTTTTAAAAAGCCTAATAAAGTTAAAAATTAAATATTTTTTTAACATAAACTTCTTGGACTTTATAACAATAATAAGTATTAAAAAAAATATTTCAAATTTCATAATTTTTTCTTAACAAAATAGGCATTTTTTCTTGATTAAATTCAAAAAATCTATATATTTATATAGTTATTTTTATGTTATTTTTAGTTGTATTTTTGATAGAATTTATTGTTTTAGAAAAACGATAGAAATTTTAAATACCAAAATAATAAATAATTCTTAATTTAATAAAAATATGCCAGAAAACGAAAATCTAAATCAAGATGAAAACATAGAGAATGAAAATGAAGGAAATCAAGAAGCATTACCAATTGATACAGCTATTACTTATCAGTGAGATGAAGATAAAAATATCACAGATGAGATGGAAACTTGTTATTTGGACTATGCCATGAGTGTAATAGTACAAAGAGCACTTCCAGATATCAGAGACTGAATGAAACCAGTTCATAGAAGGATACTTTATGCAATGCATGAGTTAGGTTTAAAATCTAGTGCAAAGTTCAGAAAATCAGCAGCAGTTGTCTGAGATGTACTTTGAAAGTATCATCCTCATGGTGATTCTTCAGTTTATGAAGCAATGGTTCGTATGGCTCAAGATTTTTCACTAAGATATCCTTTAGTTCATGGACAATGAAACTTCTGATCAATGGACTGAGATAACCCAGCAGCAATGAGGTATACCGAAGCTAAGATGACAAAATTAGCAGAGTATATGATGAGCGACATAGAAAAAGAAACTATAGATTGGAGAGATAACTATGACGCTACTAAAAAAGAACCTTCAGTATTACCAACTAGGTTGCCAGACCTACTTATGAACTGAGTTATGGGTATTGCAGTATGAATGGCAACAAATATACCACCTCATAACTTATGAGAACTTATAGATGCTATAAAACATTTATTAAAAGTAGAAGATATTTGAGAAGTTTCAGTTGAAGATTTAATGGAATTTGTAAAATGACCTGATTTCCCAACATGATGAATAGTTTATGATAAAGAAGCATTACTTAATGCTTATTCAACTTGAAGAGGTTCAATTATTATAAGATGAGTTGCAAAGATAGAAGAATGAAAAAAATGAAGAAATATAATAAATATATCAGAACTACCATATGCTTTAAATAAAGCTAACTTTGTTATGAAAATAGCAGAATTAGTTAGAGATAAAAAAATAGTATGAATAAGCGATATAAGAGATGAATCAAATAAAAATGGAGTTAGAATTATAGTTGAGCTAAAAAAAGACAGTTTTCCTAAAAAAATACTAAATCAATTATATAAATTAACACCTCTTCAAACGAGTTTTGGTTACAATATGATTTGACTTTGAGAAAGATGAATGCAACCAAAATTACATAATCTAAAAGAATTTTTACTTGCATTTATAGACCATAGAAAAGAAGTTATAACAAGAAGAACTAAGTATGAATTAAAGATAGCAGAAGCTAGAGCCCACATATTAGAATGACTAAAAAATGCACTTGATCACATAGACAAAATCATAGCTCTAATAAGAGCGGCAGATACAAAAGAGGATGCAAAGGTTTCATTGATGGAATGATTTGACTTTACAGATATACAAGCAGAAGCTATACTTGAAATGAAACTTCAAAAATTAGCATGACTTGAAAGAAAAAAGATAGAAGATGAATTAGCAGAAAAATTAGAACTAATAGCTGATTTGAAGGATATCCTTGAAAAACCATGGAGAGTTGTAAATATAATTATAGAAGAACTAGACTTCATAAGAGAAAAATTTGCTGATGAGAGAAGAACTCTTATAAACCCTTCAAAAGTATGAGAATTTAATCCTAAAGATACTATACCAAATGAAGATATAGTTGTGGTATTCTCAAAGAATAGCTATATAAAAAGATTAAAAGCAAATTCTTTTAGAACTCAAAGAAGATGATGAAAATGAGTCGCAACATGAACAAAAGAAGATGATGAAATTAAATTAATAGTTCCAACAACAAATCATGCTGATTTACTATTCTTTACTTCAAAAGGTAGAGTCTTTAGTTTACCAGCATATGAAATACCAGAAACTACAAGAATCGCTAAATGACAGCCAATTATAAACCTACTAGCTCTTCAAAAAGATGAAGAAATAGCAGCAATACTTGATATAACAAAAGAGAAAAATAAATATTTATTCTTTGTTTCAAGAGATTGAATCGTGAAAAAACTAGATATGGATCAGGTTAAAAATATAAGAGCAAATTGATTAAAAGTTGTTTGAGTAAAAGACGATGATAGTCTAAGATGGGTTAAAACTACATCTTGAGAAGATAACATATTTATAGCAACAAAAGAAGGTAAAGCTATACAATTCAGTGAAGACGATGTTAGACCTATGTGAAGAACTGCAGCATGAGTAAGATGAATAAAATTGAAAGAAAAAGATAAAGTAATGGAAGTAGCTATAGTCTGAGAAGATAAAGAATTTGTCTTTATTGTTACAGAAAAAGGTATGTGAAAACTTTCTTGAATAGAAGAATATAGAAACCAAAAAAGATGAGGATCATGAGTAAAAGCTATGGCAATTACAGCAAAAACAGGAAAATTAATTTCTGCTAGTATACTTAGTGAAGAGGAGAAAAAAGAATCAGATGTTATACTTATAAGTAAAGGATGACAAACTATAAGAGTAAATTTGAAGTGAATGAGGAAAACATCAAGAGTAACACAATGAATTATATTAACAAAATTAAAAAATACTTCAGACAAGATAGTCAGAGCATCTATTATTAAGGAAAATGAAGGAGAAGATGAATAATATAGCTGTAAAAAAATAAAGTAGACAATTATTTGTCTACTTTATTTTTTTGTCTCTTTTAATTTTTAAATTTATTCTTGAGGAGGAGTAAAATCATTAATAAAATCTTCAACCATATCTCTAGATTTTAGTGTCTTATTACTTTGACCTGTTGATATTAGTGAAATAAATAATAATGATAATATAAGTATTATAACAGTTCAAATTCATGAATACTTATCTTTTTTATAAAATTGTAAAAATGCTATTCAACCAAAAATAAATCAAAAGATATAATAAAAATATACAAACAATCTGTTTAAATCTAATTCAGTAAATTTAGTAAGTAAAATTCATATAATATATATGAATACAAATATAAAAATTCAAGTAAAGATTGATATAATAGTATCTGACCATCATTCTTTATCTTCCTTTCAAGTGATATTGATTTCAAATCAACAATCACATATAATATTTTTTGTAGTATTTTCTTTGTCTAAATTATGTTCTTTTCAACATTTACTACATTTTATAATAGCCATATCTTAAATAAATTATTAAAATAACATTTGAATTATATCATACTTATAAAGAAAAAGAAAAAATTCTAGGTTATTATTTTTCATATCACAATAATAAGGCTCTTTTTTCTAAGTTTTTTACTATCTTACAAATACAACTTAGCATCTACAATTATACTATCATCCTCATTTGCAAACACAGGATTTATATCTATTTCCTTAATTTCTGGAAATGCTATAAAAATAGACATAATCTTAAATACAATATCAACCAAAGAATCAAAATTAATAGAAACATCTCATCTAGTTCAAGTTAAAATTGGATATCATTTCAAATGAGTGAACATCTCTCTTATTTGCCCTTTAGTGACTGGAGCTAATTTCATATAAACATCTTCATAAATATTTACAAATATTCATCACATTCAAACTATTAAAATTTCTCAGAAACTTATATCTCTTTTTAATCAAATAAATACCTCTTTTGATTTTGGACACATTTCTTGAAATGTTACTCAATAAATCTCTGCATTTGGATGAAAAGAAGAAACACTTTTTAAAATATCTTTATAAGCATTAATAGCATTTTCCTTTGTACTTATTCAAACAATTACTCATCCACAGTCAGTTTTATGTGCTATATCAGGACTTGATATTTTCGCTACCAGTTTATGTTTTGATTCATTAAATATTTTTTCTACATCTGAAGTATTTTTAGCTAATTTATCTTCTAAAAATGNNTTTGATGTTAGTTTAGTATTACATAATTTTTCTTGTTTTGATAAGTCTTGTTTTATTCCTTCTATCTTTTTTTCAGAAATATTTAGGTTTTTATATACATCTTTTAAGAATTTTTTTGTATCTAATACATCACTTTTTCTTTTTTCCCACCTTTTTTGTTTAATAAGTTCTCTTAAAGCCCTGATTCATTTTTTAGGGTAATCATATTCCATTAAATCATTTTGTTTTAGTAATCTTCTTGCTCATAGAACTGATTTATCTCACATAAAAGACACCATCATAAAATATTCAGGATGTTCTTTTTCAAAGTTAATTACCTTAGAGGCTACATGTTCTACATCTGTTGATGCTTGAGGAGTTAAACAAACTATAATTCATACCTTTTCATTAAGTTTTGTAATATTTTCTAAAATATCTTTATAACGAACCGAAGTTGCATCTCATATAATATCCAAAGGATTATTCATACTTGAAGCCTCTGGCATATTTGTCTTTAGAATTTTTTGCTCTTCTGGTGAAAATATTTTTAAATCTACATTATTGTATTCACAGTGATCTGTTGCCATTACTCAAGGACCTCATGCATTTGTAATTATAACTAACTCTTCAGGAATCTCCATTCAAACAGTTTTTGAAAAAGCATGAGACCGAAGAAAAAATCTTTCTAAAGCAGATGTTGTATGAATTCAAGCATCTCTAAAAGCTGTTTCCATAACTACATTTTCTCAAGATAATGCTCAAGTATGAGAACTGGCAGCAGCCTGTCATTTTTTTGAAATTCAAGATTTAACAAGAACTATAGGTTTTTTCTTTGTTAACTTTCTTGCTATTTCATAGAATTTTCTACCATTCTCTAGGCTCTCTAAGTAAATAACTATAACCTCTGTTTTTTCATCATCTTCCAGATTTTTTAGTAAATCATTTTCATTTATATCAGACTTATTTCACATTGAAATTATTTTTGAAAATCCCAAGTTCATATTATTAGCCCAGTCAGTCAAAGCTACAGCCATTGCTCAGCTTTGAGAAATCATAGCAATGTTTCCACTTATTATTTCTTTTCATCCAAAAGATAGGTTTAGGTTTTTATGAGCATCAATATAACCTAAACAGTTTGGTCAAAGAACTCTGATACCATATTTTTTTGCTATACTTTTCATTTCTTCTTCTCACTCTATATTTCACATTTCTTTAAATCAAGCTGAGATTATAATAACTCTTTTTATTCATTTCTCTCCACATTCTTTTAAAGATTGGTTAACGAATTTTGCAGGAATTGTTATAACTGCTATATCTGGAGTAAAAGGAAGTTTTTCAATGCTTTCATAAAAAGTAATATCATCAAAACTTCATCATTTTGGGTTAACTCAAGCTTTTTTTCATCTAAAGTTTTTTATATTTTTTAATAGGTCGTTTCAGATTTTTCCAGCTGCTTCAGAAGCTCAAATTATAGCTACTGAATTTATATCAAAAAAATTTATGTTTGTTTCCATATAAAATAGGGGTTAAAAATTAATTAATGGATTATAGTAAAATAATTATATATTCCAATTTTAAATTACAATTTAATATATATTCAAT
This sequence comes from Patescibacteria group bacterium UBA6489, assembly GCA_002435385.1. Classification (GTDB taxonomy): domain Bacteria; phylum Patescibacteriota; class Gracilibacteria; order BD1-5; family UBA6164; genus UBA6489. Next base: position 32,900 of record DJMN01000025.1, read on the forward strand.
ATTAGGTTATATTCTATAAAAATTACCTTCTTATAAATACATTTTTAATATGTTTTTCTAAAATATTTTTTGCTTTGAGACACGCCTCCATATTTGGAGGAATTACCTCATCTAGCATATATTTTAATCAAAGCTCTTTCCATTTATAAACTCAAAGTGTATGGTATGGAAGAATCTCAAGTCTTTGCATATTTTTAAAATCTTTCAAAAAATCTCACAAATCATTTAGATGTTTTTCATCATCTGTATATCAAGGGAGTAATACATGTCTTACCCAAAAAGGTTTATTTATTTTCTCAAGATATTTCGCAAAATTTAGGACATTTTCATTCCCGACTCAGGTCAGTTTCTTATGTTGTTCTTCATTGATATGTTTTATATCAAGCAAAACTAAATCTGTATATTTTAACAATTCTTCAACATCTTCGTTAAAAATATGTCAGTTTGTATCTATTATTACATTGTATTTTAATTTTTTTAATTCTTTAAATATTGGTAATAATTCTTTTGCTTGTAATAAACATTCTCAACCTGAAAATGTAAGTCATCATTTTGTTCAAAAATATGATTTTGACTTTTGAGCTAAAGAGATAATATCTTGCTTTGTCATTTCTTCTCATCAAGATAGTTTTATGGTATCTGGATTATGACAGTAAAGGCATTTCATTAAGCATCATTGCATAAATACAACAACTCTTATTCACGGTCATTCATGAGTTCAAAATGTTTCTATAGAGTGTACTTTTATCATGTTTTTTTGTTTAATTGTTTTTAAAATTTACTATATTAGTTGCTAAATTTTTAATACAAGATTCAATATAATTATTTATTTTTGATTTACTATCTAATCTTTGTTTAGTAATGTTATTTATTATATTTACAAAATATAGTCAAAGTTTCATAGTTTCTTTATTTGAATCTAGTCAGAGATTTAAAAACGTTTTGTTTTCATGAACTATTTTATTACGAATCCTATATAATTCATCATATCAGTAAGCTTTATTCTCAAAATCATTTCAATTATTAAATCAAGATAATATTGTAATATGAATTCTATGATCCTTACCTTTTTTATTTCATAAAAATGAAAGAGCATCTATTGCATAAATTATTTGTAAGAATCTGGCTTCTTCATTTACATTATAAATGCTTTGACAAAAAGAGCGAAAAGAATATCTATATAAATTATAAAAATCATTATTAATATCTTTGTAAATATTATTACAAATCATATTGGTTTCTGGAGATATCCGTCAATGATTAATTTCAGCTCATAGCCAATTATTTACAACAGTTAGGATATGAGATTTTCAACAAAGTATTTTTCAATATTTAAAAGTTGGGTATCAATTATCTAGTTCTTTAATATAAGCATAAGAAAAATTATTTGACATCTGTCATGCTAATCAAAATGTCCAATAAATATTATGTAAGTTAAGATTTTCAAAGCGAAGTAAGTCAAGTCATTTATCTGCCTCTTCTATAAGGATTTTTATTAATTTTTCTGTATTCTGAATACTAGTCTTTGATTTATATAATAATGATTTATTTATATCCATCTGAAAATCAATTAAAGTAAAACTTAAAAAATCTAAATTATCTCAAAGTGGAGTATTCTTTTCATCTGATAATTGTAATTCTTGTAAAAATCACAACTCATGATTTATTCAGGTAATATTAACTCAATCTATAGCAGGATAAAAAGAAAATTTTCATATTTTTATTTTTGTATGTAAAAGGACTTTTTCAACTGGAACTATAACCCTAATATTAATTTTATTTCCTTTATTTATTTCAGCTAATTTTAAATTCATCTCTGAGATTTCTATTTCTTCAAATTCAAAATCAGGAAAATTTTTTTTAAATAAAATGAGAGTTTTCCATTTATTATAGTTTTTGTTTGAAAAAGTTATTCAATCTCATTCAGGAAATAAGCTTATAAAATATCATTCTCTTCTAATATTTTCTATTGCTTTTTTTATCTCATTAGATGAAACAGAGTTTTGTTTCCATAAAATGTTTCAATTAATATCATCTTTTTGATGTAAGAATAATACTTTCATGATTTTCTATATATTTTAGAAAATTAAATGTATCTTTTAAAATTCAAAATTTTACTACTTTAGTATTATTTATTTTTAAAGTAAAACTACATCTTCTCATGAAAAGTCCTCTCAATTACCTCCTTTTGATGAGCTTTTGAAAGCCTATTAAAAATAACAGCATATCAAGAAACCCTTATAGTTAATTGTGGATACTTCTCTGGATTATTATAAGCATCAACAAGCATCTCTCTATTCATAACATTTACATTTAAATGATGAGCATTATGTGAAAAATATCATCAAATTACACTAACAAGATTTTCAATTTGTTCTTCTTTATCAATTCATAAAGCTGTTGGAATAATTGAAAAAGTATTTGAAATACCATCCTGAGCAGATTCATAGCTTAATTTTGCAACAGAATTCAAAGAAGCAATAGCTCATTTAGAATCCCTTCAATGCATAGGATTAGCTCAAGGAGCAAAAGGCATTCAGGCTTTTCTTCAATCTGGAGTAGTTCAAGTATTTTGACCATACATCACATTTGAAGTGATTGTTAAAAGTGATAAAGTAGGTTTTGCATTTTTATAAGCCTTATATTTTTTTAATTCATTAGAAAAATACTCAGTAATTTCTTTGGCAATATCATCAACCCTATCATCATCATTTCCGTACTTTGGAAAATCTCATTCAATCTCAAAATCCTTTGCGATTCCATTTTCATCTCTAACTGGTTTTACTTTTCCGTATTTTATAGCTGACAAACTATCTGCAATTATTGAAATTCAAGCAGCCCCATAAGCTATGTCTACTCAATAATTTGTATCAATAAAAGCCATTTGAGCTCTCTCATAATAATATTTATCATGCATATAGTGGATACAGTACATAGTTTTTGCATAAACTCTAGCCACTTCTGACATTGTTTTTTTGAAATTCTCCATTACTTCATCATAGTCTAATACATCATTTTTAAGTTTTGGAATCTCTTTCATAACTTGTTTTCATTCTTCTTCTTTTCACTCGTTTATAGCTAAAAGCAAAGTCTTTGGTAAATTACATCTTGCTCAAAAATGTTGAATTCTTTTTCAAATCTCTTGATAAGAAACACAACAAGCGATTCAATAATCATCTCATCATCTGCATTTTCTCATAAGATCATCATTCTCATATTGAAGAGAAGATGTATCTATAGAAACTTTTGCACAGAAATTTTTAAATCACTCTGGTAATTTTTCACTCCATAAAACTGTTAAGTTTGGTTCTGGAGAAGGTCATAAATTATATAGAGTCTGCAAAAATCTGAATGAAGTTTTTGTTACTTTTGTTTTTCAATCACGGAACATTCCTCAAATTGATTCTGTAACCCAAGTTGGATCTCAACCAAAGATCTCATCATAAGCACCTGGTCTCAAATGTCTAACAAGTCTTAGTTTCATAATAAAATGATCAACCATTTCTTGAGCTTCCTCTTCTGTTATAACTCCGTCTTTTAAATCTTTTTCTATATAAATATCTAAAAAAGAAGAAACATTTCATAAACTCATAGCAGCTCAATCTTGTTCTTTTACTGCTGCTAAATAAGCAAAGTAAACCCATTGAATAGCTTCTTTAGAATTCTCTGCTGGTCTTGAAACATCAAATCAGTAAAAACTAGCCATTTCTTTTATGTCTTTTAATGCAAGATATTGTTTTGTTAACTCTTCTCTTAGTCTTACTTTATCATCATCTAAAGGATCAGTTAAAGTTTTATAATCAGCCATTTTTTCCTCCATAAGTTTGTCCACTCAATATAAAGCTAACCTTCTGTAGTCTCAAATAATTCTTCATCTAGCATAGTTATCTGGTAATCAGGTTATTATGTGAGTTTTTCTATACAGCCTTGATTCTTCGTCATAAACTGAAAATACTCAGTCATTATGATTTTGAGTGTACTTAAAAATATCTTTTACTCTTTCTGGTAATTCATATCATTTTTCTAGTAAAGCCATCTCAACAACTCTAACTCAACCAAAAGGTTTTATTGCTCTTTTCAAAGGAGCATCTGTTTGTAATCAAACTATTTTCTCTAAGTCTTTTATAATGTATCATGGTTTATGTGCTGTGATATTTGAAATATTTTCATTATCAACTGATAAACATCATTTATTTTTTAATTCTTCTTCTAACAACCTAAGGCATTCTTCCCACAATTTTTTTGTAGCTTCTGTTGGTCAAACCAAGAAGCTATCGTCTCATGTATAGGGTGTTATGTTCTCATATACAAAATCTCTTACGTTTATAGTCATGTGTTACAAGTTATGTTGTAAATTACCTAAAATATTTATCTTAGGTAAGGTAAATATTTTAAGATGATTCTTGGAAAAATCAAATTTTTTCTGATTTTAAAAAAAATAAAAAAGAAGCTAAAAAGAAACGATTATAATCGTTTCTTTTTAGTTTTTAAAGTTTAGATTATACAAAAATCAATGTATTTTACATAGTGCTGTATACAAAAATCAACTATTTTTGTATAGTGAATTTATGAAAAAGTGTAATGGGGGAATAAAAATAAGCGGAATAGAAATTACTACTAACTCAAAAATCCAAAACTCCATAATGGAATTTGATTTCAAATTGGTAGAACAAGATCATCTTTTACAATAAAAGCATTTTGTAAATTTTTTATTTGAGCTTGTTTTTTATTTTTTCCTCATACTTCAAAAAAATATTTTTCTCAGTCAATATAAGTCATAAAATCTCCATCTTTAGAATAAAAAATATTATTTTTATAAACTACTTGATTTACAAAAAATATTTCTCTAATAGTTCAAATTTCAACTTGTTTTCAAATAGAATTATTAAAATAGTAAATTAAGTTTGAATTATCTAGATATAATTTATTTGCTTTTCTTATCATCTTGGAAATGACTCAGTCTGAATATATTGATTTGATTATTCAAATTTCATTCAGGATTTGTAAATATGAAGAAGTTGTATCGTATGCTATTGCCAGTTTATTTTTTAGTGAATTTATACTCAATTCTCATGGAAGAGAAAAAGCATAAAACATAATTATTAGTTTGAATTTCTCAAGGTTAGTGGTATCTAAACTATAAAAATTAGAAATATCTTCATAAATTAGTTTATCAAGGATTCATCATATTTTATTATAATATGTTTCTGTAATTTCACTTTCAAAGGTGAAAGGGTAGTATCAGCTTTTTAGATAATTTTTAAATAAATAGATTATTTCATCTCAAATTGTTTGGTAGATTTCGTTTGTTTGATCTCATTTTATAACTTGCTCTAAAGATAGGATTGGAAAAATTTGTTTTTTGGTTTTGTTTATGTATTCCATAAATGAAAGTCATTGCATTTTTACAAGACTTACTCTTCTAGAAAGGTCGTATTTTCAATTTATTAAATCTATACTACTACTTCAAAAAAATATTATTTTTATGTCAGGAAAGCTGTCATAGATATTTTTTAGTTCTTGATTCCAGTTTTTGTATTTATGGATTTCATCAATCGCAAATAGTTTTATATTTTCATCAAAATATAGTTTTCTAACTGTCTCTAGGAGTCAATCATTTAGAACAGATATATCATCAGCTGAGAAGTAAATTTTGTTTTTTAGGTATTGCAAGATTAATGTTGTTTTTCAAACTCATCTTTGTCCGACTATTCAGATTAGTCTTTGTGTCCAGTCTATTTCACAATAAACAGATCTTATAAAGTCGGTGTTTATAAGATTTATGAGTCTTGTTGATGTGTTGAGTAGTTCATTTTCATATAGTGTACTGTAAAGATTTTAAATATTTTTTACAGTATACTGTAAATTTGAGAGAGATGCAATTTTGTTTTGGTGGATTTTTTAACCTTTCTTGAAAAAATAATTCTTTGGGTTGTGTGATATAAGTCAAATAATTTCTTAAGATTGGAAATAACTAAGTTATAGTTTAATTTATATGTTGAATTTTGTCTTTAGTAAATGTACATCTTTTTTGTTAAATTTCTTTTCTAATCAACTTAATACTTTTTTTTCTGTTTCAGGAGTCCGATATATTTTTAATTTTTCTTTTGCACGAGTAATGGCTGTATAAAATATATTATGTGTAACCATTTCTTCTATTTCATCTGTAATCACAATTTTAACAGAATTGTACTCTAATCCTTGAGCTTTGTGTATTGATATTGCATAAGCTATTTGAAAAGGAACTATAGCACTTGAAGAGTCATCATCTTCATCTGTATTTGGAGATTTATTAACAACGAATCTAACTACTGAGTTTCCATTAATAGATTCATCTAGAAGCTCTAAATCATATCCAGATGTATCAATTTCATTTATTAATTTATAAATTTCAATATCAAATTGTATTTTACTATCAAGTATTTCTATACCTAAAATTTTTCCTTTAAGATTATTGTGAATTAATGGTTTGAATCTATCAGATTCATTAAATAATATTGGGTCTCACACTTTATATGTATGAATTCCCCATTGAATAGAAGGATTTTTATTGTTACCTTGTAGAAATTTATTAATGTTATTTATTCCATAAAGACCATCATAATTTAAGCATAAAATTATTTCTTCCTCTTCTGAGTTGTCAAAGATTGATTTATCTAAATTTTTTGAATAATTATTATTTGTTATATGCTCTAATACATCATCTTCAATATTCCTTACTTTGTTCCATAAAGTTAATAAATCTTCATTATTACTACGATATGGTTTAATTAATTCAAATATTGAAGCTTGGGGGATAAAAGATTGTGCTATACCAAACCAATTCCCAAAACGAATAGACTCAATTTGAAAGACATCTCCAACTAATACTAATAATTTAAAAGATGTCTTTTCCAATATTTTAATCATATCTGAATTACTTACAGTACTACACTCATCAATAATTAGTAAATCAAATTCTGTATCTTGGTTATTTTTTTGTAAAAAATGGGCTATAGTTTTAAATGATGAATTTGTAACACTAATTCTTCTATCTAAATTATTAACTGCAGGATGAGTATTTGCTAGAAAAAGTTTTTTATGGTCCTTGTGAAAGTTAGATATGTGAGTTATTAATTTCGTTTTACCTGTTCATGCAGAACCATATATCATAGCTACACATGAATCTTTAAAGATCTGTTCTAAAATTTTCTTTTTTTCATTACAGTCAACATCACAATCATCTGATTGTAGCCATCAATTAATAGAGCTTGAATAATTTTTAAAGTTTAAGGACGATAAGCTTTTTAATTCTTTTACAACATTAAGTGTATCATATTCATAACCATATATGTATGTATTATTTTTATAATTTTCTAGGTCACGAGATGGTCTATGCTTTTTGTAAAGTTTACTGTTATGTAACTTTATTAATCATTCAATATTCTCAAAATTAGTTATACTTTTTATTGGTGTATATAAAAATCCCTTATTCTCAGTGTTGTTTTTTATGAGCCTAGCAAGTAGTTCATGTTCACGGTTTTCTATACCTATACAATCAAATAAGTCATGAATTCTAGGATTATGGTCTTTTAGTGATGTAGTAAATGGCATTTCATCAAATGGAATACATCCCCACTCAAGATTTAAATCAGATAATTTATTACAAGTTCTATAGTTATATTGTCATTTAATAATCTTATTATTTAGTTTATAAAGTAGGTACTTGATAACATTTTTTCCATTATTATTATTTTTTACCAATTCACGGCTTTTATCTAAAATATTAAAAAAATGAGTTGTTTTGGCATTCTGTAAAACTTTATTTTTAAATCTATTATAGTATTCTTCTGGAAGTTTAACAACATCAACTAAATTTAGACCAGTTTTTGTTAAAAGTGACATTAATTCACGATATTCTGTTGTTCCAGTTGATATTTGAGGATGAGTACCAAATATGTCAGCAAAATAATTAAGTTCGCATGGACGAATTGATACTTCCCAATTATCAATGATTTGAATTGGCATTTTCTCTCATAAAACTTCTATAATATCATTACTTATGGTAAGCTTTACAGCATAGTTTGGTAGAATATCTAGTTTTGTGAAAGCAATAACTCTATCAAATTTACTTACATAATCAACAGCGGTTGTAAATGTTAATTCGTAATATACTTCATTATTAACAAAGAATGGTTTTATTTTTCTAATATAATATCTGTCATTATAAGGATTCTTCTTTCTTCTTGATATTGGTTCATTAATTTTTTGGGTAATTTTTTCATAGTATTCTCTAAGAGTAGGATCAATTTTGATAGGGAATTTATTAATATTTTCTAAAACATCAATACCATAATTATTTTTTAAAAGAGATTTTATTCTCAATAGATATTCATAATATTTTAACATTAATCTTTCTGAGTTCTCTTCATCTGGTAAATAGTGAGATATTGTTTTTTGAAGGAACTTATGAAATTTGCTTAGAAATTTAAATTTAGCTATTGATTTAACATAAAGTTTTGCTTCATTCTGAAAAATATTATAACTATATTCATCACTTCAATATGCTTTAACAGAAATAGCTTCAACAAAAGTTCTGAGTTTGTCTAAAATGTTTTGAGATAAAAAACCTCTTTCATCACCTTCAAATTTATCAATAATATTACATATTGCTACATTCGAAATATTAATTTGGTTGTCTACTTTTCTCATAAATCTTTTTTTTAATTTTATTAGTAACGAATATTATTAATTTCCCTTTAAAAGTAAATTAAATATTAGTTTTAGTAATAGATTAATTTTAAAGTAGAATAAACAAAATGATATTTAAAACCTTAAGGTTTCCCCAAAATTTTCGG
>DJMN01000051.1 GCA_002435385.1 Patescibacteria group bacterium UBA6489
AAAATTATAAGGAGATATTAGCTTGATTAAGTGAAAGAGAAGTTCATTATTATAAACAATACATAGAAACAACAGTAACTTTGGAGGCTCTTACTTTGGGAGTAGGTAAATTGAAGAGTGTAAAAAATGCGAATTGAATTGTTTCTAAGTCTGAGAGTTATTTGAGGTTGATAAAGTTATTGAAGAAGTTTAGGTTAACGAAAATAGGAGAGATATTAACAAGTGCATTGGCAAAATTACAACATAGCAGAGTACTAAAATTATTATTATGAAAATCAGATGATGTATTTGAGAAATTACATGATTCGTTGGATTGATTGGATGATGTGGGGTTAAATAAATTGTTTGAGAGTTGTAGTAAGGTTGATGATGATAGTATTAAAGCATTGATAGATTTTAATAAATTGGCGAAGATAAAGGATATAAAGCGGAGTACTGTGGATAAGCCAGATGTTACTAAAATTAAGAACATTTCTCTAATAAATGCTGTTGAGGATAATTATAGACCACCTGCAAAAATATGAAATAAAAGTACTGCTGATGCTATTAGATATACAAAAGCCACTTGAGAATTAGTTTGAGATACTGACCATATAAAAAAGTGAACAAATTCAATTCGTAGACTAGAAAATTTATTAGAAACTTGAGACCTAGATTGACATGAAAAACAAGTTGCAACTAGTATTATTAGAGATATCAAGGAGGCTATGAAAGGAAATTAAGTCAAAAATACAGAAGTTTGAAATTAAATATTAATAAAATAATTATATGGAGAATAAAATATTAGTTAGAAACATAAAAGGTTTTAAGGAGTATTTTTTTAAAGAGTGACACAATGAAGAAGATTTTAGATTAAATTATTTGGTATTTTGGGAGTTAAGTTTATATATAAAAAGAAAATTTTTAAACAAAAATTATGATGTATTATGAGACAATAAAGAGTTAGATAATATTATAAGTATAATTTTTGAAATATATAAAAAAGGGAATGAAGATGTAAAGGGGGATATTATATATTGATTTCTAGATGGACTATTTATACCAAATGATAATAAGTTTAATAAACTAAAAAAAATAATTAAGTATAAAGAGTTACAAAAAGAACTTGATAAAACATATGAGTCTTGGAATAAAAATGCTAAATATAGATGAAATCCTAATAAAAAAGTAATAGAAGATGAAATAGAGAGAGCATATATAACTTTGAAAAAATTAAAAGAAATAGAAGAAAAAAAATTAGAGAATATTTGAAGAGAGGAAAGAGGTAGTAGTAATGTTTTATTAAATGAGGTAGTAAAACTTTTGAATTATGATTTATCTTTTGGAAAATTTTTAGAAGATAAAGGCTGGGATGATGAAAATTGGATTCCATATGCTGTTTTTGGTCATATAAATAGGTATATTAAAGATTGCTATGAGAAGAAAGAATATGATAAAATACAACATATTTTTAAATATTTAGATAATATGGCTTTATCAGAAAATAAAGAAATTAAGGATTTATTATTAGCTTGAAATTTAGAAAATTTAGATAATTTCAAAGATATTCTTCCTGATTTAGTATCTATGATGCCAAAGAACTTAAAAGAAGTTTTTCTGAGAGTTTTTTCTGATTATTTAAAATAAAAAAAATGGAATTTAGTGATATAACAAAAGACTTGTTGGATAAAGTAGGTTGATTTAGAGAATATTTTAATGAAAGGTGACATAAAGAGTCTTCTCTACTGATAATAAATTATTTAGGTATGTATATTAAAAGAAAGGTTTTGGATGAAAATTATGACATATTATGAGATAATGATGAGTTAAATAATATTATGAAAATAGTTTCTGAGGCATACAATAAGGGAAATGATTATATAAAAAGTAGTGTTACGAGTAGACTTCTAAATCAGTTATTTACCTTTGATAGAGAGAAATTTAATAAACTTAGAAAGATCGTTAAATATAAAGAGTTACAAGAAATTCTTGATATAAAATATGAGTCTTGGAATGTAAATATTAAAGCTAATAAAGAACAACCATATATAACCTTAGAGAAGTTAAAACAGATAGAAAAAGAGGAAATGGAAAAAATAAATGATAATAATCTTGGAAGTGGAGAGCTTTTATTAAATGAAGTAGTAAAGCTTCTGAATTATGATTTATCCTTTAGAGAGTTTATGGAAAAAGGAAAACATACTGATGTATACTGGCTTCCTTATTTTACATTTGGTTATATAAACCGGTATATTAAAGATTGCTATGAAAAAAAAGAATATGATAAGATAAACTACATTTTAGAATATTTAGACAAAGTAGCTCTTAGTGAAGATGAAGAGGTTTCAACATTATTAGTACTTTGATTCTTAGAAAATTTAGATAATCAAAAGGATCTCCTTCCTGATTTAGTACCTATGATGCCAAAAAATTTAAAAAAGTTATTTTTGGATTCTTTCTCTTATTATTTAGACTAGAAAGAAAATTTTCATAAAATTGAAAAAAGTATATTTATAGAATCTATGAAAAAACTTACTTGATAACAAAAAACTATGAAAAAAACACTACTCCTACTTCCATTACTCCTAATCCCCACAACCTTCGCAACCTTCTCAGATGTCCCAACCACACACCCATATCTAGAAGCCATAAACTACGCACAAGAAAACAACATAGTTAATGGATATAAAGATGAAACTTTCCAATCAGAGAATAAAATTACTAGAGAAGAATTTACAAAAATAATTATAAAACCATTATTTTTTGATTATCAAATATATTGAGAAAGTTGTTTTTCAGATGTAAACTGATGAGATTTTGAAAATTATATCTGTACAGCAAAAAGAGAAGGAATAATTTGATGATATAAGGATGGAACTTTTAAACCGAAAGACAATATCTCTTTTTTAGAAGCAGCAAAAATAATAATTTTAGCCTTAGAAAAACAAGAAGAAATATGAAGTGAAGAGTGATTAGATAAATATTGAAAATACTTAGGTAATCAAGATGCAATTCCTACATCAGTAGTTAATAATGAACAACAAATTAATAGATGAGAAATGGTGGAAATAATTTGGAGGCTAAAAGATATAATTGAAGAGAAAAACTTCTATAAAGAGCTCTTAAAAGAAATAGACTTTGTATTTGATAGTGGTAATAGATACTTAAAAAGGAATAATAAAGTTTATCATCTTTGAGATGAAATGTTAGAGGCTGACTATGATACATTTGAAATTATAGATTCCGATTATGCAAAAGATAAAAACAGTGTTTATTTTAGAGGAGAGATAATTGAGTGATTTGATGTAGAAACATTTGAATTTATAAGTAGAAATTATGTGAAGGATAAGAACCATTGTTATTGGAAAAGTAACATAGTATCAATGTCAGAATGTGAATAATAGAAAAAAAGAACAAAGTGAAAAAAGTTCACTTTGTTCTTTTTTGTAAGGGAATTTTTAAAAGGAGTTTTATAATTATTTACTTTTAGAATCAAAAGTAACAAAAATTTTAGGGGGAGAAAATTTCAAACACCAAATTTGGGAGGCTTACGGGATGTACTCATTATCGGTTTCTCCCCCTAAGACCCCATCGTTTTTAAAAGTTTTTTCTTGTACAAGAATTTTATAGAAAAATGTAGAATAAAGCCAATGTGCAAAAAATGCACATTGGCTATTTCTAAGAATTTTGATTTGTTTTTGAAGGAGTGTGGGATGGTGTATGGGAAGATGTAGGTTTTTGTATTGTCTTTTAGGTAAATGTGGAAAAGATTATTTGATTGTGTATTTGTTTTTTAGATAATTTTCAATAGAATCTGAAGTAAGTTTAATTTACTTCAGATAATGTTATGAAAAAAAGTTTTGATATGTCTGCAAGAACAGCAATGCAAATATGAAGAGGTAATTTTTCATCTGCTGAGTGAGCAATTATAGAACTTGTTAAAAATAGTTATGACGCAGATTCCCATCTTAGTTATATTTATTTTTTTGTACCTTTGGGGGGAAATATTTTTGATGAGTTATCTGAAATAGAATTTTGAAAAGCTTTTGAAGAGGCTAAAATATGCAATATAAATTTATCAGAATACTATAAAAAAGCAGATTGAGTTTATTTTTTAGATGAAAATAATAGAATTTTATTAGAGAATAAGGTAAAAGAATTATCATATATCTATATTCTAGATAATTGAGATTGAATGACAGAAGAGATTATCATCAAACACTGGATGATAATTGCTACAGATAACAAGAAGAAAGCAATGACTTCATCTAGATTATGAAGAATTAGAACTTGAGAAAAATGAATATGAAGATTTGCATTAGATAGATTATGATCATTATGAGAAATGATTACTTGTAATTTTGAATTAATTGATAAAACTACATTGTGGTCAGTAGATTGGTCAGAATTTGAAAAAGAAGGTAGATTATTATCAGAAATAGAAGCAAATATAACTACTTCTGAAAAACCATTTGATGAAAATGTAAAAAATATATTTACTGAAGTTACTAGCAAAATAAAGTCTTATGATTTTTGAAGTTGAACTTTGTTAAAAATTTCAAACTTGAGAGATTTATGGAATTATGAAAAATTCTCAAATTTAGAAAATTCCTTAGATAACCTTATTCCTCCTTCATGAATAGAAAAGTTTGATATTATTATAAATTGAAATTTATTTGATGAAATAACTTTGAATAAACTATCTCATGATAACTTTGACTACAAACTTATTTGTAAATTTACTTGAGAAAAATTCAATTTTTCAATTTCAAGAAATGAATTTGATATATCTAAAATAAATTTTAAATTTTTAAAGGACAAGATTCCTTATAATGAAGATAATTTTAGTGAATATGAATTCTCTGAAAATATTTGAGTATTTCTTCCAAATAAAGATGTAAATGAAGTAAAAAAAATTGGACCTTTTGACTTTGAAATATATTTTTCAAAAAAACAATTACCTTGAAAGAAAGATATAGATAAGTTTTTTTACAGAAGTTTTCTTTCTAGTGATAGAAAAAAGTGGTTAAAAAGGTTTTCTTGAATAAAGATATTTAGAGATAATTTTAGGGTTAGACCATATTGAGAAATATGAACTTCTTGGGACTGGTTGTGATTATGAGATAGAGCTGTAAAAGATCCATCAGCACCGAGTAGAGCTAAAAAGTGGAGAGTAAATCCTGATAATATTTCATGACAATTAAAAATATCAAGAAAAATAAATCTAGAATTATTAGATAAATCTAATAGAGAATGAATAATTGAGAATAAATATTATTTTTTATTAGTAGATCTATTATTATCAATTATAAAGAAATTTGAAGATGATAGGAGTACTTTATTAAGTTTGTTTTCAACAAAGTATACGAAAGAAAATCCTATTGAAGATGCTATAAAAAAAACAGAATATAATATAAAAAAGAGAGAGGAAGAACAAAAGACAGAAGAAGAGAAAAAGAAAGAAAGAAAAAATTGGAGTAAAGAAAAATATGAAGAAGAATATCAAAAAAAAGAAGAAGAAGCTAAAAAGGCTCAAGATTCTTATGAATATGAGAAGGAAGAAAAAGAAAAAGAGATTGATGAAAAAAAATTGCTAAATACTCTTGCTACAAAATGAGTTGTTTTTAATTCTCTACAACATGAAATAAAGGAAAATAAAAATGAGGTTAATAGTTGGCTAGCTTTTTTGAATAAATTTATTACAAATAATTTAGATGAATCAAGTTATGAATTAGAAAAAGATTTTAAAAATCCTTTTACCATTACAAATGTGATAAAAAAACATTTTTGAAGATTATCAGATTGGGTTGAAATTTCTTTAACATCAACAAGAAAAGATAGAAGATTTAGAAAAAATATAATATTAAGTGAATATTTTGAAAAATTTTCATCTAATTGGTTAGTCTTTTTTGAGAAAAGAGGAATAAATTTTTCATTTACACCAAAAGATAGTAATATTTTTTTAAAAAGTTATGAGTTAGATTTAGATACAATATTTCAAAATCTAATAATAAATTCTTGAGAAGCTTTTGATAAAAAACATACTTGAGAGAGAAAAATAAATATTGATTTTTATGAAGAAGAGTGAAACCTTTTTATTTTATATAAAGATAACTGACCTTGAATAGATAAAGAAAGAGTGAAAAATATATATGATATTTTTGAACCAGATTTTACAACTAAGAAAGATGGTACATGACTCTGAATGTGGCTTCTAAAAATAACCATGGAATCATTTGAATATAGTAGCTTTAGATTATTAGAGTGAAAATGATTTTGAATAAAATTACAGTTTAAAAAATAATATATGTATAGAATATGTCTTATTGATGAAGAAAAAGGTTTTCAATCAACTTTAGAATGATATCTTAATGTTATATGAGAAGATAATTGAGATGAAATAGAATTAGTATATATTGATCCATCAAAATTAGATATTAGTAGTTTAATGGAAGCTATTTTAGATAACGAGACTGATTTGATATTGATTGATTATAAATTAGCAATGTCATATGACTGAGAAGATATCATATCTCAATTGAATTTTAAAAATCCATTTTTGCCTAAAGCAATTCTTACTAGTAATCCAGAAGAATTTTCAAGTAAATATATAGATTTTAGAGCATTAGATAAAAAGTTTGTAAATATTGATATGTGAGCTGAATTTTATAATTTGATAAAAAAATCTATTTTTGATTATCATGAAAGAAAATACAAACTTCAAAGGGAATTTGATAACCTGTATGAAAAAGTTTCTTCTAATAAAGCTACAAATAAGCAAATAAACAGATTTATGGAGATAGATGAAGAATTAACCAAAACTTATGGTCTTGATTCAAGAGTAAATAAATGAATTCTTGATAAAACATATTTATGAGAGTTACAAGAAATTTTAGATTTAGCTAAAAAAATAATAAAATAATAATTATGGATTTTAGAAAGTATAAGCCAAGTAGGACTAAAACACCTTCTTCTCAAGCTAAACATAGATGATTTTTAGATGAATTAAGAACAGATTTTAATCAAAGATGTTGATATTGTGATTTACATGATTCACAAATGTGATGAAAGGAACAGTTTGAAGTAGATCACTTTATCCCTCAATCTGAAGATGAAACTAAAAAATTAGATTACTCTAATCTAGTTTATAGTTGTAGACTTTGTAATAGATTCAAATCTAGTAAATATTCTGTTTCAGAACCATGTTTTATAGATCCAGAAGATAATCGATATTGAGAATTATTTTCTTATGATGAAGATTTAAAGTTTTTATATGATAAAAATGATAAAAATTCAAAATATATTTTTAAAGAACTAAAGTTTTATCTTTGATTAAGGCAAAAGTTGAACATTTTAAATGAATTCAATTACATAGAAGCTGAATTATGTAAAATAAAGGATACGAATCCTGATATATTGAAATTATATCAGAAAATATCACAATTTAGACAAAAATTAAATAGTTAAAATGAATACTAAAAAAATTACTTGATCTTATTATACTCCTTCTTGGCTTTCTGATTTTATAGTAGAATATATTCAAGACAATATGAAAGTTACTAATAATATGAATGTTTTAGAACCAAGCTGTTGAGATGGAGTATTCGTAAAAAGTATAAATAAATATAATATATCTAAGAAAATTAATAAACTTACTTTATCAGATATAAATGAAGATGCTTTAAATAAAGCTTCTTCTTTTTCCTGAAGCTATAAAATTGAAAAATATGTCTGAGATTTTCTTCAACTAGAGCTAAAAAAAGAGTATCATCTTATTATATGAAATCCTCCATATATACATAAGAAATATTTATCAGAAGAACAAAAGGAAGCCTGTTTAAATTGGTATAAAAAAGCTTGAATTATTAATAAAAGAGTCTTAAATATATGGCCTGCATTTATTTATAAATCAGAAACATTATTAAAAGATAATTGAGTTTTAGTTTTTGTTATTCCAGAAGAACTAGTAAGAGTAAATTATGCAAATGACACATTAAACTTTCTTAAAAATAAATTTGATAGATTAGAATTATTTTCATTGAATAAAGTTATTTTTTGAGATGCATGACAAAATACTATAGTTTTATTTGCTTACAAAAAACATAAAAACAAATGAATATTTTCATGACAAATACTTATTGACTGAGAAAAAAAAAGTAATTTCAAATATAAAGACTATAATCTGAATCCCCAAAATTTTCACTTATTACCACAAAAAGAACTTTGAACAGAATTAAATTCTGATGATTTAATGTTTATAAATAATGTTTTGAAAAAATTTAAAAAAATTTGAGATGAATCTAAATCTCAGACAGGAATAGTAACTTGAGCTAACGACTTTTTTATTATTTCTGAGAATAAAATGAAAGAATATAAACTTGAAAAATTTTGTGTTCCAATAATTAGAAAATGATATTATACAAAAGATAAATTAAAGTTTACAAAATCAGATTTTAAAAACTTAGTTTCAGAATGAAAACCAACTTACTTATTAGAAATAAAATGAAATATTAATAATAAAAATCTACAAAAATATATAAATATATGAATAAAAGAGTGAATAAATAATAGATATAAATGCGGAACTTATAAACCAAATTGGTATAATATCCCTAGTATTTGGTGAACAAAATTAATTTTTTTCAAGAGGAGTCATATTGTCCCTAAACTTATTTATAATCCACATGGATTCAATGTCACAGATTCTGGATATAGAATAACAATAGAAAGTAAAAAATATAAAGAGTTTCAATATTGTTTTTATAATTCTTTTACCTTGTTGATGACAGAATTATTAGGAAGAACATATGGATGAGGGGTTTTAGAAGTTACTCCTAATGAATTTAAAAAATTACCAATACCTTTTTTTGATAACATTCCAGAAGAAAGATTAAGTGTATTTTCTAAAAAGAAGTTATCAGATATAGAAGATATATTGATAGAAAATGATGAATATCTTTTGGGTGATAGATTAAAATTATCAGAGAAAAATATAAAAATGATTCATGAAATTAGAAAAAAGCTCTTAAGTAAAAGATTAAAAAAAGAATACTAGAAAAATTTATCTACTAAACCACCCCCATGCAAAAAATAACCCTCCCCATCGACCCCTACGACAAAACCACCCCAACCAACCCCAACCTAAAATGGGGATTTAAAACCCTACTCATACTAATAACCCTCATAACCCTAACCTACCTAACATTCTACACACTCACAAAAATAATCACCACAACTCTAACCCTAGAACAAGAAAAAAAATACCTAGGAACAATATTCACATACCCAGAAACAACACCCTTTGACACCACCAAACTAACCCACTCACAACAACTAACACCAAAAATCCAAAACTACAACATAAACATAATAAACTCCAACCAAGTAAACGCATTCGCCACAATCTGATGAAAAATCTACCTAACAACCCAACTACTAAAAGAACTAAAATACGAAGAAGAACTAATATTTATCCTAGGACACGAACAACAACACATAAAAAACAGAGACCCACTCCACATGCTCTTCACAAACTACCCATTTAAAGCCACCCTAAACCTAATATGAATGGACGTAAACCTAGAAACAACAAACATCTCAGACCTAACAAACACATACATAGACAGAAAAAAAGAACTACAAGCCGACCAATGATGAATCAACCTAGTAAACCAACTCTGACTAAACCTACAATGCAGCACAAACTTCTTCAAAGAAAAAGGAAACCTATTTGATAAATATCTATGAATCACCTCAACCCACCCAAGCAATGAAACCAGAATAGAAAACATACAAAAATACACAAAAAAAGAAAACACCACCCCAAACTGCACACCTCTAAAATACGATATAGAATAACTCCTTGTAGCCTCTCTTCTCCTATATAGGAAAGGAAAATTAAGAAGTAAAATTATAAAAATTTTTCTTTTTTGATTTTTTTACTTTCTCTTTAAAATGAATCAGTTTAGACTATAAAAAAACACAACACAATTAAAATTAACCACACAAACACAATGAAATACGAAAAAATAATGCTACTATTATCAATAACTGCTTTAACACTAATTGCCTTACTTTATTATTGACCAGAACCAAAAACTAAAGAACAACAACAAGAAACTATTACATCCACATGAAATCAAGCCCAAACTAAAACTCAAACTTGAACCTCTATACCAGAAAAAGAACCATTAACAGAAAGAAACTTTTGTAAAATATGAAAAATTTCAACATACCTATCACCGATAAGAGCAGAAGAATGAATAATGTGTAGTCACTATCTTTTAGAGTGAAACCGCATAAAATACAAACAAAACTCATGAGACCTTTATGAAGTAGAAAAAGCAGATACAAATACTTTTGATGCCATTGATTGGTATTATGCAAAAGATAAAGACTTCTGATATTACAAATGAGATAAAATAGAAGAAAGCGATGGAGAAACATTTAGAGTATTAAGCCTAAATTATTCAAAAGATAAAAATTATGCATTCTACAACTGAAAAAAACTAGAATGAAGTGACTGAAAAACATTTGAAGTTATTACAGCTAATTATGCCAAAGATAAAAACAATGCCTATAAAAATGATAAAATATTAAAAGACGTAGATGTTTATACATTTGAAGTTATAGAAGATGCAGTGGAATATTCAAAAGACGAAAATTCTGTATATTTTGATCTAGTACCAATAAAAGGCTGTGAATCAGAAACATTTAGTCTAATATCATATTCATGAGCATTACAAACAAGCTATTACTCAAAAGATAGAAAAGAAATTTTCTACAAAACACAAAAAGTAAAATGAGCAGACTTAGAGACATTCAAACATTACCAATGAGACTATGCCAAAGATAAAAATTCTATATTTTTCAGACAAAATAAAATACAATGAGCCAATTTAGAAACATTTAAAATTCTATGATATGGTTACTGAGCAGATGACAAGTTTGCCTATAGTTGAAGTAATCTAATAGAATGAAGCAATTGACCATCTTTTGAGGTTATGAATGAAGATTTTCAAAGAGATCAAAACCATGTATATGCAAATTGACTAAATATAGAAGATAGTGATTGACTCTCTTTTGAAATTTTAAATAAAAACTATGCCAAAGATAAAAACCAAGTTTATTTTAACAAACAAGTGATAGGCTGAGCAGATGCTGCAACTTTTAAAGTAGATGATGGAAGTTACTTTACTGCAGAAGATAAAAACTTTAAATACATTTGAGCAGAAAGAAGAGATAGAAAAAGTGCTATGAGAAATTTTATAGAAGCATATTTCGCAACATCAAATTTTGTAGATCAAGGATTTTTAGGTAATCCAGAAAACACCTTTCAATTAAATAATAACAATTGAGACGTAACTATAAAAATCAGGTACCTATCATGAAACAATGATGAAGAAAATCCTTACCTACTAATCACATGTACACCAGACTTTGCTAGATGATGCCTTCCAAGATGAGATGCTGTTTTTTGGCAAGATTTAGAATATACATTAAAACAAACATTTGCAGCGACTAAACGACTTACAGTTTATTTAAACGATAAACTATTATATGACAATTGAGACTATCAAAGAGAAGACTGAATCGTAAAAATATCAAATGATTGAAGATATGCAGAACTAAGCTTTATAAGTGAAGAACTATGACCAAGAGAAGACTGTCTTTTTATCGATATGCAGAAATGAGTTTGTCTATTTAAATCATCAGATAAATTTCTTGAAGAAAACGAGAAAGAAGCCGTTGAAAAAAAATACCAAGAAATAAGGGAAAAATACAAAATAGAAAGAGAACTTGATTGAGATAAATGATTTTTAGTAAATAGTTATTTTCTAAATGATGAAGTATCTGTTATTGCAAAAGAATATCGGCCAGAAGAATATTATGAACAATATTGAGAAAATGTTTCTAAAATAAATAAAAATACAGACATATTACTTGTACATTCAGATACAAACACAACAATAACAGTCATTTCAAAACCAAATAATTTTGTATGATTATATTGACACAAACAAATGATGTGACTTCTTTTACTTGTTGAATCACATCGGGAATGAGAAGATTTCCTTTGAGAATTTGTTATTTCGCAAGATCTTATGGATACTAGATTAGCTCAGTTATATAACAATATTGGAATGCACTATTATAGTAAAAAGGACTATTATGAAGCACTAAAAAACTTTAAAAAAGCAGTAACAATAAACGATAAATATGGACAATGATATTTTAACAAAGCATGTGTACACTCTTTATTGTGACAAAAAAGTGATGCAATACAAGCATTAAAAAAAGCAATAGAAATAGACAGCAAAGTATTTAAAGAAAAAGCTAAAAATGATACAGACCTTAACAGAATTAGGAAAACTAGTGAATTTATAAATTTAGTTAAATAAATGTTAAATATTTATGAAAAAGTTTAAAATTATATTATTTATTTGTGTGTTAATTTTAGCAAGTTGTGGGAAGGATATTGAGGAAAAAAAAGAGGTTTTGGATGAAAATAGTAGTTGAGTAGTTGAAGTTGAGACTTGAGTGGTTGATGAAAGTAAAAATGAAGAAGAAAGTAGCAACACTGAGGTATCTGAGAGTAGAACAAGAGAAGAAGAAAATACCCTATCAAAAACACCAATTAAGGATTTTGTAGAGACATTTCTATTTGAACAAAATGATAATAATATTTGTTTTTTAGGATGTGATTTTTTTAATTTTAAGGAAAAAGACAGTGAAATACAAATTGCAAATAAAGATGGATATTTGAATATTATTTTTAAAGACACTCATTCTTTTTGACCAAGTCCTTTTTGGCAATTTACAGAATGACATAATACTATGTTCTATCTTCCTAGAAAAGAAGAAAAAATTTTAAAAAAATTAGAAAAAGAACTTTCAGAAAAATTTAATATAAAATGAATAACTTTTTCTGTTTGGAATAATATGACACAAAAATATGTAAAAGTATATGAAAATCATAAATATATATTTGAAACTGTAATACTAGGCTTGTCAGAAGACTGAAAACATGCAGAAATATCATTAGACTATTGATTTGATATATCTGATTTTGGTTATATTTATGACATGCAAAAGTGAGAAAGAATAGGGGAAAGCATATCTTATAATAATAAAACTTATACATGTACAACATGCTATGATTGTGTAAATATTCCTGACTACAACAATGAAATATGTAAAAAAGATAATCAAGAACAAAAAGAAAAGTTAAAAATAAGAAAAATAGAAACTCCAGAAAAATCATTTTTTAATCAAACAGTCAAAATAACAGATGATATAGAAATCTATACCAAAAAAACAGGAGTTGTAGAAAGTGATTATATAAATAGAATAAATATAAATTTAAAACATATAGTTACAAAAAAAGAAGTTACATTGATGGTAATAGATGAACCAAAATGTACATTAGAAGCTTTTTGATTTTACTGACATCCAGATATGCAATGACTTATCTTTATATATGTTGATAAAGGATGTTATTGGTCATATGCTAACACCAAAATATTAGGGAAAAACCTCCTAGACTCCAAACTATCAATTCTCTACAACAATGTAGCAATGCACTACTACAATAAAAAAGAATACACCAAAGCACTAGAATACTTTCAAAAATCTATAGAAATAAATAACAAATACTGACAAGCATACTATAACAAAGCCTGTACCTACAGTCTCCTATGACAGAAAACAGAAGCAATCCAAACATTAAAACAAGCACTAGAAATAGACAACAAAACATTTAAAGAAAAAGCTAAAAAAGACAGTGATTTTGATAGCATTAAAAATGAAGAAGAGTTTATAAATTTAGTTAAATAATAATTATGAAAAATATAAAAATAATATTATTAATATGTGTTTTATTTTTGAGTTCATGTTGAAAAAATGATGAAATTGTAGTAGAAAAAAATATTGAAAATAATACTTGAATTATTGAAGTTGAAACTTGAGTAGTTGATGAGCTAGGTAACAAAGAAATAATAAAAAAAAGAGAATTCTGTAAGATTTGAGATACTGAAACTCACTTAACTTCAATAGAGGGAGAATGTAGTAATTATTTTATTGAAGACAATGCTATTAAATATAAACAATGTTGTGATGATTCTTCTAAAATTTATGATGTTGATTTTGATAGCTTTGTTCCAATAAATAAAGAATATGGAAAAGATAAAAATTCTTGATATTACAATTGATATAAAATAAGAGAAAGTGATTGAAAAACTTTTAATGTATTAAACAAAAATTATTCTTATGATAAAAATTATGCTTTTTATAATCATAGAAAATTAGAATGAAGTGACTGAAAAACATTTGAAGCTTTAAATGATTATTATGCAAAAGATAAAAATCAAGTTTATAGGTACAACAACATTTTAAAGAATATTGATGTAAAAACATTTGAATATATTGGAAATAATTTTATTTATAATTATACAAAAGATAAAAACTTTGTTTATTACAACGATGAAAAAATAGAAAAAAGTGATTCTAAAACATTTGAGGTTTTTGATGAAAACAGAGCTTTTTCAAAAGATAAAAACTTTGTGTATTTTGAAGGTAAAATTATTCCAGAAAGTAACTCTGAAACATTTAAAATATTATCATACCCTGATGAGTCAGGATATAGTCATTTTTGAAAAGATAAAAATTTTGCATATTATGAGAATCAAAAAATAGAAGATATTGATATAGAAACATTTAAAGTTTATGATTATTTATATGCCATAGATAAAAATTCTCTATTTTTTAAATCATTCAAATTAGATAGTAATACTGATATAGATACATTTAAAATATTAGGCAAAGGTTTTTCTATAGATAAAAATTTTGCTTACAACTGAAATAAATTGATAGAATATAGTAATGGACCTTCATTTGAAATTATTGATAAATATTATCAGAAAGATAAAAATTTTGTTTATTTACTTGGTAAAAAAATTAAAAATAGTCATTGACCTTCATTTGAAATATTAAATGAAAATTATGCAAAAGATAACAATCAAGTTTATTTTAATAGAGAAATAATACAATGAGCAGACTCTAAAAGTTTTAAAGTAAATAAAGATAATTATTTTACCGCAGAAGATAAAAATTTTAAATACATTTGACTAGAAAAAAGAGATAAAAAAAGTGCTGTAAAAAATTATATAGAAGCTTATTTTTCTACTAATTATTATAGTCATACCTTGCTTCAGTTAAAAGATAAATTTCAAATAAACAATAAAGATTGAGAGTTGGTTTTAAATATTAAATTTTCTCCTGATGATGATACGACTGTAAGTCATTGGTATTATGAAAATGAAATGTTAACTTGTGGAAGTTCTTTTAATAAAAATTGTCTACCTCGTGGTGATGAAATTTATTGGAGAGAGCTAGAAATAGAATTGAAAAAGAATTTCTCAGCAGTGAAAAAGCTTACTATAAATATTAATGGTAGGATGGTATATAAAGATGAAAAATATTATATGGAAGATGGTATTTTATGAATATCTAGTGATTGAAGATATGCAGAGACAAATTTTCCTTATTATTGAGGATGACCTTGGATAAGTTGTTTTTTTGTTGATATGAAAACATGAGAATGTTTATTTGAGTCATCATATTACCTTTATGAAGAAAAAGGTAAAGAATTTGTAGAAAAAAAATATGATGAAATAAGAGGAAAATATAAATTAAAAAAGGACTTTGATAAAGGAGGAGGATTTTTTCTTGAAAAATATAACATTAGAAATGATGTAGAAATTATATGAAGAGAATATTGGTCTAAAGAGCTTTTAGAAGAATTAAAAGGATATTGAATTACTCCTACAGAGGAAGATTTGATAGATTATCCTAAAACTACTGATATTGTACTAAAACATCCAGAAACTGGTGTTCAAGTAACCATTGAAGAAGGAATATGAAGTAATTTTGGTTGATTTTATTGACATAATCAAATGCAGGGGATAATCTCATTAACTTGGGCATATCGGGAAGGAGATCAGATATTTTCTCATAGTATAATCCCTCAAGACCTCCTAGACTCCAAACTATCAATTCTCTACAACAATGTAGCAATGCACTACTACAATAAAAAAGAATACACCAAAGCACTAGAATACTTTCAAAAATCTATAGAAATAAACGACAAATACTGACAAGCATATTACAACAAATCCTGTACCTACAGTCTTCTATGACAGAAAACAGAAGCAATCCAAACATTAAAACAAGCACTAGAAATAGACAACAAAACATTTAAAGAAAAAGCTAAAAAAGACAGTGATTTTGATAGTATTAGAAATGAAGAAGACTATATAAATTTAGTTAAATAAATTTTTTATTAATATTTTATTTTTTTAAAACATATTTTATGAAACACATAAAAATTTTACTAATAACAGCACTTTTTATATTAGCATCTTGCTGACAAAATAGTGATGAAACTAAAACTAAAATAGAAGAAAACAATAGCACCTGAACAGTTAAAAATCAGGAGGAAAATTTAGAATCACAACAAGTTATAAAAGTTTTAGAACCAACTATTACTAAAACATGAGCAGTTATTTCTTCCGACGATGGAAAATTTATAGTTAGAATACCAGCGGAAGCTTTTGAAGACTTGTCTAAACTATCAGTACAAGAAATTATAGACATTTCAAGAGAGTGATCACATCCAACTTATAAGCTTGTTTCAAGTTGAGAAAAGAAGTTAATAATTCCTTTTCAAATTATTATGAATTATAATTATGAATCTGAAGTAAAAGAAATTTTTGAAAAATTTAACAAAGAAGAATGAACAAATTATACAGAAGACAATATAACAATATTAAGAAATGGAATAGATGCTCCAATTTTTAGAGATCAGAGTTTAGATAAATTAAGTTATTTTGGGATAGAATTTGATTGAGAATATCAATTCTGATTATCAGATGCACCTACTGTATTGAGTGATTATATATCAAAATTAGACATTAGTGGTATTTATACTATTTTTCCTATAGATTATGATGTTTCTTCTATTTTTAAAACTACAGAAAGATATAATCCAAGCAAATTTGAAGCCTGAGAAACAATGAATATAATACAATGATATCTAAATAAAAACAACAGAAAAGATATTCTAGACTCTTATGATAAATATAAAATTCAACTATTCTGATGAATAAACGAAAAATGAGAAAAAATAATTTTTGCAAATTACTTTTGTAGTGAGTTTGAAGATTGGAGAACTAGATTAATAGAGGTTGAAGACTGATGAAGTTGTTTCTTCAACTTAAAAGTAAACTTAGACACTCAAGAAGTTTATGATTTTTATGTTAACTGAAATGCTTAGAATATGCTAAATGAAATAATAACATATTTACAAGGCTCTTATAAAGCTAATCCAACAGCACAAATTTGGTGACGGATTGCAATTTTTCCATTAATAATAGCTTTTACAACGAAAAGCGATTACAAAGTAAAACTAATATTCACTCTTTGAGGATGGATTTGGGTAGTACACTTTTTCCTACTTGAAGCATATGCTGCTATGATAACTATTGTTTTAGCAACTATAAGAGTCGCAGTATCAATAAAATATAGCTGAAACCAAAAAATAATGTATTTTTTTATGGTACTATTCTTGATTGCCAGTTTTTTTACATATCAAAATATATTTTCAATTTTACCAATTACAGCCTGATTGATAGCAACCTATGCATATTTTAAACAATCATGAATAAGAATGAGAGCATCATTCTTAATTTGTTCATGGTTATGGCTCGTTCATAATATATTTAATCACAGTATCTGATGAATTATGACAGAATTACTTATAGAAATAACCTTGATTATAACAATAATTAGACTATATTTTGATAGTGAAAAAGGAAGAATAAAAATTATAAAATAAAATATGCAAAAAATAAAAATTTGAGTAGATGAAGCTTGAAGATGACCATGGCTTTGACCTGTTGTAGCCTGTAGTCTTTGTTTTAATGATAAAAAAAATATAGATAAAAAAATACTAGGAGAACTAAATGATAGTAAAAAATTAACAGAAAAAAAGAGAGAAAGGCTTTTTGAAAAACTTATAGAATTATCTTTATGAGAAAATCCAAAAGTATATTTTTGAGTTTGAGTAGTAGACAACTTTTTAATTGACCAAATAAACATAAGACAAGCAAACAGAGAGGCAATGAGGAGATCACTAGTAGAAATTTTAAGGAAAATACCTCCCCTTAATCCCCTCTTTGCCAAGGAGGGGAAAACGAGCAAGATGAATAGGGGTGGTGTAGAAGTAGTAATTGATTGAAGAGATAATTATGAATTTGAAGAATTAGAAAAGAAACCAATCTATATAGTTTGATGAGATGCAAAAGTTTTAGAAATAAGTGCAGCATCTATTATAGCAAAAGTATTTAGAGATAGACTTATAAACACATATAGTTTGTTATACCCAGATTTTGCTTTAGAAAAACATAAATGATACGGTACACAAAAACATAGAGAATATTTAACCAATAAATCAAAAATCACAGGAATTCATAGAACTTCATACAAGCCAGTAAAAAAAATACTAGAAGAAAAACCAAAACTTTTGTTACATGTATGTTGTGGACCAGATGTAACAATTCCTATTATAGATCTAAAACAAGATTATGACTTACTTTGTTTTTGGTATGATCCAAATATTCAGCCTAAAAAAGAATATAACAAAAGATTAAAAGCATTTAAAAAAGTTTGTGAAATAGAAAAAATAGATTATGAAATCTGAGAATATGATGATAAGAGATTTTTTGAAAAGGTTAAATGACTTGAGAAAGAACCAGAAAGAGGGAAAAGATGTACAGTTTGTTATGATATGAGGCTCAAAAAAACTTTTGAATTAGCTCAAAAGTTTTGAATAAAATATTGGACAACAACGCTAAGTATATCTCCTCACAAAAGTCTAAAAAAGATTTTTGAAATTTGAGAGAAATATTCTAATTTATCAGACTTAGAGAAAGGTGAAATAATTCCAGAATTTTTAAAAATAGATTTCAAGAAAAATGATGGATTTCAGAGAAGTATAGAATATTGTAAAGAAAAATGAATTTATAGACAAAATTATTGTGGTTGTGTTTTTAGTAAGAGATAACTAATCTTTTATCAATTTCAATATTATTTTAGCTTTTTCTTCACTATAATTTCCATTCACATAATCATTTATCCTCAAATCATCTCAATTTCTTTCAATTTCTATACCTTTGCTACTAATCAGAGAATCAACCTTCTCTAGATTTTTGATATCTCACCGTATATCAAAAGAATTACCATCTTTTAAAATCAAATTATAAGAAAAATCAAATTTTAATCTACCATCATCTTTATAGGCTCTAGCTCCTACAATAGCCTTTTCTATATCTTCCCAATTATACTTTTTTACATCAGAACTAGTATAAGAATTGACATTTAATCCCTCAGAATCTATATAATAATAGTTTCCCAAGGAAAGAACGACCAAAGGATAAACAACCAATAAAAATACTATTAAAATTCTAAAAGAAAGAACCATATCTTTTGCTTTCTTCTCTTTATCTTCAATCTCTCTAATACCAGTTTTTATTGCACGATTTTTGGTGACAAAAATATTAAATCTAACGGATTTATAACCAACAAAATTTAAAAATATATTATTCAACATTCATCATGCAAAAAGACCAATAAAGCAAATAATTGCCATATTGAATTCAGGAACATTATATAATATAGAACTTGAATCTATATAATAATTTTCTTGAACATAATAAAAAAGTGATAGCCCTCAAAATATAGAACCAACCAAACAGAACATTATTGATGAAATTATTATTCAAGTGAAAAGAAATTTTTCTCCTTTTGAAAATTCCGATTTTAAAATTTCCTCATATTCACTATCAGAATATTTTTGATCGAATCTTAGTTTAGAATTTCTCCAGTTGAAATAAGGAACAAGAAATTTCCATATCAGAGACAAAAGTATTCAAGACACTAACCATCAAATGAAAGAGGCAAGTCACATATTATTATTTTGAATGATTAATAACTAATCTATCCTCATTATTTTTATTTTTTCCCTTATTTACTAGAACTCTATATGCATAAACTTTTCAATGTTCATCTAGAGGAATTAAGCTCTTGCTAGACTCTAAAGGATCAGCCACAAGAAATTCTCAGTTTTTTGCTCAAGTTACTAAAACCCAATGAAAAGCTCCCTTTTTATGATATTTTACCTTTACCATTGGTAATAGTCATTCTTCTAAAGCATCTTCAATTGTACTACTACTAAATATTCTTTTATACTCATAATCAACCTCTGGGATAACAGAATGTATTTTATACCAAATTATCTCTCAGTTTTCATCATATACATTGTTTTTACTAAAAACACTATTCAGTTCTTTAGGAGTTGTATTGTAACCTAAATCACATAAAGAAGTAGCGATGACAGATAATAAACAACCATATCCTCATAAACTTAATTTTGTTTTTCATATTTTTTCTTCGCTCCATTCTGGATTATCTTGTCTATAGAAATCAACTTGTTTGGGAACTATTGTTTTTGAAGGCTCTACTATTATTCAATAGTTTTTGATAGAAGTAATTTTTATAAAATATGTTCACACAATAGTGATTATTAAAAGACTTATTAATCATGTTGTCTTTAAAATTTGTCTTAGTTTTTGAGGTCCAATAACTATCATAACAATTAACTGAAAATAATAAAAAATTAATAACTGAAAAATTATTAATTCATAGTATTTTACTTATTTTTTTTATTATTCCAAGTTTTAAGAGGGATTTTATAGATTTTTCCACATATTTTATTTCTAACTCTTGTAAAATTTTCTTTATTAAACTTAAAATTATAAAAAATTACTAGAAATAAAAAAAAATATTTATATCATAAATAATATATTAAAAATAATTAACTTTTAAATGAAAAAGATCCAAAGAAATAAAATAACAAATATAGAAAACACAGACATATTTGATAATAAATTTCTATTTGAATATTTAGTTCCAAACTTTTTTAGTAATTCAAATAACATAGAAATCTATTTCCTCTCAGATCTTCTAGAAAAAAAGAAAAACACAGAAATACTAGAGAAGGTAAAACAAAAACCAGCAATGTATGCTAATGTATACTCAGCAGAAGATGAACTACAAATATTTACAGAGTTATTTAATTATGCCATGAATAATAATAAAAAAATTCATATAGTATGAGTTACACTAAAAGAAGAAATAGAAATGCTAGAAACATACTATGAAAAACTATGATTTTTTAACAAAGTTTCAAACTGCTTCTATCCAGATTTTAGGGAACCACTTATAACAGTTTCGGTAAACATAGAGAATTTAATATGGAGATGAAGCGACTACAAGGCTATGAGAGAAAAAATATTTTTCAATCCACCAGTTAGAGAATCAGGACAAAATAAAGCCATGTTTAAGTGAATAAACAGATGAGTAACAGCATGAATACATATAAAAAACTTTGATCAAAAAACAAAAGATTTTTTAAGCGAATGTATAAAAAATGAAAAAATATTAGCCCTAACTATAGCAAAAGTTTTGAAGTTTAATTTAGAGGATATTTGATTTGAAGGAGACATAGAAGAACTTGTGATAAAATATTAAATGAGTTGTAAAATAAAATTTCTTCCTTTGATGTCAAAGGTAAGGTGAATTGCATATCAAGAGAGGATATCCTGGGGTGAAGTAACCGAGGCACGAGGGGATGGATTCGAAAAAGGATAACACATATTTTTCTTTTGCATTTTGTCAAGCCCTATTTTTTGACTTCTCTCCAAAAAACAATAAAATATTAGCACTTAAATTAAATAGGTGCTACTTATTTTATATTTTAAAACAAAAAAATATGTCAAAACATAATTTTGAGGCAGAAACTTGAAAAATTTTAGAGCTATTAACACACTCTATCTATTCTAACAAAGAAATATTTTTAAGAGAGCTTATTTCAAATGCTTCTGATGCAATAGATAAAGCAAGATTAAAATCACTTACAGACACTAACTTTTTATGAGATGACACTACATTTAAGATAAAAGTAACTTCTGATAAAGAAAAAAATATAATACTAGTTGAAGATAACGGTATCTGAATGACAGAAGAAGAACTAAAGAAAAACATCTGAACTATTGCAAAATCAGGGACAAGAGATTTCATAGAAAAACTAAAAAAAGCAAAAGAAGACGGAGAACATAATCTAATCTGACAGTTCTGAGTATGATTTTATAGTGCATTTATGGTTGCCGATAAAGTACAAATAGAAACAAAATCTAATTTAGATGAGGAGTCTTTTATTTGGGAATCAGACTGAAAAACAGGTTATGAAATAAGCAAATGAAACAGAAAAAAAAGATGAACTCTAATTAAATTATTTATAGACGAAGCGAATAAAGAACTTTTAGAAGAATGGAAACTAAGAGAACTTATAAAAAAATACAGCAACTATGTGGCAATTCCAATTATGCTAGAAGTAGAGGAAAAAGATGACAAATGAGAAGTGAAATGAAAAAAATGGGAACAAGTAAATGAAACAATAGCTATCTGGAAAAAATCTAAATCAGATATAAAAACAGAAGAATACAATGAGTTCTACAAAACAGTATCAATGGATTATAATGAGCCACTTACTCATATTCATAACAGTGTAGAATGAATGGTAAGCTATAAATCATTACTATACATACCAAAAGAGAAAAACCTATTTGCTAATATGTCAGATCCAAATAGAGAGTACTGACCAAAACTATACGTGCAAAATGTACTTATACTAGAAAATGCAAAAGAACTACTTCCAGTATGGCTTAGATTTGTATCATGAGTTGTTGAAACTTCAGACTTACCATTAAACATAAGTCGTGAAATGCTACAATCAAACACAGTATTAGATAAAATTAAAAAAGGTCTAGTGAAAAAAGTTCTATCTGAACTAAAGAAAACAATGGCTAAAGATGAAGAATGATACAAAAAATTCTTAGAAAATTACTGACAAATTATAAAAGAATGAATTCATTATGAATGAGAATTAAAAGAAGATATTGCATCAGTTGTGAAATTCAAAAGTTTACTAAAAAATGAAATGATATCTCTAGATAAATATTTAGAAGAAGCAAGAGCAGAAGAAGTAAAAGAAAATGATTGATGTTGTGGATGAAGCTGAAATTGCTCAAATAAGAAGGAATGAGATGAATGTTGTGGTAAACATAAATGAGACTCTTGCTGTAAAGATGAAGAAAAGAAAGAAGTAAAAACTATTTATTACATCACATGAAAAAGTGAAGCAGAAGTTTTGATTAGCCCTTATTTAGAGCAATTTAGAAAAAATAATGTAGATGTAATTTTGTTAACAGACCCAATTGACGAATGGATAATTCAAGCAATGTTTGAGTACAAATGAAATAAACTAAAATCAGTTATGTCATCTGATATAAAATTAGCAGAGGAAACAGAAGAAGAAAAAGAGAAAAAAGAAAAAAATAAAAAAGCTTTTAAAGATTTACTTGAACTTATAAAAAATACTATCGGAACAGATAAGTTAGAAAAAGTAGAATTAAATGAAAATCTAGGAGGATATTTATGAGCAATAAAAACTCCTGAAAACTGAATGACTCCACAAATGGAAAAGATGATGAAAGCTATGTGACAGCGAATACCAGCACAAAAAAGGATTCTAGAATTAAACCCACAAGATAAATTGATAAAATCTATGCAAAAAGAGTTTAAAAAGGATGTAAAATCTAAAAAACTTCAAGACATGATAAGTTATTCATACTATCAAGCTGTTTTACTAGAATGATGAGAAGTTGAAAATATTTGAGAGTTCATCAAACTGACAAACAAGTTTGCAGGAGAATATTTGAAATAATTCTTGGTAAACTATGAATTTTTTATAGCAAAAACAAAAAAGAGAAATATTAAAACTTTAATATTTCTCTTTTTATGTTCAGTTAGATATTGAATATGTGCTATGCAGATTTGGAATTTAATTTCTTTTTCACTTCATCAATTTTATCTTTAACAAATCATGTGTTAGGATTTAGCTCGGAATACCTTTCATAAAAAATTAGTGCTCTATTATAATCAGAAAGCTTATCTTCATATATAGCAGCTAGTTCATAACATATAGTGCCATTATCAGGGGCTAAAGTAAGCCCCTGTTCCAAACTAGCTATTGCTTCTTGGACTCTATTAAGAAGTTTATATGAGATTCCTAGATATAGGAGTGCGGAAGTATTATTCTTATCAAGTCTAACAGCTTTTTGTAAGTATTTTAAAGCTTTATCATTATCTTTAATTTTATTTATATACAATTTACCCAATTCTACATAAAGGTCACTATCATTAGGGGTGATATCAATAGCTCTTTCTAGTAATTCTAAAGATTTTTCATATCAATATTGGGAAAATATTCATTGGTAAAGAATTCATAAACTTTTATATGCGTGAGCATTTTTGTTATCCTTTTGTAATATTATTTTTAGTTGTCCTTCTACCTTTTTAAAATCTTCTTCATTGAAAAAAATTTTATTAGAAAAATTCACACAACTATACAGATGATAGGGCTTAATAAGAAGAGCGAATTCATAAATTTCTTTTTCTTTATTATTTTCAACATTTATATCAGAAATTAATTGAGCAATATATTCTGCTATATCAGGTGAGAAAGGTTGATTCTCTTGTTTTTCATACTGAATCAGTTTTTGTTTTCAATGAGTTTTTCAATCGTATTTAGCAATATAATATTCAGTAGGGGTGCTTATAAAATAGCTATCATTAGAAATTACTCAGTATTCTTGAGCTCTTCAAAATTCTTCTATACAACGTATACGAGTATCAAAAGTATCACATATCAATGGATGATTACGAATCTTTAGTGAAGCATGATCATTTACATCAATGAATTCATTTATTAAAGAATTAAATTCCGTAGCAATTGTTATATTTATAGAAGTTTTATCATTACAATCTATTCCTGATGATTTTTCTGTTAACTTTTTATTAATCCACCAAGCTTGATAAAGGTTATCTATTAATTCTTCATATTCTTTTTCTGTTTTTTCCCTTTTGAAGTTATCTATATATGATTTTGCTTCAGGCAATAAAACACTATTTGTATATTTTTTATAATCAGATTTATCAAGTTTGTCTTTATTTTTTCTTTCTAAATTTGCGATATGAGAATAAAAATCATCTTCCGGTAAGTATTTTCAGAAAAGTTCTCTTTCTTTCTCTTGTATTGATTTTTTATTTACTTTGTTAAATTCTTGTTTTTCTTTTTCCAAAAAGCCTATAAACTCATTTAGTATTTTTTCTTTTATGTCATTTCTGAGTCAAGAGTAGGTTAGTCTTATAGCTAATGCAATATGTCATAGAAAACCCTCTTCTCATAATGTAATAAGATTTTTGGCATGTTCCTCCTTATTTTCTGATTGTATCATCTCAATAATACTATTTTCAGTTAAATAAATTATCACTTCTTTATTTATTTGTTCTTTATATTCTGGTATTTGTCTCAAAATACGAACCCTTGCTCAGAGTTCTGATATAGTTTCGCCATAGGATTCTTTCATTCTTTTTCTATATCAGTCTATTGACTTTGAGATAAGTTCTTCTTGTTCTACAACTGGATTATTATTTAGTTCAGTTTTTATATCTTGTACTACTTCTTCAACTTGTTTAGCTGATATATTAACTCATCTTATTCTTTCTGGATTTTCTTGAACTTTTACCTTTTCATATCATACACTTTGTAATTCTTCAAAAAGTTCAATTAATTTTGCAACTTTATTTCTAGTTTCTTCACTAGTCTCTAAATTTTGGGGGGGTAAATAAGTGTCATTTTGTTTAGTACTTATATCTTCTGGTATCTTTGGCATAATATAAATTATTAGGAAATAGTTAACTTTATTTAATTTTAACATATTTTTATTACATTTAGCAAAAAAAACTAAAAAATAAAAACTAGTCACACTTTTCCCATTTATCCGTATACTAGCATGTAGCTACTTACACCTTAATTTTATAAATACAATTATATATGAAAGTAAATAAAACAATATCTTGAGTTCTTTTATGAACTATGTTTATAACAATAACTTGAGTAAGTGCATTTGAAAATGATGATTTGAAAAAACACATTTTAAATGAAATAAAAATGGAAAAACAACTTCCTGAAGAAGATTTTAAAGAACTATCTGAGTGATTAGACATAATTAATAAGCAAGACTTTACAGAAATGCTTAAATCAGAAATTGAAATACTAGAAGATGATAATATAAAAAAAGAATTTGAGAATAGACTATCAAATCTTGAAAAAGAAGAAAATATGGATTTATTTTTGGAAAGTATTGAAAAACTAAAGATGGAATTAGATGACGCCATGATAAAGCAAATGGATGCTAATTTGGAAATGCCCGAAGATAAAATTTCCTTAGAAAAAGAAGAGCTAAAATTTGATGATATCAAAGAGGCTCATATAGCAGAGTTAGAGGATATGCTAAAATTTGTGGAAAAAAAAGAGCACAAAGAACAATTGAAAAAAAGTATTGATACTTTAAAAAAAGCAACCAGTGAAGAGGAACTAATGCAAATAGTTGATAAAGAGCATGAAAAAATAAATGAACTATATTTCCTAGAGTACAAAGAGGTTCCAGATAAAGAAATGATGAGAATTGAACAAGAAAAATTTACTCAAATGAAAAAAGATATTGTTGAATCTTTAAAAGTTGAAATCTACTCACTTAAAGATGAAAAAGTAAAGAAAGAGCTATTATGAAAATTAAAAACTCTTGAAACTATAGAAAAAGAAGGGGATTTTTTCCCTAAATTAGATGAAATATATGGTAATGAATCTTTAAGAAAATACTATGAATATAATAAAGAGGATTATGTAAAACCAGAAGAATATATTTCTCCAGATTTTAATGAAGAAGAAATGATGAAAGAGATGGCAGCAAAACTAAAAGAAGAGATTAATTCTATAGAAAATAGAGAAACTAGAAACAAACTATTAGAAGAATTAAAAGATTTAGAATCAATAGAAAATGAGGGAGAATTTATGGTTAGGCTTGATGAAATTCAAAATAGTGAAGCATTAATGAATTACTATATACAGGAAGAAGGAATACTTACACCAGAAGAAGAAATGATAAATGCATTAAAAGATCATGTAAATACATTAGAAGATGAACAGGTAAAAAATAGACTGCTAGAAGAAATAAATAAAATAGAATCAGCAGAAGATGGAAAAGAGATGATGATAAAAATAGATAAAATTTATAGTGACCCAGCATTAATGGGAGAATATGAAGAAGTTGAATTTGTTCCTGGAGACTTCAAAACACCAATAGTAGAGAAGTTAAAATCTGAAATTAATTCATTAAAGGATGAATCAATAAAAAAAGAATTACTAGAACAACTAAAGAGAATAGAAGCTATAAAAGATGAATGAAAATTTATGGCTGAAATAGATAAACTACAAACTCACGAAGCATTAATGCAAAATTACCAAGAAGATATTAATTTAGAAATGCCTGAAATGTTTCCAGAAGAAAAATTAAAGTTAGAGGAAAATTCATTAGAAAATCCTTCTGAAATTCCTTGAATTATGCCAGAGGAAGAAAGAATGAAATTAGAAGAAAACTGAATAGAAGATCAAGAAATACTTCCTGAAATTCTTCCAAAAGAAGAGGAAATAAAATTAGAAGAGAGTTCTGTAGAAAACTTAGAAGTTAGATAATAATAAAAGTATACGACCAATTTTAATATGCTTAATTTAAAAACAATAAAATATGAGTTATATAAGCAACTATGAAGAGTTTAAAGACAAGGTTTTTTCATACTTCTATTACAATCTAAATAAAGATAGAGAATTAGCCGAAGACTTAACAAGTGAAACTTTTCTAAAATGATTTGACAAGTTTGATAGCTATAATCCTGATTATAAATTTTCAACTTGGATTTTCACTATAGCAAGGAATACTCTAACAGACTATTTCAGAAAAAATAAAATAGATTTAAGTCTTGATGAGATGGAGGAAACAGGTTATGCTGAATTTCTAAAATTTGAACAAGACCTTGATAAAAAAATTGATAATGAAACAGTATTATCAGAAGCCCAAAATGCTATATGAGAACTACCATCAATACAAAAAGATATAATTATAATGAAATATTTATCTGAATTTACCACAAAAGAAATTTCTAATATTACCTGAAAAACAGAAGTAAATATAAGAAAAATAATAAGTCGATGATTAAAAAAAATCCTTAAAACTTTAAATTCTAAAAATATAACACATGAAAAATTTTAAATTAGAAACAGTTAAAATATCAAGAATGAAAAGCTTAAAAATTAAGCTAAAATTATATTCTTTAATATTTAAGAAAAATATGAAAATCTCAAAAATGAAGGTTGCTATCCCTGTGCTTATGTTATTTGCCTTAGTATTTGGAGTTTTATCAACTATGAAAACAGATATAGAAGATACTACTAATATATCTCAAGAAAAAAACATAGCTATGAGTGAAATAGTTAAAGATGTTATAAAATTTAAAAAAGAAAAAATTGCTCAAAATATGATAAAACAGGATAAATATGATAAATACAGAACTTACGCGATGGTTAGAGAAAACACTTTAAGATTTTAGTTATTGTCACTATTCCAGTAAAAAAAGATATTTGATTTCAAATATCTTTTTTACATGTTATAAAACATTTTTATACATTCATCTAAATCTTCTATTAAATTTTCTTTTAAAGCATCCTCTCCTGAAAACCATTTATATTCACTATGCTCAACAGGATTTAGAGTAATTTCAGTTTTTTTATCAATTTTCAAATGAAACATATGATAAACAAAATCATATTTATGATTTACATAAAGCTTATCAAAATATTTTAGTTCATTTTTACTTACAACAACTCAAGTTTCTTCAAATAATTCTCTTTTCATAGCATCCTCTAAACTTTCTCACTCATCCTGTTTTCAAGCAGGCATTCACCAAGTATTTCACTGAATTTTATTCTTATTTCTAAGAAGTAATAGTATCTCAGAATCGTATTCTACAAAGCATCATACAACATTAAATCTCGGATTGAAGTTATTGGGGGGATTCTTGTGAAGCATAGAAAAAATTTATTAATCGTAATTTTATTTATACTTAAAAGATATGATTAAAAACAAAATAGTTTTAAGTATGTTTAAAACTATTTTATTGCGAAATCACTATCCAATCATCTCTCTACCACCCATAAATGGTCTTAAAACGTTAGGTATAACAATCTTTCCATCTTTAGTTTGATTATTTTCAAAAATAGCTATCAAAATTCTACCTATTGCAAATGCTGTTGCATCATTTGTGTGTAATAATTTCTTTTTTCCATCTTCATCTTTATAGAATGATTTAACTCCTCTCATTTGGAAATCAGTCATATAATCAGATGTATGAGTTTCTCTATATTTTCCTTGAGAAGGAATCCAACACTCTATATCAAACTGATTATAATCTGGTTTACCTGTATCTCATGTACAAACTTGTTGAAGTCTATAAGGAATCTCTAACTGTTGTACTAAATACTCTTGAATAGCAACAATTAATTTTTGTTCATCTTCTCAAGTCTCAGCATCTGTAAAACTTTCCATTTCAAGTTTATCAAACTGATGAACTCTAAGAATTCCTCACATATCTTTTCAGTAAGTTCCAGCTTCTCTTCTAAATGCACTAGAGTATCCTATAAACCTAACTGGTAGTTCTGATTTTTCTAAAGTTTTTCACATATAATATGGTGCCATAGTATGCTCAGCAGAAGCAACCATATTTATTTTATCTTCTTCAAATTTATAAGTTTGTTCTCCAAATACTCTATGAATACTTTTTTGTACATCATTTCTAATCATTACAGGAGGAAGCATTGGTTGAAAAGCTTTAGAAGAAAGATTTAATCACTTTTCTTTTATAAGTTTTTTAATAACCTCTTCATTTCAAAGAGTCTGAAAAACAAGATTAACAATAGCAAATTGCATCAAAACAGCTTCATTTTTTAGGTAGTAGAATCTAGAACCAGATACTTCGGCTGCTGTTTCAACATCTATTAAATTTAAAGCAGTTCAAAGTTGCATATGATCTTTTACTTCAAAATCAAATTCAGGAATTTTTCACCATTCTTTTATAGTAACATTATCTTCATCACTTGCTCATTCTGGCATACTTGGACTTGGAGGATTTGGAATATTCATTAAAAGTTCATCCCATTCCACCATCGCAGCTTTTAGCTCTTCTTCTGCTTGTTGTACCTCTTTTTTTAAGTCTCATACTTTTGCTATCATAGCTTCTCTTTCACTAGCGTCAGCTTTTGCTATCTCAGCAGAAGCTTTATTTTGCTCAGCTCTTTTCTCATCAAACTTTTGTTGTAGTTCTTTTCTTTTATCATCTAATTTTCCCCAACCATCTATATCTACTTTTACTCTTTTTTTTCTAGCTCAATCTTTTACTAATTCTAGATTAGCTCTTATATATTTTGGATCTAACATAATATTTTAAATTAAAAATTAAAAGTTTTATTTATTTATAGGATAAAAAAAGTAAATAGCTTCTTTTGAATACTTGTTTGGCTTTTCATTTCAATATATAAAAAACTTAGTTCCAGCAAACTCAAATCACATATGTATAAGTAACTTATTTGCTTGATATTTTGTAGTATCCATTTCAGCATAGATTCCTCTACAGTTTTTATTTTCTTTAGCCAGTTCTATACATTTTAAAACTAAAGCTTTTCATAATCATTTTCTAGAATAATTATTTGATACTAGAATCCCCCTAATATCTAGAACTTCTGATTTTCACCACTTTTCCCACTTAGCTAACAAATATCAAGCTGGATTATTCTCATAAAAGACAACTAAAGATACACTATTTAGAGCTTTAATATCTTCTATAACATCTTCCATTATTTCATCAATATAAACTTTAGATTCATTTTTTATAGATTTTGGCAGTTTAATTTCAAAAAAAGAAATTTGTTTATCTTTATTAGAATATGAAATACTATGCATTGAATCATAAGTATTTGTATAATCTAATTTTGAAAGAGCTATAAAATCCTCAGATAAACCTTTTTTTACTTCAATTTTCATAAATATTAATATTAAGGATATTAATAATACTTACTCATAGCCCTCTTTGCTTCTTTATCTAAAGTCCTTTCCTTTAAAACTTGTTTTTTTTGATAAAGCTTTTTTCACTTAGCTAATCAAACCTTTAGTTTAATCAAACTTCACTTAAAGTAAAGTTCTAATGGAATAATTGAAAATCATTTCTCTTTTAGTTTGGAGGAGAGATAAGAAACAGTCTTTTTGTGTAAAAAAATCTTTCTATCACAACTAGTATCTATACTATCTCTATTTGCTAGTGCCTTCCAAGCACTTACATGCGTTCATTTTACCATAAGCTCTCAACTTATAGCACTTATATATGATCATTTTAAATTAACCTGACCAGCTCTGATACTTTTTACTTCATATCATTTTAACTCAATTCAAGCTTCCCAAGATTCTAAAATATCATAATCAAAATAAGCCTTTTTATTTTTAGTAATAATCGTTCACATAATTCTTTTTCATTTTCTTTAAAATTGTTTTTTCTTCACTTTTTCAGTCCAAATACATTATTTAACTTAAATTATGGTAGAAAGTAAGGGATTAGTCCTCAAACACTTCTCATTGATGTTCTAAAATATATTCATAAGATTCTCATTTAAACATCCAATCCCATTTCATATAATCAACTATATCATAAGTTCCAACTCTACTTTTATCATAAGGATTTTTTTGTATAGGGAAGTGAAGATGATAATCTGTATAACTCTTGTCAGGAACTCAACTTATTCCCACATTACCTAAAGGAGTTCAAGCCTTTACCTTAATTCATTCTTCTATAAGAGAATTAACTTTTCAAAGGTGACTATAAAATACAACATCTCATTTAGAAGTCTTTAACCAAACTTGATTTCATCTAAGTATATCTAAATTTCTTAACTTATCCTCATCAGTTAAATCAACTCACATTTTTAATTTAGATAAATCTGAATAATCAAAATTATCAACAACCCTTATTATTATACCATCATCTAGTGCTACAACTTCTTGTCATAGTTTTGTATAAATATCCCATCCATGGTGAACTCAATCAGTATACGAGGACCTATAACTTCTAGGTGAGTTAGGAACTCTATTATATTGAGTAGGCATCTTTTCTCATACAACAGGAACTATATATTTTTTTTCTCTACCAGCTAAGATATCATTTACTATATTTAATTTAAATTTTTCTTCATTAAATAATCTTTTCTTTCTTAAATATAAAAAATATTTTCAAATACTAGTCTCATTATAATTATCAAAAATAGCAAGTTGATCAAGCTCATTTTCATATAGTACTTTTATGTTTGAAAGATATTCTGTATCATAATCAACCATAGAACCAAAAACTTTAACATAAGATACAAAATTTAAACTTACAATAGTATTAGAAAATACTTGTTCTTGATATTTTAAAACAATATTTGGATTATTACATTTTTTATCTAAATATTTTACTTCAAAAAAATATAAATTGTTATAGTTATTTAGAAACTTTGATTCTACATTACAAGTCGAGTGTAAAGTAAAATCTTTTATATCATAGTCACTCTTATATATTAATATAGTTGAATTTAACCCTTCAGAACCGAGAAAAATATTCTCAGAAAGTTTTCAGGCTAAAGTTATATTGGCACTAGAAAGGGAGACACTTCAAGATACTAAACTATATCATCAAACAACTCAAATAATTAAAATTATAAAAAGGAAGATTTTCTTTAGCATTTTTTATTATTGTTATTAAGAATATTTTACCTATTTTTAATCCTTTATAAATTATTGAAAAATTAGGATACAAAAAGGTGAATTTAAAAGGAATTTTAAATGACTCTAATCAAGTATATGAAAAATAATAATATTTCAACTTTTTTAAGGACTTTTTATTTATAAAGTCAAGAAACTTTACTTGCTACAAGGTCAACTTCATTTTAACTCCCTAAACATCTTTACATTTGTAAATCACTTTTCCTTTAAATAAAGCCCATGCAGTTTAGATAAAACACCTTTTTCACAATACAACAAATAGGTCTTTGATTGATCTAAATCTTTAAATTTATTATTTATCTCAAAAAAAGGAATATTTAAGATTTCAACATTTTGAATTTCTAAAGGATCTATTTGACTTATATCTTCTTCTCTTATATCAATAATAATCTCATTTTTTTCTGGGAAATTAGTCATTTCTATAATTTCTTCTTCCAAATTTTCAACCAACATATCTCTAACTTTTTCTACTCTTCTATTTTCAAAAACTTCTTTCAAAATAGATTCATCTATAAGCTCTTCTTGTTCAAGTATTTTTTCTTCTTTTGCTCATGTAGAAGGTTTATCAGATATAACTCAACAATACTCTGGCATATTTGCAGAAAAATTATAAGTTCAGATTTGTTTACTTATATCTACAATTTCTTGTTTATTATATGAAATAAGAGGCCTTAGAACCAAATTACTAGAAGCCTTGTCTATAACATTCATATTTTTTAAAGTCTGACTAGAAACTTGTCATAAGCTATCTCACTTTATTATAGCATAATAACCCTCTAGCATAGAAGAGATTTTTAACATATATCTTTTTAGAAGTATTCATCTATATTTATGATTTACCTTGGTCATAAGCTCCGCTACAACATTTTCAAAATCTACAGTTATAAATCTTGCATTTTTATACGAAGCTGAGAAATTTTTCCATAAAAATAATGAAATCTGTTTAACTCAAAGTTCATGAGCCTTTCATCATAAATTAAAAAACAAAAAATCAACTTTACATCCTCTTTTCATCATAGAAAAAGTAGAAACACCAGAATCAAAACCTCCAGAAATCAAACTAATAACTCTATCTTGAAATCAAATAGGATAACCTCAAAGTCATTTTATAGTATTTTTTACTATATAAAAAGTATCATCTTTTACATCAACTTTTACTACCAAATCAGGATTTTTTAATTTAACTTTAGCATTTTCAGAGAATTTTAAAAGCCCTCCTCATAAATATCTTTCTAAATCAATAGAAGTAAAATTATGTTCTCAAGATCTTTTTACTCTAACAACAAAAGTCTTTCATTCTATTTTATCTAGATAAAATTCTTTTGTTTTTTCAAAAATAGTTTTAAATATTTCACTATTATCTTGTTCTTTTTTATATCACTCTGGTAGTTTATAGCCCCTTACAAGTAAACACGAATCTATTCAAGGAATCTTAGACAAAGTGTCTTCTATTTGTTTCTCATCTGCCCCTTCTTTATTCATAGTAAACTCTATCTTATCCCACATAGCTTTTACATCAAAATCATCTGGTCCTAAAAATATCTTTAGATGAGATCTTATATTTCTAGAAAGTAATTTTATAGCTTGTTTTCTAACAGCTTTTGACTTTATTGTTATCTCAGGAGAGACTTTTATTAGGTATTTCATTTGAATTTTTTATATTTAAATTATACTGGGGCTATATTATTGTGAATATGTGGAGAAAATCAAGTTTTTGATTTTTTGATATAATTAAATTAGCATGAGTAAAATTCAAAATTCTTTGAATAAATATTCAACAGGTAAAAATATACTTGTTCTATTTATCATAACCCAAGCCATTTATATACTGATGATTATGATAACTATACCACATGTTATGAAATATTCTGATAACATGAAGTTGCTAGATAATCTACCAACAGGTTATAGCCCAGATTATGTTTTTCAACTGTTAAACATACTATGAGAAGAGTGAAGATCTGAATACTTGTTCAAACAAATTCCAATAGATATGATTTATCCTTGATTATTTATTATATCTTATTCTTTACTTTTATTTTATTTGTTCAAAAAAAGTTTTAAGCCAAATAAAATTATTTTGATTTTAAGTTTAATTCCAGTTTTCTGAGGGGTATTTGATTATTTAGAAAATATTTGAATTATAGTAATGATTTCAATGTATCCTAGCTTTGTTTCATATATTGCAAGTATCACAAATTTTTTTTCTATACTAAAAAGTCTATTTACTGTAATATTTTTTATACTATTAATTACATGAGTAGTTATTTTGGGGGTAAAAAAGATTTTAATAAGATTATGAACAAGTAAAACTCAAAACTCCCCAGTTTTTCAAAAATAAACATCTAAAACAAAGATAACTGAGGCAAAACTCGGTTATTTTTATTGGCATTATTTTTAGGTAATTTGTATATTCTCTGTAAACAATAAGAAATAAATTTAACAATTGAATTTGAATT
>DJMN01000044.1 GCA_002435385.1 Patescibacteria group bacterium UBA6489
ACACTTTAATGCACACTCCCTTTACCATAATTCTGTTCTACTCCTTAAAATGATCATTCCTTTCTTTTATTGCTTTTGCTCACTCTTCAGCTTTTTTTAAAATACTAGCTATTGTTGTAGCTTTACTCTGATTAGCTCTTTTTACTTCAAATTCCTTTAATAGGTCCTCTAACTTTTCATATAACACTCCATCTTTTTCATCAAGAGATTTTTCAATTTCTTTCAAATCCTTATCCAACTTACTACTATCATAATAAAGGGCATTTTCTTTATCATTTTTTCATCCACTCTCTTCTTTCTCATTTTCTTCTTTTTTTATCAAAAGTCATAGATTTAAAAAATCATCAAAAGTCTTATTAATCTCTTCAGCTATTTTTTTTATGAATTTAGATTCTTTATAAAATTTCCCTTCCCCAAAAATCAAGTCACTATCTGAAGAACCTGGTACTATATCTAAAATTTTTTGTATAAGTAAATTAATTCGATGAGTTTTTCTTCAAAGTTGCTGAACTTGTTTTCTTATCTCTTCTCTGTAGAAATATCATAAATCTAATTCCTCGATTTTCTTTTGATAATCAAGTATTTTTTCAGTGTCAGGAATCAATTGATTCTCTGATACTTTTACTAATTCTACAGTTTCCATATAATTATAAACTAAAAACTAATATTTATATCATCTATTTGTTTCTTTTCTAAAAACTCTTCTAAATTATTTTCAATGAATGATA
Organism: Patescibacteria group bacterium UBA6489; assembly: GCA_002435385.1. GTDB lineage: Bacteria > Patescibacteriota > Gracilibacteria > BD1-5 > UBA6164 > UBA6489. Next base: position 729 of record DJMN01000044.1, read on the forward strand.
ACTCTTTATTTATTTTTTTTAATCATTTTTTATAATTTTCAACTCTTTTAAACAACATAACTAAAATTTTATATTTAGTACTTTCACTAAGACTATTAAATATCACCAGAAACTTATTTTGTTCTTCCTCTGATATAAAATATAAAGCTCTTAAAATCTGTACTAATTTTTCTTCCATAACAAAAAATTGTTTTTATTCTATGTTTAGAATACCATAAAAATCTAATCTATGCAAATTTAATAGAATCTTAATAAATATAATTAAACTTTTTGTGAAAAATTGACTTATTTTTTAGATTAATATAATTAATTTCTAATTGTAATTAAAAGTAAAATAAATCTTTATGAATATAGAAATAGAAAGAAAATTCAAAATAACTCCAAAAGACCTAGAAATAATCAGAAATAAATGTAAATTAGTGAAAAAAGAAAATATAGAAGATATTTATATGGATACAAAAGATTATAAGCTACTTCTATCAGCCAATGTTTGTAGAATAAGAAATTCTAATGTGGAATTCAAAGATAGAAAAAGTGGTAACTTTGCAAAAGAATATTCTTGAAAAGAAGCAATAGAAAAACTCTGAGAATTTTGACTAAAACTTTCTGATTTAAAAGAAGCCTTTACTATAAATACAGATAGGGAAGAATACAAATGAGAACTTAATTGAAAAAAATACGTTATAGATATTGATAAACACAAATACTGAGAAAGATATGAAATCGAAGTAGAAGCAAATTCAGAAGAAGAGGGGAAATTACTAATAGATGAAATAATAGAAGATTTATGACTTGAAGCAGAGGAACATCACTTAGCACAAGCTAAATCATTACTATATATGAAACATGAGATTCCAGAGGTATACAAAAAAATAATAAAAACACCCATAGAATTCAAAAAAATGTGATGAATTTAACTATTTTTCACTTTAAGATAATAATTTAAACTTATTAATATGCACGAAATAGTAAATTACATAGTTGATATAGTAAAAGACCTTTGATATACTTGAACATTTATAATGATGGTTCTAGAATCATCATTTTTTCCATTTCCAAGTGAAGTAGCCATGGTTCCTTGATGATACCTAGTAAGTAGATGAGAAATGAACTTTATATTATTATTTCTATCTTGAACATCATGAGCTTTAGTATGAGCAAGTATAAACTATTTTCTATGAAGATATTTATGAGCTAATGTTATAAAAGCACTCATAGAGAGATATGGGAAATACTTTCTAATAAAAATGAAACATTATGAAAAAACTGAAAAATTCTTTCATAAACATGGAGAAATTACAACTTTTGTAGCTAGGCTTATAACGGTAGTTAGACAACTAATAAGTATCCCAGCATGAATTTTTAAAATGAATTATATTAAATTCCTACTTTATACTTTTTTATGAGCATGAATATGGAACATAATTTTAATCCTTATAGGTTATGTTGCCTGAGAAAATGAAGAATTAATAGCAAAATACAGTAAAGAAGCACTTATTTGAGGATTAATTTTTGTTATTATTATTTGTGGTATCTATTATCTAAAAAATAAGAGACAAGAAGAAAAATCTCATAAAAAAGAAAAACATAAAGATGAGGAATAAAATTAACTACTAAATAAACACAAAAATGCAAGAATTAATAACTTGATTTACACTAGCTTTTTTAGCTTCAATAGGTTTTGCTACTTGGAATCTACCAAGAAAATATTGTCTTCATATAAAACAAGAAACTTACAATAGATATTATTGAATCTGACTATTTATTGTTTGAATCTTGTTTTTACTAATTTTTTGACATGAAAATATCACAAATATAAAATATATTTTATATTGATTATTATCTGGTTTTTTTATAGCCCTATGATCATATATTTTTTTTATATCTATAGATAAAAATGGTTTTACTCTAGCTAACTCTATAAAAAATGTTCAACCTATATTTGGTTATTTGTGGTGAGGAATAATACTAGGCGAGTTCTCATCTACTAATCCATACTTTTTACTTATATGAACATTGATAATTTGAGCAATGTGATTATTAATCTATCATAGTTCTTTTGAAGAATTTATAGAACACAAAAAAACTATTTTTTATCCTATTTTAGCCTGATTAATACTTTCACTATGAGTTATGCTACGGAAATTTGTATGAGATATTTCCATTATATGTATAACCCAATGAATAGCTTTTTTCTTATTCTTTTATATTTTAAATATCTTAAAACACAAAGATTATAGCTTTAAAATAGATAGGAAATGAATAAAAATGTGAACAATAGCCGCTATTATCGTTTGACCTACGGTTATATCTATGTTTTATGCTTATAAAATGATAGATTTTACTGTTGCTTATGTTATAGTAAACCTATCTACTATTTGGATAATCTTAATATGAATTTTTATTACAAAAGAATTAAATTTCAAAAAATACAAAAAAAGATTATTTTTTGTTTTATTATTAGCTATTATAGCTATTATATTTTTATATTTATCTAAAGTATATATCTAAATATGTGAAGAACTATATTTATCTGAGATGTACATGGGTGTTATAAGGAGCTAAAACTCCTTGTAAAAAGAATAAGAACTCAAGAAGATGATAAAGTTTATCTTACTTGAGATGCAGTAAACTGATGACCTAAAAGTTATAAAGTCCTGAAATTCTTATACAAAAATAAAGAACAATTTAAAAGTGTAGCCTGAAACAATGACTTAGGTTTTTTAAGATGGTATGACAGCCAAGGAAAAGAATATAATCATCAATACTCAAAAAAAGCTTTTAAAGAATTAAAAGAAAAAATAGATGAGAAAAAAGCCTATCATCTTATAGATTTTCTTAGAAGCTTACCATTATACATAGAAGAGGATAATTTCATTTTAGTACATTGATGAATTGTTCCATGAAAACCTCTAAGAGAACATACAGAAGATGAAATAACTTGTATCAGAACATACCAAGAAAGACCTTGGTACGAATACTATAACTGAGAGAAAATGGTGGTCTACGGACACTGGGCAAAAAATGGATTAAGAGTGAGAAAAAACACCATTTGACTAGACAGTGGATGTGTCTACTGAAGATGTCTAACAGCATATGTCCTTGAAACAGGGGATGTGTACACCCAAAATGCTACACAACTATATATAAACTTATACAAAAAGAAAAATGAAAATAAAGAAATTGATAAATAAAAAAATAGCAATTTTAGGTTTTGCTAGAGAAGGGAAGAGTACATTAGAATTTTTAAAAAAGATATGAGTACAAGACATAACAGTCTTAGATGAGAATCCTAACATAATTTTTAATGAAACAGAGGAAATAAAAGCAATTTTTTGAGAAAAATGCTTAGATAACTTAGAAGTTTTTGATATTATAATAAAAGCACCTTGAATAAGTCCTTACAAAGAAAAAATCTTTCCACATAGAGAAAAATTAACATCTCAAACAGAGATATTTTATAATAATTATAAATGAAAGGTTATTTGAATAACTGCAACAAAAGGAAAATCAACAACAGTTTCAGTTCTTTTTGAAACCTTAAAAAATGCCTGATTAAATACAAAGTTAGTTTGAAATATTTGAAAACCAGTTTTAGATGAAATAGATTTACTATGAGGAGAAAAATATGATTTTGTCATATATGAAATGTCAAGCTATATGTTAGAAGATTTTTCTCCAGATTTATTTATCTGAATTTTATGAAATATATTTAGATGTCATGTTGATTGGCATAATCATGATTTCGCTACTTATAAACAAGCAAAATTTAATATCTTAAAAAATGCTGAATATAAAATTTCAAACTATTCATTAAAACAAACTCTAGAAGATATTATCTCAGAAAAAATTAGTTACTTTTGACTAGAATGAGACTCTTTTTATAAAGAGAAAAAGTTCTATTTAAACTGAAAACATATATTAAATGATGAAAATATACTTTTAAAATGAGATCATAATAGGATAAACATTTCTTCTATAATATGTGCATTGGGATTTATATCAGAAAGAGAAAACATTAATTTATCAGAACTTATAGATTCTTTGAAAAAGACTCTTGAAACATTTTGAACACTACCTCACAGATTAGAAGAAATTGGAACTTATAATTGAATAACCTTTGTAAATGATTCATTAGCTTCAACTCCAGATTCTACGGCAGTTGCAATTAAAACCTATGCTTGAAAAATATGAACAATATTTTTATGATGATTTGATTACTGATTTGAATTTGAAAATTTCGCAAAAGTAGTAAAAGAATATAAAATAAAGAATATAGTATATTTTCCAGATACTTGAAAAGACATTAAAAGAGAAATAGATAAACTTTGATACAATATAAACTTTATAGAAACATCTAGTATGAAAGAAGCTGTAGAATTTGCATACAAAAATTGTAAATCTTGAGAAATTGCATTACTTTCTTGTGCAAGTCCTAGCTTTAGTATGTACAATAACTATGTAGAAAGGGGAGAAGATTTTAAGAAAGAAGCAGAAGAACAAAAAAGATAACATTACATCACATAATATAACTTATGTGATGTAATATATAAATTTATCATAAACCTACACAAAACATTTAATAAATCTAATTTGCATTATTTATTCTAAACTTTTTATGGAAATAAAATTATTTATTAAAATTTAATTATTTTTTTATTTTTTAAAAAGTACTAAAAATATTTTCAACACATAAGTCAAGTTTTATTTTTATCATTTAAAGACTTTTTTATACAAAAACTTGCAATATTAAATTTTTTTTATAAAATCCTCCTGTTATTATTATTTAATAAGATAAATATGTCTTTCTGACCTAAGAAAAAACACTCTAAATCAAGAACAAGAAGAAGAACTTCTAACTGGATTAAGCTTACAGCTAAAAAATTAAAAAATAGAGTTGCTTTAAATAAAGAACAAACTGGTTTAGCTCACTTTGTAGATGAGAACGGAATGTATAAATGAAGACAAGTTATTGTAAAAAAACAAAAAACTCAAAAAGTTACTAGAATATAATCTATACCATTTATACAAGATAATTACGAATTGCAAAGTAAGTATATATTTTTTTGTGATTCGTTTTTTAAATGCCTTATTGAACTTTGATGCAAATAACTAAAACAAATCGTAAAAAAACTAGAAAGTTTTTATTTCAAAAATTATATACTAGAACCTTTTGAGAATTTGATGAAAAAAAGTTTAAAGAATATTTTTTTAGTGAAATATTTTCTTTTTCTTTAGATGAAGAATATCTTGATGAGATGTATGACCTAGTTATTAAAAACGAATCATATTTAATAGGTATAATAATGAAATATGCCCCTAGATTTGATGTAAAATCAATGAACTATTCAATCCTACTTCCTGTATTTATATGACTTACTGAGATGTTATTTCTAAAGGAAGAAATTCCAGCTAAAGTCTCTATAAATGAAGCTATAGAATTATCTAAAACTTATGGAGATGATTCTAGTAAAAAGATAGTGAACTGAATCCTGAACAATTTCTATGAGAATATGGAAGAATGTAAAAAAATAAAAGATGAGCTTTCAGGAAAAGTAAAATTCAAATTATTTAAATAAAAAATTAAGTCTAAAAAATATTTAGACTTTTTTAATTTTAGATTAATCCATATTTAATTAAATCAAAACTTTACAAAAAGATTAAAAAGATTAAATTATAGTAGTCCTTTAGATATTTAATAAATAAATTTTGGTTGTAACAAAAAAAGCAACAGATTGCGAAATCTGTAAAAAAAAGATAATAACTTTATTAGAAAGCTTAGGTATAAAATATAAAAACACAAGTAACTATATTTTAGCCTTCATACATAAATCATTAGTAAATGAAAGACCTGACTTTGCTCCAACACATAACGAAAGATTAGAATTTCTATGAGATGCTGTTTTAGAATTAGTCATAACATCACGTCTATTTAATGAATTCCCAGAAAAACAAGAATGAGAATTAACGGACCTTAGAAGTGCCTTAGTTAGATGAAAAAATCTAGCTAATATTGCTAAAAATCTATGATTAAATAAATACCTATATCTTTGAAAATGAGAAGAACTATGAGGTTGAAGAACAAATAATTATATATTGGCAAATACTGTAGAAGCCTTCTTATGAGCCTTATATTTAGATTTATGATTTGAAGAAGCTTCAGAATTCATAAATAAACATATTTACACAACTCTAGGAAAAATAATGGAAGAAAGATTATTTAAAGATGCAAAAACAACAATTCAAGAATATGCACAAGCTGAGTTCGATATAACACCAATTTATAAAGTACTAGATGAATTTTGACCAGACCATGAAAAAAACTTTACAGTTGGGGTATTCTTGTGAGACAAACAAGTATGAACCTGAAAATGATGAAGTAAGAAAAAAGCCCAAGAAAAAGCTGCTGAAGATTGATTAGAAAATTTAAAAAAATAATTATTTTATAATAATAAAACATTATGCAAATAATAATTTTAACTATATTAATATTCTTAAATATAATTCAATTAGTAATATTTTTAGATATAATATTATCTTGGCTAATTTTATTTTGAATAAGAATTAGACTAAAATTTGTTCAAGATATATTATCCCCTATTTATGGCACTATAAAAAAAACTGTTCCTACCACTTTTGGAGCATTTGATTTTACTCCTATAATAGTTCTTCTAATCATTATGTTTGTAGGAGGTTTTCTTTCATGATTTTTAGTAAAATAAAAAATAAAACTTTATGAAATCAGTTGATTATAAATTATTTTTTACTGTGCTTTTTTTGATAATATTTTGAATGATAATGATTTCTTCGGTATCAGTATATTCGTCATTTAGAGTAACTAATGTAATGGTAAAAAACTGAACCATAGAAGAAGCTTATAACCATTTCTATGTTATCAGAAATATAAGCCATGTATTACTAGCACTAATAAGCCTGGGGGTTTTAGTGAAAATTCCCTACAATTTCTTTGAAAAATACTCAAAATATTTTTTCTTTACCACAATAGTTTTATTAGTTATTGTTCTGATAATATGAGCAACATGGAACTGAGCTAGATGATGGATTAGTATACCATGAATCCCCTTCAATATACAACCCACAGAATTCTTAAAATTTACATTTATCATTTATTTAGCCTATTTTTTAAAGCGATATAAAGCATTTGTTCATACTTTTTCTGAATGATTTCTTCCCTTTATATTCATTTTAGGAGTATTAGTTATGCTTATATGAGCTCAACCAGACTTTTGAACAATAATGGTTATAGTCCCAGTTTCTTTTATGATGTTTTTTGTTGCATGAGCTAATGCTAGACATCTAACATTAATGGTATTACTTTGATTTATGCTAATTGTATCCGTATACACTCTATGAATATATGATAAATCAAAACCAGACGAAAGAAATAAATTTTCATACATTACAGATAGAATTGATAACTTTTTAAGTGATAATGAGACAATAATAGAAAACAGTCATAACAGTGATAGTAATTATCAAATAGAGCAAGCATTGATAGCTATTTGAAGTGGAGGTTTTACAGGACTTGGTTTTGGTAATTCTGTACAAAAATTTTGATATCTCCCTGAAGTTCAATGAGATTTCATATTCTCGGTTATAGTTGAAGAACTATGATTTATTTGAGCTTTTATATTACTTTCTCTATATATTTACATATGATATAGATGATTATACATATCATACTATTCATCTGATTTATTTGCAAAATATTCTGCCATATGAATTTCATCTTGGATACTATTACAAGCATTTATAAATATTTGAGTAAATCTAAATATAGTACCTCTTACTTGAATAACACTTCCTTTTGTTAGTTATTGAGGTTCAAGTTTACTTTCATTAAGTCTTTGATTAGCTCTACTTCTAAATATATCTAGATACATATGAGAAGATAAAAAAAGAATTAGACACCTTAGAAAAAAAATAATATTTTGATAAATCGCAACAAATATGACTCCAGCTATGCAGCAATACTATGATATGAAAAAAGAAGTAGGTGATGCTATACTATTTTTTAGAATGTGAGATTTTTATGAAATGTTTGATGAAGATGCAAATATAGCTCATAAGGTCTTATGAATAAATGTGACATCTAGAAATAAAAATGCAGAAGAACCAACTCCATTGGCTGGTATTCCCTATCATGCAAAGGATAAATATTTACCAAGACTTATAAGAGCTGGATACAAAGTTGCTATAGCTGAACAAGTTTCAGATCCTAAATTAAAATGAATAGTAAAAAGAGAGGTGGTTAGAGTAATAACTCCTGCTACTCTTAGTCTTGAAGAAGAAAATTATGCATCTTGTGATATAACCAATTATATAATATCTATTTGTGAAAAAGACTGAAAATATGGTATAAGTTTTCTAGAACTTGATGCTAGTAGATGGAAAACTTGAGAATTAAAAGATTTAAATAGTTTAGCTTGAGAAGTATATAAGATATCTCCTAAAGAAGTTATACTTGAGAAAAAATTATTTAACAGAAGCGATATAAAAGATATATTTTCAAAAAAATTCTCTTTAAATGTTTATTATTTTGAAGATAACTGAAATCCTAAAGAAAAGCTAAAAAAGCATTTCTGAGTTAGGAATCTAGAAGGATTTTGAATGGAGAATAAACTTTTAGCTCAAAAAGCATCTTCTATGCTTTTATCTTATCTAGAACAAAATCAAAAATCAAAATTAGACCATCTAAATTCTATATGCTTTGACTCTTTTGTTGATTATATGGATTTAGATGAATCTACAATAAGGAGTCTAGATTTAATCTATAACATAGGATCAAAATCTTCTACTATATGAACTCTTTTTTGAGTACTAGATAAAACACAAACATCTATGGGAAGAAGATTACTTAGAGAGAATATTATGAAACCTCTACAAAATAAAGAGGATATAGAAAAAAGACTAGATTTAATAGAAGAATTCTTAGGAAATCCTATACTTCTAGATAAAGTTAGAAAAAAACTAAAAATGATTTCTGATTTAGATAATATACTAACAAGACTAGCACTTAATAGAGCCTTACCTAGAGATTTAATAAATCTTAAAAAATCTCTACAAGCAGTTTTAGAAATATTTAAGATGATAAAAGATGGTGGGAGTGAAAAAATGAAAATTTTGTTAAATATATAAACCAAGTAGTAAAAATAGATTATTTTTTTATGCAAAAAACATTTTTTCATTCAAATAAAGTAAAGGCTTTTAAATGTTCAAAAAAATCACGAAATATTATTAAATAAACTAAAAATCCAAAAACTAGCCTTTATGGAACAAACTCACTCTGATAATATACAAATCATTGAAAAAGAATGAGTAGTAAAAAATACAGATGCTTTAATTACAAATAAAAAATGACTTGCTTTAGTAGTAATGGTAGCAGATTGTGTTCCAATTATTTATTATGATCCAACAAACAATGTTATAGCAGTAACTCATGCTTGAAGAAAATGAACTTTTTTAGAGATAGCAACAAAAACAGTGAAAAAGATGCAAAAAAACTTTTGAACAAAAACAAAAGAACTTTTAGTTTCAATCTGACCTTCCATATGAGGTTGTTGTTATGAAATATATGAAAAAACAGCTCAAGAATTTATAAATAAATTTTGAAAAGACAATGTTCTTAAAAATACTAACAAATATTTCCTAGATTTAGCAGAAACAAATACTAAGCAACTTTTAAATATATGAGTATTAAAAGAAAATATTGAAAATCTAAACATTTGTAACTGTTGTAATAATGACTATTTTTCATATAAAAGAGATAACCAAAAAACATGAAGATTTTGAGGGGTTACATGTTTAACTTAAAAGCCCTAATCTAACTAGAATTGTCACTTATTCATAAAAAAATCGTTATATCTACTGTAAAATAATTTGTTTTAATATTAAAATGATAATATATATGAAAAAGCTTATTTATTTTTGTATTAGTGTAGTTATTTCTTCTATATTTATAGGCAACATAGCTAACTGAGAAGATTTATATGATCCATATTGTTTAGACATATATAAACCTGTATGTTGAGTAATAAAAGATTCTAACAATGAATACATATTCAAAACTTTACAAAATTCTTGTGAAGCATCAACACAATGATATGAAGAACTATATGATTGAGAATGTATTGAATTATCCTCTGAAGTAAAAGAGAGATTAGACATCATAATTAAAGAACTTAAAGAAAGAGTTGACTGAAGAATCTCAAATCTAAGTTATAGAGTTTCGTATATTGAACATATGATTACAAGATTAGAAAATCTTAGTAAAATGGTTCCAAAATATAAAGGATTTACAAGTTATATGATTGTAAACTTTAGAGATATAATAAAGTGATATAAAGCAGATTATGAAAAAGAAGCATGCAAAGAAAAATGATGAACTCGGTGAGTTATCTTTAATAATCCCGACGCTATAGCGATATGTAATCCAACTACTACAGATTGATGAAAAACATGCAATGATTCAAATGAATGTGAAAGTTTTTGTGAAGCTCCCATCAAAAACGAAGAAGGATATGTGAAAATATGAGATAAAAGTGAATGAACTTGCTATTCACATAAATACGCCATTTGTATGAGAGAAGTAAAAGGCTGACTCGTTCAATGAGAATGGTGTCACTAAATAATTTAAAAACAAAAAAAGAATTAAGTTAAATCAAGCTTAATTTTTTTTTTTTACTAAGGAAAAATTGATTTAAAACAATATTTTTATACACTTATTTAAATTTTATAATTTAAAAGATAATATAAATGAAATTAACAAAAGTAATCTTTGCTAATAACAAAAAATTATTAAACAACATAACTGAGATAATGACTCTAGAAGAAATTAAAAATGACGAAAATTTTAAAGTTTATAGATGAGAAAGAAAAATGTTTAAAGATGAAGAAGATTTATTTTTAGTAATGTTTAATTGCTTTGAAACTGCTTTAAGTTATATTCAAGATAATTATGGAGTTTTTAAAATTATAATAGCCTGAGAAGCTAATAATCTATGAAACATAGATTTAAAAGTTTGAGATGTAACTATTCCAAATACTTTTATCAAAAAATGAAAAAATCCTATTTTTTCTGAATATGTTGTATGAGAAAATTATGATTTAAAAAAATTCTGACTATCTTTAAGTTGAGTTTGTAATACATGAGAAGATTGTAGAGAAGAAGATTTTGTAGCTGATGTAAAAGATGAAGATAGTTACGAATTTCTTGAAATTTTACAAAAAGAAAAACTACTGGATAAAACAGTAGTTTTGAAAGAAATAGTTATCAAAAATAAGGAAAATTCCTTAAAAAATATCATCAGTGTAATTGATCTAGTTTTATAATCTAAATAATCTATACTTTATCTTTAATGCTAGGTTCACTCTTTTGAGGGTTATTGTCATTTTTCCCTTTTCCTAGTTCACCTGCTCTACTTACTGCATATTCAATTAAGTTTAATATTTCCCCTTCTTTAACAGGTTTTCCTAATTCTGGACCTATATTATTTTCGTTCAATTCTCATAATATTTGTTCTACAAGGTCTGCCATTTCAGGAGTAATAACAAATTCACCTTTTTTAGGTAAACCAGAAACCTCTCAATGTTTATTAGGTATATTTTTGTCCATAAAAAATAATTAAATAAATAAAACAACCTTATTATATCATAATGCATATTGTGTTGTCAATTTTTTTATATTTATTATAATTTTAATACCTCTCCATAACTATGTCATCATTACTAACTCCTAACTTTTTCAATCTCTCAACACAAGAATCTATCATATTTGGCATTCCACATATATAAAATTCTCAGAATTCTTTTACATTCTCCTCTGTAAGAAAATCTGTAACATATCACTTTTTACATCATTCAACCTCTTCCCTACTCACATAAACTTCAAAATCAAAATTATTATTATTTTCTTTTATTTCACTTAGTTTATCTATATAAAACAAATCTTCTTCATATCTTAATCCAAAAATAAGTTTTAACTTATAATCAATTCCCTGTCTTATAGCTCAATTTATTTGATTATAAAGAGGAGATAAACCAGTTCAAGTTCATAAAAATAATTTATTTTTTTTACTTTCTTTTAATGTAAAACTTCCAGATGGTCAAACACCCTCCAAAAATAATCATTCTCTTAAATCACATATAAACTTACTTCATCATCTTCCTTCTTCGTATCTTTTTATTAAAATCTTTATTTTATTATTATCTTTCTCAACTATAGAATATGACCTTCATCATAATGAAGGTAATATGAAAGTAATAAATTGTCATGGTTTTACTAAAAAATCATGTGGTAATTCAAATACCATTTCAAAAACGTCTTTAGTTAATGCTGTTTTTTTAATTAATTTGAATGTTTCTAATCACATGATTAAAGTAATTATTGTTTAAATTTCTCCCTTTTGCAAAGGGAGTACCCGAAGACGGAGGGATTAGGAATAGGGGATGGATTCTTATGCAAAAGGAGGAAATTATATTATACAACTATCTTATCTTCTGGTCTAATAACTTTCTTTTTATATACTTGTAACTTTTTATTTTTATTTATCTCAAAAAGCATAGGAGATGCTATAAATACAGATGAATAAGTACCTACAATTGTACCAAAAATCATTACTAAAGTAAATCATTTAATAGTTTCAGGTCCAAATACGAATATTGTAAATAATACAAAAGCTAAGGTTAAACTAGTATACATACTTCTAGTTAAAGTTTGATGAACTGATCTATTTATAATCTCTTTTAAATCCAAATCTTTTCATCAATGTCTTTTTAAATTAGCTCTTATCCTATCAAATGCAACAATTGTATCATTTATAGAGTATCATAATATAGTCAAAAGTGCAGTTATAAAAAATGTATCGATTTTAAATTCAGGAAGAAAGCTCGAAGTAAGTATATACAATCAACTTGAGATAACAACATCATGAAATAAAGTAACAATAGTTATTATTGCAAAACTAAGAGAAGTTATACCTGAAATAGAACCAGAAAAAGCATAAGCTACATAAACAGCTATTCATAAAATGGCAATCAGTAGAGTTAATTTAGCCGTATCTTTTATGTAATCTCAAAAACTAGCTCATATGTTTGTATACTTTGATAAAGTTATATTATCCTCTTTAAAAATTTTAGTTAAACCTTCTTTAAAATCTACCTTATATGATTCTAATTCTTCTTCTCATACATTTTTATCAAATCATGTTTCTACTACAAATTTATTTTCTCAAGCTATTTTATATGTATTTGTAGTATTAATTATTCATCCTTTAAAATTTTCTTTTTCCTCTTCAACTAAAGCTTGTATTGATTCCATATCAACAGTATTTTCATAATCAAACTCCATCTGAGTTCATCAAGTCATATCTATTCAAAAATTTAAATTAAAGAAAAATATAGAAAAAACAGCAAAAACAAATAAAACTCATGAAACAGCGAAAAAAGCCATTCTATTTTTTATAATATCCAACATAATTTTAAAATTATTAGTAAAAATTTTCTATATCTTATAGATAAAACAATAAAAATCAAAATTAACTTGTAAAAAATAGCTTTAAAGATATAAATAATTAGTTTAAAATTTTTAATTTAACATTTAAATACGCTAGATTTTGAAAATAGTAAAAAAGTTGGTTGACCTGATAATGAAAGCTTTGATTGTTTTAACTTTCGCCTTAGCTGTACTTTCGTTAGTTAGACCTGATTTAATGAAAGATTTCATAGATTGGATGAGATGAATTATAAATATATTATGAAATTATAACTACTTTATAGTATTTACTAGCAGTTTAATAGAAGCATTCCCTGTTCTATGAGTAGTTGTACCAGGTCAAAATATACTTTTAATAGTATGATGATTTTTTTGAGAAATAAGCAGACTAAACTTAATATATGTTGCTATAATTGCTAGTTTGTGAGCCATTGCTTGAAATTATATTTGATATTGGTTATGAAAAGCATATTGAGAAACATTTTTTAAAAAATATGGGTTATGGTTTGGAATCTGAGAAACTGAGGTAAAATATCTAAAAAAATGAATAAAAAAATGGTGAGCACTCTGAATAGTTTTAGCTAAATTTCACAACTTAGCTAGAGCGTTTGTTCCATTTATAGCATGAAGTATGTGAATGAAAAGAAAATCATTTATGCTTTACAATGTCATATGATCAGTAATTCGGGCTGTTTCAATAGTCGTTATTTGAGTAGTATTTGCTAAAACTTATGAAACCATAATAGACTTCCTTGGTTATATACTACTTGGAATAATGATTCTAACTTGAATCTATATCTGGATTTTTAAGAAAAAAGAATTCATGAAATATATGAAAGAAAAAAATGAAGAAATTGAAAGTAAAATAGGGTAACTCATAATCCGTCCCTTAATCCCTTCTTTTAAATACTAAAGGAAGGGAAATTATAATTAATAACAAAATATGCTACAAAAACTACCTAAAGAATTTACCTCTAGACTAAACCTTATTTATTCTAAAGATGAACTGAAAACCATAGAAGAAGGTTTTTCTAATAACAAACCTACTATTTTTAGAGTAAATACTTTAAAAACAACAAATTATGAAATAGAAGAAATACTAAAAGAAAAGTGATTAAAAATAGAAAAAATTTCATTTCTAGAAAACTGATACAAATTATTAAACTGAAGAGAAAAAGATTTATGGGATTTAGAAATCTTCGCAAAGTGATTTATCTATTTGCAATCAATATCAAGTCAATTACCTGTGGAATATATGACTCTAAAAGAATGAAATAAAGTTTTAGATGCAACCGCAGCACCTTGATGAAAAACAACTCAAATCTGAACAAAATTAAACAATACATGAGAAATAACTGCAATAGATAATAATCAAATCAGATTTGATAAATTAAATTTCAACATAAAAAGACAATGACTAGAAAATGTAAAAACACTAAAACTAGATTCAAGAAAACTAGATAAAGATCAATACTCTGAATATTTTGATAATATTCTAGTAGATGCTCCTTGTAGTAGCGAGTGAAGAATAAATCTAAACAAAGAAAAAACTTATAATTTTTGGTGAATTGAAGTTGTAAAAAGAAATTACAAAATACAAAAAAATATTTTAAATAGCATTGTCCCAATGTTAAAAAAAGGATGAGAATTAATATATAGTACCTGTACCCTATCCCCAGAAGAAAATGAAGGAGTTGTACATTTCTTGCTTAGTAATTTCAAAGACTTAAAAATAGTAGATCTAACAGAAGTTTTAGACATAAGAAACTCAAAACCTTGAATAACAAATTTCTGAGATGTGGTTTATAGAAAAGATGTGAGTAATAGTTTGAGAATATTACCAAGTAAGGATATGGAATGATTTTTTATAGCAAAATTCATTAAAGAATAAAAAAAAGTGATAGAAAACTATCACTTTTTTTTTATTGCGATATCCTTATTTTGAAACAGCTTTAATATCTTATTTTTCCTTAAATTCAACACTTCATCAAACTTTAACAAACTCTGTCAAAAACTCAACTATTTTTCATTAATCTTTTTACTCTTCTCTGAAAAAAGATTATTGAAATCAAATTCTCATTTTAAATTTGCTCAATATTTTTTAGAATACATAGTTGAAACAATGATAAGCATTATTCAAGTCACCATCAAAGCAATTACCCTTGAAACAGCTCAATCAGTTAATCTCCATATATCATAAATAAAAATCTTTCACAAAACTAATCCAAGCAAATAAAGTCACATAGTTCTATACTTTATTCTATCCATATTTATACCAAAAGAAAGAAGTATAAAAGAAACCACTCACCAGAATAAAGTTACAGCAAAAGTCGTATTAAATATATCTAAAATATAAGTTGATAAAATAACAAGTATATAAAGAGTAAATCATCCATTTAAGAACTTATTGAAAACTCTCTCTTTACTCATCTTATCCCAAACAAACAACACAGCTCACAATATAATTGTAGTTAAGTATTGTAAAATTCTTAAATATCAAACATTGTCTCTATCTATTCTTGCAATCACTTGATCAACATCTTGTATATGCATAAGTAAAAACATAATGAATACAAAAGTAAAAACTCACTTCAATAATTTTGAATTAAAATAAGAATAAATAACAGATAACACAAATATAAAACTAGTTATTCAAAACATACTCCATCCATGACCAGTTGTAGGGATAATCTTTGAAAGTAATCAAGCTAACATTCATATTCAAACAATATGAATTATATCATGAAATACATGTAAATCTTCAATTCACTTTTCTGATTCTATAGACTTAAAAAAACTTAAATTCAAAACAAAAGATGCAAAAATTATAGCAAAAGGAATTAAAAACATAAATTCTCTTTTTTCAACTACACCTAACAATGTACCTAAATTTATAACTCAAATAACAAAAAGTATCAATCATCCTGCAAATACCTTGGGTTCTTTTGTTTTTGAAAAGAAGTAAAACAATACACTAGCTTCAAATAACCAAACAGTAGATATAACTTCTGGATGTTTAGAGAAAACTAAAGCAGTAGCTAGAGAAAATAATGTTATACTAAGTCCAATATAAGTATAAATAGTATTTCTTGAAGGAATCTCAGATTTTACTTTTTCTACTCAAAGTTCATTTAACATAAAATATCCAAGAATAAAATACACAATAGACAATCCTGCAAATGCATATCAAGTAGTCAAACCTGGAAAATATCTCTCTCAATACAAATACAATTCAAAAGAGATAAAAAGAATTCATATAATATTTCAAATTATTAAATTCTTAGTATTTTCTCAATCTGTAGTTAAATTTTTATTTATAAAAGGCAATAACCAATTAGATAAAGTAAATAAAACTAAACTCAATATTCAAATATTAAAGATTTGAGTTCATTCAAATTTAGTAGACAATCAAAGATTAATAACAGATAAAAGTATCAAGATTCAAAAGAAAGTTCCTATTGAATATAAGTATCATAAACTTTTCTTTGTAGAAAAATAATACGAAGTAAATAAAAATATAAATGAAACTATACTTATCGTTAAAACTTTTATAAAAGTAACTTCCTGGATAAAGAATATATTAAAACCATTTACTACTGCTATAAATATTCACAAGATAATAAATAAAACATATTTTGTAGAATTAGAAACTTCTAAATTTTCTGAAGATTCAGAAGAACTCTGAGTAAAAACAAATCATATCAAATAAACCAATACTATAATAGAAAAACCTATCATAGCTGAAAATAAAGTTCAAGATAACGTTAATCCTAAAATAATCAAAAGAGGAATTATAAAAATTAACTTCACATATCTAATAGCAGAATTTATAAATAAATATATTCAAATAGCAAAGAAAAATACTATAGAAACCATATAAGAAATAAAACTAGTTACCTCTCATAAAACTCATCTACTTCATCAATAAACAAGTAATAAAACTATAAATATATAATTTACAACAAATATGCTAGATAAATTTTCTGTCTTATTTTTAGACTCCAAAGTAACTTTATTGAAAATCGAAAATATTGTAATAACTCATAAAATAGCACTTGAAACCAATTTTATTATCCATCAAATATCTGTTTGAAACGGAGCAATTAAAAATAATAAATTTCATCAAACAAATGCTGAATATTTTAAAACATCATTCTTTTGTTTGATTCATAAAAACATAGCTCAAATTGACACTATCATAGAGTATCAGACTAATGTGTAAGGAGTTTCACTTTTACCTCAAACCAAAAGAGGATTTAAATAAGCAAAAATAAATGAAAATAAAAGTAATGTCTTAGATTTATAAACCAATGAAGTTATTATTGCAAATATAGTATTCAGTATTAAAAACAGAAGGGCAATTCATTCACTTAAATAACCTCCATCATCAAGTAAATATCTTCAAGCTAATATAACAGCATAGTTAATCAAAATTCAAGCTCACAAAAGAATTCTAGATTCTCATTTTAACTTTTTATTATCTAAAACTACTCAAACTCCAAATATAGAAAATCATATAACAAAACCAATAAGTATTTTCAAATTTGCAGGAAGTTTATCCCATATAAGACTCATTAAAAATACTACTGATAAAAACACCAAAATAGAACCTATTTTAGCTAATAGATTTTCACTGAAGAAATCCTTTATAGCTTTATTAATCTTATCAGAAACTAAATCCTCTCTCTTTTCTTCCTGTGCTCTATTTACCTTTCTACTTTCTAATGAGACTCTTTCTATAACTATTTCCTCTGGTTGAGTTCTTGGAATAAACCTTTCTTCAACTTCTTTATCTTCAATTTTTTCAGTAATCTCTTGTATCCTTTCTTTTTGAGTTTTTTCTTTTTTCTCCTTAACTAAAGTTTTTACATCAACTTCTTTTATTTGAACCAAACTTTCTTCTTTTATCCTATCTACAAGACCATTTACAGCATCTCTTATAAAATCTTCTGCTAAGAAAACTTTCTTAAATATTGCTCAAAATATTACAGTAAGAATTATTACAAAAAATATTTCTTCTCCTGAAATATATTCTAGCTCTCAAAGTGCTCAAAAAATACAAAATGTAATAAAAAATCCGAACAACATTGAGATAAACAATGCAATACGATTAATCAAATTAGTCATAAATAGGATTTAAAGAATAAAAAATTTAATAATTCTCCACTTTTCTTTCAAAATAAGGTTTAGGAAAACCGCAGGTTGGACACTTTTCAGGTGCTGATTCTCATTCATGTAGATATCAACATTCTCTACATTTCCAAACAACTATCTCATCAGCAGAAAACACCTTATCATTTTCAATATTTTGGAGTAACTTTAAAAACCTATCTTCATGTGCTTCTTCTACTCTTGCAACCATTTCAAAAGCAAATGCAACTTCTTCAAAACCTTCATCTTTAGCAATTTTAGAATATTTTAAATATGATTCTGAACATTCTTCTTTTTCTAATTTTGTAGCAATGCTCAAATTTTCTTTTGTTTCTCAAACTCTTTTTATATCATATGATGAATCAATTTCTACAGGTCATCACTCTAAAAAGTTTAAAAATATTTTCGCATGCTCTTTCTCATTTAAAGCTGTTTCTTCAAATATAGAAGCAATTTGTTCTAATCATTCTTCTTTAGCAACTTTAGAATAAAAATCGTATCTCATTCTAGTTTGTGATTCTAAAACAAAAGCTTTTATTAAATTCTTTTCTGTCTGAGTTCATTTTATTGATTTCATAGAGAAAAAGTTAGGAAATATTATAATCTATAAAGTATAGTATAAAAATACTTTTCAAAATCAAATTAATTCTGTTTAATTTATGGACTAATTAGGGAAAATAGTTACAAAACAAAAAAGTTAGAAAAATCTAACTCTCTTGTTTTGTGTTTTACTATTTAATCGACATTAGCTAAATAATAATCATCTGATTTCTGTACTCAAATTGGAAATAGTCATTCATTTTTTCTATCCTGATTTAATATACTTAACACTTTTCTTCTACTTCTTCAAAACATATCACCTAATTCTATAGTATTCTGTTCGTCTTTACGTAAATCAATTATAGCTTCTGCTCACATTCTTGTCCTAAATATTTGCTTCACAGTATCTAAATAAGCTCATCACTTTTCTTTTTCTGATACTGATATAGTATTTCAATGCTCAAGTAATTTTATAAGTTTCATATTTGTGGAAGCTAACTGATGAAGTATTTCTGGGTCAGTAACATCCTTTTCTCTCTTTCAATTTAAACCTATAAGATAATCATCAGCACTATCAATTATTGGTAATAAATTATCTTTTTCTTTTTCTAATTTTTCAGGCTTAAATGGTATTATATTTGCACTCATAATTATAATTTTAGAAATTAAATTTTATTATAAAATATTATTTCTCCTTTTTGTATTATTATTCTCCTTTACCTACTTGCTAAAAACACTTCTCTGTTTCTCTGAACCAATCGCGATAACAAATAGGCTCATTCTCATCTAGTAATTTTAACTTTAGGTCTATAATAATTATCCCCAAACTGATCTCTCCAAGTGTTATCTTTATCAAAGATTGTATTTGCTTGCCTATTTTCAGTCGCATCTAAATCTCTATAACTTATAGAAATACCATTCTGACTCTTATCAAGTACTAGATACTTGTACACCAAATCTAGGAAATCCTTTCTAGAAATCTCTTCAAACTTATTAACTCTCTCCCTTTCTAAATCTTTCAATTTTACACTTATTTGATTTTTTACATTACTTGAAATAGCATTTTCTTCCATAACAAGCAGAGAGTTTCTTATCCAGTCAACAGCACTAGCCTGTGTTAATCCTCTATCTTGTAGAAAATAACCTTGATTTATACCATCAACAAGTCATTTTTTAAGCATATCAAGAACTTCTGTTCTATAAGTATAACTACTACTCAATCACTTTGGATCTGTTACAGTTAAATTCTTTGAAGCAATTACCTTATTAGTTTTATTATCTATTAAATCTATCTTAGCATTCTTTCATGAAGTCTTATAGTTAAATATAAGTAATCATCATGTAGTCTCATTATAAGTGAAGTTTAACTCATCTTTATAATCATCACAAGCTTTTCAAAATGAGTTTTTTAACTTAGTCATATCTCACTGCTTTAAACAAATTTCCACATCATCATTAGTTTTTAACTTATAATTTCATTCATACTTTATATTCATCAATTTTTTTCAGCTAGAATCTTTGAAAGTTACTATTCAAGTCTTCTCATCTGCTAACACTGTACTCCTCTCCATATATATATCACCAGATTCTACTCATATCTTTTTTCACTCTGAATATACTTTTATATTAAAGCTTTTTATTGTCTTATCTCAAATTTTTATATACAAAGTAGTATTTCAATCCTTTAATCATTTCAATACTATATCTCTTTTTCAATCTGTAAAATTATATAATTTTGTTGGAAAAACATTAACCTTACTACTATCTACTACAAACGTCATACCTCAAGGCATATTTCATTTAAACATCTTTCATCTTCTATCCGTAACTGTTAACTTTATAGTAAGAGTTTCTCAAACCTTTATATTTCATCACAAATCATTTAATTTCAAATCTATGTTGTAATCTTTTAAGAACTCTTCCACTTCTTTAGCCTCTATTTGTTCTCTAGTTAAAAGTCATTTTTTAGATATATTCTGTGTCTTGATATTTCATTTTACAACAACCTTTTCATTTGATACAACCTTTTCCCTTTCCTCTGTATTTGTTTTTTCACCTGTTGCTAGAAATTTTTCATAATCCTTTTTAACTTGTTCCCTAGTCTTAGGTCCAAACCGTCAAGCTCATGTACTATTTTTATCTTGTATTATGCCATTTTTTAACTGATAATCCAATACAACATCAACTATATCGTTATAATCTCATGTTATTGCTCATGTGTATTCTCATAAATCTTTAAATATTTGTTGTACAATCTTTACATCTTTAACGCTGTATCCTACATAAACTGTTCTATCAAATATACTCATATCAAAATCTGAACTTTGTTTTGTTGTAGATGTAATACTAGTTCCAGTATTTGTCTTTTTACCTGTTGCTAAAAATTTTTCATAATCCTTTCTAACCTGTTCCCTAGTTTTAGGTCAAAACCGTCAAGCTCATGTACTATTTTTATCTTGTATTAGATTATTTTTCAATTGATAATTTAATACAACATCAACTATATCATTATAATCTCATGTTATCGCTCACGTATATTCTCATAAATCTTTAAATATTTGTTGTACAATCTTTACATCTCTTACACTGTATCCCACATAAACTGTTCTATCAAATATACTCATATCAAAACCTGAATCTTGATTGGTGTTAGATTGAGATGTATTAACTGTACTTTTTGCTGAATCTATAGAACTTTTAGAAATCTTTTCTATTTGTATATCATTTAACACTGTTCATTGAGTCTCAACAAATAACAATGGGTCAACAGTATTTTCCTTTAATTCATCAAAACATATTGAACTCTCACTTATCTTAGCATAAGAATAAGGACAAGTATCATAACTATAATAATATGGATGATACGGAGTATCAAAATCTATTTGAAAATGAAGATGATTTCAAGTAGAATTTCAAGTAGATCAAACCTCTCATATCTTGACTCAAGTATTTACCTTTTGTCATTTTTGAACATCTATCTTTGATAAATGCATATAGTTTGAAACTACCGTTTTTCAATTTATTTTATGTTCTATAGATACCATATTTCAGGTTTCTATTCACTTTTTTGCATGTATAACTACTCATTCATACATACTATAAACAGGTGTTCCTTCTGCTGTAGCTATATCCGTTCACATATGTCATCAGTTTCAGACATCCCAACCATATTCATAACTAGCTCACCATAAAACAGTGTACAACCTTGTATATTTGTTGTACCCTCAACTTTCCTTTGCGTACTTTTTATAGTCTTTTGTATTTAACACTGGTAATTGCTCCTTACACTCAGGTCATAAATCCTGAAATTTTTCAAACCTACACTCTAACTTGGATATTTCCTTTAATGGGTATATGATTTCCTCTCAAGCTGAAACCTGACTATCTCTAGAAAACATAGAAAAAATCAAAAAAAACAATAAAACTGCTGATGTAATTTTTTCTAATCTCTTAGAATTTATATTTTTTATCTTTTTAAGTTTTTTATGGATTGTTTTAAATTTCATGTATTTGTATTAAAATGTAATATGTAAAATTTTATTCTCCCCCTTAAATATTTAAAAGCAATTTACATTTGACTTATTTAAAAAATATTTCATTGAATTACTTTCACACCAAAATTATCTCACAAAAACAACCTCTTGTCAAATATTCAAAATATTTTTTAATATATTTTAAAACTTTTATAATGAATTACCTTTAAAAAGGGAAAAATATAATTTTTCAAACAATAAAAAAAGCAATTTAAGGTATCTTAAATTGCTTTTTTTATTGTTTTTTTTATCTCACTTTAGGTCTCTTATACTTTCCTTGTTCTGCTAAACTTCTTATAGTTTCTAATATACTAAATAACTCTTCTATAGATTCTACAGGATTTTCTTTATCAAATACTTCATCTCAAAAAGCCATGCATGCTCATTTCATAGAGTCTTCTCATATATTGTTTGCTATTCTTGTATCTATCCATCTCATAGCCATACCTCTGTGAATTAAAGATGCGGTAAAATAGTTTATAAATTTTTGTTCGTTAAAAATATGGTCAGAATTAAAGAATTTATATTTTCTCATAAAACTTTCTTGGATTGATTTTAGAAACTCTATAGGATTTTCTATGTATCAGGCTATGGTAAAAAGTCCTAGGTGTCCAAGTAGGTTTGGTAATAGAAAATCTGGATCACAAATTACACTTCTTCCAAAATCAAAGACCATAACTTCACCATTAGGTTTAACTGCAAAGTTTTTTTGATCTCAGTCAGTCCACATTACTCAGTTTCTATTTTTTGCTACAAAATCTTCTTTGATTTTGTTGAATTTATCCATTCTTCAGTTATATAGTAAAGCTTGTAACTCAAAAAATCTTTCATCAAATTGATGACCTGAGTCTTCTACTTGTTTGAAGTTGCTTCAATTTACTTCTAAGTCATATCTAACAGTTGCTAAGGATTCTCATAGATTTTTTGAAGCTTCAAAAGGTAATTCTCAATCTATTATACAGCCTTGTAATAGTTTATAATCTTCGTTTGCAAAGTTTTCCATTAGTGTTATATTATCTTCTGAAAAATGTTTTATGATTTTTGGTGTTTTTACGTTTAAAATCTTTTGGATATCCATATCTAATTCATGAGTAGCTTGTATGTCGGCAAAGCTGTAGTCTCTATCTTTTTCAGAAAATATAGTTCATAGGGATATGTTTTCCTTTGTGTATTTTACGACTATTTGCTTATTTTCTCATTCAATAGTTTCTAGTTCAGCACTATAAACATCTGATACAACTCATCATGCTAACATGTCTGTTAGTTTTATTGTTCATATTTCTATAGCTAATTCATTTATTCTTTTTTCTAATTCTACTTTGTTGAAGTTCATAATATTTGTTTTATTTTAAATAAATATTGCATAAGTTTATAATTGTAAAAGAAAAAAAATCAACTTTTATGCTCTTTTTTCTTTTATTTTTGATGATTTGTATTTATCTTGTTTGTATGGTTTTATTCTGATGATTTTAGTTTTTAGGTTATTTTCATCAATGTATTTTTGTAGGTTAGAAACGAATTTTCATCTTTGATCATATCATAAGCATATAATTTGAGGTTTATATTTTTCTATATGTTTGTAAGGATTTTTTTCGCTTCATATAATGACTTTATTTGAAATATTTAGTGATTCTATGTCTTCTTTTCTTTTTTCTTGAGAATTTATAGGAGGTTTTCATTTTATTTTTTCAACGTTTTTATCTGTTCATATTATTGTGATAAGATAGTCTCAGTATTGTTTTGCTGTGTTTAGATAATAACTGTGTCAGGGGTGGACGCAGTCAAAGGTTCAGGATGTTAGAATTGTGATTTTATCTCTCTCTTTTATCATATAAATTAAATAGTATCTTGGAATAAAATGTTTTTATTTATATTTTTTATATCAACTAAAAAGTATAATTTCTTTTGCTTTAAAAATATTATCTCATTCTTTTTCTCAAATTATTTTTATTTTTTTTCAGTTATCTAATTTTATTTTTGTGTTTATTTTTGTTGAATCGTTTAGTAGTATAGTCCATTCTTTATTGTTAGAATCAGTAAATAATAAAGAGTTATCTGTTCCTTCTATGATTTCTCATATTAGTAATCATTTTTCTTCGTTTTGCCAAAGTTCTATGTTTCTGCAGTTTGTATCCTTTACAAGTGTATTTCTATATCATGGTACTTTATTTCACATAAAGTAATCCATTTCTTTATTTACTCAAGTTGAATATAGGAAGATGGCTGAAAATAATAGTAAAAGAATGTTTGATAAAATTATTCCTAAAAAACTAGCTTTATAGTTTCTCTGTTTTTTGTTACAGAAGAAACATGATAGGCAAAGAGCGAAAATTAAAAATAAAATCCAAAAAACAGGAATAAATATAATGAAAATTTTCATTATTCAGACTTTGTTGCTAATGAACCAATCTGCATTAAAAAGGTAATCAAAACTTATACTTAAACCGATAGATGATAAAAATATGATAACACTGACAAGTAGTAAAAACGATAAATTTTTAAGAGTATAACAGCATTCAGGTGTTTGTTTGTTTTCTACGTCATTTGATTGTGTGCTATTTGAACTATTTGAGGTAAGATTGCCTTTTTCTTTTTTTACCTTTTTCATAATGGTTATAAATAAAGAAATAAAATATATATAAAAACATTTAATATCTTTTAAAACCAATACTATCCTAACTGAAAAATTTTTTATTGTAGCATGAATTGCAGTAGATTATTTTTTCTTCTGTTCAACTATATGTAGTTTCTATATTAATTCAACATTTATTACAAATTTCTTTACGAAATTTTCTTGAATTTCTTTTTTTTATTCTTCTTTTATATCTTTGGTCTGGATGTTTTCTTGGAATTGGTAAATTGTTTTTTCTGTAAAATTCTAGTTCTTGTTTTGTTATCTTGAATGGTTTTTGTGTATCCTCACATTCTATTGCCCAGTTTAATATATCGTCAGGAATTTCTTCTATATGATCTGGTAGTTTTTCTGATGGGATTATTTTTTCTACATCTGGTAATGGTGGTTGGTATGTGGACCAGTTGAAACCTCACCTGCTAGCCCCCTCTCCTACAGGAGAGGGGGGATTTTTCTCTATTTTTTCTTTATTTAATGGATAGTATTCTTGTGCTACGGTTTCATTGTATCAGAATGGGCTTATGTTTGGAGAAAAGAATTTTCCCCATTCTCAGTTTTTTTGCATATGTTTTATGATTCTTTGAGTGAGTTTTTCGTATTCTTCTTTTGTGTATTGTTTATTTAGTATGCAATATTGTTTATTTATTAGACCAATACATAAAAAACAGTTTTTGCATCATTTTAGATTTGAGCTATAAAATATATTGTATGAATTATCATAAATATATTCTGAAAAATATATATTGTATGAATTTCAAAATACATTTATTGATCATATGATATTTTGAGAATCATATATTATTGAGCTATTATATATATTTTCACATCTTGCTCATTCGTATAGATTTTTAGCATTTTGAACTTCTGCTATGTTGAAACAGTTGAAACAATCTTTACAGTCATATATATAATCTCATAAACAATTTTCTGCATTATAAGTGTTTAGATTTTGATGAGGTTGAGTGAGGATAAAGTGTTCAAATTTTCTTTTGCATGTGTTTAGGTTTTCATAACTTCACAAATCTAGATCTTTTATCATTTCTTGGTATTCTTCTTTTGAGTATTGTTTGTTTAGTATGTTATATTTTTTATTTTGTAATCAGTAACACATAAAACAATCACTACAATTACTACATCATTTACAGAACATTATATTATTTGAATTATCTGAATCATAGCAAAATTTTCATTTTGAAATATTTAGACTGTCTAGACACTCATAGGAATTGTCTATTCAGAGTGACCAGGATATATCTAAAGAATTTTTAGTATTTCAAGAAGAGTCTGTGTATGAGGTATCTTCTAAATCATTACATCAAAAACACATATAGCAGTTTTTTGATGATACTATAGAATCATTGTATTCACAATTTACACTGTTTGATATAGATAAATTTGGTTTAGGAACCTTCTTATGTATTTTATGATATTGTTCAAATATTGGTTTTGTGAAGTTGAAATCTCTTCAATAGTCTAGAAGATTCCAGTTGCTTCCCCACCAATAGTCTTTATTGTAAACTGTTATGTTTTTATCTGGAGAATAGATTGAAATCATAGGTCTTCAAGTTGCATCACATTTTCTTTTGTATAGATTTCTCTTATTGAAGAAAGATAATCTTTCTTGTTCTCAACAATCTGGGCAGATAGATGGGTATGGAATTATGTATTTGATATTTTCTTTATCAACCTCACCCTTGAATTCCCTCTCCTGTATGAGAGGGAAGCTTAGAAAAGTTGGACTTAGCTTTTGGTAGAAACTTAAGTCTTGTTGGGTGATTGAGAATGTTTTAGAACATTGTGAGCAGGTTTTGTTCATAGGTTAAAAAATAAATTATTATTTTACACAGTTTTCTAGGATTGTTACTTTTTTATTTGTTGCGTCTAGTTTTACTTTTGCTCAGATTGGTATTGTTGTGTTTGGTGTGTTGTGTCAGAAATCATCACATTTTAGTATTGGAAAATCATAGTTTTTTAATACATTCATGACTATTTCTTCATAAGAAATTTTACTTGGATGATTATAGTATCCTAACCATAGTCATTTTATTTTATCAAAGATTCATATTTGTTTTAGGTGATGTAAATCACATTCAAATTCATCTGGTTCAGTTGATTCATCGTAGTCTTCTAGAAATAACATTTTGTTTTCAAAATCTGGAAAATATTGTGTTCAAGTTAGTTTATTTAAACAAGAAGTGTTTCCTCAGACTAGTATTCATTCTGCTTCTCATTTTCTGATGCATTTCCGTTCAGAGTTATGTTTTATTTCTCAGATTTTTCCATTAATTAATCTTTTTATGAACTCTTGTTTGTCATAATCTGTATACTCTCTTCAAAATCACCACATAACATCATTTCAGTGAAATGTTATTAGTCATGTTTTTTTATAAATAGTATTTAGTAATACTGTTATATCACTAATTCATAAGAATATTTTGGGATTGTTTTTTATGTTTTCATAATTTATTAAATCCAGAATAGAGTTTGAATTTGCTCATCATTGGCTACAGATTATTGCTTGTACTTCCCTATCTGCAAACATAGTATTTATATCTTCTGCTTTTTCTTCTGGTGTTGCTGAATATTTTAGAGTATTTTTTAATGCATTTTCTCAAAGTTTTACTTTGAATCATAGGTTTTCAAAAAAATTTATTCAGTTATCTAGTTGTATTTTGGTTTCTGGACTAATTGGTCATGATGGTGAGATTATTCAGATTGTGTCTCATTTTTTTAGTTTTTGTGGTAGCATGATAGATGTTTTAAATATTATTCTTGCATAATAAGTATATAAAACACTTTAACTTTTTCAAAAGAAAAATAAAAAATCTCTTAATGTAGTCATTGTAAAAAGTAAAATTTTTATGATTTTCATTTTTTAGACTTTATGACCTATAATTTTAATAATATTAGGAATAATAAATTAGTATTCCTAAGTTGAAATAATGTTTTTAATTTATCATATTTTTTTTTGAAAATAACAAAAATTTTTTCATAAGTCAATTTTAAAGTCTAGAATTTAATTAATTCTTTTACCAAAAATTCTATCAATTATTTATTCAATTCCCTTTTATATATTTCAATTCAAATCTTAGCTTTTAGATACTCTAAAAAATCTTTATATTTTACAAAACTTGAACTGTTAAAATTTACTGAATCTAATAGCTTATAGAACTTTAATAACTTTTCATCTGTCATTTTTGATATTAATTCCTCTAGTTTATTAACTAGAGGTCACCATTTTTCATCTGATTCTAGTTTTGTTTTTAATGATATGATAGTGTTAGCAAAATTTTCAGATGTCTCTAATATATTATTTATTGAACAAGAATACCTAATTTTAAAATACTCTCCATTATTTTTCCCAGATAATATCACATCTCAATTTAAAAATTCCTCAATATTATATAAGTCATCATATTTTTTAGATTCAATTCAGTTATGCACAAAAAAACTCTTTCCATAGATTTTCTCTCAGGAATAAGTGTAACTATTTTCTTCTTTTACCACATAGAAAAGATCTTTTCCATCTAAAGAATATTTTATATCTAAAATAAGATAATACTTTTTTCACTCTACATTATTATTAACAACAAACTCTTTTGATGCTCTCCCATCCTCATCTTTTTCTTTTGCCACATATGCTATTTTCTCTCAATTAGCTGAGTAGGTAAATAGTATTTTTTGCTTAACCTCTCCTCTATCAACTATATCATCATACTTTTTACCTTCTGTTCAGTTATTAACCATAAAACTCTTCCCTTCATCATAAACTAAGTAAATAAGTTTTTCACTATCTTTAAAGTACATTAAATTATCAAGATAATCATACTTTAAACTTTCTATTCAGTCATTTATAATAGATTTTTTTCACTCTGTATCAATTAATACATAAATATATGTTCAATCTCTTCAAGATAATACTTGAGTAACATTATTCCCTAACTCTACATTATTTATCATAGATATATTTTTTTGCCCTACATCTATTCAATAATAAAAAACATCTGATGTTCATTCTATGTATTCAAACTTATTTATTTTATCAATTTTTTTTAGTTCAACTCAATCCTTTACTATAAATTGTTTTCAATCTCTTTCTGCGATAAATGAACAACTACTCTCATCTAAAGAGCAACTAAAGTCAGACCTATCAACATAATCATAGCTTCATATTTCTGTAAATTCTGAGATTAGAAAATACCTTCAATCACGTTTAACTATAAGAAAATTTTTTCATTGATATCATGTAATGTAACCTATACCTATTATTATATCATCATACTCTCATACTTTTTCTCAATTTTTAATAAAAAACATCTTTTCTCATTCTTTAGCAAAAAATACGGAATCATTTCCATCATTTAAGTAGATTGTCTTCCAAATTTTATCATAACCTCAAAATTCTTTTCAATTTTTTATAAGATAAACCTTTCAATCTCTTTTAATTACATATTCTAAACTGTCTCAAGATAAAGAATACCACATAAATTCAAATACTCTTTCATAATCTGGTTTATCATACTTTTTTCACTCTATTCAATCCTTTACAATAAACTCTTCATCATTTTCTTCAGCAACATAAGAAAATCAATTCCCTTCAGGATTATATGTTATAAAGTATGTGTAATCATAATATTTTCACACAACCCCATCTTTTACAACAAACCATTTTAAATCTTTTTTTGCTATATATGAATAACTGTTTTTATCCTGAGAATACTTAATAAAAATATCTTTTGAATTATGACTTAAATTATCATAACCAATACTTTTTTTTCAATTTTCAACTACATAATATTTTCAATTATTTAATGCTACATAAACAAAAGTATTTCATCAATGGAAATAATTTAAATCATATACAATATCATATTCTTCACTCTCTACTCAATTTCTTACTAGAATATTTTTATCTCACTTAACTGCAATAAAAGCATATTCATCCTTTTCTTCAGAATAAGTAAAATATATTATATCCTCATAGCTTTTACTTTTCACTCAATCCTTTACAACAAACCGTTTTCAATCTTTTTTAGCCATATAAGCTACAATATCATTATTTTCTTCAGTTGTAGAGTAATATCCTTTATATTCAACTCACACATATTTAATATCTTCATAAGTCTCATACTTACAATAATCAGATGCAAATATATCAACAAAGCTTAAAACTCAACAGAGAAAAATAGTAATTAGTATTAATTTTTTCATGATTTTAGTTAAAATAATAAGTTAATAATTTATAATTTAGAGTTAGTTTTTATTAGCTTAAATCTTTAAGTAAATTCTCTAAAAACCAGTTTCAAAATGATTCTAACTCTCTTTTATCTTTTAAATGTATCCTTAGATATTTCTTTACCAAATCTTTTGATAATCAATCTTTCTTATATTCTTCAAAAATTTTTTGTAAATCTAAACATAATTGTAATCTACTTTTAAATGAATGTTTTCATTTATCATTTAATTTTAAAATTTCAGATGTGATTTTAGCATTATCATTTTTTGTAACATAAAAACATTCTTCATTAAACTCAAAATTGTCAGCAAAACTATAATCATTTTCAGATGGGTTTAAAAAACAGTCCTCATAATTATCTTGTTTATAGCTTCAATTACAGTTTCTACATGAATACAATAGGTTATCCCAACTAAAAGTATATTTTTCATATCATGGTTTTCATTTGGGTTTTACATGTTCTATTTCAAGAGGAGAATTATGTTTTTTTGTTTCACAGTAACAGCATAATATCTCTCAATTAAAATCTTGCATTTTCTCTAATTTTCTCTTTACACCAACTAAATCATATCATTTTTGTAGTTCTTTAATTTTAGTTAAGCTTTTTCATTCGGACATTGCTTGTAAAAGTTTTCTCTCTTTTTCTTTTAAATTATCAGATGTCTTTTCATCCAGTTTTAATCTATTTATTTTTCTCATAATTTTCTTTTATTAAGTTCAGAATTTGTAAAAACTTACTTATCAGAAATAAATTATTTTTTTTATAACTTTCTTTGATTATTTCAGATAATTGATCTTTTGTTAAATATGCTAAATATAAATCATCTATATCATCTCATATTTTGGAAATTAAATATTCTCTTAATTTTTTAATTTCAGATAATTCATTTTTATTTAATTGTTTATTTGTATGAGCATTCTTTTTTAAAAGTTCATGTAGCCTATCAATTTCTTTTTCAAAATCACTTGCTCTTGTGCTTTCTAGTCAAAAAACATTTTCATAAATAAACTCTGCTCTATTTCAATAAATATCTATTTTTTCAAATCTATCTGATCTAGGTTTAACATCATTGTTAGTTCAACATAATATATTAGATTTTCAATCATTATCTTCTAGTCAAAAAATATCTATATTTTCACTTGATCATATTAATAAAGGAGAGTGGGTAGTTATTAAGAAATGTCCTTTAATGGATGTATTTACGAGTATTTTTTCATTTTTCTCTGTTGTAATATAATTTCAATTATTATCTGTTAGGTCTCATTTACTTTGAGTTTTTATTAAGTCAGGTATGAATTCTTTTTGCCAATTTGGATGTAAAAATGTATCTGGTTCATCAAATAAAAATAGATTTTCTTCATCATCCATAAAGTTATATATTCATGTTGTTAAAGATAATTGTTTCTGTCATTCACTAATATCAGAGATAGAAATCTCTTCTCATGAAAATAACTTTATATTTATTCTTAGATTATGAAATATATTGTTTATCGTAAATTCATAAATTATTTTGAAAAAGTCCTTATCATGTCACATAAAATGTCTAAAGTCTTCATCATTGAAAATATCTGAGTCAAATTCTAAAATATTATTTACTCCTTTATTTAAAGAAAATTCTTTAAATGTCTCAAATATTATACTATTCTTTTTAGTTAATTTCCTATATTTATAAGATATAGTAAAAGAAATCATTCCTTCAATATTCATTTTTCTAAAAAATTCTCTATGTCTATCTAAATTAGAATAGAATAAAGATAAAATTACATTTTTATAATATTCGTCAGGAACTAAAAATATAGGACGTTGTAACCAACTATTATGATTAAAATTTATATTACTTCTATTATAATCTCATCAAAATCAAGAATTATATATAAAAATATTTTTAGGTAATAACAATGGTTCTCTAGAAAAATCATAATCCTCTATTTTTTTCCCATCAACAGAAATTTCATACCGTTTATTTAATTCTCATTTTTCCTCTTCCTCAGTAAGTTTTACATTTATATTTTTATAATCTATTTCATATTCAATTTTATATTGAAATTCACACAATTGTCTTTCAATCTCATATAAATCTCTAAAGATAAAAGCTATAGCCTCTAATAAATTAGTTTTTCAACTTCCATTTTTTCAAATAAAAACTGAAACCTGATTTTCAAAGTTTATCTCAAAGTTTTCTAAGTTCTTATACTTTTTTATCCAAAGTTTTTTTAATTTCATGAGATTATTTTATTTACTTACTAAAAATTTCTTCTTCAAACTCCTTTTTAGCACTTTCTTTTAAGTTTTCTGCTAAGTTTTTTAGTTCTTTAATTTCTTCTTTTAGCCCAAATATGTGTTTTACTATTTTTTCTTGGATTTTTAGAGGAGGAAGAGGTATTTTTGCTCATCTAATTTTACTTAAATGTAAATTTGGGACTCAAACTCAAACTAAATTCCTATCAAATTGAAATTTAGCAAACTTGGAATTAATGTAATCAAGTAAGAAGTAAGGATTTACAATTTTTCTAATTGGAGAAATGTGGGCTAAGCTAACATAAATAGCAAATTCTTTTTCATCTTCAAGAATAGCAGCAACTCAAGTAGTTCAATTTTTTGCAAGAAAGATATCTCAAATTTCTGGGTTAAAGTTTTTCGATATTTTCATATGTAAGCTTTTGGGAATATATTTTATGTTTTTCCAGTTAATTTCTTTGGTTGTAACATCTTTTGAGGATATAAAAGTTATTCCCTTTTCTTTTGTTGTATAAGTAGGAGTTTGATGAGTTCAATCAGTTATTTTTTTACAAATATCTTGAAATTTCGATAAATCATATTTATTTGAAGAAATAAAACTATTCTCTAACATCTTTTCTATGCTCCATTCTTGAATATTATTAAAATTAATAAGCTGTAATCCCTTTTTTTTCTTTCTCTCCTCCTCAATCTCAATCCCCAATTCCTCCATCAAATAGCTCTCAATCTCCTTTTCTAAAAACTCTACTCTTTTTTCAGCCTCTTTTGCTTCTTTTAATTTCTTATTATAGTTTTCTACTATTTTATTTTGTTCTTCAAGAAGAGAAGGAAGAGGAATTTTAATTTCGTTTAATAACTGATCAGGCTTTATATATTTTCTGTTTGTTGTTCATGTAACATATTGATCCATATAAGAATGGATTTTTGAACTCTTAAATAATATTTGCAAATAATCTTTATTTATTTTTTGAGTATCTATTTTAGCAAAAAACATATTAGTAGATCATAATCATCAAATCTGTTCATCTTTTACTACACCAAATCATCAATTTTTTGTATCAACCTTACACCAAAAAAGTGTATTTTTATCTGCTAATTGATATTTTCTCATTTTCAGAGAACTTCACTTTACTGTCCTATTAATAAAAACACCTTCTCAATATGTTCTAACTCATAAAATCTTGTAAATCTTATCATCCTCTATATTAATTTTAGTTGTTTCATATTTTGATAAAAATTCACCAAAAAGAACCAATGGATTTTTTTCATTAAAAACTCATTGATTTACAAAATAACTTTTTACATCCCAAGAAAATAAATCTACCGATTTTATAAACTTCAAATACTTATTTTCCAATACTCCCATATTTTTATTTATTACCATAAATTATTTTGCTTCCTATACTTTGAAAACTCCTCCACCAAAGGCACTAACTCATTTTCTATCTCCTTTCAAGTCGTAGAAATTCAAGCCTTTTCAACCTCTGCAATAGGTACAGTATAATTAAACTCCTCCTTTATTCTCTTTTTTATTTTGTCTTCTACCCTTAACCTTAAATCTTTTAAATTTCCTATTAATTTCTTTTTCTCTTCTTTATCCTTCATGTTTTTAGCTTTCTTTTCTAAACCTTGCAATTCTTCTTTAAACTCTAACTTTATTTTTTTCTTTGCTTTTTCTGAAATAGTTTTGTACAACTGCTCTTCTTCTTCAGTAAACTTTTTTAAAAAAACTAGACTTGGTTTTACTGTTGCTCAACTTGCAATAAATACATCCTGAGGGATAGAGGTTATAAGCAAAATTTTTGCTTTTCACTCAAAATAATCCCTTACCTTTTGAAGATTAGAGTTATTTAAAACTCACTCTGGTAAAACTATTCACATTCTTCATCATTTTTTAAGAAGTCTTAAATTTCTCTCCATAAATAAAACCTCTGTAAGAGTAGAAAATTTTCAAGTGTCATACAAACCAACTAACTTTTTACCTATATTTCACTCAACCTGCTCTAAAGCTCTTTCATATTCCTCTCAATACTTCTTTATATAATACTCCTTCTTAGCCTCATCTTTATATTTATCTGCCTCCTCTATTTTTAAGTCTTTTGGAACTCTAGAACCAAAAGGAGGATTAGCAAGAATTACATCAAACCTATTTTCAAATATTCAATTAACATTCAACAATCAATCATTGTGATGTACTCAACCATGACCATCTCCATGCATTATCATATTCATCTTTGAAACCCTAGCCATCCTTGGGTTTGCATCCGTTCCAAAAATACAAGTTTTAGAAAGTTTATCTATTCTTGTATTTACTGTTTCCCTATCCTTTGACAGCTCTAATTGTTTTTCTAGTTTTTTTATCTCTTTTTCTGATTTTTCTATTAAATCTTTATCATTAATTTTCTCTTGAAACTCATCTAGTTGCTTCTTTTGCTCTTCTGTAATTTCGTTTAGATTTTTTATATTTGGAGCCTCTCAGAAGTACTTTTTTTGTATTTCTTCTTTTTGCCTCTCTATATCATCTTGAATTTGGTCTCTAATATACTCAAATGCTTTTATTAAGAAACCTCATGAACCACAAGCAGGATCACAAATCAACTCTCATTCCTGAGGATCTAAAACCTCAACCATAAAATTAACTATAGTTCTAGGTGTAAAAAATTGTCCTAACTCTCCCCTAAATGTTCTTCAAAGGAATTTCTCAAATGCTATTCACTTTACATCATCAGAGGTATTTGATAAATCATATATTTGTAATTCTCTCAAAATAGCTTCAAAAGAATTCTCTCTAATCTTTAAAATCTCATTTTTTTCAAATAAATTATCTTTTTCAAATTCTTTTTTAGTTAATTCAAAAAGTTGTTGATATAAAGGGTTGGTATTTCAATTTTCTATATGATATTCTCTAGCCTTTTTGTAATAATCTAAAGAAAATATTTTATCTTTTTGAGACCTTTCATATCTGATTTTCATAAAAAGAATCTTTGATATTTCATCAAAAGCAGCTTCAGGAGAAAGTTTATCATTGTTCCTTATTATGTTATGACATTTTAAAAGAAGTTTTACAAAATCATCTCTTGTCATAGTTGTTGTTTTTGTAAGCTCTTCTTTTAGTTTTTCTGAGTTATTTATTATTGAAAAGTGAGGAATATTACTTATCTTCCTCTTTGAAAAAGGAAGTTTATCAGGAAGTATTTCAAAGTATCTGTTATCTTTGCTATTTGTAACTACTAAAACACTCGCTCAACTCCATCTTGCATAGTTTGCACCTTGAAAATAATCTTTTTCAGTTAGCTTTATTTGTTCTGCTTTACATTCAACCACCATAAAAGCATTATTTCAATCTAATTTATCTTTTTCAGATTTATATACTAATATATCTGCACTAGCTTTTCAAGTACCTCTATCAGAGTTTTCTGTTAAGTTTTTTTCTTCTTCCATTTGCTCCAAAGAATAACCATATTCATTTATAAGCTTACAAACAAACTCCTGTCTAACGATTTCTTCAGGAGTTGTTTCCAAATATTTATTTCTGATGAATGAATAGATTTTTTTATTATTATCGTATTTTAATACTAACTTCATTTTATTTAAAAGGTTAAATTTAATATCAATAAAAGTGTATAAAGTTATTATAGGAATACTTTTAGATTTGCAAATTTATTATTAGAAACTAAAAAATAGCACCAGTTTAAACAAAACTAATGCTATTTTTTCTATCATAAAGTTTATCAAAAAAAGTTAAATATACGAACCTTCTTCCTCTATTTCATTTTATTAAAATTAATATTGATTATATAAGAGAGAACATAGAAATATTGAGGAAAAGTAGTCTCTTGTAGCAAACAAGAGATTGACTTTTTCTATTTTGTAATTAATATATAAGCACTGACGAAATCCTAAAACAAAAACAAATTTTAGTGCAAAAAGGAGAAAAAATGAAATACTCAGATTCTTTAAAGAAAGCTAAGAAAGAGTTGGAAGCAGCTAATATTTCTGATCTTACCGAAAAATCTGTGATATCATTGAGTGGCTTGTGTCTTGAGCTCCTTGATGAGGTGAGAGATAAGAATATTATACCCAATAGCTTTACTGATGATATTTACAATTTTGTACCTGAAGTTATAAGTGGTATTCTTGATGACTACCCTACCAGCCCGGACCTAGGGTTAAGAGATATAAAAAAAGTCATGAGAATATTAGCTTTGACTCAGGAACTCATTCTTGCTTTGAAAAAAGCAGGTCGTATTTGCCGACGACCTGACTGATCGAGAGCATAACCTTTGCATTTGCCCCCTTTAAAAGGGGCATTTTTTAATCTTTTTTTATTTATATCTTTTTATATAATCTTATAATCAATTTTTCTGTTTTATTTTTTTAATACAACCTCTAAGTAAGCTTAATTATTTTAGTATAGAAAAAAATTAATTAATTAAAAAGCAAGCTCAATTGGTTGCTTTTTAAAATTCTAAACTAAAGTTTATTGGCTAAAATTTTGCAATAAAAAAAGATTAACTTATGATTAATCTTTAATAAAAATCAATGGCAAGGGCTGTAGGAATTGAACCTACGCTTCTTGGCTTCGGAAACCAAGCACTCTTCGAATTAAGCTAAGCCCTTAAATTTCAAGTGAAGTCATTATATAAAAAACCAACAAAAACTCAAAACATTTTTTTCATTTTAAAACTCATACTAATTTTAGATCTTTCTAAATTATAGACAAAACTTGTTCCTCTTTCTCCTGAGAAGGAGAGACAAGATGAATTGCGAAGCAAGAGAGGATACCCTGGGGTAGAATTTAGAGAGAGGTTATCTCCAAACACCCCATATAAGCCAACCCAATAGCATCAGCCGCATCATCTGGCTTAGGGATAGAACCAAGTCAAAACAAAATCTTTATAGCAGTCTGAAGCTGTAATTTATTTGCCTTACCATTTCAAGTAATCGCCTTTTTAACCTGCAAAGGAGTATACTCCAGTATATCTATATTTGACTTTATAGCCTCATACAACACCACTCCCCTCGCCTGTGCAACATCAATTCCCGTTTTTACATTTGTAGTAAAATACAACTTCTCAACCACTATCAAATCAGGAGAATACTTATTTATAATAATCTTTATATCATTTCAAATCTCCAAAAGCTTATACTTCAACTCTATCTTAGGAGTAGTTTTAAATATTCAATAGTCTATTATCTCATTTTTAACTCAATCCTTTCTCAACACAGCAAATCAAACCGTAGTAGTTCAAGGATCTATTCAAAGTATTATTGACATATTATATAAATTATTTTGACAGTATCTTATTTATATGATTAAATATAAACATAGTAGACTAGTAATATTTGTAGCCTCTTCCCTTAATATTAGGGGAAGAATTTAGTTAGGGTTACTTAATCACAAATTAATCTACTATAACTAATATATCTGTAGTATATTAATATATGGAAAAATACAATAAAAAAAGAAAATCAAAAAAGAAAAATCTAATATCTAAAAATTCTTTACTAGACCAAATAACTAATTCAAATAATCTAAGTAAAGAAGAAAAATTTGATTTTCTGAAATACATATCTTCTCTTAGTGATAAAGAAGAAATTGAAATAGATCTAATTATATAGAAAAAAAAAAACTCTGAAAATATTTCAGAGTTTTTTTTATTTAACAAGTAAATATCATCTAGCATAACCAGGATATTTATTATCCCCTATATACTCAGGATTTTGAACAGCTATACTAGTAAAAATGATTTTATATCAATCTATTTCAAATGCTAATCTTGAAGGATAAACTTTTACCCGTGAACTTAAACCTGATATCTCAAAGTTTTGTACCTTATTAATTATATCTGAAATATCAATTTCTTTTTGAATTTTGTAATCTTGAATCTGCTCTAATTTCTTATTTTCAACATCTATACGATAACACTTATTATAATTATTCTCTCTACAATTACTTAAATCATAAATCATAGAATATTTACTAACATCTAAAGGAAAAACCGATGTATCTGTATAGAATTCTAAAGTACTACTTATATTTTTTTCTTTTTCCTCATAATCAGTAATATTTCTATACACTTTTATTGTCTTATATAATCCATAAAGGAAAGTTCCATTACTCATTCATCTATATTCACTCTCTAAAGTTTCTTCCAAATATTTTTTATACCTCTCAAGTTCTACCTTATCGCCACGATATTTTATTATACTTTCTTTATATCTTGCTATATCTTTTTCTTTTCTTTCTTCCCACTCTTTTTTATCTTTTATTTCTAAATCTTTATATATAATAGGAAATAACTCTTTTATTTTCCGACAATCATCAAAGTCACAAAGATAATCAATTCAAGAATATATATTAACTCACAATTCAGGACTTATATCTTTATAATCATTTAATGGAATAATTTCTCATCAATCAGATAAAATTCCTGCTTCTTTTAAATTTTGTTTCAACCTTGTAAGCTGCCTAGTTACTGGGAAATTATACACTGACCAAGGTCAAATAGATATAACTATAGTAAATAAAGTTAATGTCAAAGGAATAAATATAAGCTGCTTCTTTTTAGAAATAATATAATAAAGTGAAATAACAAGTAACCAAACTCCAAAAATCACTACAAAATATCTATTGATAGTTAAATCATACTGAGCTATTCTGATTCAAATAGCATAAGCCAACATAAATAACTGAGGAATAACAACATAAGGAAAATATTTCCTAAACCTTTTTATAAATTTATTTATCTCCTCAAAAATAAATGAAAACATATAAGCAAGATAACCAAAAATTGAAAAACCTATAACCATCCAAGTTACCTCTCACTTTGGCCAATCTCAAAAAGTCAAAAGCACCTTTAAACTATAAACATAAAGAATAACAAAATAAACACAAATAAAAGGCACAGAAATATTTTTTATTAAAAACGAAAAAAATATATTTTCATTGAAACGATTATTCATATAATCCTGCCTTGTCGGAATTTGAGTCAAAGCATATATAGGAGCAAATAAACTAAAAGAAAACACAGCCCAGTTTGCAACAAACATATCATTTTTAAACAGATGAAAATCAAATAATTCAGCTGTAGTCAATATAGCTATACTTCATAATCCAAATACCGCTCATGACAATATAGAAGCAACCAAAAATATAACACTTATCCTATAAAGATAGGTATAATAAACACTTTGCTTAACCTCCTTCTTAAGTACACCTTTCAAATAAGGAGCAAAAAATCAATAAGACAAGACTCAAGCAAAAGTTAAAAACACCCAAATAATATTTTCAAAATAATCTATATCTCAATCACCAGAAAATGACACAAAAAATATTATTCAAAAAACTATAGAAATTATTTGAAATACATTTCTTTTTACAATAGATAAATTATTATTCTCTGAAGTTAAATAAACAGAAATACTCAGAAAAAATGTTATCACCAATGAAAATACAATCCTCAAAATATATTCTTCAGTTTCATTATCTAGCATCCTATATAGAAATTCATCTTGCACAAGATGAAAAACCAAATAACTAATTATAAAAACCAAAATAAAACTCAAAGGAAATCTAATAAAAGCCTCTTTTAAATTTTCCCTAAAACTTCCTAAATTTAGAACTTTTTTAGTTAAGAAACTTAATTTACCTTTCATACTCACAAATTAATAAAATAAAAATTTATACCCCCCAATTATATAATCCAACTTGAAATTTACTTGAAATAATATAATAAAAAATAAAAAAAACTTTTTCTATGATTTTCTAGTATAAAAAATAATAATATGTTACAATTTAGATATTAAATACATAATTTTATAAAAAAGATGAAAGAACCTTTAGAATTAGAAAAAATACATGAAACAAGAAAAACATGAACAAACATAACAAAAGTTGTAGATCATACAACAGCTAAAGTAGCTCTAATTTCAGAAGAAGATAGAATAAAAATAAGATTAATAGAAAAATGAATATCTGAAAAGTACATGGAAGATTATTATTATCCTATAATTCAAAAAATATTAAATAAATATCCAGAAAAAGAAGAAAAAGCAATAAATATAGTATTAAAAATAAACTCTAAATCTTTATGAGAAAATCAGAAAGAATTACTTATCTGGTTAAAAGATTTATTCTCATACTATGAAAAAACAATAGAAATACTTCTAAATCATTGTGATGAATTCCTAAAATTTGGCTGGAATAATATGTATTTAACAGCACAAGCATATGAAATTTTTTGAAAATTAT
The DNA here is from genome assembly GCA_002435385.1 of Patescibacteria group bacterium UBA6489. Taxonomy (GTDB): domain Bacteria; phylum Patescibacteriota; class Gracilibacteria; order BD1-5; family UBA6164; genus UBA6489. Next base: position 41,827 of record DJMN01000044.1, read on the forward strand.
GAATAGAAAAAGCTAACGAGATACTAAAACTAAATCCTGAATATGAAAATAATGATGATTTTATAGAAAGATTATTAAACTTTATAAGCTTCATGCCTCCACAAATTCTACAAAAAATAGAAGACATAGAGATGTTACAAAACCTTATAAAATTAAAAAAAGAAGAGTTTATAGTAGGTTTATATCATAATTACTGATTAGATTCAATAAAAATAATAAATCTATTTGATAAAGAAACTTCTTTTAAAAAAGAAGATGTATTAGATTCTGAAAACTCAATGGAAGATATAATAAAGCTTTATCAAGATACAAATAGAAATATATTACAAGAAAATAAAAAATATATACATTTGTTACAAAAGATTTATATCCAAGAACCTCCAGAAATTATAGAAATATTTGAAGAAACAACAGAAAAAATAACATATGAACAACTTGGAATATTTGAAATGTTATCAAAAAACTGACTATATTACTCTGTATTATTGTCTATAAATAAACGGAATGTAAAAATCACAGATATATTAAAAAATATAGATAAAAAAACAGTAGCTATTTTACTAAAAATCTAAGTACACGACAAAAATTT
>DJMN01000027.1 GCA_002435385.1 Patescibacteria group bacterium UBA6489
ACCTATGTTCTGGTACAGATAATATGGAATTTTAAAATAAATTTGACTTAATGTTTTTTGTTGTATAATAATATTGTTTTTCAATTTAAGGTCAGAATTATTCTGTGCTTTACATTGAATAAGTATGGTCATAAATTCCTTAAAAATGTGAGGTATAAGAAGTATGGGAATTGATATTCTTGTTTTTCTTGTAGCAGTTATGCTCTTTTTGTTTCTTATCTCTCTTTTCCTTAGAATGATGTCTAAGGGGATGAGGAATAAGGTTGTTAAAGTAGTCTTCCGTTGGAGTTCGTTGGTCATATGGGGAATCCTTCTACTAATCTCAACAGGGATTATAGTTAATAAGTTGGGATATATAGAAGTCCCCCCTGAAGTAACGGCTCCGATTCAGAATGTCATGAGGGCTATTAACCCTCCATGGCTCCAATAAAGGGCATCAATATGTTTGACCAGTAGAAAAAACTTCCAGCGGTTATCCGCTGGAAGTTTTCTTTTTATATAGGAGATTTATAAACGTTAAAAAGGATGCGACTTCGTCGCATCCTTTTATTTTCTCCTTTTTGTTGCTAGAGCATGTAATGCTCTATGGTTGGTCTTTTATTACTTGATTGCTCTGCCAATAAATGAGTCTTCATCGAGGTAAAGCTCTCTAACTTTACCTTCCTTGAGTAAGGGGGCAACGAGCCTGGTTTGGAACAAATCAACTGTTGCATCTACTCCAATTTGGTCAATTGAAGCTTTTAGTTGGTTTGCCAAAGCCTCGGCTTCTTTTGTTTGCTTTTCAGCTTCCCGTTTAGCTTCAGAAACCCTGCGGTCAGCTTGTCTTTTGGCAGCATCAATCTTTTGTTTTTCAGTTTCTTTTGCTTGTTCTAACTCGGTTTCTTTTTGACGAATCTCGCTGTTAACATTACCCAGTTCACTACGAGCCTGGAGAATTTCGCTTCCGTCAAGATAGACGAACCGATCTGTGAACATAAGGTTGTCAATTTTGAAACCGAATTGCTCCATATAAGCAGTTACCCTTTTTAGGAGCTCATCCTTTATTTCGTCTTGCCGTATCTGGATTTGCCTTGCCTCAACATCTTGAGCGATCTCAGTCAATTGTACATCCAGAAATTGGTTCGACTGATATAAGGCTTCATAAACCATTTTTTGGGAAGATATTCTTCCCTCAACATGGTAGTCGTATTGTGTATCACCGAAATGCTTGAAAAAAAGCCATGGATTCGATACACTTCCCGAAATACTCGTAGAGATGCTCATTCGAGCTCCCTCTAAGGAGTTGAAACAGGGGGCTGTATCATAAAAATCCTTAAGAGCGGATAATTCCTCTGGAGAAGGTTTGTATTTGACAGCTTCTTCAGCAGTATGAAATCTTTTCATCTCCATGATTTTTTTTAACCGATCGTTAGCAAAATCCTGATGGAGACTATTTCTTGTTACTGAAAAATATACATCATTAAACCCGATCTCAACATGGGGACCATTTTTCAAGAGAGGGTTATTGGTTCTATTGATAGGTTTTCCCTGTAACAGGTTATATGAAAACGTGTATTCGTCTGGATCAGTCCAGGTAAAGTTCCCTAATATTGCCAGACCTAACAGTAAGCAGATAACAAAAACTATCAAGGTTACTCTCATATCAATCTCCGTTGTTTGTTATTGGGCAGGTGTAGCGATATCTCCTCTTACACCTTCTGAACGAGAATCAAGCAAAATCTTGCTTCCTGCTGGAATCAGCTTTATTGAAGCAGAACTTTCTTCAAAAGCCCTAGAAATCTGGATGGCTTTTTCAAGCTTGTGATAATTCACGGCTCCAATGAGTTTGGTAATTATACTGATTCTCTTTGTCAACGCTTTGGTTTCAATTTCCATAGCTTCTGCTTCAGCAGCGACCAATAAAGCATTCTCATGCTCTGCTGTTTCAATCTGAACACGATTGATATCAGCCTTTATTGGGTTAATTTTTTCATTGGTTAGTTTTGTCATCTCTTTCTGGATTTCTCTTTGGATGTTTTCTCCCATTTTTTGTTTTTGGGTTTCATCCACTCTTATCGCAGAAGATACACTACACAGCAGGAACTCAATTCCATACTGATTAAACTCAGCGTTCATGTAGTCAATAATGGACTTGTTGAGGGTCCTTTTATCTTTAACTAAGTCGAGTACCCGCTTGGGGGCTGCATAGTTTGTAAACCTGTCCCGTAGGATATTCACGAACCTTCCATCCTGAATGAAGTCAACTAAGACATCTTGACTTCCATCGTACTTCAGAAGGTTATATCTTCGGATGAAGTTTACAAGTCTTTGCTTCACATCCTGTAGTTCGTCCATAATCATAACATGGACTACAAAGTCCGTTGAAACATCTCCATCAATTGTGCCAGCAATCAGCTCATCGTTGTTAGGAGATTCAATACTTGGAGCTTCTGTAAATTTATATACCTGTAACCCACGAGGGAAGGTAATTACTTTAGCTCCAGGTCTAAGCATAGGCAATCGACCACCTGATACTAGATCGATTTGACCAAATTTTTGACCAACTTCACTAACATCAGCTACTTCCACGGGATCTGGGTTATTTCCTTTTTGATCCTTTCCTTGTGGCAGGTTCACGCTTTCAACCTCCCGATCTCCAAATGGATGAAATACAATCGCTATTTGGTTCGGATATATCTTCCGACCCATATTCGCTCCTGCAATTCCCCTAAACAGCAACGTACACAGAACAGATACAGAAACAATCCAGAGGATCATACGTATTCTTCTTTTCCTGTTAAATCTTTTTACTACTTCTAATCCTTTGAACTCATTAATGTTCATTTTTTACCTCACTTATCGAGTTTTTTGTTTTGCCGCCAAATCAAGAAAATATTGGCAGCCAAACTAGTCAGTCCAGCGTAAAAACCAAAATTGCTCTCGGAGAATACTAGGATTAGTTCCATAGGAATGGTAAACAGCGACACTATCAAGATCAGCAAAAACATTACTTGCTTTTTACTGAAGAGAAACTGACGGATCTGAAAGTACATTTCTTGTCGCATCAACTTCTTTTTAAACTTTTCGATAGCCTCAGCTTTCTTCATCTCTAAGTAATCTTGTACTTTAACTTCAAGTGCATTCTCAGAGAATAGGGCATTAGGGCAATATTGCTCCCAATTTTCCCTTATAATCTTGACAATAGATGTCTCATAGACGCCTATTTTTTTGTTTAGTTCTTTCTCAAACTCAAGCAAATTTATAGGACTTAGACGACCTCCTTGTCTTTGGGGAACATTAAGTTCATCCACAATTTCACGTATATTAATATCCATCCTTTCCTCCTTAAATTAGGTTAGAATGGTTTTGCAGGATTGCAATCAAATATGTTAAAGACCAATATTTTGATATTTTTTTATAAATATCAAAATGTAAATGAAGTATAGATATAAAAATTAATAAGTCAATACTATTTTATAATTTAAAACTATTTGTATAAAATATTATAATATAAAGAAAAAACACCAGTATTAAGCTAGTGTTTTATTTCTGTATCTTATCAAAAACTAGTTAGATTTTTCCTGCAGTATAACTAGTTACAACAGCATTATGATCCTTTACACGATTATCCATAAACTTATCTCCACTAATAGGATTTTCAATTATTTTTGGATTTTTTTCTAATCCACTAATCATTTTTGATTGTATTGTCGAAATTCTGGTGTACAAAGTTTCTCTTCTTGCTGTCAAAACTTTTTCTACAACTAATCAATCTCATTCTGTTTGATTATTTTCTATAAAATAATCAACTACTTCTTGCACAAGACTAGTAACTTCTCTCTTTATCTCTTCTAATTGTACTATTTTTTTACTTGTTAGTTCAGTAATTCTTGATAGAATATTTTCTCATGACAATAAAGTATTTTCTAAAGTCTCAATTTTACTATTGAATATAACATATCATTTCATATCCATGTAGTTTATTAATTCTTTTTTTACCAAATCTAATTTACCCCTAAGTTTAGATATACTTTTTTCAAAGTTTTGTACTCTATTAATTATTGGTAAATATGATTCATTTACATGAAAATGCCATAGATTTACAAAATCCGTTATATTTCTTCTCCAATCGTTTATTGTTGGTATATTATTTAAATTTATTCATAATTTTAATAATAATTCTTCCTTTATTTCTCCATTATATTTATTAGGATGTAAAAATATATCTCCTTGCTCAATTAGTTTCATAGCAATCAATTCATTTTTATCCTCTCCTATTGATAATAAAAATTCCAAGAATAAATTTTTTTCTCTCTCAACATAATTTCATAACTTTATAATATCATTTATATTTTCACCTAGAACTTCTTCTAGCTTTGAAATAATCAATAAATCGTCTATTTGTAGTTGAGATTTATTAATAATCTCTCTATTTCAATATACAGATTCATTAGAAAAAAGTAATTGAACCATATCATTAAATTCTTCTAATGAAGAAAAACCATACTTAGATAGTATTTTAAAATTTATATTATCTTCTTTACTCTTAGATACAATATCTTTGTTTAATCCCCCCTTTCAATTTTCTTTTGTTTCATTTTTAATTCCTGAAAAATATTTTTCAGGAATTTCTATTGATTTATAATCTCTAAGTCATGATAAAATGATTTCTGTTTGAGCTCTAAATAAATCCTTATCTATAGGATCTTCTTCATAATTACATTCATCAAAATCTATTACAAACTTTAGAAGAGTATCAAAATTAACTTTATTTCTATTTTTTCTAAAAAAAGTAATTACATCTTTTACATTAATATTATCTTCTTCTAAAGTTTCTAGAATAAATTTTAAAATAAAAACATCTTTTTTTTGTAAAAAGTTACCCTGATTTCAAGACTTCTCCAAGCCATTTTCAATCCACCATTTCAACAATGTTTTATGAGAAATAATTCATCTTTTTCTAAATATTTCTATTTTGGGAATTACTTGGTTTTCTATTAAAACGTTTATTATATTATCCTTATTTTCTTCATCCAAAACTAAATTTAATCTATCAATATACATAGGGAAGTTTTCAAATACTCATAAAGAGATATCTTTTCATTTTGAAAAACGTTCTTTAAAACTGAAATCAATACAAAAATACTTTTCTAAAAAAAGAAAAAAAACAGATCTTTTAAGAGTAGCAAAAGAGGTGCAATTATCTAAAAAATCTTTTTTTTCAACAATAGAACTATTTATATTAAGATTAGTAGAGTATAAATTTTGTTTTATAAAATCATTGTGTAGATCTACCTTCTTATTTGAAGGTAATTTTAGTTTTTCTATAAAAAAAAGAACTTGTTCATAATTTACTTCAGGTTTTTCTATCTCAATCAGAAGATTTAATAGTTCAATAGGAAGACTTTCTCTTAAAATTTCTTCATTAGGAACATTATCAATATCTAACTCTTTTTCTGTAGAAAAAATTTTTGATATTAATTCACTATTATTAGTATCTATAGTTCAACTTACATCAACTGCAACTAATTCTGTTTGGCTATTTCATTCAAGATTTCGATTATTTTTTCTTTTTTCTTCATAAAAATCAACTGATGATTTTGTAGCAATATAGACTTTTTTTAACATAGATTTTGAATTTTTAAAATATAAATGAAACTTTGAAAGAATATAATCAAAAAAAAAAACTTGTCAAAGGTCTTTTTATGTTTCTAATAATTAATCACCATCTTCAACCATATTCAAAACAGCATTTTATCTTTTATACTCTCTTTTTTTATTCTTTTCAACTCTAAATCAAATACATAAAAAATATATTCTTACATTCTTCTTACATTAAATAAATATAATATAGTTTTATATTATAATAATATTTTTTATGAAGAAGTTTTTTGTTATTTTTATTCTTTCTGTTTTACTTGTATCTTGTGGTGATACAGTTGAAGAATCTAAAGATGAAGCAAATGAGGTTAATACTGGCTCAGAGGTATCTGTTGAAACTGAAACAGAAAATACTATTGAAGAAAAAGAAGAACCTGAGATTGTAGAAGAAGAAACATTAGAAGAAGAGGATGGGGAAGAATCATCATCTGATGATCAACCAGAATTGAAAGATGAGGATGATGAGTTACCATTTGAAGCACAACCAGAATTAAAGGACGAGGAAGATAATCCTCCATTTGAAGGACAACCTGAATTAAGAGATGAAGAGCCTCCATTTGAAGGACAACCTGAGTTAAAGGATGATGAGGATGTATCAAAAGATGAGTGTGGGAATCTTGCTAGTAGTCTTGATTCATGTTCAGAGTTTAAGTGTGAGTTTGTTCATCCTTTTACTGGTGAAACTATGGAGAAGAAAATTACTGGGATAGTTGATGGAAAGTGTAATTATGTTGAACAGATGCCAAGTGGTGGGGAGATGGAGTGTAATTATACTGAATCTCAAAGAAAAGTTGCTGCTAAGTATTATGGTGATGTAGCAAAAGCAGAATCAAGCAAAATAAGTGTAAGTACGGATACTAGTAATTGAGATCAGAAGATAACATATGAGGTTGATGGGAAAGAAGTTGAGAATCCTTTAAATGTGTTTATGAATGATGGGACTTGTGTGATATCTGGGTATTAGAAGTAGATTCTAAAAAATAGAAACAATCATTGATTGTTTCTATTTTTTTTGTGTTGATGAAAAATTGAGGGGTTTTGGCTTTTTCTTATATTTATTTTATATGAAGTTTTGATGAATTGTGAATAAAGGTGTTGTTTCTGATAATGTCTTTTATTATTTTGGTTTTGGTGTTTTTGTTTAGGAGTGTGAAGTTGGAAAAAAGAGTTAGGAAATGTGTTTTCTAACTCTTTTTAGTTTTTTTATTAATTTTAAAGAATATCTTATTTGCTTGTTACAGAGGATTAAAACCCTCTGTTGACCAGCTGGTATTTTATATATCTTTAGAATATTATTAAATAATAGAAGGCATAAAACTTAAAAATATTTTTCTAAAATCTTCTGAATTATCTGTATTAAAAATATTTATAACTTGTTCATAATATTTTTTCCAATTTCATAAATCTAATTTATTAATCACTTTTCATTTTAAGGCTCATTTTGCATTTAATATTTCTAAAAAACTATTTAAATCATTTTTATTTATCCAATTATCCCATTCATCATTAATATTATTACAAGTATAGCTAAAATTATCATTAGCTTTAAATCTTTCTAAATCTTCATTAAACTTTTGAATTACAAAATTCTTAAAGAAATCTTTTTTAAATTGTTCATCCATTTTTAAGTTAAATATTTCTTTTTCCATATCTAAAAATTTATTTTCAAAATTTTGGTTTCATAAGTGATTAAAAATAAACTCTACAACTTCTTTTCTAAAAAATAGATTTTCAAACTCAGCAACAGGTAAATAAAAGACTTTGTTTTTTTCTAAAGATTCTAGATTTTCTTTATTTCTAAAATCTCTATCTATTAATCAAAAGTATTTTTTATTATAATTTTGAGAAATTTTGTTTAATGACTTTGTAAAATTAATAACATCTAAACAAGATCAAATAGGTATTATTTTAAAATCAGTATAGATTTTTTGGTACAAAACTTCATCTCCTCCTTTTTCTGATTCAACAAATAATATTTTTTCTTTTTTAGTTCAAATTATTTGTAATATCAAATCTTCAGGAAATTCATCATTTTGAATTGATTCTATTTCCCATTGTTCAGGATATACAAAATTTTTTATCCAGAGTTTCTGACAATTACACCTTGATGTTATGAAATTAATATCATGTGAAATATAAATAAATCTACAATCATTTCTTTCTTTTTCAATGCTATCCCATAATTCATACAATAATGCTGGATTTAAATGGCTTTCTCATTCATCAACAATTATAATACCATTATCAGGAGCATAAAGACATTTCGTAATTAAATATAAAGCAGATCTCTCTCAATCAGAAAGATTCTCAATATCGTATTCATAATCTTTATAAATTACTCTTATTTTTCACTTAACAATTTTTATCTTTCTATCTAAAAAAATATTGTTCCATATTCCAAAAACTTTATCTGCTTTAGTTATTGGTCTTTTAAACTCTTTTCAATCAACATGATTTCTACTTGCATCTGAGTGTAAATTAATATCTTCTCTAAATAATTTCTCTAGGTTCTCATTAAAATCATCTTGAATAGTATTATTATAAAAATCTTTTTCATAGAAAAATCATAAATTTGCAAATCATAATTTTCAATTTTTACGATTATTAAAAGAAAAAATATTCTTTTCTAAGCTATCATCTTGGGATCATTTTAAGGATCATTGAAGAAAAGTTAAATCCCTTTGAGCTGAAATAAACTGTATATTTCTAGTTCAATTATTAAGTTGTAGAATATTTCTACTTAAAGATGATTTTCAAGTTCAGTTTGCTCATAAGATAGCACAATTATTATCAATAGTTAGTTGTCCTCAATTATATTTTAATTCCATTTTAAATATTTTTTACTAAATTAATAATTACTAATCACAATCTACTAAATTTCATCTTTGATTTCTCTCTACCTCCTCAAAACCAACTTCAAACTCACTCCTTCCATCTCCAACTTCTTCTCCAAATCTCAACCACTCAACCCAGAATCAATACTAGATAAAGTCTCTTTCTCAATATAATCTCAGAAATTTTTAACTATATCAGCTACAAGCTGTTTACTCTCTCAAATTCATTCTATAGAAATATTTATTCTATCATCTACTTCATAACCAGCCTCTTTTCTAGACTCTTGAATCTGTCTAACTATATCTCTAGCATATCACTCAAGTTTTAAATCTTCAGTAATTTCTGGATTCATGGCAATAACCATTCCAAATCCGCTCTCTATATCATAACTAGAATCTCAAGCTTCAAAAACAAGTTCAAATTCTCATTTTTCAAGTTCAAATCATTTTGTTCCCTCTCATGAAAGGGGAGGGTTAGGGAGAGGTATAAGGACATTTCCATTTTCAAGCTCTTCAAAATTTCAAGCTTTAGCCTCACTCATTATAAACTTAACATCTTTTCCAAATTTAGGTCAGATAAGTCTTCCATTTGGTTTACACACCTGTTTAGCTAGTTTTGATCAGTCAGTAACTACAACTTCTTTTACATTTAACTCTTCTTTTATAATCTCAGAATAATATTCATTTAATTCTTCTGCTATAGTTACAGTAGAAAGAGGTTGTCTTACTCTTATCTTGTGATTTGCTCTCCAAGCCAATCATAGAGTTATAATCTTTTGAGTTTCATCCATATCTCTATTTAACCTATCATCAATAAATGCTTTTACTCAATCTGGGAAAACGGTTAGATGAACAGATTCTTTTCAAGTTAGATTCTTATAAATATGCTCTGAAACAAAAGGCATAAAAGGAGATATAACTTTAGATAAAGTCACTAAAACTTCATGCAAAGTGTTATAAGCTTCTATTTTATCAGAATCATTTTCAGATTTCCAGAATCTTTTTCTACTTCTTCTTATATACCAGTTAGTTAAATTATCCATAAACTTAATAATCGGTCTTGTTGCTTCGTTTAATTTATATTCTTCAAAGCCCTTAGTTACATCATCTATTAATTTATGAAGTTCAGAGAATAACCATTTATCAAGAGGATTTTTTATAGGAAGATTAGGCATTTTTAATATCCTAGCATTTGGAACAGAATCTCTCTCAAAAAATGCTTCATCAGTAGATATATTAAAATAATATTTATTAAAAGGTCTTGAAACTCAAGTATGAGCAACAACTAAAACATTTTTTCATTCATATTTTTTTGTCATTTCTTCAATAAACTCTAAAGTTCTTTTTTCAAAATCTACAGTATCTTCTACACCATTGTATTTTTTATCTCTAAACACTCTTCTATTTTCTGCCACAGATTTTGTTTTGAACTCTTCTGTTATTTGAGTATGAGTGTAGTCTTTTAGTTTTCAAGCTAATTGTTCAATTAATCTGTCATCTTTTAATATTTCTCAAGTGTATCAAGTTTCTTCTGCTATTTTTACAGCAGTATCATAAGCTCTAGAAAGAGGAGAAGATATAATTATATCAAACTTTAATCATTCCATTTTAGCTTGTTTTCAGGCTTCTATCGCTTGTTTTATTCACTTTTCAGTAAGAGGTGAATCAACATCACCAGGGTTCATAAGTCAAGGAGTTGTGTTTCTTTCAGACTCTCAATGTCTTACAAAATATACATTTCACTTAGGAGTTTCAAAATTATCTATATTTGCATAAGTAGTAAAGAAACTATAAGTATTCCAAAGTGGTAAAATAACTTTTTTAACGACTTCGTGAACTTGTTCTTCTTTGAAACTTAGATTTCATCCAGAAAGTAGGGGAGAGTTAACCATATAAAATCTGATAGCATCAGCACCATATTTTTCTATAGTAGCTCTAGGATCAGGATAATTTTTATAACTCTTACTCATCTTTCTACCATCACTACCATTTACTATTCAAGTAGTAATTACATTTGTATAAGCTCTTTTCCCAAATAATGCTACTCAAAGTACATGCATAACATAGAACCAAGCTCTAACTTGACCGATATATTCTACGATAAAGTCAGCAGGGAAAGCAGATTCCATTTTTTCTTTATTTTCAAATGGATAATGGTCTTGTGCATAAGGCATACTTCCTGACTCAACCCAACAGTCTAATACTTCAGAAACTCTTTTATAAGTTAATCAATTCTCTTCCCAAGTGATTTCATCTATATAAGGTCTGTGTAAATCTGTAACTTTCATTCCAGATGCTTTTTCTATTTCTTTAATAGAACCAAATACTTTCATATCTTTTTGATTTCCTCACTGGTCATATCACATCCAAATAGGCATAGGTGTTCACCGATATCTGGTTCTACTTATACACCAATCTGGAGCAGCTTCCATACTTTTTAGGAATTGACCATGTTTTAGATGTTCTGGAGACCAGTTGATTCATTCATTTTCTTCTATCAGTTTATCTTTTAAGTTTTGAATATCTATAAACCAAGAGTCTTGTGCTTTATGAATAAGTGGGGTTCAAGTTCTAGGACACATAGCAACTCTATGGGTAATACTTTCTTTTTTAAATAAAATTCATTTTTCTTTTAATCTCTCTGCAATTAAATCATTAGCATCTCTATAAAGAGTTCATTTTAAATCAAGAATTTCATCAGTATATCTTCACTCATTATTTAAAGCACTTGTTATATGAATTCCATTTTCTTTTGCTAAATCAAAATCCACATCTCAGAATTCAGGGGCTTGGTGAGCTATACCAGTTCAATCACTATCAGTGATAAATTCTGCATTATAAACTCTAAAGTTTTTCTCAGAATCAATTTTGTTTACATAATAATCAAAAGGTGGTTTATACTTAAGTCATACCAAATCCTTTCACATAAAACTATCTACAATTTCATATTCAGCTCATCTTCCAAAAACAGCTTCTATTCTTGCTGTTGCAAGTATTAGGTAACAATCTTTTGCTGGTTCAGTATCCATAGGACTTTCATTTTCTCAAACTATTGGAGTTCATAATTTTCTTCCATAAGATATTCCTTTTCAGTTATTATAAACTTTAGTTTTTACTCTAGAGTATGCTATTTCAGAATTAACAGCTAGTGCCATATGTGCTGGTATAGTCCAAGGAGTAGTTGTCCATGCAAGAATATTATCTCATACTTTTACATGTTTACTTTCTTGTGTTACAGGAAACATAACAGTTATCGCAGGATCAGAAACTTCTTCATAAGAATCATCCATAGCTATTTCAAAGTTTGAAATAGGGGTAGAAAGTTTCCAAGAATAAAGAGAGATTCTTTGTCCTTTATAAATCATTCATTTATCATAGAGTGTTTTAAATACCCAGATAGTAGATTCCATATAGTTTTTATCCATAGTTTTATATGAATTCTTGAAATCTACCCATCTTCCTATGTGGTCAATATACCGCTCCCATTCAGCAGAAGTGTCTCTTGTATATCTATAACATCATTCTATAAATTTATCTATTCCGTTGTCTTCTATCTCTTTATTTGAGTGAAGTCATAGTTCTTTTTGTACTTTATCTTCAATAGGTATTCCGTGACAATCCCATCCCCATACTCTTTCACATCTTTTTCATTTCATAGTATGGTATCTAGGAACTACATCTTTACAGATACTAGAAAGTAGGCTTCCGTAGTGTGGAGTTCAGGTTATAAAAGGAGGTCAGTCGTAGAATCTGTATGGGTTTTCAGCGGGTCTAGATTCTATAGATTTTTCAAAAATTTTGTTTTCTTTCCAAAATTTTAGTACTTCTTCTTCCAGTTTTGGAAAAAATTGTTTTTGGTTTACTTTAGGGTATGCCATGGGTAAAGGGGGGTTAGGAATTAATAATATAATTTTGTAAATGATATTTTTGTTCAATCTAAATCATAAAATTCTTTTGGATTACCATTATCAACTTTTTTATAACTTCAATCTAATATTCTATATTCTTCTATTCAATTAAGATCTTCAACTTTTACTATATCTTCAATAAATTCAAAGAAAACATCACATCATGCAGAATTATTCATTCATTTATTTCAGTTTATAACTAATTTTCAAGAAGTAAAACAATTAGGTACTTTTTTATTAACATTTATATTGTAATAATATATATTTTCCTCTTGTTTATGAATTAATAGTGTTCATTTTTCTGATGAATAAGTTCATTCAATGTTAAGTATACTTTTGGAGTCTATACTTTTGGAATCTATAATTAGAGATTTGGCATCTTCTGGAGGATATCACTCTGAAAGTAAATTCTTAAACTTTTCTACATCTTCTAAATCAAATTTGGAGTTATTTTGTTCAAGTTTGCTTATTCTATTTTCTAATTCTTGGATTTTTTTGGTATACTCAGAGTTGGAACAAGAAAATAATAAAAATAATAATCAAATTAAAATAAAAAATTTTTTCATAAAATTATAATTAAAAAAATAAATATTTTTGATGTGTATCAATGGGATTCTTGAGGGGATAACTTCGCCATAAAACGAACCACAAAATCAACTTAGCCCTCTGCGAAGATTTATCCTCTTGAGCGTTTTTGTTACTTTTCACGTGAAAAGTAAGAGTCTAACGGTTCAAACAAACAAATTATATAAAAATATTATTTGCAAACAAAACTAAATTTTAGTTTAAAGTCATTTCGGACAAGCAGTCTTTCCTCCCTCTTACTTTTGGAATCAAAAGTAACAAAAATTTTAGGGGGCGAAAATTTCAAACACCAAATTCTGTGGCTTACGGGAAGTACTCATTAGAGTTTCGCCCCCTAATACCCCTCGTTTTTAGAAGTTTGTTTTTTACATAATATAAGGAACTACTTTATATGAAGCTATTATAGCTATGACCAAGGAACTACAGTTTGCTAATATACTTACTAATACCTTATCTTCTTTTATTTTCTTCCTTGCAAAAATGTAAAACAATAACCAAAAAATAATTTTGTATAATACCATAAATATAGCTAGAGGAATCCATAGGAATACGAATAGAATTATTGAATTACATCAGTGAAGTGTAGCACATTCTCAGAAGTATAAATATCAAGACATTCAGAAAGTAACAATTATATTAATTATATTAAATGATATTATAGACATTATTTCTACTCATTCACTATATTTAGGGGTACTCATAGTAATAAAATTATAAAAACTAAAATATTTTTCGATGTGTATCAATGGGATTCTTAAGGGGATAACCTTCGCCATTAAACGAACCACAAAATCAACCTAGCCCTCTGCGAAGATTTATCCTCTTTAGCGTTTTTGTTACTTTTCACGTGAAAAGTAAGAGTTTAACGGTTCAAACAAACAAATTATATAAAAATATTATTTGCAAACAAAACTAATTTCTAGTTTATTGTCATTTCAGACAAACAACCTTTCCTCCCTCTTACTTTTGGAATCAAAAGTAACAAAAATTTTAGGGAGCGAAAATTTCAAACACCAAATTCTGTGGCTTACGGGAAGTACTCATTAGAGTTTCGCCCCCTAAGACCCCTCGTTTTTAGGGGTTTTATATGAAATAATTAATTCAGAATTGGTTTCATCAAATATAGAATGTTTATCAAGATGAAAATGATATCAATTTTCTTCTGTGTTTGCTAATGTTAAAATATTCTTTGCAAGTAAAATTAAACCATCTTTATTTCATGATATTGATATGCTTCAATCTTTTTCAGAAAATAATTCTAAATAAGAGTTTTTGAATTTGCTAATGTCTTTTAATTCTTCTATAATTTTTTTTAGTTTATTTTTTTCTATGCTAGAAATTATTTTAATATCTCAATCAGCAAATCAAACACCAATAGCTTCAAGATTTTTAAATTTATCATATAAATTATTATTATCTAAATATTTTTCAATTAGATTCTTTATATAAATTAATCAGTTTTGCCAATCTTTAATTCTTCATTCTCTATTTATACGACAAATATTCTCATTAGTAGTAAAATAATCAGAACAAGCCCAATCTTCATCTTGTTCATCAAAATCATTTGTTCATATTAGTTGGATATGGTATGTTTCATCTGTTCATTCATATAAATTAAAGTTAAATGCTTTAATATCATTTGGTATTTTTTGTTTAAATATTGAATCTAACCAGTTAGAGAATCTTTCATAATCATTTTTACTTTCTTTGCTAAATAAATTTAGAAGTCACATAATATACAAATTAAAAACTAAATATCTAATTTTACTAGCCCAAACAAGCTAGAAACATCGTGCCTGAAACAAAACTTTTATAACAATTAAAACCAAATATAAAACACTGAAATTACAATCAAGAAAATCAAAGATAAAAAAATATATAATCCTTGGTATATTTCTTTCTCTTTCTTAGGATTTCTTTTTATAATATACAAAGTTAGTAATGAGCCAACTCAAGATAAACTAGAAATTACAGATAGCTCCAAAATGATAATAACTAATTGAACCCACCAATCCCACAATCATGTATTTATTCACCATCATTGATTTACTGTTGAAAAATAAAATGAAGGAAAATATAGAGAAAAAATTACTAATAAAACAGTAAAACCTTTTTTTGAATTAATAAATAAAAGTGTTAATGATATTATTATTCACAATATTATATTTAACACAAAAGGAATTGAGTTAAGATTTGGCTCGCTTACATACTCTAGTGTTATACTTAAAAAAAGTACTCTCATAACAAGTACAAATATTAAAGCTGAAAGTAAAAGTACAAATGTAACTATGACTTTATTTATTTTATTTTTCATAAAAATAATCTTAAAAATTACTGTCATTTCGGACAAAAAAATCTTGATTTTCCCAAAAAGTAATATAATACACCTGCATTCACGAGAGAAGTCACCCTTCTTAGGTTTAGGCTTCTTTTTTTATTTTTTAATCATCTCCTTTAAACTCCTCACTCAATCAATAGTAGTATTTGTTAATTTTTCAGGTAACTCATCTAATGGAAAATATTTTATTTCTTCACACTTATGAGGTTCTAGGTTTGTTACTTCACCACTTACAATTTTACATAAAAACTGAGGAGATACCCAATGTTGTTTTTCTTCCAAAATTATATCATCTGTAACAGATAATAATTTTAGTATTTCAATCTCTACTCAAATCTCTTCTTTACACTCTCTTACTAAACTATCCTCTAAAGTATCAAATAATCTCACTCATCCTCATGGAATAGACCAGAATCATGCTTTATTTCTACATTCACTACTTCTTTTCATTAAAAGTAACTCATTTTCATCATTTAATATAAATGCTCAACATCAAACTCAAATGTAATCTTTTCCTTTTATCATAAATAGATAATTTAGAAATTAAAACTTGCAAACAAAACTTTTTCAACTTGCAGCCTCCCTACTCCTTCAAAGGAGAGGGAATTCAGGGGTGAGGGAAAAGGAAAAACTATTCGCCATACTTTTCTTTATGCTCTCTTTCTAATTCCTCTTTCTGTCTCTTTTTTACCTCATCCCAGTAATCTAACAAACCTCAATCTTTTCATTTTAGAGCACTAATTCTCTCTCAAATCTTTTTCTCAGATCTAAAAATAACATTTTCTATAGAGCTAATTTTTCACTCTTTTTCAAGATTTTTTAATAAGCTCAAATAAGCAAATAAAATATCTCAAAGTTCATCTTCCAAATAAATAGAGTTATTTTCTCTCATTTCTTCAAACACTTCCTCTGTTTCATCTTTTATTCACTCAAAATAAGATATAGATCATTTGCTCCAAGTTCATTTCTTGTCTATTTCATATTTTTCGTTTACTATTTTCAAAAGCTTTGTTATCATTATATTTTTCAGTTAACAACTAAGTTATTTATTATTTCTATGGCATTTCATTTCATAGCATGTCAATATCAGTCAAGTTGTATAAATTTTGCTCATACTTGTTTTGCTAATTTTTTTCAATTTTCAGGTGGTACTGCTTCATCATCTTTTGAGTTTATTACAAATATTTCATTTACTAGCTTTGTCAGGTTTACATCATTTTTGTCTAAATAATCATATAGCTTTCATGTGTTTTCTTTTTTACTTTTTGATCTTCATGGGCACATCATAACAAGTCTATTTATTTTTATATTGTTTTCTTTTATATATTTCACAACAACTCATCCTCCATAGGATACTGTTAGTATAGCATCATATTTGGAAAAATCTAGATTATCTAATGTTTTTTCCCATGATTCATAAGTTGGATCTTGTGATTTATCAAACTGTGGAGTATCTATTTTTACTAATCTTTTTTCTAGGTCCTCTACTCTTTTATGTAGTGCAATTTTAGGGTCTTTTAGATCTGTTCATTTTCCATGAATTCCAAGTGCATATTTTATTTGCATAATTTTATCATATACTTTATAAAATTTCTCCTGCTTTCCCAAAGGAAGTGCCATCTGTAGTTAAACTTGTAGTCTCCCTCCCCCTCCAAAGGAGAGAAAATTTAGGGTGAGGGTAAAACTAAAAAAGCACATAAATCAAATCTCTTTTCAGAAATCCAATCTATGTGCTTTCGGTCCGTTTTATTATATCTGATTGTCAACAGAGGTTTTTAACCCTTTGAATCGAAAATCAACCATCCCACGGAAGTTACCACCTAAAGCGAATACTCTATTTTATCTTTGTTAACGAAGTATTTCACCTCCGGAAGATTCTAATAAGTTTTATAAAACCGTTCTTTCTTCAGCTTGTTAGTTGATATCTAACTCAAATGCTTTTTCTTAATTATATAGCTTTTATTTAATAACACAAATTTATAAAAAAATAAATAATTTAAAGTGAAAATTGACATCTTGCAAAAAGAATATAAAATCATTTATATTTACAGTGTGCAGATTGTAATACGAAGTGCAA
>DJMN01000043.1 GCA_002435385.1 Patescibacteria group bacterium UBA6489
TGAAATTTTGGGGAAACTATAATTACTCATATATTATCTTTACAAAAAATATAATATAAGTAAAATTCCACGAATATTGTCTTATATATAGAATATTTTTAAAATTTTAATTTCTATTATGGAGAAAAAAGAAAATATAGAAAAAACTACAATTAGCTCTGAAGAAAAGCTAGAATCAAATCTTAGTCAGCAAGAAAATCAAGAACAAGAAATAAATTCAGAGAAGAATGATACTATTCCTAAAGAGATAAAGGAAGAAAAAAGGAAAAATCCCTTTATAGTAATAAAAAATATTACCATATTAGTCGCTTCAATTCTCTTATCTATTTTGTATAATCTACCAAAATTAGACTCATTAGATGCATATAACTCATGAAGGATAATTTGAGGAGTTATTTCTGTATTTTTTCTCACATTTTGAATTTCTGTAGTTTCTACTTTATGAATTAAGGATAAATTTTCAAAGAAATACAAAGTTAGGACAATAACAGGTATTGTAATATGATTGATTATTTCACTTATTTCACTCATAAATTGAGGTAGAATAACAAAAAATGAAGCCATCGAAGAAGATGCTAAAAATATATTTAGTTGAGTATCTTATACTGAAGATGGAATATCTGAGTACGCATCAACAAGCGAAGAAATAAAAACAGAATTATGAGAAAAGCTAAATGAATTCTTAGAATCGGTTTATTCAAAAGTTCAAGAATCATCAGATATTATAACAAAATATGAACAAGAAATGTATGCCGATGATGTTTTTAGTGATGAAAAAAGTATGGAAAAATCTCTAGAGACTCATAGTAAGGTAATTTTTTATTTAGAAACAGAACATGAAAACTATGTTAAATATCTAAAAGAAGAGTATAATAGAATATTTTGAAGTCCTATAATACTAACAGAGAAGCAGCAAGAAATGTATGATAAAAGAAAAAAAGTTACAGATGATACAATAGAAATGTATAAAGCATCAAAAGAATTATATACTTTTTATTCTGATAATATAGATTCTATTTTTATAGAAAACTGAGAACTAAAAGTTTCAGGAGATATCTATGATGAATATGAAAAGCTTTCTAATGATTATCAAACAAAATATGATTTAGTTCAAAAATGAAGAATTGAGTTATCAAAAATGTCTCAATGAAGCATTGAAAGGTACACAAAATAGGGAAAATTAAATATCTTTTGTTAATTCTTGATAAATTGTTTTATATATAATTAAATTTAAAGTATAGAGTATTTATGTCAATTGATATTCGTGAACTAATCCCTTCAGAAGGGATATCTAAAAAGCTACCTAATTGATATGGAGAGAAAGCTAAACAACAAGCATATGATATAGTAAATAATTGATTTTTAGATAATGCTCCTAAAAGAAAATCTGTATATTGAATTACAATTGATTGAATAGAATCAAAAGATTTAGATGATGGTTTATGGGTAGAAAAACTTAAAAATGGTTGATATATGTTACAAATATCCATAGCAGATCCATCAGAGCTTTTTGAAACAACAAGTCCGATTGGTATAGAAGCATTTATAAAAACAACGAGCCTATATTTTCCAACTCATGTAATACATATGATACCTCCTATTTTATCTACAAATTTAGCATCATTAAACCATCATAAGCATAGGTTATCTCAAACTATTCAAATAGAGTATGATGATCAAGCAAGAGTTATAAAATCATCAGTATTTGAATCTAAATTCTATAATAGAAATAGATTTGATTATAGAATGTTTTCAGAGCATTTAAAAAATCCTGATAGTGAGTATTATAATACACTAAAAATATTAGAAGAACTATGAAGGAAACTTGAGGAAAACAGATTAAAAAAATGAGCAATATATGAAGAATTTGAAGAGTCAAAAGATTATGGAGAATTGCTCTCAAAGTTAGTAGTTAGGGAAGCTGCAATAGCGTGAAATATACAAGCATGTATTTTTTGTGTAAAAAATAATATAGCTGCAGTATTTAGAAATCATATGACAGAGTATGGTTGAAGTATTTCTACTAATGATATATTGGCAAGAGCTTTATATTCAACTAAAATGGTATTTCATAGATGATTACAAGAAGAAAATTATATGCACTTTACTTCACCTATAAGAAGATTGCCAGATCATATCACACATGAACAAATAAAAGCTTTTTTGAGAGGGGAAAAACCAAAATATAAGAAAGAATGAATGAATGATTTTATTAATTATTTAAATGCTCAAAGGAGTAAATTAGAAGAATTATCCGTAAAATATTTGCGTAAAGTTAAGGTTGTTAACTGTCAAAGAGAAATAAAAAAAAGACTATCTGATTGAGAAAATATATCAAAATGACCTTTAAAGTTTGCTCTTTTAAGAGCTTTGAAATTAGGAATAGAAATTCCAGATGAAGTAGAAGGTCAATTATTTTCTGAAGTTGAATTAGCTGATATTTTTAGTTTGGAAATGATTATAAAAGAAATAATTAATTCATGAGAAAATTTATCAGAATCCCTTAAATATGAAATAATAGAAAAAATTAAAAATTGAAGATGAACCAAAATTTTAAAATGGGGAATAAGAACATTTTTATGTACAAATGAGTTTGAAATAATAGAGGTATTAAAGCATAAAACATTAAACAGAGTTCCAAAAGAGAGAAGTGAACTTTTGATGATTATATGAAGAATGGTTCCCTTAAATAGAGATAAAAAGGTATTTAAAATAGAAGAAAAAGAGTATTATGATAGCTCATGACAGAAAAAGATAATATGATCTATAAAGTATCTATGAGAGCTTGTAATTCAGGAAGAAATCACAGTTATGTATAATAAGTCCTCTAATGAAAAACAGATTTTTCTTGAGGGGAAAAATAATTTGAGAAAAAAAATTTTGGAAAGAATATTTGATTATTTTTTGTATGATAGAACAAAGCTGAGCTAACAATTCTAAATCAAAATCTTTTTATTATATTCGATAAATCAATTTTATCAAAAAAAGATTATAAAAATTAAGGTTTCCCCAAAATTTTCG
>DJMN01000059.1 GCA_002435385.1 Patescibacteria group bacterium UBA6489
CCATATTTTGTTGATGCAGATGATAAACTAGTTTACTACAACACAACAGAATATTTATGATTTGAAAACTCATCTTGAATGATGGTATCAAATGTATGAGAATGATTAAATATAAGTAGTGAACCACTTGATGAATATTGTGAATATGCAGGAGTTTTATACAAAAGACCAAACAATGCTGAATGTGTAAATAATAAACGGGCAACAGCTTGGGAATGTAATGAGTGATATGCAGAGGTATGAAATAGTTGTGTATTAGAAACTCAAACTACACAATGTAAGTTATGAAGTACAGATTATTATTATACTAAACCAGCAAATGCAACTTGTGTTACAGGAGATGAATATAATGCTTGGGAGTGTAATGATGGTTATTATGAAAAATGAAATGTTTGTTTGAAAGAACAAAGTAGTGATAGAAATGTAGCAAACAAAACTAATAGTAGTGAATTTTCTTATGTCCCTATAGAAAATACTATATATGTATGACCTTATGCAATATCTCAACCTCAAGAAGAACCAGAAGTAGAGGAATCTGTTATGTGAAAAATAAATATGTATTATAATTATACTACAGAATTATTAAATGAACTATCAGATGATGCACTAGATACACTTATAACTATAAATGATACTATAGATTTCTATGAAATTTTTAAGAGCTTGTCTAATTCTTTTACAAGGACCTGATTAACAATGATAGCTATATGATGAGAAGTATGTGTAAAATGAGTAGAGGTACAATGAGTTTATACTGTTTTAAATGATTGAAGTGTATCATTAATATGAATTGCTGTATTGGGGGTTGCTTGTGCTTGATGAGGAGCATTAGCTGGAGCATGAGTATTAACATCAAGAGCTTGAATGTTAATGTGAAATAGTAATAATACATTGAGAAATTGGAAAAGCAACTGATGAATTAGTGTTAATGAATATACCAAAAAAGTAAGTAAAGAGAATCTTGAAAAGATTGCAAAATCAAATGATTATAAGGAAATTGCTGAATTGCTTTGATTCTCAAAAGTAAATGGACAATATACTTTTAATAATCAACAAATATTTTATAATTCAAAACTAAAAAAGTATATATCAAAAGATATAGATTCTCATAATTGAGGTTTTTGGAAAATGGCGGATAGTATAAAAAATCTTAATTATAAAAATACTAGACTTTGAACATTTGATAAATTTTTAAATTATTTAGGTGAATAAAACTATGAAAAAATATTGATTTAGAATAACTAAGTATAATCCTGAAAATCGTAACGAATTATGACATTATATAGTAGATGAATGGACTGCTATAAGTGATGTTGAAGAATATAATATTAGGTGGAATGAATATAAAAAAGTAGAGTTTGCTTATGCTGATTTTATTCTAAGACTACTTGATAAATTTAATTATAAAAAATTACAAATATTTAGTTTAGTAAAAATTTTTAAATGGAGAGAATTTTCAAAATTGAGGATAAGGTGACTTTGAAAAGAGTGAAAGACTTTATTTAAAGATATAATAAATGAAAGAAAAAAAGAATTATCATTAAATGATATTTCAATATATATAAGTTTTTTACTAAGAGAAATGTTATGATGATTTTTAATTTGAGAAAAAATAGAAATAAAAACTTGATATGATTATTACATGTATGTTTTAACAACAGATAAGAACATTTATGAGTATTTAAAGAATGTTAAAGATGATATCTTATTTATTGAGGAAGTTGGTTTACACTTCTTTGAAAAATGCGAAGATTGGATTGAGGATAATTGATATAACGAAAACCATTTGCTTTAGATAATTAACTTAAGAAAAAATATGAAAGAAATAAAAATAAACTATGATTTTCAAGAGGAAGACCTGATTAATATAAATATGTACTATGCAAATAAAAATTTTAAAGGGTATCCTTTATCTATAGTGTTTTTTGTATTTTGAGGATATCTTTCATATATTTTATTCAGTTGAAATATATTAAATTTACAAGTACATATGATATGAATACCTACTATTATTCTTTTTTTTGTATGATTTAAACATTTATCTATTTGAAAACAAATTTCTAGAAACCTTATAATTATTTCTATGAAAAATATGTTAAAGAATAAGGAAAATAGAGAAAGAATATTGTGAGTTATATCTTTTTCTTTGAACAAAGATAACTTTACATATGAAAAGGATTGAACTAAAAATATTACTCCTTGGGAAAATTTAAGTATTGAGGAAAATGAAAATTATATATTTTTGAATAAAACAACTTTAGGAGGTTATGCAATAGCGAAGAAAAAAATAATACCTGAGGAAAAAAGAGAAGAGGCTATAGACTTTATCAAAGAAAGATTTATTGATAGAAAATAATAGTTAATTAAAAAATATGAAAGAAATAAAAGTAAATTATGAATTAACGGAGGAAGATTTTATAAAATATAATATGTATTCTCTTGAAAAAGGTTTTAAAAAATCTCCTGCTGCAATAATAATTGTTATTATACTGATATTTCTTGTACTTTTACAAGATTGAAATACTTGAGGTATAGTATTAATGTCAGTTTGGATTTTGTTTTTTGTTTCAATTGCTAATCCTCTAGTAATGAAGAAAGTTTTAAAAATCTATTGTAATAGATTTTTGAAAAATAAAGAAAATAGTTGAAAAATAATATGAACAATATCTGTTTCCCTGAATAAAGATAATTTTACTAATGAGAAAAATTGAGCTAAAAGTATTACACCTTGGAAAAATTTAATTCTTGAAGAAAATAAAGACTATATATTTTTGTATACAACAAGTATAACGGCACATATAATCCCAAAACAAAAAATTATGCCTGAGGAAAAAAGAGAAGAGGCTATAGATTTTATTAAAGAAAGATTTGTTGAAAAATAAATATTTAGAATAAAAATTTTTATTTATTCTAAAAGAGTGTTCAAATTTTTTTTTACAAAGTCCACCATTTGAAAATTAAAGAAACTCGCTAAGTAAAATTAGTGAGTTTTTTTGTTGGAGAAATGAGATTTTTTTTTAAAAATCTATAAAAAATTTCATAAATAAAAATAATATATATACTAAAGTCAAAGGAGTGATTTTTCAATATTTGAAAATAAACACATATTTTAAAACTAACAAAAAAACTATGAAAAAGACACCATTATTATTAACCTTGATTCTAACTACAACAGCCTTTGCGAGCTTTTCAGATGTTTCAAATGACCATCCATATTTAGAAGCTATAAACTATGCTCAGGAAAATAATATAGTTAATGGATACAAAGATTGAACTTTCCAACCAGAAAATAAAATTACTAGAGAGGAGTTTACAAAAATAATAATAAGATCAAACTTTTCAGATTCTGAGATATACTGAGGAAGTTGTTTTCCAGATGTAAATTGATGAGATTTTGAAAAATATATTTGTACAGCTAAAAGAAATGGAATAATAGGATGATTTAAAGATTGAAGTTTTAGACCTATGGATAATATATCTTTTTTAGAAGCTGCTAAAATTATAATCATAGGATTAGGGAAGCAAGAAGAAGTTTGAGACAACGAGTGAATGATGAAATATTGATTATATTTACATGATAAAAACGCTATTCCTACATCTGTGATTGATAATGAACAGCAAATTAATAGATGAGAAATGGTAGAAATAATCTGGAGATTGAAATCTGGAATTGATATTGAGGAGAAAAATGAAGTGTTAAAAAATACTTGATATACGGTGTCTGATACATATGTGTATTTCGAAAATCATATAATGGAATGAGCAGATGTTTATACCTTTGAACTTTTGATTGGAGATAAATGATACATAATGTGAGAAAATAATACTTATTATTATGGAGATAAATATTCTTATTCAAGGGATAAAAATAATGTTTATTATTATTGAGTAAAAATAAATTGAGCTGATTCAGAAACATTTGAAGTATTTGAGTACTATGCAAAAGATAAAAACAATGTTTATTCTGCTGGTAAACTTTTGGAGTGAGCAGATGTTGAGACATTTGAAAAGTTTTGAAGCTCTTATGCTAAAGATAAAAATTATATTTATATTACAGGAAAATGATTTGATTGATTGAAACAGGTTTATATAGAATGAGCGGATATGGAAACATTAGAAATTGTATGATGAAATTCATGATATTTAAAGGATAAAAACAATTGTTATTATGATTATGAAGTTATAGAGTGATCTGATCCAGAATCTTTTACTGTACTATATTATAATTACACGAAAGATAAAAATAATGTTTATTATTATTGAAAGCTAGTAGAGTGAGCAGATTCAAGTTCTTTTGAATATATTAAATCAAGTTATTGAAAAGATAAAGATAATGCTTTTTATCAAGGTAAAAAGATAAGCTGAGTAGATTTATTAACATTTGAAATATCAGAAAAAGATTATTCGTATTCTAGAGATAAAGATAATTGTTATAATGATTGATTTATATTTTCTCTTTCGTATTGTGATGAATTTTTTGAGTAGGTGTAAAATGTATTTTTTTATTGTATAGTATTTTGATTTGATTATTCCAATATTGTAGCTTCTCTTCTTCTCTCAAAGGAGAAGAGCATTCAAGAGATGTCAAATAATTATATGGAGAATTTAATTTTAAGTATTATAAATTAATCTGTTATACAAAAAAACAAACTTACTAATATTAGTAAGTTTGTTTTTGGGGATTTCATTGAACTACATACATTTCGTGATATATCTTAATTCCTGCAAGTCTTCTTTTTTCAGCTTCTTTTGCACTTATATGTTCTTTTCAATCTGGATCTTCAAAGAATTGGCATTCAAGTATTCCGGAGTCCTCTAATGATTCAAAAAAACTTAGATTTGTGGTTGGACATTGAGGGATTATAGACTTTGCTAATATCTCTGGTTGATATCAGTTATTTTTAAACATTTTAAATAAATTTTCTTCTCAGACTCTAACTGCTGTATTTAAAACTGCAATTGCTTCAGAATTTGCTTCACGTAATTTTCTTAATAATTTACTATTTAATCCAAGTCCTATATTATTTCATTCCTCTTCTTGGCAATCCTCAAAATAATAATAATGGGCAATATCATCATGCCAAAAGTTTTGATTTTTATGTCTTGCTACTTGAGGAATACATGCTACTACGAATACTCTTTTCTTTGTATTTAATACTTCACGAATTATTTCATGATCCAGCAAATCCACAGAGTCTGGGATAGCTTTAAATTTATGAGCAAGCTCAGGATGAGTCTTTTGTACATTTCTTATAGCATATGGGATTACATTAGAATTATAATCTGATCAGACTACACTTTTTGCACCTAACTCTAAAAGAAGTCAAACATTATATCATAATCAAACTCCAACTTCAATTACATCAGCACCTTGGATCTTAGATCTTTCAAGTCAATCTCGGAAAATGTCGTTCCAACTATCTCTTCTAAAACCATCAGGAGGAATCTCATCATCAGAACACAATAATTTATCCATATTCTTATAGTTAATAATAAAATTTTTATAAAAAATTCACTTATTTTTGATGGGAGGGTGATTTGTAGGATGTTTTTACAGAAAAAATAGTTTTTTTGAGAAAGAAAATATCACTATTACTTATATATTTAAAGTTTTATACCTTGTTGATTATATAAGTAAATAAATTATTTTTTTATATATAATAAAAAAAATAATTATTGCAAATTTATTTTTAAAATATTGATTTTTTCCTATAATAGAGCCTAAAAAAATGAAGATACTTTTTTAAGTATCTTCATTTTCTGCTTTAGATAAAACTAATATTTGTTTTTTTCATTCTTTGAATCTGTCTGGATATAAATCTTCATCAAAGTTGAATATATTATCCATCAGTACTTTCCGTCTGTACATATATCAGTCTCATCTACTTACTCAAACTTCATTTGTTACAAATATGTCATCCTTGTATCATTTTATAACTAAGTTGTGGTAGACTGGTCATCATCCTAAAAAATAGTTGTTATCTACTCATTTTCAATAAATTGGAACTATGACAGGATTTCATTTAGCTATATTTTCTCTGATTATATCTATTGTTGGGTCATCTATTATTTCTCATACTACTTTTTGTTCTTCTCATTGAAATGCTATTATGAATTCTAGAGTATCTTGTAAGGACGTGTGTTTATATCATCATTCTAAAACTAGGTCTTCTATTTTTTTTATTTTTAATAGGTCTTCGTTGTATTCTTTTAGGTCTGGTTCTTGTCAGGTTAAGTAGTAGTATCAGTTTAAGAAACTTGCTTCTTCGCAGAAGTTTTGATATGGATCACTAAAGTCTCATTTTATAGCTTGGGAGTAGAATTTTATATCTAATATTTTTTCTTCTGGGATCTCAATTTTTTTATTTTTTTCTTCCTCTTCTTCTTTAGCTATTGTTTCTTCTATTTCTTTTTGTTGAAAGTGTTTTTTCAATATTAAATTTTTTCTTTGTGTCTTTAATGTATCTATTGTATCTTCTGCTTTTTCTAGTTGTCATTCTAATATTTTGATTTTTTTCTTTTCTGCTATTTGTTGAAATTTTCTTATGGTTTCTTTGGTTTCTATCTTGTCTTTTAGTTCTTTTATTTCTTCGTATTGTTGTATTAATTCTTGGTTTAGTTGTGTGATTTTTTGGTCTTTTTCTGATTCTCCAAAACAGGATGTTAAGATGAAGAGTGGTAAAATTATTACTAATAATTTTTTCATAATATTCTAGTATTTTTATAAATTTGAGTGTTTTTGATTTTACTATTTTATCAAAAAATGTTCTTTTGTAAAATTTATTAACTACCTAAATATTTCATATTTTTGTAGGAGAAAATGCTAGAATTCAAGAAATACATTAAAAAAGTTGAGATTAATCTTTTTTGACTATACTTTGGAGGATTAGTTGATTATAAGTAAAAATATGTCAAAAATAGTTCTTTTGGATTCAATAAGGTCAATGCAGAATGTTGGTTCTATATTTAGGAATGCTGATGGGGCCTGATTTGATAAGGTTGTAATGACTTGATATACTCCGTTTCCTCCTAGAAGTGATATAAGCAAAACTGCTCTTTGAGCTGAGACTTGGATTGATTGGGAGTTTTTTGAGGATGCTAAGGAATATGTGGAAGAGTTGAAAAATAATGGGTATAAGATTTATAGTGTTGAGTTGACTTCTGATGCTGTTGATTATAAGGAGCTTTTTGAGGAAGAGAATATTGATAATGTATGTTTGATTATGGGGAATGAGATTTCTTGAGTTAGTCAGGAGTTGCTTGATTTTTCTGATAAAAAAGTTGTTATACCTATGAAAGGGAAAAAGGAGTCTTTGAATGTTGGGGTTGCGGCTGGGATTGTGATGTATGGATTGGTTAGGTAAGAGGATTCTTAATGTAAAATTTGTTTTTATAGATGTAGTAATCTTTGTTTTTGATTTATTTCTTGAATTATGTTATTATTATTAATAGTTTAAGGAATAAATCTTTTTTATGCTTAGAAAGAAGATATTAAAATTGATAGAAAATTCTTTTTTGTTGGAGAATAGTTTAAAAGATGAAGTAGATGGTTTGGTAAATATTCTTAATTTTCGACAACAGAAAGAGCTTTATGATGTTTTATTATTGGAATATATAGAAACAAGTAGATTTATTTTTGATAAAATAAAGACAAAGGAAGATGCTTTGAAATTTAATGAAGCTATTTTAAAGGTTAAAAGAGATTTGTATAAAAAAGAGGAGGATCAAGAAAAAGGTGTAAGACCAGAGGATGTTTTAGATGTTTTATAGGAGTAATTATGCTAGAGACGGATTTACATAAACAAATAGATCGTTTGCAGGTTTTTAATCCTACTGATGATATAGATGATTATAGACAAAAATTTTTGAGTTATGATAAGAGGATAAGGGTAGTAGATGATTTACAAAGACAAATAAAGGCTTTAGCATCAAATAATCAAGTTAGGCAAGAGTATAGGATAATGTATTTACGAGATTTATTAAGGTATTTAGGTGATACAGAGTTTAATGTTTTGAAAAGTAGATTTAATACCGAGGTTTCTGCTTATCTAGCTCGTCTTCGTTTTTTTAAAACTATGGAGTCTTCTAATAATAGAAAACTTCTTGATGAAAGAAGGAATGAGCAAGATAAAAACTTTGCTGATGAATTGCTAAATGATGATGAGAATGAAATAAATAGAGAGGTTCAGGATAAAATAAATGAAATAGAGAAAGAGTTTGGAATTGATATAACATGAGAAACAGATAAACTTACTTTACAATGAGCAGAGGTTCTTCAAGCAAATTTACGAGTTTTAAAATCTATGCCAGATTTTAGGGATATATTGGAACTTATACCAGAGATAAATTTAAGACTAAAGTTATGAAAGAAGGTTAGGGCTAGTACTTTTTTGTCGAATTTTGCTTTAGTTTTTTATTTAGATGATAATCTTTGTTTTTCTATCAAGACGATTAGGCATGAACTTACACATATAAAAAGTTTTATTTATAGGTTAAATAACATTGAAAAGGATAAGGCTATTCAAAAGGAGCTAACATTTTCTTCCTTTGGAGAGTCAAGGGAAGTAAAAAGAATTATTAATTGTTTGAATATAGATAGAAAAAAAGATAGAGATATTTTAGATTATATAAATTCTTTATCTAAGAGAGAATTACAAATGATTATGGAGTATTTGTATCTCTCAAGTTTTAACTCTTTTCAGGATTCTGATTTTATCAGGAAGTCAAGGTCTCTCCCAAGTTTGAATTTATTTAAGGATAAAGAAAGGTCTTATGTAAAAGAATTTTTGAAAGTTTTAACTTTTATTAATAAAACTAAACAAAAAGAAATTGATAGTATGAGTTTTGATGGGATAGATTCTAGTTTATCTTATTTTGAAGATTTAGATACTGTTTATTCGGAGGTTAGGGGGTATTATTCTTTATCTGATATTAGAGGGATTGTTAGAAAGCTAATATCATTGAGACAAGTTTCTAGTTGAACTTCTATAGATGTTGTAAAAGTTTTTTCTAGTCTAAAATCAAATGATATCACTGAACTTTATAGTATATTTCATCTATGCTCAGGAAAGCTTATGGACAGTAAATTAGTTAAAATTTTTGAAAATAGTTCTAGTGGTTGAAAAAAATTAATTGATAGATTATTTGATTTTGTTGTTTCATGGAGATGATTGAATCAGATGTTTGATTATAGTGAACAGAAAGATATTATTAAAGATAGAGATGTAGTAGACAGGGTAAATGCTAATACAAGATTTATAGCAGGAAATTTGTGTATAAATGTTGATATTGCTAAGATTGATGATGATAGAAGAGCATTTGTTGTTGATGGATATATCCCTATTAAATATATTAATTCTCAAGAAAAGCATAATGTAAAAATGTTTTTATTATATGGAATTCCTATAAAATACATTAAATTTAATAATTCTATTGAATTAAAAAAATCTAATTTAGAGCAATGAGTAATACGTTGATATGCTAAAAGGAATTACTATACGGGGCTTGATAAATTTATTATTAATAATGTTAATAATTTAAATCCTTTGAAGGTTATTTTATACCCAGATTTATTTTATTCCTTTAAGGTTTATTCTGAGGTTTTGATTGCAGAAATAGAAGATAAACCTGTTTCAAGGAAACGTATTAAGTATAATTCTTTTGAAAGATTCTTATTCGAGATTAGAAATATTCTTAATAATCCTAATACACCTTTTAAACCTTTTTCTAGTTTTTTTAACGACTGATTTAGGATTTCATGATGAAGGTTGATTTTTGGTAGCTGAGATATAAAAGGATGAAAATTTGTATTAGATTTGAATACTTGTACTCTTGGAGATGTTAGAAAGTTACTTGATAAAATGTATATTCTTTGAATAGATGTTGGGTCATATAGTTGAAAGAAATTTGAATATGCATCAACTATGTCAGAAGTATATTATAAGGATTTTGATGATTATAGTCGTTTTAATTATAAAATGAGAGAATTATTTAAAAGATATCCAAAATTAAAAAAATGAGATGATAAGCAGAATTTTCCTTGAGTAGATGAATTAATTAAGAGGGGGATTTTTAGGGAGGAGTAAATGATGTAGGATTTGTTTGGAGTTGCTTGATTTTTCTGATAAGAAAGTTGTTATTCCTATGAAATGAAAAAAGGAATCTTTGAATGTTGGGGGTGCGGCTGGGATTGTGATGTATGGATTGGTTAGATAGTTATTTTAAAATTCTACTCTATAAAAAAAACCAAAATTATATTGATCATGTTTTTCATGAAATAATCATTCATCAGATGCAGAAATTTTTGCTCATATTTTTAATTCATCATTTTTCCAGAAAATTCCCCTTTTTTTGTAAGAAACAAATAATCACAGTTGATCATCTGTCAAGCTTAATGAGACGGGTAATCATTTAGGGAATCTTAATCAGTTTTTGTAGGCTTTTTCTGCATCATTCACAAGTTCAAAAGGTCTATTTTCTTTATCAGGTTCTATTTCAAGTCGTAGTATTTCAGGTCTTAGATTTTCAAATGTTTCATCCCAAGGTGTTTCTAAAAATTCTTTATTTAGTAAGTCTGAATCTACTACATTGTCCACTAATTTTAAAGTGGTTTTTAAGTAATCAATTTCTTCTGCTAATCTCCATACTAGTTTAGCAATTGGATCTGGAAGTCTATTAAAAGGAAGGAATCTTTCTACATATTCTCATATTATTCCATCGAATTTATCTCCATATTTTCTATTAGCTTCACCAATGATGTAAGCCCCAAGGGTATTGTATTCTTTATTTTTTTTTGCTTTTTCTTTATCTGATTTATCATCTTCTCAAAAAGAGAGGAGTTTTGTGTAGTCTTCATTTAGTGTATAATAATCAAGTCATTTTGAAATATCGGCTTCTTCAAAAGGAGATGATGAAATTAAGTAATTTTCTAACATGGTTTTGTTTTTATTTTAAAGATGATAAAAGTTCTTTTTCTGCTTCTTTTTGTTCTATTTCTTGTATTTTTTTATTTTCTTTCTCTATTTCCTTACATTTCCTCATATTTTTTTCATATTTTTGTTCTTTTAGTTTTTCAATTTTACACATAAGATTTTTCTCACTTTTCTTTATTATTTCAAGAATTACTTCTAATTTTGGGGCTGAAAATCTTTCAAAATTTACTAAGATTAATTTTTTTAGTTCAGGATGTAGAACTATAGTATTTTCTACAATTCTTTTTATAATTTCTTTTCTTATTATATCCATGTCTCTATATTTTATGTATTATTTTAATTTTAATATATATTTTTTATATTGGCAAATTTTTGATGTGTTTTTAATTTAGGAAAAATTTGTTTTAAGATTTTAGATTGGTATAATGAAATAAAGTATTTTATAAATATGATTGTATTATGAAGTTTTCAGGAAAATTTTTAGTTTCGTTTTTTCTTTTTGTTGTTTTTAGTTCATCTGTTTTTTCTTCAAATGTTTTAGTTGAAGACGTATTTACAGATGTTGATTCTAACTACAAATATCGTGATGAGTTGCAGACTCTTTATGATAATGAGATAATACAATCTAATTTGGATTGAAAGTTTAATCCTTATCAAGTTGTTAAGAGGGATGATTTTATGTGAGTGGCTATGGAGGTTACTTGTGAGAAATGTATCTTTCCTCATACAGATTATAATTATATAAAGTTTTATTCTGGTAAGGATACGTTTTGGGATTTAGAAGAGAATAATGAGAATTTTTATTGTATTTATGAGGCTGATAATGAGGAGTATTTCTCAGAATATAGTGCAGGTTATGAGTGTGATGATGGCACAAGTCAGGATTGATGAATTCCTTTTTGTGTGAATGATGTTGTAACTAGGCAGGAGGCTATTATGGTTCTTATGAAGAGTTCTAATTTGATTTCAGAGAGAACTGTTTTAAGAGTTTTACAGGATATTGATAGTTGAAGTATAACAGAGAATTTATCGGATGATGTAAGTGCTAAAAATTCTGATGGTAGTGCTAATTTGTATTATCCTTATTTACAGAAGGCTTTGGATATAGAGCTTGTGGAGTATAGTTCAAATTGAGGTGAGAAGGTTTATAAGTTGTTGGAGGAGGATGAGTGAAAATTGAGGGCTTGAGAGGCTATAACTAGAGAGGAGCTTTTGTATATGGCTTATATTATTTATAAGCTTAATGCTTGTGAGGATGATAAGTCTTGAGAGATTCCTTCAAAGATAAATGTTTATAATAGTTCTTGTGATGAGTCTAGTGTGGATTGTGATTTGTCTGATTTAAATGCTTCTGATGATACTTATGATTTTGGTGTAGATGTTTCTTTGGATTGTTCTAGTGGGATTGATGATTCTACTTGATATAGTTGGTGGTTTGTGAATATTATAAATTGAGAGAGTTTTACTAAGAATTGAAAGTATTTGAATGATGTTAAATTTTTGAATTCTGGTATTTGGAAGGTTAATTTGAGGGTTAGGGATAATTGTACTAATGAGTCGGAGATGTATTTGTATGTAGGTGTTTGAGATGATTCTATGCTTTCTTCTATGATGAAGACGAGTTATATTAATTCTAGTAGGTGAGCTGAGATTGAGTTTAAGTCTGTGGTTTCTTCTGGGGAGTCTCCTTATGAGTATGCTTGGGATTTTGGGGATGGTGATGATTGAATTTGAAAGAGTGTTAGTCATATTTATTCTCTTGATTGAATTTATGAGGTAAAATTATCTGTTACTGATAGTAATGGTGTTTATGGGGAGTCAAATATGTTTATTGAAGTTTCTGGTTCTTTAGATTGTAGTTTGGATAGTGATTGAGATGGTCAGAATAATTGTGAGGATGAGTGTCCTTTGGTTTTAGGGAGTTTTTTAAATAAGGGGTGTCCTATTTTTTATTCTAATTGTGATAGTTCTTGTTCTTGTCCTGATTGATATACTTGTGATAGTAATAATACGAATACTTGTGGGGATAATTGATTTTGTATTCCTGATAAGCAGGTAAGTGATTCTTGTTTGTATTTGGAGGGGGATAATAATATTTTTGGTGAGTTGGTTTGTAAGATGGAGTCTTGTGATGATAATTATTTGGATTTTATTGCTGATTTGAGGAGGTGTGATGAGGTTTATCCTGCTATTGTTTCTTTGGATGGGGAGGATGTTTATTCTAGTTGAGGTGTTTGGACTTCTAGTGGTCATGTTTGGGTGGAGAAGGAAGTTGAGGAAATGGAAGAGGAGGAGGAATAAACCTCATCCTTGTCCTAAAAGGATACACCTTCGGATAAATTTTCTCTCCTTGCAGGAGAGGGAGGCTGCAATTTTATAATTTAATTTTATGTTATGAAGGTATTTTTAAGTAAGAGACATTATAATGCTTTAATAAAGTGTTTGTGAATATGAGGTTGGGTTTACTGAATTATGGGAGATATGGTTGATGAAAAATATAAGGAGATTTCTGAAGAAATAGATGATTTTAAAAATTATATTTTATGATATCATAAGGATTTTTGATTTGATAAGAAAAATATTGAGGAATATGATAATAAGTTGAGTTTTTCTGATTCTTATATGGATTGAATTTCTGATGATATGAGTGATTTTAATGATATGGAGTTTTGGGAAAAGTTATCTAGAAAGTTTGCAATTAAGGAGTTGGAAGAGAAGCATTGAAGAGAACAATTGGAAGAGATGCCTCAAGAAGTTTTTATGGAACTTTTGTGTGAAGTTGAAGCAAAGTATGAAAAAGAGTTTGAAGAAAATTGATTTAAGAATGTTTCTTTGTTTGGTAAATAGTTTTTTTAGATTATTTTTTTGTGGGTTGGTGTTTGTTTTGTGATGAATTAGTAAGACTTAACTCCTAATTTTAGTATAAATTTTTGGAGTTAAGTCCTAAAATTAATAAAAATATTTTAAGAGATAGTAGAGAAAATTTTGTTTTGTGGTTATTTGTTTTTTTGAACAGTTGGACTTTTACTTTTCACGTGAAAAGTAACAAAAACGCTTAAGGGCATAAATCTTCGCTGTGGTGCTAGGGGGATTTTTTGGTTCGTTTGACGGCGAAGGTTATGTCCTTAAGAATCCCATTGATACACATCGGAAAAATATATATTTAATAATTTATTTATGAATAATTGAAAAACAATTATAACATATCTAGTAAATTGAGACGCTATAGGGATAAAGACAGTGGAATTTTCAAATAGGCTTATAAAATGAATATATATTCCAAGAAAAGATTTAAAAGAATCTATGGAAAGAGATGAACTAAAAAATAGTTGAGTCTATTTTTTGTTGTGAGAAGATGATGAATGAAATCCTTTAGCTTATATCTGACAAGCTACTTTCTTGTGAAAGAGATTAAATGATCATGACAGAGATACAAATAAAGATTTTTGGAATATTGCTGTTGCTTTTACATATAAGGACTGAACTTTGAATGAATCAGATATAAATTTTTTAGAGAGGGAATTAATAAAATTAGCAAGAAAAGCTCAGAGGTTTAAAATAAAGAATGGAAACTGATGAAATAATTGATTAATACAAGAGTATAGGATTCCTGATATGTTAGAGTTTATTTCTGATTTAAAGGTTTTGTTGGAGAGTTTATGATTTAAGCTATTTAAAGAATTAGCAAGTAAAGAAGAATTGAAAAATGAAGAAAATATTTATTATTTACATTCAAGATGAAGTAATGCAAAAGGGGTTTATAGTAATGAGGGGTTTTTAGTTTTGAAAGGTAGTATTTGAGTAAATGGAATTATTCCATATCAGCTAAAAATGTGACATATAAAAAGAAATAGGGATGAATTATTAAAAAAATGAATAATAGAAGAAATAGAAGATTGATTTGTTTTTAGAAAAGATTATTTGTTTAAAACACCAACTTCTTGATGTAATATAGTTTCTTGATGAAATTTGAATTGATGGACTGAATGGAGGAATAAAGATGGGAAAAGTTTGGATGAGATTGAAAGGAAATAATAAAAATAAGACTTAGTTCCTAATTTTAGTATGAATTTTTGGAGTTAAGTCCTAAAATTAATAAGAATATTTAAAGAGATAGTAGAGAAAATTTTGTTTTGTGGTTATTTGTTTTTTTGAACCGTTGGACTTTTACTTTTCGCGTGAAAAGTAACAAAAACGCTTAAGGGCATAAATCTTCGCTGTGGTGTTGGGGAATTTTGTGGTTCGTTTGACGGCGAAGGTTATGTCCTTAAGAATCCCATTGATACACATCGGAGATTTTTAAAGTATAATATTTTTGAGTTATTTTTATTTTTGTGATAATATTATTTTAATTAATCATTAACTTTAGTATGTGGGTAATTTAATAGATAAATCTTTATCAGAGGGGAGTTTAGAAAGATTAAATAGGATCTCTATAACTCCTGATAGATTGGAAATTTTTATGAAAATTGCTTTATGATTAATATCAGATATATGGGAAGATATTTTCAAAAAAAATTTGGGAATGAGTTTTCAAAAACCTAAATTTAGTTTTTTTGAAAAAAATATTTATATTGATTGAAAAGAATTTTCATGAGAGATTGGTTATGATGAGAAAAACAATAAAATTTTTATTAATTCTTCTTCTATATTACAGTTAGTAAGGAATGGTATAATAAAAAGTGACATCTGATTTACCTTAACATTATGACATGAAGTATGACATAGTATTCAGAAACAATTGTGATTAAAGCAATCAAAAGTGGAAAGAGAATATCATGCAGATTTTATTGCATGATATTCTTTACAAAAAATGAAAGAAATGTGATTATTAGATGAAGGTGATTTAGATGAATCTATAGCTGTATTTAGTAATATGTGAGATGTATGTGAAAGTGCAGAAATATATACTTTGATACAGAATATGGGGGATCAAATGAAAAAGAAATGATTATTAAATAAGGAGATTAAAAATAACATTAATTATATTTTAGAGGCTGATAATTTACATATTTTGATACAAAGAATGAAAGAAAAATGATTTTTAAATAATAAAAATTTTAAGAAAAACCTTTTAGAATTTGGTAAAGATAGAGAATCAACCAATGTACATTGAGATAGTCAGATAAGAAAGTGAAACTTGCTTAGATGATTTTATGCTAAAGAAACAGATGTTATTAAAAGTATCAATAATGGTTTGAGCGTTGCATTAGGAACTTATAATGGAAAATTAATGAAAAATATTTAATTAATGTAAAATAGTATCTAAATAGATAAAATAAGTGATATTTATCACTTATTTTTTGATTTTACTTTATGAAAATAAAAAAGGGATAAAATATTTTTTATCCCTTAAAAATTGTTTTTTCTAACTCTCACTATCATAATAAAACACAGGTATAACAATCAAAGTCAACACAGAACTCAAAGCCAAACCTCAGATAATAGCCCAAGCTAATCAACTCCATACTGGATCTCAAATTATAGTTGCTGCTCAGAAAACCGTGGTTAAGGAAGTTAATATTATTGGTTTAAATCTGGTATAGGCAGCGTTTAAGATAGCATCCTTTAGTAATACTCAGTTTCATCTTAATATATTTATATACTCTATCAAAAGTATTGCATTTCATACAACTATTCAACCGAGAGCTATTACTCAAATCATACTTGTTGCTGAGAAATACTCATTTTTAACTAGGTATAATAAACTAAATAGTCAAAATACTCAGAAGAATCATAATAAGAATGTCATCATAATTATTCTAGCTACTGAGAAGCTTCTGAATTGTCCTACTAACATTAAATATATTGCAAGTAGAGATATTGCCATTGCGATTCATAGGTCTCTAAATGTATCTATTGTAAGTTCCCATTCTCCTCACCATTCGACTGAATAGTTTTTTCAGTCTTTTAGTCCGATGAAGTTTATTCTGTATGGTGTCCAAGATTCTAGTTTGTATTCATCTCAAAGGAAACTATCACTCATAAGTTCTTTAAATAGTTTTATTTGAGGGTATACAAGTGAGTTGTTTCACATTTCGGCTGCTATTACTAGGTTTTTTTCTCTGTTATCTGTTTCTATTTCTCAATCAACGAATGTTGTTTCTTTTTTTACTACTGATGAAAGTGGTATTTTTTCTCATTTATTGTTTGTTATTGTTATTTCATCAATTAGGTTTGTTGTAGTGTTATCTTTTGAAGATAATACTATGTTTGTAACTTCTAGAGAATCTTTGTTTTTGATTGTACTTATATCTAGTCAGCTTGTGATTATTGCTAAAGAGTTGACAACTTGTTGTGTTGTTAGAGATGCTGATACTAGGGAATGTTGGTCTATTTCTAAGTTTATTTTTTTATAGCTTGTTGGAATGTTGTCTACTATGTCTACTATCTCTTCTTCTGTCGCTATATTCTCTACTAGAACCTTTACCTTTTGCATAAAGGTGTACATATTTTCATTAGAAGCATCTCATTTTATCTTTGCTCTAAATGTTGATCTTACTGGTGGTCATGGTGGATCTTCTAATAGTCTGAGTTTTATGTCTGGGAATTTTTCTAGTAAGTATTTTTTTAGATAGGTTCTAGTTTTTATAACGAATTCTTCAGAATTTATTCTGTTTTTAGATGTTAGTTTTTCATATTCTTCTGGAGAGTATAGATTTATTCTAGAGCTTATTTGATTTTCTCAGGCTCTGTATCCTCATCATCTGAATAGGTTTGCAAAGTCTCACATAAATGGTTGTCCTATTGTTGATGAGATATTTTTTACTAAGTTGTTTATTTCTTTTTGTTCGGTTAAGAAATATTTTGTTATTTCTTGTTCTATTTCTTCTGTTTTTTGTGCATTCCATCATCTTGGGGTATCTATCCATAGATATACTTGGTTTTGATTAGATTTTGGTAGCATTCTAGCTTTAAATATTCAGATGTATATTGGTCATATTACTATTGTAACTAGTGAAATCCAGAATAGTATTTTGAATAGTTTTCTTCTAATTTTCGCTCATCTTTCTTCTCATAGGAACTTTCCTAAGAATTTTAGATAAATTTTTCTTATACTCCATGTTCTTTTTTTCTTCTTTTCTACTTCTTGTTCTTCATCTTTTGTCAGGTAGTAACTTATCCATGGATTTATTGTTAGAGCGACTGTTGTTGAGATTACTGATGCCATAAGTGCGAATTTTGGTATTGGTCACATATATTCTCACATCATTCATCATACTGCGAACATCGCTCAGAAGGCTAGTAGTCTAGTTACGGTTGAAAGTACTACTCAAAGTTCAACTTCTTTTATAGCTTCTAGTACTGCTTCCATTTTTGTTTTTCTTTCTTTTTTTCTATCTTTTAGGTGTCTTGCTATGTTTTCTACAACTACTGTTGAATCATCTACTAGCATTCATAGTACTAGTATTAATGCGAATAGTGTTATTCTGTTTATGCTTTCTCATATTAGTAGTGAGATTCAGAATACTGATGACAATGTTAGTGGGATGCTTATTGCTGTGTTTAGGGCATTTTTTAGTCATAGTGAAAGTGTTAATATGAAAACTACTATAACTATACTTTGGATTAGGTTTATTAGTAGCATATTTGTTGCATTTTTTGCGGTTTCTCATTCGTCTTGTATTGTTTCTATTTTTATGTTTTGTGGTAGTTGTTTTTTTAGTTTTTCTATTTTTTCTTTTATGTCATTTGTAACGAAGATTGAATTTGAACCTATTTTTTTTCAAAATCCTATAAATACTGTTTGTTTTGTATTTATTTCGTTCAAAGGGTTAAAACCCTCTGTTGACAAATTTTGTTTAGAATTATTTAAAGAGTTAGAATTGTAGCCTCTTTCCTTTATGTAAGGGGAAGAATTCAAGTTGGGGTTACTACTTGTTAAAACAGAGATTTTATCTATTTTTTTTACTCAGTATTTTATTTCTGCTATGTCTTTTAGGTATATTTTTTCGTTATTAATATTTCATACTATTATGTTTTTTACTTCTTCTATTGTTTCTGATTTTCAGTCTATGTTTAATAGGATTTTTTCTCAAGATTCTAAGTTTATGTCTCATACTGGAGAGTTTATGTTATTGCTTTTTATTGTTCATAAAACTTGTAGTATGCTGATATTTTTTGATTCTAGTTTTTTTGTGTCTAAATCTATTATGATGTTTTTTTTGTAGCCTCATACTATGTCTATTGTTGTCACATTTTTTATTGTTTTTACTTCTTCTTTTACTATGTTTGCTACTTGTCTTAGTTGTATGTAAATTTCTTCTTCATTTAATTTGGTATTTTCATCTTTACTGTCATAGCTTATAGCAAATGTTATTTGAGGTAATTCATCTGGATCTATTGTTTGTATTTCAGGTGAACTCGCTTCTATTGGTTTTAGATAACTATTTTCATTTAGTTTTTGGATTAGTCTGATTTTCGCTTTTTCTTTATCTATTCATACATGGAATTTAGCCATTACTCATCCGTAGTTTTCTCCAGATATTCAGTATACTTCATCTATTCATTCTAGTTCCATTATTTTGTTTTCTAATGGTGTTGTGATGTATTTTTTTGTTTCTTCTGAGGTTAGTCATCTTGCTTCTACTGTTATGTTGAATGCTGGGACTATTATTTCTGGGTTGTACTGTTTTGGTATAATCATATAACTAAATATTCATACTAGGAAGGTTGCACTTACTAGTATAAATGTTAGTTTTGAGTTTTCTATAAAGAATCTTGCTATTTTTGTGAACATTTGTTTTTTCGTTAGTTTATATTTTTTATTCTAAAATTTCACCATCATATATATTTTCTTGTCATTCTAGGATTATTTCAGTTTGTAAATCTATTCATTCTACTAAGCTGAAGTTATCGTTTTGTTTTAGTATTTTTATTTCTTTAAATTTTGCTGTGTTTCATACTTTTTCCATAACTCATGGAACCATGAATTTAGATATAATTGCTTTGTTTGGAATTACTATTCAGGTTTCACTTGTTTCTTCAAAATAGACTTTTACCATAGATCAGATTTTTATTTTTTTATCTTTGTTGTCTATTTTTAGTTCTATTCAGATTTTTTTAGTGATTTCATCTTTTGTTGGGTATATATTTTTTATTGTAGCTTTTACTTGTTGTCACTCTTCTACTAATTCTATAGTTGCTGTGTCTCATACTTTTAGTTTTTCTCATAAGCTAGTTTCTACTTGTATTAGAACTTTTATCTCATCATCTGATGCTATTTTTATTATAGGTGTTCACATTCATACTACTTCTCATTCTTCAAAGTTTTTTTCTAGAACTATTCAATCTATTGTAGAGACTACTTTTCAGTTGTTTATCATTACTCATGATAGTTTTTGTTCTCATGAGGCTTGTTTTATTTGTGTATCTATTTCTTTTAGTTTTGCTGCTTTTTGTTGTTTTAGAGACTCTATGTTTGCTTTTAATTCTTCTATTGTTTTTTCTGATATTTCTTTTTGTGTGTTCACATTGGTTAAGTTTCATCCTCACATTGCGACATAATTGTCATATGTTTTTTTAGCTATTTCTAAATCTCACTTGGCTATTTCTATTTGTTTTTCTAGAAGTGAGATTTTTAGTTTTGATTCTGATTCAAATGTTTCTAAATTTTCTATGCTTCATTTTAATCATAGTAAATATTCTCAAGAGATTGTTAGTAGGGAAGCTTCTACTTTTTCTCAAAAATTTGATAGGTT
Organism: Patescibacteria group bacterium UBA6489; assembly: GCA_002435385.1. Lineage (GTDB taxonomy): Bacteria > Patescibacteriota > Gracilibacteria > BD1-5 > UBA6164 > UBA6489. The sequence continues at coordinate 20,633 of DJMN01000059.1, forward strand.
GTTTTTGTGTGTATCTATGACTTCTTGGGTTAGGATTGTTGTTACTATTGAGTTATCTACTGTATCATAAGTATCTTTTAGTAGTACTTTTAGTTCTTCTGCTAGGACTATTCATTTTTCTGATACTTCTTTTATTTCCTCTTCTGTTGGAGATTTGTTCTCTATTTTTTCTTCGTATAGAGTTTTGTATTCTTGAAATATTTTATAAGTTTCTTTGAATTGGATTATTGTTTCATTTAGTTGTCATCTGTCTTTTGCTCATAGATAATCATCAAAAGCATCATTTTTATTTTTGTTTTCTGTGGTTACTCATACTAGTATGTCTATATAATCTATTATATTTGTGTCTAGGATTACACTTTGTGTTATTGCATTCTTTGTGTTATCGTAGATTTGTTTTTCTTTTATATCTAGAGTATTTTGTGTTTCTGTTAGATTTACTTTTGCTGTTTCTAATCATACTTCTGCTTTCTCTATTTGTGCTTGTGCTGTTTTTAAATTATTTTCGTTTATGTTTTTTGTGTCTTCTATAGATGATGTTATTCAGTTACTTTGAGCTTTGGCTTTCTCAATACTTGCTTCTAGTGCTTGAATTTGTTTATCAAACATTTCTGCTGTTGATGTTTTCATTGAGCTTAATGTGTTTGAGACATTTGTTGCGGTGTCGTATCATACTAGTGCTTCATTGTTATCAAGAGAGACTAATAGTTCTCATTTTTTTACAGTATCTCATTTTGATTTTGTTATTTGTATTATTTTTCATCATTGTTTTGGTCATAGATCTAGTACATTAAAACTGTCTGTATATCCTACATAACTGTTTCATACTGATACACTTCAAGTTGATACTGTTGTAGTTTTGTAGTATTTTTGTACTTTTACTGTTTCTTCTTTTGAGCATGATGTTAATGCTGTTGTTATTATTAAGAAGATTGTTATGATTAGTTTTTTCATGTGGTTTTGTTAGTTTTAAAATGTTTTAGGATTTTTAGGATGAACACATAGGTTCATCCCTACAGTAGAGAATTTGTAGTGGCAGACCTATGTGTCTGCCAAAAAGATTATATTGTTCAATAGGTCCCCCCTCAATTGAAGTGGAAAGCGAAGAATGAGAGGGGGAGTTTAAAATTAGTTTTTTTCTAAGAATATTTTATATATTTCTTCTATCAGTTTTTCTATGCTTATTGGGCAGTTTCAGAATAGACACCTTTTTTTTCATAGGTCGTCTAATAGTGATATGAGCAAAAATGTTTTTTCTGTAGAGAATTTATGGTTTTCTTTTAATTTTTTATCTAGAATATTGAATATTATTTCTTGTTTTTGTCTGATGTCTGTTTTTGTTTCTTTGTTATCACAGTATCAATTTTGGTTTATTATTGAAAATAGGTTTTTTGATTTTTTAGGGAAGTATAAAAATTTTTCTATAAATTTTTCTAGGATTTCTTCCGAAATTTTTTCTATAAATGATTTGTATTTAGAGAAAGAGTATTCTACAGTTTGGTTTATTAATTCATCTTTTGACGGAAAGTGGTAATATAGAGAAGCTTTTTTTATATCTAGTTCTTGGGCTATATCTTGCATACTTACATTTGTAAATGTTTTGTTGTAGAAAAGGTTTTCTATTTTTTCTAATAGAGCTTCTTTTTTAGAATTTGTTTTATTTGTCATATTTTGAAAAATTACAATTTACCTACCGGTAGATAGATAATATTTAAAAGACTTTGAAAGTCAAGTTTTTTTAGTTCAACCTCTACTCTTTCTCCTGCAGGAGGCAGGAAAAAGACGAAAAAGTATGTTATTGAATATGGATTGAGGAGAGAAGAAAAAAGATACTATAAAGAATATAGTATCTTTTTGTGTTTTAGTTTTTTATTATTATTGTAACTAAAATTCCAGTTTTATTACCTATTTCTATAATGGTTTGATCTTTTATTTTTCTACAACTAAGTGGCTCTAGATTTCAGTCCCATTTATAATCTTGTATTTTAATTTGTCCTGTTCTTCAATCTTTATCTCTAATATTTAGAATAGCCTCACTTTGAGAAACGGTAGTATAGTTTAAAGCAAAGATTTCTCTACCAGTTATTTCTTCAGTAATTTTTCTTGCATCATCAAAAACATTAATCATTTATTTATTTTGTTTGTAAAAATTTAATTGTTTATTTTTAATTATAAAATCATTAAAGTCAAGTTTTTTTCAGAGGGAGAAATTAGCATAAAATAAAACTTTTAGGAAAATATGATGATAGATTATGTTTTACTTATTGCATTGTGATTAAAAATAGCTTTTGTTGAGTAATTAGTAAATTTTTTTGTTAATAAAATATTTTTGGTTATTATGTGGCGGTATATTTTATATTTTTATATTTATTAAGTATGAAAAAAGGTTTATTAGTTCTTGTTGCTTTATTTTTATTAGTATCTTGTTGAACTTCTAGTGTAGAGGAATCAAAAGAATGAGTAGATGTTGAATGAAATGGTTTTGAGGTAGAGGTTTTGGAAAATGGTGTAGAAGTTGGTGCTGATTGACTAAAAGTGGAAGCAGGAGAAGAATGAGTAAATGTTGAGACTGGTGATACTACTATAGAGGCATCGGAAAGTTGAGTTTCAATTGAGTCTGATGATGTTAATATAGAATCTGGAGAGGATGGGGTTAAAGTTGATGTTTGAGGTGTGAAAATAGAGGCATGAGAGGATGGAGTTAAGGTTGAATGAATTGAGAATCCTGGTTGGGAGTAAGATAAAACAAAAAAATAGAGAGTATTTCAAATACTCTCTATTTTTTTAATATTTCCATCTATAGTGGGCAACAATTTCTCCTCAGTACTTTGACCAATACAAAAGCCGTTTGTCTTCTGATGGTATAGGTCATCAGTTATGGATTAAATATGGAACTCAATTTTTATCTCTTTTGTCAGATACTATGCCTATGTGGTCAGGTTGGTTGAAAATCACTATGTCTCAAGGTTGCCAACTTTTCAAGTTTTCTACATTTCAGGGAATGAGTTTATTTGTTAAAGTTGTAGCATTTCTTTTTAAAAATGTATTTAAATTTGGGACTCTTCTGAAATCTATATTTGGGTCTGGTTTTCAATTTACTCTTTGGTATATTGAAGTGTTGTTTTTTATGTCTTTATCAACTAACTTTTTAAGGTCGATTCATGCATCTTTTAGAGCTCTCCGAATTAAGTCTGTACAAACTCATTCATTTTCTGGTGGATATCATCATTGATAATAAGCACTTTTATATATTGTTTTGTTTTTCACTTCTTTTCTTGCTCATTGTAATATGTCATCTATATCATTTATTCAGTCATTATCTATGTCTGTGGTTACTGTTATATTTTCAACTTCTATAGTTGGTTGTAGTATTTTATACCAAAATTCTGGATTAATTTTATAATGTATTATTAAAATTAATATTAGAGTTCAGTATATAAGTATTCTAGATTTCATTTTTGCTTTTTTTTATAGTTTTAATATTTCCATCTGTAGTGCCCCATTATATCACTTAACTGTTGAGTCCAAGGGAGTAGCCGAGTATCTTCTTGTGGGTATGGGGCAGGGTTGTGAATCATGTAGGGAACTCAGTCCTCATCTCTTTTATCAGATATGATTGCTGTATGCTGATATGGTTTATCAAATGTAACGATATCTCATGGTTGCCATTGTTTTAGGTTTTCTCTGTCTCAGGGGATTATTTCTGTCGTTAAAGATGTGGCATTTCTTTTTAGGTATGTGTCTAAGTTTGGAACTCTTCTAAAATCAATATTTGGATCTGGTTTTCATTCTACTCTTGGGTATGCAGAGATGTTGTTTTTTATGTCTTGATCCATAAGTTTTTTTAGATCAATTCAGGCATTTTTTAATGCTCTCCGAACGACATCTGTACAAACTCATTCTGTTTCTGGAGGGTATCATCAAGAATAATAGTTGCTTTGGTATGTTGTTTTGTTTTTTACTTCTAGTCTGGCTCATTCTACTATATCATCTATATCATTTATTCCATCGTTATCTTTATCTGAGGTTGTTGTTATTTTCTCAATCACTATCTTTGGTTTTTGAGGTTGGGTTATTTCTTTGATAATTTTTTCTTGTGGATAGCTTGGAAGTTTTGAATAGAAGTATGTTCAAAGGAATACTATTATAGCCATCCAAATTAATGTTTTTAGTGTTCTCATTTTTATTAGTTAATTTCTAAGATATCAATTACGGGAGGATTTAAAAATCTAAATGGTAGTCAGATTTCTCATATTCCTGAGCTTATAAATAGTTTTGTGTATTTTTCATCAGTTAGTCATTCGTCAAAGTTTCATTCTGTAGGGATAAAGTTTTTGTATAGAAATGGGATTTTTAATTGTCATCAATGTGTGTGTCAGCATAGTGTTAGGTCTGCTTTATTATTTGTGTATTTTAGTGTTGTGTCTGGAGAATGTGTTAAAACTATGATTTTGTCTTCTTCTTTTAGTTTATTTAGTAGTTCTATATTATCGTCTCATATTGAGTTGCTTCATAATCAGACTAGGTAAAAGTTTTCTGTTTCTATAATTTTGTTATCTAGGTAATCCAGTCATAGAGAATTCATAACTGATAATATGTTTCTTCTGAATTTTTCATTTTTTTCAGTATTGTTTATATTGTCATGATTTCATAAAACAAAATATGTTGGTACTTTTATATCTTTTAATGGTAAAAACATTTCTCCGGTTGGCCGATAGTATGTTAGGTCTCATGCTATGAGTACATAGTTTAGTTCTTCTATCTTGTTTATTTCTTTTACTGTTTTTTCTAGAAAACTAGTTTTTTTGTAGACTCAAATATGGAAATCTGAAACTAAGGCTATTTTTACTTGATTTTCTAATCATATGTTTATTTGTGTTTTTTTTACTGTTAGTATGTTTGGTTCTATGAATCTACAGTCTGTATATAGTAGTGAGAATAGTAAAATAATTGTTAAAATAGTGTTTTTCTTTTTACTGTTTTTATTCCATTTTGTTAGTTTGTATATTGTGAAGAGTAGTATTGGAATTATTAGATAGCTTCAGTAAAGTATTGATACTTGGGTGTTGTAATTCATTATTGATTTTATTTAATTTCTAAGATATCAATTACAGGAGGATTTAAAAACCTAAATGGTAATCCTGTTAGTCATAGTCAAGATGTTATAAATAGTTTTGTATATTTTTCTTCAGTTAGTCATTCATCAAAATCTCAATTTGTAGGAATGGCTATTTTGTATAGAAATGGTATTCTTATTTGTCATCAATGAGTGTGTCAGCATAGTGTTAAATCTGTGTTGTTATTTGTGTATTTTGAGGTAGTATCTGGATTGTGTGTTAAGACTACTATATTATCTTCTTTACTAAGATTATTTAGTAGATTTATTTTATCCTCTCAGGCAAAGTATGATCATAGTCATACTAGTTTGAATCATTTTAATTCAACTATTTCATTGTTTAAGAGGGTTATATTGTATTTATTTAGTACTTTTGTTAGTTTATTTTTCATTTCTGGTCATGGGAATCATAAGTCGTGATTTCAGAAAACCCAGAATGTTGGTCTGTTCAATTCTTTTAGCGGTTTAAATAGTTTTTCTAGTTGTAAATTTTCTTGCTTTTCTTCAAAATATGTTAGATCTCATGCAATCAGTACATAATCTAGATTTTCTATTTCGTTGATTCTTTTTACTATTTTTTCTAAGAAATCTTCTTTTTTATAGATTCATAGGTGTATGTCAGAGATTAAAGCTATTTTGATATCTTGTTTGAAATTTAAATCTATTTTTGTTGTGCTTACTGTAATTATATTTGTTTCTATATATCTATTGTCTATGAAGAAAACAGAAAAAAGTAACATAAATATAATACAGAATTTTGTTCTGATAGTTTGTTTTTTCCGTTTTATAGTTTCGTATATTGTGTAGATTATTATTGGGAAGATTAAATAGCTTCCATAATATATAAATAACTTAAATTCTAGCATTTATTTTGTTTTATCTCTTAATTTTTTGTATGCTATGATTCATATTCATAGGCTTATTATGGTCATTCAAAATTTCTTATAGAGTTTATGAGATGCCTTTCTTTTATTATCTGAGACTAGTAAAGCATAATCATGTTTTTCTCTGTTTAATTTATCTATAGTAGATGAAAATAATTTTGTTCAGATTCATTTTCATCTGGTTTTTCTGTTTACTATGAATTCATCTATGTATCAAATTTTTAATCATAGTACTTTGTATGTAGATATTGAGATTGTTCATAGTACTTTTTTTATTCATCTTCATGTTAGTGTGATGAATTTTTTTGTTGGAGAAAAGATTAATACAAAAAATGAAAGGATAAAAATGTAGTTTTTTCACTTTCATAGTTTTTGTTTTAGTCGTTTTTCTTTTCTTTGTAGTTTATTTTTTATGTTAAATTTTAGCATGTTATAAATCTATTCTTAATAATTTTGTCCTGTCTGTGGTTCATGAGATTATTTTTATATTTTCCTTTTGTGTGTTTAGTTCCTTACTTAGGTAATCTATTAATTCTTTGTTTGCCTTTCCTCTTTCAGGAGTAGCTTTAAGTCTAATTTTTATAGTATTGTCATCAAGTACAGAAAATGCTTCTGTTTTTGGATATTTAGGGGTTACCTTTACTTTTAAATAGGCTTTTGTATCGTGTATTTCTAGGTAATCCTTTATGTTCATATGTGTAGTGGTATAAATAAATAGACTGTTGGTATTATACTTGGAATAAAAAAAATTGAAAAGGTTATTTTTGGTTTTTATTAAAAAAATCTTGGAAAATATTTTTACTTTTTCATTTTTAATGTTAAAATAGGTGTGCTTTATTTTGTAATAAAAAAATTATGGAAGTAATTATATTAAGTGAATCTAATTTTGAAGAAACTATAAAATCAGGAGTTACTTTAGTAGATTTTTGGGCAGAATGGTGTGGTCCTTGTCAACAAATGTTACCTATACTTTCTGACTTTGCGAAGGAAATGTGAGATAAAATGAAAGTTTGAAAGGTTAATGTTGATGATAATAGTGCTTTAGCTGGAAAATTTAGAGTTATGAGTATTCCTACTCTTATAGTTTTTAAAGATGGTGAGCCAGTTGAACAACTAGTATGAGTTCAACAAATTTCATCACTTAAAGATGTTTGTGGAAAATATTTATAAGAAAATATTTAAAAAAACTCTTACTTTTCAGTAAGAGTTTTTTTGTGGATAATTTTTAAAATTATGGTTGGGCTAGATATATTGCAATAAAAAATAATAATATACTCGGAGGATAAGATTTTCTTACAAATAATTTTTAGTATAAAATCTTATGACACCTCGTCTATTATTATTTTTTACAGCTTGTATTATCTTTATATAATTCATCTAACTGCTGAGATGTTGAAGCTATAATCCATTTTTAGACATCAGATTATTCAAATGTATCATATGTTTCAGTCAATCTGTATTGGTTTTAGTATTATGGTGTAGTTTTTTAGATATGGGATAATGTTTTCTTCTCAGATAAATAGGTTCACTCAAGGATTTATAGGAAAATTTTTTATGAAGTCTATGAAGTTTGGTTTATCCTCTAACATTTGGATTATATTGTAGATATCATCTCAGATTCTTTTGTGATTTCTTTTTAAGAATGTTGCTATTCATGAGTACTCTGATATTTGTTTTTCTGGAATTGTAAAGAATGCTATTTCTCTGGTGTTTTTTGCTAGTTCAAATGTGATTTTGTTTGTTATATTTGTTAGGTTTTTTACTTTTTCTTTTTTTAAATCAACATTTTCTGCTTGAAGAAAATAATCAGGGACTTCTCTCATAAGGTAGTTAACAAATGCTCTTAATCACTTTGTCGTTGGAAGTCTTCCTGCTGAGTTATATGGTTGATATACTAAATCTAATTTTTCAAGTTTTGCCATATCGTTTCTAACTGTAGCTGAACTAACTCATAAGTCATATTTTTTTATTAGGATTTTACTTCCTAGTACTTCTCATGTTTTTATGTATTCTTCTACAATAATTCTTAAGATTGCTATATTTCTTTCAGTTAATACTGCCATTTTTTGATTGGTTAGTTGTATTACCTATATATATTACTTGACAATTATATAATAATTAATAAAGGAAAAAAGTAAAATTTTTACTTATTATTTAATATGTTTTGGTATTCTTTTAATTCACCCCATCTTTCTTCTAACGCTAATTTTGCTTGTTCGTACCAAGTCATATAGTTACACTCTTTATATTTTTTTAGATTGTTTTTTAAGAGCCTTCTTAGATCTTTTTTATCATATCCTATTAAGTCTTCAAAAGTATAAATTTCACTTTTATTTAAGAGTTTTTCTATTTTTGTTCATATTCCTTCTATTATTTTTAAGTCATCTTTATTTGTTGTTTTTTCTCTTTTATAGGTAAAATCTCTTTTTGAGTTAATTCTTTGTAGGAAAATTCATAGCGTAATTCATAGAATAAATGTTATAGTTAACATTATTATTATCTCTAATGATGCATCTGTTTGGTTGTATGTTGTTGCTATATTTGAAAACATAGTTTGTTTTTTAAAAATTAATTTTCCAATGTTTGACCAGAACAATAAACACTATTTATTTTCTTTATTGTAGTTTTGTATATATATCAGGTTGGTGTTTCTAATCACCATGGTTTCAGAATTTCATCCGAATATTTTAGTTGGAATCTTTTTACGGCTTCTATATCTTCTTCTTCATAAATTCAATTAATTTCAAGATCTTCATTTTGAAAATTAACTAAAAATTGTTCGAGTTTTTTTACTTCTTCTGTGTTATTTTCAGAAGAGTTTATTGATATGGTTTTTGTTATGATGTCTTTACATGGTTCTTCGGAAATATTTTTTTCTGATTCTAAAGATCATGTTGAGTTTTTATTTTCTATTTCAGATCATGTGTCTGTAATATTTTCTAATGAATTACTATTATTTTCTGAATTCTTTTGTTCTGTTTGATAAGTTGTTTTATCTCAATAATTACAAAATCATTTTATGTTGCAGATATACCAGTGCCAACATATATATCACCAAATTAGAGAAATAGTTAAGATAATGTATGAAATTTGTTTCATAATTTTTTTAGGTTTTTAAAAATTTAGATGATAGTATTCATATTATTTTTTGTGTCAAATTTAGGGGGTATTGAATTAAAAAGATAAAATAACATTTAATTATGTCAATTTTTATTTTTAATATAGAAAATATTTGCAATTGTATAAAATTAGTGTTATTATATAAATGGCATACGACGGCAGATTGGTTTCCTCCTTTAACCAACTGTTGCTGTATGTCTTTTTTATTTATTTTGATTTTTGAGGATTTTTTTTTATAATCCTGACTACTAGAATTAGATGAAAGGTAAAAGATTAAAGGCAAAAGTTATAGACTTTTATAATCCCTTCCCCTTCATTACATTTTGGGTACTCCCTTTGGTAAAGGGAGAAATCTAAGTGTCTTTTGATATGGAAATTGAGGAGTTATTTGATAAAAAATAGAAGTAAAATTTTGTATATTTTATTAATTAAATAGTTAAAAGGAGTATGGCAAATAAGGATTATTATGATATTTTGTGAGTTTCTAGGACTGCAGATAAAATGGATATAAAAAAGGCTTATAAAAAGATGGCTATGAAATATCATCCTGATAGAAATCAGGGAGATAAAGAAGCAGAAGCTAAATTTAAAGAGATAAATGAAGCTTATAGTGTTTTAAGTGATTCTGTTAAAAAGCAACAGTATGATAGGTTTGGTTCAGTATGATGAAATCCTTTTGGTGGATGAGCAGGTGGATTTAATGTAGATGTTGATTTAGGTGATATTTTTGAATCATTTTTTTGATGAGGTTTTTCTTGAGGTAGTAGAAGAAAGAGAAGTAGTGTTCAGAAATGAGAGGATTTAGAGTATCGTATGAATATAGATTTGAAAACAAGTATATATTGAGTTAAACAAACTATAAAATATAATAGATTAGAATCATGTGATTCTTGTGATTGAGAATGAGGAAGTTCTAAAAAGACTTGTCATAAATGTAATTGATCTGGACAGGTTGTTACTACTCAAAATAGTGTGTTTTGAGTAATTCAACAAGCTAGAACTTGTGATAATTGTTCTTGAACTGGTGAGGAGTTTGAAAAGGTTTGTGATAAATGTCATTGAAAGAAAAGAGTTCAAGTTCAAAAGGATTTAGAGGTGGATATTCCTGCTGGTATAGATAATGGTATGATTATAAAGATATCTTGAGAGTGAAATCATTGAATTGGGACAAAAGCTACTTGAGATTTGTATATAAAGTTTTGAGTTAGTTTAGAAGAGAAAGGACTTAGAAGGGAGGATACAGATTTGTTCTATAATTTAGAGATATCTGTTTTAGAGGCTATTTTATGAACAAAAAAAGAAGTGAATATTCCGATAATTTGAAAGAGGATTATTTCTATAAAGGCTTGAACCCAGTTTGGTAGTACTATAAAAGTTCATGGTGATTGAGTTAAATATATAGATAGTGATAAGAAAGGAGATTTATTTGTTGAGCTTGATATAAAAATTCCTAAGAAATTGTGAAAAACTGAAAGGGATTTGTATGAAGAAATAGCAAAAGAAAAGAAGATAAATGTGAATAATAAAAAAGGTGTTTTTGAGGGATTGTTTGGGTAATAAAAGCTTATGTCTAATATGTCTAAAAAGATAATATCTTCAGTTTTTATTGTATTATTTGTTGGTATATTCTCATACTTTAATGGATGAGAATATATTGATTTTTATCAGGATAATCAGAGTTTACAGGAGCAAAATTTATCTTTAGAAAATGAGATAAATAGTTTTTCTTTAGATAAGGTTAGAGAACTTGATAGTATTTCTTTTCATGCTAATCCTAATAAAGAATTTTTAGATGAGCTTGTTTGAATTATAGATTTAGCTGAACAAAGAGTTTATTTAGAAGTTTATATGTTTACTGAAAAAAGAATTAGAGCTGCCATAAAAAAAGCTAATGAGAGGTGATTAGATGTAAAAGTTTTACTTGAGAAAAATCCTTATATGGCTCCGACTATGAATAGAGCTGCTTTTGAAGAGCTTGAAAAGGCTTGAGTTGATGTTGCTTGGTCAAATCCTAAAAATTATTCATTGAATCATTCTAAATTTATGGTTGTGGATGATAAAGTTGTTATTTCAACTTGAAATTATTCATACTCTACTTTTGCTTATAATAGGGATTTTTTTCTTGTTATAGAAGATAAATTGTTTTTAGAAGATATTTTGAGTATTTTTCTAAATGATTTTGCTTGAAATAAAGTATCTTTTTATAATCATAATTTAGTTTTAAGTCCAGATTATTCTAGGAAGAAGTTAGAAGCTTTGATAAGTAATGCTAAAGAAAGTTTAGTGATTTATTTTCCTTATACTACAGATGAAAGATTGGAAGACCTTTTGTTTCAAAAAGTTAAAGAGTGAATAGATGTTTCTATGATAGTATCAAGTGAGGTTTTAGATGATGAAGAAGAAAAGAAACTATTTGAAAAATTTTGAGGAAATGGAATTAAGATAAAAGCTATTAAAAAGCCTAAAATTCATTCAAAATCAATTTTAACAGATAGTAAATACCTTTATATTTGAAGTATTAATTTTTCTAGTTATAGTATAGATAAAAATAGGGAAATTTGACTTATCATAAAAAATGAGGATGTTATTGAAGAATTTTTAAATGTTTTTTGGGGGGATTTTAATGAATAGGGAGTTTTGTTTTATCTTTTAGTGTTTAATATTTGCTTATGCCTAGTTCTAAAATATTATTATGAGTTTTAGCATCAATAGTTTGATTGTTCTTAATTTATATAACATTTTTGACTCCTACGAATTATGCTTGAGATTTTTCAATGGAGGCTTATAAAATTTGATTTTTTAGTGTAGAAATAAAAGAAGATGAAACGATAAATGAAACTCAAATAAATTATAGTTCAAGTTGAAGTCAAGGTGGTTTAATTGTGGATAAAATTAATATAGTTGATAGTGTTTTTTTTAGTTCGGGGAATTATAATAAGGTTCAAGAATGAAATACAATAACTTTGAATTTTGGTGCTTGAGAATATCTTATAGATATTAGAAGTACTGGTTATAAGTATAAAGTTAATACAGAATCTTTTTCTTTAGATATACTATGACCTGGAAAAGTTTATGTTAATACTTTAGATTCTAAGAATTGTCATATCTTTTCAATAGATTCACTTAGTCGTTTTTATTTTAAATGAGAGAAACAATGAACTCCTATATATATATATCCTCATATGTACATATGATTTAATTCGTTGATGTGAAAATTTTATTTAGAGGCAGATTTTTTTAGAATATTGACAGTTTTTGAGCCTATTTATTTTTGAGAGAAATTGTTTTCTTGAACAATGGTTGATAATAATTTATTCTCTAAAATTCCAGCCTTAGAGACAGTTTTTTTTAAGGATACTTTGTTTATTTTGAATTCAGAATATGATGATTCTGAAAATAAATTAGGTGATTTTTCAAGGTTGGATTTAGTAGATTTTCCTGGAATTGAATATATAGAGAAATATAAAAAGGTTTTTTTAAATGAAACTAAAAGGAGGGTTTATAATAAAGATTTAATTTTAAAGAATGTTTTAAGATTATTGAAGGCAAAAAAATATGAGCCTTCAGTTATTGATTCAATATATAATTCATTAGAAGAATTAAGGGTATATGAGGAGGACTATAAAGAGATGGAAGATAGTATAAATGCTTATTATAGGTTAGTTTCTATCAATAGTGATCCTAGTTTTGAAGATGCTAAATTAAATGTATATCAACTTGTATTAAAGGTTAATGATATGAAAGAATTATTAGACTATAAGTCATTTTTACCTTTAAATGCTATTTATTCATACTTTGATTTTGATAATAGATGAGATTATTTGTATGATAGTTTAGTTACTTTCTCAAATACATTTTTTGTAAAATTTAGTAAGGGAGGAAGTGATGAAGAAGAAACTGGAGTAATATTTAAAGATTATTTTTACTTCTTTCTGAAGGAAATATTTTTATCAAAGTTTGTTTTAGACAAGGACAATAATAGTGATCTTTTCAAAGGGGATAATTTGAAAAATCTATTAGATGTTATGGAACAGTATATTGCTCTTAGTAAGGAACACTATTCAACTTCGTGAAAACATAAAGAAGCAGTATATATATATCGTCTTATGTTAGAAAAGCTAGAAAGATTTATTAGATTGTGATTCTTTAATGAAAAGAGATGAGAAGGGAATTTATTAGAAGTTAAAGGAACTAATGGTAAGAATCATGAATATATGAAGACATTAGAGTGAAATATAAATAAGCTTTTTAACTTTTTTAATGCTAGTAAAACACATTTACCAGAAGATTCTTTAGAAGAAGAAAGTTATACAAAATTAAAGGAAATGTTTGTTGAGTATTTTTTTGCTCTTGATGACTTTAATGGTTATAAAATGAAGTATGATAAGGGGATAATTAAAATTTTTGAGGAAAATGAAGAATTAGATGATGATGAAGAATTGACAGAGAAAGATTTTGTTAATTACCTTAGTCAGTTTAATTGATTAAGGTTAGATGATGCAAAGATAGAAATTGAGGTAGATTATTATAAAGCAACTTCTATTTTTATAGACTGAAAAATGTTATCTTTTTATCTTTATCCTTATGATAACCATAAGATGGATAAGATAAAGTTAGATGGGAAAGATATAGGTTTTACCTATAAGTTATGAAAGGAAGAGAATAATGAAGATTTTTTTATAGATACATTTGTAAAAAAAGAGGAAAAAGAGGTGCCGATTTATATAGAAGAAGAAGAAAAGGGAGAAGAGCTTTATATCTCTGTATTTAAGAGGGATAAATTGTTGTGAGAAGGATGAGATTTTGTTTTACTGAAGGGAATTTTAGAGGTGGGGTATTCTGATATAAATGTAATTAGAGATGAGCTTGGAAATTATGATATTTCAGTAGAAAATGCTAAAATGTATATATGAAAAAATAGTAAATTTAGTTTTTTCTCAGATTATATAAGAAATTGAAGAACTAAGGCTTTTAAAAATATAGAAGTTAAGCCATATAAAAACGGAGAAGTGTTAGATATTATGCCTATAAAGATAATTTGAGTTATTACTTTACAAAATTTTAAGGAAGACATCGATGATATATTTTCAAATTTTGTTTCAGTTGATTATATATTTAATAAGATTTTGTCAGTATTGTATGTTGAAGATATTTCTGTTACATACACTCTAAAAAAGTCAAAGTTTAATTTTAAGTTTGATTATAAAGGGAAAGTTGTTAATATAATATTGGATTGAGACAAAATAGAAAATATATTTGTTTGAGATTCTACTGATGGGTTAATACTGAGCCCAACAAGTTATCTAAATATTGAAAAGTATTTAAAAAAAGTAAAATTAACTAAATAATAAGTATATTATGAATAAAAAAATGTTACCTAAAGTTATGGCTTTTTTAGCTTTGTTTTGAGTATTTTTATCATTAATTTCTGTTTGACTACTATATGTCTTTTCAGGTAATAATAGTTGAATCGAATCTAAGACGTTAACACAAGAAGAGTTAGAAGAACTTATGAAAAATTATGAGGCTCTTTCTTGAAGTATTGAATTAAGTACTTGAATGGTTAATCCTGCTGAGGGAAATGATCAAAAAGATGGAACTTGAGCTGTTTCTGATCTTTCTTGAGTGGTTGAGGGTGGAAATTGATTTTCAGAATAATCAATAATTTCAGTGTCTAAAAAATAATTAAAAGAAGATTAATTTTAATATTAGGATAATTTAATGGTATGAGATTAAACATAAGAGTTAGTTGACCTGCTGGTTTGTGAATAAACTCAACAGCAGAGATTTTATTGGTTATAGCTTCTAAATTAGGTTATGATGTTATTACTGATTTAGAGTATGAATCAAGAATAAAGGGATGAACTAATTATTTTGATGTTTTTATATCTGATTTTTGAAAATCTATATCTAAGTTTATTGATGTGCTTATTGTTTTTGATTATAAAGCATTAGAAAAAAATTTAGAATCATTAAATAGTAATGCAATAATAATAGCAAGTGATAAAACTTTGTCTAAAATAGAAAAAGATTTATCAAGTTATAAAGTACTTAGTTTAGAAATTTTAGATAAATATGAAAATACTTATCTACTATGAATTTTAACAAAATTATTAAGTATTCCTTTAAATTTTGTTAATGAAGAGTTAATAAAGGTTTTTTCTAAAAAATGAGAAGATATTGTTAATAAAAATATAAATATTGTTAAAGAGATTGTTGATGGTTATAAGATTGATTTTAATTATGATGTCAGTTTAAAAGAGATTTGAGACTCGAAGGAAATTACTTATTGAAATAAGGCTATAGCATATTGAGCTATTGAATGATGATTGGGGTATTTTAGTGCATATCCGATGACTCCTGCTTCTACTGTTTTGACAGAAATTATTAATTCTAAAAAAGTTACTTATCTTCAGGCTGAGGATGAGATAGCTGTTATGAATAGTGCTTTGTGAGCTAGTTTTACTGGTAAGAGGTCTATGGTTGCAACTAGTTGAGGTTGATTTGCTCTTATGACAGAGGCTCTTAGTTTTGCAGTTCAAGCAGAGATTCCTATAGTAGCTGTTTTATCTCAGAGAGCTGGCCCTAGTACTTGAACTCCAACTTATTTTGAGCAAGGAGATTTGAATTTTGCATTGAATCCTACTTTTGGTGATTTTAATCATATTCTACTGTGTCCTTCTAGTATAGAGGAGGCTTATAATTTTGGATGATTGGCTTTGAATTTAGCTGATAAATACCAGAGTATAGTTATTGTTCTTATTGATAAGCAGATGTCTGAAAACTTTTCATCTGTAGAGAAACTTAGTGTTCCAGAAGTTGATAGATGAAAAATGTTAGATATTCCACCAGTTGATTATAAAAGATATGAATTAAATCCTGAGTGAATTTCTCCTAGAGTTGATGTATGAACTAAAAATGGTGATTTTATAGCGACTAGTTATGAGCATGATGAGTATGGAGCAACTACAGAAAGTTCAGAGATGAAGAAAATGATGACAGAGAAGAGAGCAAGGAAACTAGATAATTTCTTTGAGAGAGAAGGAATTTATTGATATGAAGTAATGAATAAGGATGCTAAGAAAATGCTTGTTACTATGAGTTTTACTAGTTATACAGCAAGGGAGTTTGTAAAAAATAATCCAGAGTTTGGGCTTATTGTTATGAAGGTTGTTAAGCCTATTGACGAGAGGTTGTTTGATGATTTGAGGGATAAAGAAGAGGTTATTTTTGTTGAGAGTAATTATTCTGGGCAATTAGAGAATTATGTAGTTAAGGAGCTTGGATTGAAGCAATTAGAGAATTTAAAGATATCAAATCTTAGAAAGTATGATTTGTATCCGTTTTACTATGAGGATTTTGAGGAGTTGAAATAGTAATTTTTTTAGTTAAACCTCATCTAACCTCTGCTACGCTTTTACTTCGAAATAGTCGTACACAGTACTCCTTTTCTCACTTATCCTTAGAGGGGAGGGATAGGATACAAGTTTAATCTAATAGACCCCTCTCTTGTCCTAAAGGATACACCTTCGGATAAATTCTCTCCCCTTGTAAAAGGTAGAGAGGCTGCAAGTTGTGATTGCTAAAAATATATATATTTTATAAAAGATTATGAGAAGTTGATTAAATAATATACAGTGGTGTCCTGGGTGTTGAGACACTTTGATTATATGAGCTATTAAAAAGGCTTTTGAGGAGTTATCTATTGAAAGCCATAGAAGAGTTGTTGTGTCTGGTATTGGTTGTAGTTGAAAGGCTAGTCAATATATAGATGGTTATGCTGCTGAGACTTTACATGGTAGAAGTTTGCCTTTTGCTACTTGAGTAAAAATGGCTAATCCAGAATTGATTGTTATGGCTGTTTGATGAGATGGTGATGGTTACGGTATAGGTATGGGGCATTTTATACATGCCTGTAGAAGAGATCTGGATATGACTTATATAGTTTTTGATAATGAGAATTATGGTTTAACTACTGGTCAGGCTTCTCCTACGACTCCAATTTGAGCTAAGACTAAAACTACCCCAGAGGGGAATGTTACAGCTCCTTTTAATCCTATAGAGTTGGCTAAGACTGCTGGGTGTTGATTTGCTAAGGTTGCTGATTGTAAGAAGTTTGTGGAGATGAAGGAAATAATAAAAGAGGCTATAGAGTATAAATGATTTTCTCTTGTGAATGTAATGCAGGTTTGTCCTAGTTTTAAGAGGTGGTAGATGTACAGATTTTAAAAGTATATTGGTAAGTTTCTGATATGCTTTTTTGTTGAATAAAAAGCCCCGCGTATTGCGGGGGGATACTGTGGTAGAGAAATCAGTTCTGAGAACGACTTTCTTGGTTCTCCTTAATTGCTTTGTTTACTTCGTCGAACTCCTGTTGGGTCCTTTCCTCTGCTGATTGTTGATTCTCAGCAACAGCATTCATGTATACTTGGTACTCATCAGTTTTTGGCTGTGAGTCTTCATACTGTTCCATTTTTTCTTGAAATTCTGGATGGTATCCTTCGCTGTTTTCCTCGTTTGCGAATAGTGGGGAAGAGTTCAGGAGGAGTAAAGAAAGACAAGAAATGACAATGGGAAGGTATAATATTTTTTTCATTTTTTTTTACCTTTTTTATTTTTGTTTTTGACTCCTAATTTTAAATAAGGAGTTGTTTGTATTATATATTATAACTATTATATATTATAAAGCAAGCTCTAGGTCGAAGATTTTTTCATTTTTTTGTATAATAATATAGGTATATGGAAAAATTAATGTAGTTAGAATACTAGTTTATATACAAAAGCTCATGATAACAAATTTTTTGTTGATCATTGAATTCAGAATCTTAATTCATCATTTTCAGTGAAGAGTCCTTTTATTTTTTCATAAACTCACATATTTATGATGTAGTCGTTTCATTCAAATCTTAAGTTTAAATAACTAGGAGTACCATTTCACAATAGTTTTAGTTTTTCATCTCAATTTCTTTCTATTTCATATAATTTTTGGTATAGTTTTTCTTTTATTGATGGATCTTTTTCGTATTCTAATATGCTATATTTATCTGCTAATTCTGTTATTGTGTCATCTTGTGATTGTTCAAAATATTCTTGTTCAATATTTATTCATATAAGACTAGTGATATGTTCAAGATACTGATAGCGAGATGCAAAATTAGCTATTTTCTTCTTTGGTATTTCTTCTAGGGAATATGTGTTTATTAATTCACTTAATTCATTTCCTATATATTTATCAAATGGAGTCTGAAGTTCTGGATTAATAATTTTATCAGATTCATACATGGTTTTAATCTAAAAGTGATAAAAGTTTTTTCTCTGCTTGTTCTTGTTCTTTTTTATGGATTTTTTTATTTTCTTCTCTTTCTTGTAGAAGATTTTTTACTTGTTTTCAATAATCTTTTTTTTGTTTTTCTTCTAATTTGTTTATTAACTTTATTTCATTTTTCTCTATAACATCTATAATAGTTAAAAGTTTTTTTTCTGAAAATATATCTATATTATTTAGTAAAACTTTTTTTACTGCTGTTGGTAGTATAGGAGTTTTTTCTATGATTTTTTTTATGATTTCTTTTTGAATATCTTTTTTCATGTTTTTTTATTTAAGATATATATTATTTTAACTCATTTTTTAATTTTTTTCAAAAAATTATATAAGCGAAGTGAAAAAGACATCATAATTAATTTTGATGTCTTTTAGATTTTTTATTAAGTTATTGTACGATATTTTCAGAAATTATAATAATTTTTCGCTAGAATAAACATACCCTTTAGTCCTATAGAGTTGGTTAAGGTGCTGAGATATAAGAAGTTTGCGGAGATGAAGGAAATAATTATATAGTATAAATGATTTTCTTTTGTTAATGTGATGCTGGTTTGTACTAATTTTGTTCTAATAAAGAATCAACATTTTTCTGAACTTGTGATATTATAGGGACTTTAGAGAAGATAAGTTTTCAATTATGTTCAGTTATTAATAAAATTTCGTTAGTTGAATTTTTGAAGTATCATCAATTTACTGCTCTTTTTACCTTGTCTAAAATATTGTTTTTAAAATATTTCACTATATATCTTCATCAGAATTTGTTGAAATGTTTTGACGAGGTTATTTCGTTAACCATGAATTCTTTAGCTCTTTGAGAAAATTCTATAATTATGCCATGTTTTTTATTGACTTCATTAAGTAGTCTATTAATATTTTGTTGTAGGATTTTTTTAGCATCATCAGGAGTTAGGTGTTCAAATTGAGCTATTGTATCAAATCTTCATAAGAACTCTGGACTGAATATCTTATATAAGGCTCATTCTACGACTTTTTTCTTATTAGGTTTATCTTTTTGTAGAAATCACATTGTATGTCAGTTTAATTCGTTGTCTATTTCTCTATTTCAAGCATTAGAAGTTGCTATCACTATTGCATCTTTAAAAGATGTCTCTAGGTAGGATTTATCAGAGGTATTTTTTTGTGAAGGTGTGCTTTTTTTCATGGGCATATCGTTCCAATTGTTTCATCAGATTCATCATTCAAGTTTATCCATATTGGGAATGGTGGGATTTTGGTTATCTTTATCAACATAGTTTACTTCTACTATACCATCATCTAGTATAGAAAGAAGTAAATTCCAGAAGGGGGGTCAAGCTTTTTCTATTTCATCTAATAATATAACAACTTTTTTTCAATGTATATTATCTGGGTGGAAAACGGGTTTTTTATCTACTCCAATATATCATGCAGATGCTCAAATTAATCTTGTCAAAGAGTGTGGTGTTTCTCATGCATAATCAGCACAGTTAATTTTTATAATTTTTATATCTTGTCAAAAATATTCATTTAATGTATTTTGATATTTTTTAGCAGCTAATGTCTTTCATGTTCAACTTGGTCATGGAAATAGAATTGAAGTTGGTTGATTCTCATATCATTCTTGTTTCATGGCCAATCAGGAAACTATTCATTCTAGGGCATTTGATAAAGCTTTTTTTGCTTTTTCTTGTCATATCACTTTTGATAAATGTTTTTCAGTTAAATTTTTAACAAGACTAGAATGTTCTTCTAAATCTAGTTCTCCTAATTCTATTAAATCTTCAGGAATGTCATCAAAAATTTTTTCTAGGATTAATTTGTTTTGGGGAAGCATAATTAGATAAATTAAGTTATAAATATTAAAATTCAGAAAATTAAATATATCTAAAACTATAAAGGAAGAATTCTTAAAGTCAATTTTTTTGTGTATTTATAATTATGCTATAATCAATTATAAATCACAAAAAAATTTTTTAGACTATATAATTTTTTCTGAACTCATAATAGTTTTCTGCTAAAATCACATGTACTTTTTCATTTATGTTTGTTCATTTTATTATTCAATATTTTCTTTGACAGTGTCATAGAAATTTTGTGTCTGAAATGTCTTCAGATATTTTCTTTCCGCTACATCTGTTAAAACTTCTAATCATATATTCTTTGTTTTCAAGAAAAAACTTTTTTAGTTCTGAAAGATTTGTTATGTCTTTTATTTTTTTGTGTTCTGAGTCAGGTATATGGTATTTTAGTTTATATAAGAGGTCTTGTATATTTTTTTGTTGTTTTTTTTCCAAATTAGAAGTATTTTTCATAATTGATTATTTTTATATATTTATAAGTTTATTATTCTCAAGTATATTGTGTTTTATCTGTTTTTTCATCTATTTCATTTCAAATTTCTTTGTATAATTCATAATAATGTTTAACAAAATTAGCTAATTTTGTTGTTTTAGGAAGAAAATATCAGTCCTCATGTTTTTCTAGGTATTTAAATAAAAATTCTCAGGCATCGGTTTTATTTAAATAATTGGTTGCTAATTCTTTGTATATTTTTATATAGTTTTTTTTTAATTTTTCATAGTTTTCATTACTAAGATTCATTTCTATTTTTCCATCTCTTACTTTTATAACTCATGATTTAAATAAAGTTTCTAAATGAATTAGTGATTCACAGTAATATGGTTGTACTTGATTGATATTTTTGTATACTAGTAATCATACACATCTCATAATATGTTCTAGTATTATTTTGTCTTTCAATTCTTCTTTTCAATCACTAAAATAAGCAACTAGGGCTCATGTTGTAGCCTTGAACTCTTCAATTTTTTTGTAATATCATGTTTTATTCATTTCTGATTCTGTGTCGCTATCTTGCCATAACATATGTCATAGTTCATGTCCTATAGTGTAAATATCATAGTTTCTATAAAAATTTTCATTATTTCAAAATAGGAACTTTCTATGTTCATGCAATGTTTTTTTTCATATAGTTTCTTTTGATAACTTCATAAATGGGGCTTTTCTTTTCATTTCTAGGACTCTTTCAAGAAGTGCAAATACTTTTTTACCATGTTTTTTGCTAACTATTTCATCGTTTGGAACAACTTGTGCTGCACATAGGCTTTTTAAACGCCTTCAATAGTATAGAACTTGAGAGCATATGTTTAGTTGTATTTTTCCTAAGTTAGATACTATAGTTTCATAGATTTCTTTATTGTCTCATATTTCATCATATAATTGTGAAAACATATTTAGCATATTTTCATAGGTGTTTGTTTCTATGTTTAAATCTTCTTTTACTCTTATATCCCATTCAGGAGATACTGTTTGTCTATATTTATCAATATAATACTCTAAGGGGTGTGTTATTTGGAAAGGAGTCTTGATTTTCATCCATGCCTCTTCAACTTCTCTCCACATATCAATAAGTTTGTCTGTATTTTTTTCTTGGAAAACTCTTTTAATAAGCATTAAATAGTTTATGTATTCTTGTTTTTGATTATATGATGTATCTTTTTCTTGTGTTAATTTTTCTATGAAATTGTCTAGTCTTTTTATTAGTTCTAGTGTTTCTTGTTCAAAAATCTCTATGTATGCCTTTTTTTCATATTTATTATTTTTTCATTTTAATAAACTGTATGTTCTACCAGCTAATTTATTATCTCAATCTTTGTCTAATAAGTTGTTTTCATTTAAAAAATCCATTATTCAATCAGGATTGCTGAAAAAATACCTTTCTAATTCTTTGGTTGTTATTAAAACATGTTCTTCATATTTTTCAAAAAGTGTATTAAAGACTTGTCAGACATCATGAACTCACTTAAAGATTTTTATATAAAAAGGTGATAATAAATTTTCTTTTTCTATTTCTGTTATGATTTCATCTTGCATCTGAATTTGAAATCTTCTTGTTATTTCATATGTTTTTTTTAAAATTTGTTTTTGTCAATGTTCAGAAAACTGAATTTTATTCATATAATTTTTTAATGGTCCTTCGCTCAAGTTTATTACTCTTGAAAATATAGCAAATCTAGTTTCTTTGTTTTTTGGAAAGTTTATTTCTTCTAAAAGAGAGTCTAAGAATTTTCTTTCTTTTCATTCAGTATTTACTCATTCTTGTAAATTTCTTGCATTGTCTTGTTTTTGCTTGTAGATTTCTAATACTTTATCTATGTTTGGTTCTCATGGAGTTTTTTCTTCAAGGATTTGATTAGCTTGTCATATTGTTAGGGGAATTACTTCTTTGTTTATGGTATTATTTGGTATATTTTGATTAATATCACTTTTGTCTAGCTGTGGTCCTTCTTGTTCTTTTTTCATAATATTAGAATTATAAAAATATATATTACAAGTAATATTTATAGGATTTTGATTATTTTTGTCAATATTAATTTTTAATTCTTTTTTGCTTTTATTGTATAAAAAATAAAATAAGTATAACTTTTCTTACTTTTGTGAAATATTATACTTTTAAGAAAAGTCTTATTTTATTAAAATTCTGTTTTTTATGTGAGAAAAATACGAAGTAGAAATGGAGATTATGTGAACCGTAAATGTTTGACCTAAGGGGCAGATAGTTATTCCGAAAAACTTAAGAAATAAATTGGGAATAGAGCCATGAGATAATATGGTTATTTTATTGAAGTGAGGGAAATATATCTGACTTGTTAGGAATGATGATATGGTATGAATAAGAGAATTTCTTAGTTCTCTTAAAAAGTAAGCAATTTTTATATCTTAAAAGTGTATAATGGGAAATGTTAAAAAAGTGTTGTTGTTTTTGATTTCTGTACTTTTGATTTCTTCTTGTGGTACTGAGAATGAAGAAGTTGTAAAAACGGAAGTTGAAAAGAAGGATTTTTTTATCCAGACAGAAAAAATATCAAATTTTGGAAATTGATATAACTTAAAAAAGACTTGAAAACTTAGCTCTTCTGAAAATATAAGTATTTCTTCTAATGCTATATGAAGAGTTAATTCAGTGAAGGTTAGGAAATGAGATAGTGTGAATGCATGAGGTATATTAGCTACTTTAGAGGATAATATATGAAGCTATGCTATAAACTTACAGAAGGCTCAGAATGTTTTGGAAAATGCAGAGATAACAAAGCAATCAAACATTTTGACTTTAGATAAACAGATATTTGATTTGGAAACAAATTTAGATACTTTGAAGAGTAATTTAGCTTATGTTGAAAGTGATAAGCAGCAAAGTATAAAGAAATCGACAGATGATTTGAATAGTTTGAATTTAGACGATGAGACTTCAAAGTCTTCTTTGGAGTTGAAAAAAATAGAAGATAACATAGAAAAGCTAGAGTTTGATTATAATACTAAACTTACAACAGATCAGGAGATTATAGAATGATATAAGTTGTCTTTGAAAAAAGAACATAATTCAATGGTTTTTTTAATGGATGATGTTATAAACTTTAGTGATGAACTTCTAGGAGTTACTCCTGCGAATAAGTATAAAAATGATAGTTTTGAAAGTTTCTTATGAGCTAAAGATAGTTGACAAAAAGCTGATACTGTTAAATTATTGTTAGATATTATCTCTTATAGAGAGGAGATAGATACATATAATTTGGAGACAGAAGAGGATATTTTAAATTTGATAGAGGTTTTGACAACTTGATATGATAAATTGAAGGTTTTACTTATAAATGTTGAGGAGGTTTTAAATAATTCTATAGAGAGTTCTTGATACTTGAGTAGCACTCAAATATCTACATATATAAGTAGTGTAAATGTTTATCAATCAACTATGCAATGAAATTATACAGCATTTGTTGCATTTAGTAATAGTGTAAAATCTTTTTTAAGAACATATGTGGATGCTGAGGAGTCTTTGAAAAAACAAATAGATATTTTAAAGTGAGATAGAGATATTTTACTTAAGACTATGGATTCTTGAGAGTTATCTGCTGAGGTTGCTTTAGAAAAGCTTATTATAAGTTATGATGATAAGATAAAGAGTTTAAAGTCACAAATTGAGATGGCTGAAAATAATTTAGATAATACTAAAAAGACTAGAGATGTAACAATTAAAAGCTTGAATAACGCAATTGCTGCAGCTAATATTTGAGTACAACAAGCTCAAAAAGAGTATTCAAAATTGACTATAAAGTCTCCTATTTCTTGAATAGTTAAAGAGGTAAATGTTGATCAATGACAAGAGGTTGCTAATTGAACTCCTATGTTTTCTGTTTTAAATAACTGAGCTCCTGAGGTTATAGTATACTTAAGTAAGTCTGAACATGATAAGTTGGAAATTTGAGATGTGGCTTATATAAAGAATGATACAGATAGTTTTTCTTGAGAGATTGTTTCTATTTCAAATGTTGCAGACGATAATTTAAAATTTTTATCAACTGTTTCATTTAAGGAAAATCTTAGTTCTATGTGAGATGTTGTTGATATTTATATTCCTTTGGATGTTGAGAGATTGCTTGTTCCAA
The DNA here is from genome assembly GCA_002435385.1 of Patescibacteria group bacterium UBA6489. Taxonomy (GTDB): domain Bacteria; phylum Patescibacteriota; class Gracilibacteria; order BD1-5; family UBA6164; genus UBA6489. The sequence continues at coordinate 45,515 of DJMN01000059.1, forward strand.
TTAATGTGGTTACTGTTTTAGATGATGGTGTTTGAGTTATAAATATATTGAAGGATGGAAAAATAGAAACTGTTCAAATAGAGTTATGAGAGTTGTATTGAGATAAAATTGAGGTTATTAGATGTATTTCTTTAGATATAGAAGATTGTGGTAGCTTAGATGTGATTATAACTGATGTTAGTAATTTTGATAAGAATAAGTTTAATCTGGTTGTGAAGGAGGAAGAGGAGTAATCTCTAGCTTTCTTAATAACCACCCCCTAGCCCCCTCCTTGCTAAGGAGGGGGAAAATTGAAGAATGAGTAAGGGGGAGTTAGTTTTGAGTATAAACTAAAAATAAAATTTAATTTAAGATTTTTATGAAAAAATTGAGGACATGATTTTTTGCTTTTTGGGTAAATAATCATAAGGTGTCATTTCTTTTAATATTGTTATTAATTATATCTGGGTTGTTTTCAATGTATACTATTCCTAAGGAGTCTAGTCCTGATATAAAATTTTGAATAATTTCAATTGCTACTTCTTATCCTTGAGTTAATCCTGTTGATATTGATTCTTTGATAACTGAAAAGATTGAGAAGAAAATAAAGGATATTGATTGAATAAAAAAAATAACTTCTAACTCTTCTATTTGATTGAGTTCTATACAGGTAGAGCTTCATAATGATGCGAATTCTAGAGAGGTTATGACAGACATAAAGAGTGAAATTGATACTATTTCATTACCAGAGGATGCAACTGATCCTTCTGTTGTTGAGATAAGTTCATCAAATGATCTTATGTTTCAGGCTTTGCTTTATTGACCTAAGGATAAATTTTCAAATTTCTATTTAAATACACAGGCTAGGAAAATACAGGAAGCGTTAGAATGAAAGGCTGGTATTGTTTCTATAGATGTATGATCACAGACCTCTATGAAAATTGGAGGTTCATCATGAGGTAATAATGAATATGATATAAAGGTTTTGGTATCAAAATCTAAGTTGGAGATTTTAGGTATTAGTCTTAATTCTATAGCAAATACAATTAGGACTTATAATAAAAATACTCCTATTTGAAATTATAAGATAGGTGATTTAAATTATGATTTTAGATTTGATTGAGAGTTTGCTGATATTGAAGAATTAAAAAATCTTACGATAAAAAATACTTCATACTCTAAGGTCAAGTTATGAGATATTGCTGATATAAAGAAAGAGTATAAAGAAACAAAAATTCAGTCTTTAGGGTTTTATGAAGAGGCTGGTTATAATTATATTTGATTAGCATTTAATAAAAAGGCTGGTGTAAATATTTTTGAAGTTGCTGATACAGCAAAGGAAGCTCTTGAAGATTATATGAAGAATTCTCCTGAGTTGGAATGATTGGATATAAAATATACAAATGATATGTCAGAGCTTATAGTTGAAGATTATAAGAATTTATGATGAACTGCTATGTCTACTATTGTTCTAGTATTTATAACAATACTTATTTTCGTTTGATTTAGAGAGTCTTTGATTGCTTCGTTTTTGTTACCTTTATCTTTTTTGATAACTTTTATAGCTTTAGATCTTTTGTGACTTAGTTTGAACTTTTTGACGAACTTTTCTTTGGTATTGACTCTTTGAATAGCGATAGATACGACGATTGTTATAATTGAGTGAGCTAGTGAAAGGCAGAAGTTATGATATTCTAGAATTAATGCTGTTTTACTTGCTGTTAGGGATTTGAAAGCTCCCTTGATAAGTTGAACTATGACAACATTGGTTGCATTTTTGCCTCTTATGTTTTTACCTTGATTGATGTGAAAATTTTTGTCTTATATTCCTATAACTGTATTTTCAACATTACTTGCTTCTTTGGTTTTGGCTTTGACGGTCTCGTCTGCTCTTTTCTTTAAATTTTCAAAGAAGATGAAGTTGTACCACAAACATGATTGAGTAGAGAAGTCTATGTCTAAGTCTGAAAAAGAGTTATTAGAAAAAGATAGGGAGTGAAAAGAGATCTTGAGTCATGAGACTATGAATATTAGAGATAAGTTTTTAGAAAGGTTATCAGGTTTCTATGTAGTTGTACTAAAAAGATTTTTAGGTAGTTGAATAGCTAGGTGTTGTTCTATAGTTGTTCCTATTGTTTTATTGATTCTCTCATTTATATTTTTATCTCCTAAGATATGATTTATCTTATTTCCTTCCACGGATAATTCTATTATACAAGCTTCTGTTGAGGCAAAGGCTTGAACGGATAAAGATGCATTGAAAAAATATCTTGATGACATAGATAATGCTATTTCTGTTTATCCTGAGATGAAAGTATTTTATACAACTATTTCTTGAAATAAAATAGATATTTATATTGAGCTTATTAATAAAACGGAGAGGCAGAATAAATGAATGAGAAGTGTTTTTGAGATAGAGAAACTTATCTCAGAGGATATTAATAAATTAGCTTCTGAGTGATTGAAGGTTGAGTTAAGTGCATTAAAAGAGTGACCTCCTTGATGAAAGCCTGTTTGAGTTAAGTTGATTGCTTCTAGTAATAAAAAATTAGATGAACTAAAAGCTGTTGCAAAAGATATTGAAGATTATTTAAAAACTGTTGAGTGAGCAAAAAATGTTTGAACTAGTTCTACAGAAAATCCAGGGCAGTTTGTATTTGAGTTTAATAGAGATAGGTTAGATAGTGTTTGATTGACTCCAAATGATATATTGTCGGAGCTGTATTCTTATACTTTTTGATTGAATCCTTGAAGTATAAAATCGGAGTATGAAGACAATGATATAATTTTGAAGATTAAAGAGTTTGATGAGAAGTTGACTCCTGAGGATATAAGCAATTTGATGATTACTACTAAGGCTTGAAAGGTTAGATTGTGAGATTTTGCTACTTATAAATTTGAGAAGTCTTTGTCTTCTATTAGTAGGGAGGATGGTAATATAATGATTAGGGTTGAATCTGATTTGGAGGAGGATTTTTTAACTACGGATGTACAGCCTAAGTTTGATGATTATGTTAATTGATGAGATAATTTTCCTAAATTGTTATGATATTGGCTTGATATTATTGATTTATCAAAGAGGGATTTTTTAGACAAGAATTTTTCTTCATTTGAGTGAGTTAACAATTTTTTGTATAATAGGTTTTGAGAGGATTTATATGTTTATGATTCATATGTTTTTCCTGATGGTATTAGTTCTTCTGCTTGATGAGAAAATGAGGAGAATGCAGAGCTTATTCAGTCAACGGTTATGTCTTTTTTCATTTCATTGTTTTTAATTTTTGCAATTCTTGTTTTACAGTTCAATTCTTATGTTCAGCCTTTAGTTATTTTGTATAGTGTTGTTTTGGCTCTTTTGTGAGTAAATATTTGACTGTTTTTAACTTGAAATCCGTATTCTATGCCTTTTGGTATTTGATTTATTGCTCTTACTTGAGTTGTTGTAAATGATGCGATTATTCTTGTGGATAGAATAAATAAGGAGATGAAGAAGAAGGAGGAACATGAGGATTCTTGAGAGTTGAGGCATGAGAAGAAGGAGGCGATTATTATTTCTTGAAAGAGTAGGCTTCAGCCGATAATTGTTACTACTTTGACTACATTGTTTTGAGTTTTGCCTTTGGCTCTTCAGGATGCTTTTTGGGCTTGATTGGGGTATACTATAATTTTTGGTTTGTTTGTTTGAAGTTTTATGACTTTGTTTAGTATTCCTGCATTGTATTATACTTTGTTTTATAGGAAGTAGGGTACTGTCTCTTAGTTTTTTTGACCTCACCTTAGCCCTCTGCTTATAAGAGAGTGGACAGTAGGAATTTTAGACTTTATAATCCCTCCCCTACATTACATTTCGGGTACTCCCTTTGGGAAAGGGAGAAATTTAGTTAAGCCATATAATGAATTTTATATGGTTTTTATTTGTGAAAATGTGTTTTTGGGGTATATTCTACCTACTAAGTTTTTATTATTAAAATAGTTAGGTATGTGAGATTTTTTTAAGAGAATTTGGGACTTTTTTACAAATAAAGATGAGAGTTTGGTTAAAAGAATATTTTTGTTTTTAGTTGTCTTCTTTATATTTTTTTTGGTAGATAGTATATTTTTATTTTCTTATAAGTATAACACATTTAATAAAATATATAGTATAAGGCAAATTGAACAAATAAAGAAGGATTTTTCAGAGAATTATGTTATGTCAATGGGGACATTGACGAAATTAAATGTTTTAGAAGACAATATACTGGAAAAAGAGAATTTTATTGTAAGAGCTTTTAATTATTTAAGATGAATAACAGTTTGAAGTATAAAAATAGATTTTTGGGAAACCTTATCTATACAATGGATATGGTTAATTACTCTTTTTGGTATTATTATAACATCACTTAACGTAAAAAATGTTAAGAAAAATGTGGGAAGTATTTTGGGAATGATATTTTTGGTATTATTTATGATGTTTATATGGAGGATTGTTTTTAACTTTTTAAACTGATTATTTTGAATAGAGAGTAGATTTTTCAGTTTATGATTTAATTCCACTTTAAATTTGATTTTTTTAATTATGATTTTGTTTTTTAGCAGTAAAAGTAAAGGTAAGTAAAAATTTTGTTTTTATAAAACAAGAAATGATATTATTGTCTAAATTGTAAAAAAAAGAACTGCTAGGATATCTCATCCTAGCAGTTCTTTTTCAGTTTGTTATTACCCTTTCTTAATTTCTTTCATTTTTAAAACTTCGTGTTTTCTAGTTTTTGGGTTGTATTTTCTTAAAGTAGGACCTTTAGTTCCTGCTTCAAAATTTCTTTTTTGGATGTTAGTAACGTGTACTAAGTTTCCTGTCTCTGTTGAGTAAAATCAAACATAAGTTCTTTTTCCTTTTGCCATTTTTTATTAATTATTTTCTAAAATCAAGCGAAATTATACAAAAAAAGTATTTATATGCAAATTTTTTTATTTTAATTTCCATTATCTGTACCAGAACATAGGT
>DJMN01000050.1 GCA_002435385.1 Patescibacteria group bacterium UBA6489
AAAAAAACTGGGGAGTTTTGAGATCTATATCTTGGACATCAAATTGAGATATGGGGGGAATAAATACTAATTTTATAATATCTTCAAATTGACATAACTTAAGTATTGATAATTTAAAGCTTTTGTGCGACTTAATAGAAGATATTGATAACTGATGAGATTTTTCTGAATTAAAAGAAAGGAATTATGAAGGTGAAGTAATGAGTAAAGAAATAGAATGAACGAGAAAGTGAACTCTATCTAGATTTATGTCAATATTTAGATTATAAGAAGCTTATATAAGTTTGACTTTGTAAAAAAAATGATGTAAATTTAAAGAAATATAAAAATAATTATTTGTTATGAAATTAACAACAGCAGAAAAACTTTTAGAAGAAATAAAAAGACCTCCTATAGAGGGATATGAGACAGTGGAACAGACAAAATCATGAGTTAGAGTTCTATTATATGAATTTGTAATCTGAAAATCAGAATGATGTATTATATTTAAAGAATCAAGAGGAAAAAGTAATACACATATCATGTGGAAAGAATGAGTGGATATACCTTTTTGTGTAGCTTGTAAGATATATAAAGAACTAAAACATAGATTTTGAGAATGTTCTTGAACTATTTCTCGTGAATGAAATAAAATTAGATTAACTAGTCCTTCTGTATGAGTACATTATTTTGAAAGTAACTGAGAATATGATTGATATTCTGAAGAAGAATATTATTAAAAAAACAAAAAGATAGTTTTAGATAAGTTCTAAAATTATCTTTTTTTATCTAATTTCTAAGAGAAAACTTTTACCTCAAAATAACATTTTGACATACATTATCACAGGTTGCCTCCCTATATTCAACTAAAACTAAAGCTCTGTTTCTAGTGGTTTTTCTATATTTGTAAACATATTCACTATATGGAGATATTAAACAGCGAAATTTTTCTCTCATAGCAACAAAGATACTCATAAAACTTGTTTTTAGGAAATAATTTCTATAATAAAATAATATCACATTTATAAAAACAGGTCAAAAAATAGATACTATTTTTTTAGTATTTTTTATTAAACATTAAAACAAGATTTATGGAAATATTTTGAATATCATTAACAAGCACAAATAAAGAAAAAGTATTATCCGAAATAATAAAATTAGAAAAAAAATCTATAGTATTTACACCAAATCCTGAAATTTTATTAAAGATTAGAAAAGATAGCGAATTTAAAGAAACTTTAAACAAGGCAGACTATCTTTTACCAGATGGAATAGGGATATTTATAGCTTATCAAATTTTATCAGACAAACAAAAAAGTAAAATTGTTCAAACTCTAAAATTACCATATTATATATTTAATTTATTCTTTAGAAGAAAATACCTATATAAAATATATTGAGAAAGGATTTGTGGTAGTGATTTAACCAAGTCATTATTAGAAGAATTTAACAAGAGAAAAGAGAAAATAACAGTTATAGATTTACATACACCTTGGGATGAAAATAAGAAAAAATTTCAAGAAAACTTTAAAAACAAAATGCAAGAATACTTTCCTAATTTAAAGATAGACTACCATATCTATGATGAGTCAAAAAAAGAAGAAATTATAGAAGAAATAAAAAAATCGGATTCAAAAGCTTTATTCTCAACACTCTGAATGAAAAAGCAAGAACAGTCAGTAATAGAAATTATGAAAAAATGTGAAAATATAAAATTATGATTATGAATATGATCAAGCTTTGATTATTTCACAGGATTCCAAAAAAGAGCACCAAAATTTATGAGAATGATGTGAATAGAATGGCTTTATAGGTTATTTACCTGACCACAAAAATTAAAAAGACTAAAAAGACTATACAATGCAATTTTTGTATTTACTTGGAAAATAATAAAGGAATGTAACTAAAATATAGTATTTCTTAAAAAATAATTTTTATAAATTTATAAAGAAAAGAAATTCTATTAATTACCCTTATATTTGATACATTATCTTTTTCAATGTAATTTAATTACAATAAAATATAAAATTAACAAAAACATAATGAATATATATTACCAATGAATAGAATGATCATATAGTTTTAATACATCAGAAATAGTGAAAGTATCATTAAATGAAAAAATAAAAGAAGTAAAACCTTGTTCAACATTTGATTCTGTTTGGGAAAAAATAGGGAAAGAAAATTGATTGTGAGTTCTTCCTGTGGAAAACTCATATGCTTGAAATGTTCATATAAACCTATATAACTTTTTAAAGTATGATTATGAAATAATCTGAGAATATAACCTAGAAGTGAAGCATTGTTTATTATCAAAAGAAAAGGATATAAAAGCTGTAAAAGAAGTTTATGCTCATCCTCAAGCATTAAATCAGTGTTATAAATATTTAAAAGAAAAAAATATACACCCAAATAATTATTTAGATAATTGATTGGCTGCAAAAATGGTTTCAGAAAGTGATGAAAAATGAATCTGAGCAGTTGCCTCAATAGAAGCATCTAAAATCTATTGATTAAATGTACTAGAGGAAAACATACAAGACCAAGATTGAAACACTACTAGGTTTTTTCTAGTAGCACCTAAAAATTCTGGTCTAGAATATAGTGAAAAAAAATGAAAAATAACAATTATATTTGAAGCTAGAGATATACCATCAAGTCTCTATAAATGTTTATGAGCTTTTGCAACAAACGGAATAAACTTATCAAAAATAGAAAGCCTACCAAGTTATACAGGACCTTTCTCTTATCTTTTTTGGCTTGATTTTGAATGAAATTTAGAAAATGATAATGTAAAAAAAGCACTACATGAATTAGAATTTTTTACTAGTTTTATAAAGGTGTTGGGGGAGTATTAAAATTAAATGAAAAATAATTTAAACCATGACAAAAATATACATAATAGCAGATAGTTTCAAACATTTTGAAACACCTATAAAAGAATATGAAAAAAGGCTTTGAAAAAACTGTAATCTCATTAAAATAAAACCAGAAAAAAACTGAGACATAATACAAAAAGAAACACAAAACATAATAGAAAAACTAAAAAAAGAAAACTGATACAAGATAATACTAAACCCAAAATGAAAAAGCTTTTCAACAGAAAAGCTTTATGAGTTTATAGAAAACAAAAAACAAAATTTCTGAAACATAATATTCATCATATGATGAGCCAATTGACTCTCTTATGAAGAACTAAAACCACACATAGACTTAGAAATAAACCTTTGAGAATTAACTATGCCACATGCTCTAGCTCTACTTGTATTATTAGAGCAAGTCTATAGAATAGAAATGATAAAGAAATGAACTAGTTACCATAAGTAGTATTACTTAGCCAAAGAAAAATACATCACCCTAGCCCTCTCCTCAAGGAGAGGGAACAGTAGGGAAAAATTTTAATTCCCTTCTTTTCCCCTTTCATTATATAAGGAAAGAGGAAAACATGCGAAGCGAAAAATTGTAGCCCTCCTCTCCTTGAGGAGAGGAGATTCAGAGGTGAGGTTAAAGAAAGCACAAGGAGCTAGGAATAAATATTTACCACATAAAAAACAAACCAGTGAAAAAACAACAATTAAAACAAAAAATCCTACAAGAACTAAATACAAATGAAATTCCAGATTTAAAATTTCTATACTCAGATGAAGTTTTAGAAATAACACCTGAAATACTAGAAGAACTTTTAGAAGAAGAAAAAAAAGACTTCAAAGAAAAGTTAAAAACAGAAAGTAAGGACATAACTTTTGAATTTTTTGAGGAATTCTCAATTCTAGATTTTTTCTTTTGATTGTTAGATCATCTTCTAAATGTAAAATCATCAGATAAGGTAAGAAAGATTATAGAAGACTTTGAACCAAAACTAATAGACTTTTCAAACGAAGTCTCATACAACAAGAGATTTTATGAAATGGTAGTATATTGTTATGAAAACTGTAAATTAGATGAAGAGCAAAAAAGAATATTGAACCAAGACATAAAATCATATAAAATCAGATGAATAAATTTACCAGAAGAAAAACAAGAAAAGTTAAAAAAAATAAACAAAGAACTAAGGCAATTATCACAAAAAATGTGAAACAATACACTTGATAGTGAAAATGAGTTTTCTTATTTTATAGAGGACGATAAATATTTAAAAGACTTACCAGAAGATATATTAAAAACAGCCCAAGATAAAGCCCAAAAAGAAAATAAAAATTGATATCTTTTTGATTCAAGTTCTAGCTTTTATATGGCTATTTTAAAATTTTGTGATTCAGGAGATATAAGAAAGCATTTTTACAAGGCAAGATGTAATTTCGCATCGAGCTGAAAATATGACAATAGAGAAATTATTTTAAAGATACTAAAACTTAGAGAAAAAAAGGCAAAAATTCTAGGATATAAAAATTATTCAGAATTATCTCTAGAGTTTAAAATGGCAGAGTCACCAGAAAAAATAAAAGAACTACTATTTGATATCACATCAAAATCAAAACAAAAAGCAGAAATAGAACTAGATAAGTTGAAGAAATATTTCAACTTAGAAGAAATAAAACCTTGGGATATAGCCTATTACAATAGAATATTAAAAGAAGAAAAATACAATTTTGATGAGAAAAAACTAAAGAAATATTTTGAATTTACCAGAGTAAAAAAATGACTTTTTGATGTAGTAAAAAAATTATACAACATAGAACTAGAAAAAATAGAAGTAGAAAGCTATGAAAAAGATTTAGACTTTTATAAAGTCTATAAAGATTGAGAATTTATTTCATATTTTATTGCAGATTATTTTTACAGAGAGAAAAAAAGAAGCTGAGCATGGGAAAATCATCTTAGAACAAAATATTTTTCAGAATTACAAAAAAAATATCCAATAATTGTAAATGTAACTAATTTTCAAAAAGCAACGGAATGAGAAACTCTTTTAACTCTATCAGATGTTCAAACTATGTTTCATGAATTTTGACATGCCATTCATGATATGTCATCAATTTCAAAATATTCAGATTTATGAATAAGTTGAGTAGAATGGGATTTTATAGAATTACCATCTCAAATACTAGAAAATTGGGCTAAAAAACAAGAATCTGTAAACCTATTTGCAGAACACATAGAAACTTCTGAAAAAATTCCAGAAGAAACATTTGATACACTAAAATTATTAGAACAATTCTGAACTTGAAATTTTTATCTAAAACAATCTGAATATGCTCTAGTTGATATAACTTTACACAGCGAAGAAATTCCAAGTGATATTTTAGAACTAGATAAAAAAATACTAAATACAATAAATAACATATCAATATTTACACAAACAGAAGACTATAAAACCTATACTTCTTTTACTCATATATTTGACTGATGATATGCTTCATGATACTACAGTTATATGTGGGCAGAAATAATAGAAGCAGATATTTTTAGTGAGTTTGAAAAGAATTGAATCTTTAATAAAGTTGTAAGTAAAAAATTTTTGGATAAAATACTATCACAATGAAGTAAAAAAGATGCAAGAGACCTTTTTAAAGATTTTATGTGAAGAGATGTCGATATAAAGGCATTTTTAGATAGACAAGGGTTTTAAAAAACAAAATACATTTTATATTTGTCACTTTTTAGTTTACTTTTCGTTATATTATGTTAGATATTGAGTTAGTTGAACATTGTCAGAAATGAAACCTAGATTACTTTTGAACTCTCTATGATAGATATGTAGATAAAATATATAGATTTATCTATGTAAAAACATCAAAAAAAGAAGTTTCAGAAGATTTAACGAGTGAAGTTTTCATCAAGGCATTAAACAACATAAACAGGTTTAAAGTACAAAGCTGAGCTACTTTTAAGTCTTGGATTTATAGAATAGCACATAATTTAGTTATAGATTACTATAGATGCCAAAAAGAAGATCTAGCTTTAGATGATTATATGAACCTTTGAAAAATAGAAGATTTTTGAAAAGCCTTAGACGATAAAGAAAAAGTGAAAAAAGTTTTAGATTTCCTTGATACCTTAAAAAAGGAACACAAAGAGATAGTTATTATGAGAATTTGGGATAATTTAAGTTATAAAGAAATCTCTGATATAATATGATTAGAAGAAAGTAATTGTAAGCAAATATTTTGTAGAACAATTAAAAAAATAAACCCAAATTTAATTTTATTAGTTTTATTATTTATCGGTCTATAATGTGAAGAAGAAATAAAATGAAAAAAATCTCTGAAAAAATATCGGATTTGAAATTAGAATTAAATCAAAAACAAGAATTTATAAAAGATGATTTAGATATACAAGAGCACTTAAATGAATTTACTTGAGGTGATTTTTCAGAAAAAGAACTGAAAGAGACTTTAGAATTACTAGCTAAATCTAAACCAGAGATAAAAGCTCCCACAGAGTTTAAAAGATGACTAAAAAATAGATTAGATTCTATAATTGAATTAAAACAATGAGGTAGAAAAACAAAAGTAGGATATTTCCGTTTGCTTACTACTATCTTTTCATGAGCCTTAGCCATGTTTTGATTATTTTATTTTTTATGAGATAGTCTTTTTATTTGAGAGGATTGAGCTGATAAGTTTATAAAACAAAATCAAGTTTCAGAGGATGGACAATGAAGTGGTACTGAAAATAGATCAGGAGAGGGCACATGAGTTTTAGAAAATGAAAATTGAGATGGGGAAGAAGATATAACAGAAGATGTACAAGCTCCTTCACAAAAGATTACCAATGATGATATAAACGATTGGGTTCGTAGTAATCCTTATGTAGCTCCAGTAAATAATCAATCTCCACAAGCAGATGATACAACAGATTCATGAGATAATGGAGTAGAGTCACTAGATTCTCAATGAGAGGTGGTTGGTGAAAATCCAGCAAGTGTGACCACTGATTCTACAGATAATCAAGATACTTTAAATCAGCCAAAAAAATCTATATATTCTGCAGAAGCAACTACAACTATGGGTACAACAACAGATAACCAAGATTCCTGAGAAGATATAGGAGTTGAAGAGTCTCCCTTAGATACAACCGAACCAGATACAACAGTAGAAACTACAGACTGAATACCTCAGACTATAAATCAAGTAGATCCAAAATTATCAGAATTTAGAGCATATTGTAATACATTGTGATGAGTTTTTTCATGAGAAATATGTACTTTAAATGGGAAATCTTGTAATATAGCAGATTTTACTATTTGAGCATGTCCTAGTAAAATAGAAAATAATGAAGATACATCTGTTGATCCTGAGTTGCAAAGTATATTAGATAATTTATCAGATTAATAAATTTATATCAGAATAAATCTTTAAAAAATAAAAATTAAACGAAGTGTCATAAGATTTTATACTAAAAATTATTTGTAAGAAAATCCTATCCTCTGAGTGTATTTTTATTTTTTTTATTACGATATACCTATTTTTAGAGAAACTTTTATAATTTTTTTGTCACCTTTTTAAAAATAATTCGTTATACTTAATGGTTAAGCCCTATTAAAGAAGAATTTAGAGGAATATTATAATGATACTGTAGATGTAAAACAGTGTTACATTTATAATAAAATCCTCTAAATTTTTTTATGCAAGTAGGATTAATTTTGTTATATTATATAGAACTTTGTTTTTTATGTAGATATAGTATATAATATAAATGTGTTACTTTATTTTTTAATTTTTTTTATCATGAATAAAGTGTTTAAATATTTATCTATTTTTATCTTATTAGTATTTACTCTTCCAACCTTTGCAACAGAAGAAGATAATTCAATAATAGAAGAACTAAATGAAAACGAAGTGAAAGAATTAAACTTTGATTTCAAATTAAAAACTTTTGAAAGTTGTCAAAGTTTGGAATCAGTTATGGGGAAATATATAAAAGAATACTATAAAACATATGGAAGTTGATTACGTTATTGATGACCAGAAATTATGTATGATGACGTGATAGATATTGATATGGAAGAAGAATCAGCAATGGATTGAGCGGTTGAATCAGGTACTCCAACATCAGTAGAGCAAAAAACAGTAGTGGCAAATGATGCATGATGAGAAGATTCAGATTATTCTCAAACAAATACTCAAGTGAAGTGAGTAGATGAATCAGATATTATAAAAACAGATGGAGATTACATTTATTATTATAACAGTGCTAAAAAAGCTATATTCATAATTGACGCAAAAGAGTCTGCAAATATGAAAATAGTAAGAAAATTAAATTTACCAGATACTTTTAGTTCTCCTGTTTTATATTTATCAGAAAATAGACTTATAATCTTAGCAAGTGGTTACTCAAGTACAAATTATGAGAAAATGTGATATCGGATAAATAGAAATAATAAAACTTATACAATCATATTTGATACAACAAACAAAGAAAAACCTGTACTTTCAAAACTATACGTAAATGACGGAAATCTTAGAAAATCAAGAAAAATAGGGAAGTATGTATACGTATTAAGTAATAATTATTTCAACATCCCATATTATACATTTGAATCAGAAGATGATATAGAAGTAATATCTGAAAACATAATACCAAAAAAACTTGAACTAAGTAAAACAAATGATACATCAGAACAAAATTTAGTATTAAATGGGAAAAAATTTCCTTACAGGTTCTCAGCTTGATGAGTAGCAAAATGTAATGAAATAGAATATGTATTACCAGACGAAGAAACTTTAAAGCAATTTAGATTTAATCCTTCATACAATATAATCTCAATTATAGATACTGAAGATTTCTGAAAAGAAGTAAAAACAAAAGTCATAGCTTGAAGTAATAGCGAAGTATATATGAGTTTAGATAATCTATACCTAACTGATAATATTTATCAATCATATAACTATGAATGTCCAGAAAATGCTAGATGTATAATGCCATATTATTATGGAGGTACAAATAATACACTAGTACATAAATTAGGAGTTCAGTGAGAAAACATAACTTACAAAGATTCAACTATAATTCCATGAATGCCTTTGAATCAATATAGTATGGATCAAAAGGATACAGATTTTAGAATAATAACAACTCAAAATATACCAGAAAGAAGTACATGACTTTACATACTAGATGGAAATCTGAATTTGAAATCATCTCTTACATGACTTTGAAAATGAGAAAATTTCCAAAGCTCGAGATTTATATGAGACAAATTATTTTTGGTAACATTTAGACAAATAGATCCACTTTTTGCAATAGACCTAAGTAATTCAGAAAAACCAGAAGTACTTTGAGAGTTAAAAATACCATGATATAGTACATATTTGCATCCATATGATGAAAATCATCTAATCTGATTATGATACGACACAACAATAACAGAGTGGGGATGAACTAGAAATGGTTGAGTAAAAGTAGATTTATACGAAGTGAATTATGATAAAAAATGTTGAGATGCTGATTTAACAGCAGAAGAAAAAGCCAAATGTGACAGTTGAGATTATAAATGAATTATAGTAAAACAGTTACAAACTCTTACTTTATGAGATGCATGAAGTTATAGTGAAGCTTTAAACAATCCTAGAATGTTTATATGGAATAAAGCTAAAAACATGCTATTACTTCCAGTTACTCTATATAAAAATGAATCAGAAACATCTTACAAACATATAGATTTCTTTAACTGATTATCTGCTATAAAAATAACTCCTAGCTCTATCGTAGAAGAAGCTAGAATTACGCATATAGATACTACAGGTTTAGAAGAAGCAAGACAAAAAGACTGTGAAAAATACCTTTGAAAAAATGATGAGACTCAAGAGTGTAAAGAATTATTAGACTGAACTATGTATTGTCCACCAGTTAGAGAAACATATGTACCAGAGTATTGTTATAAAGATAGTCCTATTTGATCATATATAGCACAAAGAGCTTATCAATTTAGAGATAGTTTTATAAAAAGAGCTTTATATATATGAGAAGGGATTTTCTGAATAAGTGATAAAAAGGTAACAGTTAATAAATTTTCTGATTTTAGTGAAGCAGGAAGTTTAAATTTTGAGCAATAATTGTTTATTTTACTTCTGTAGGGGCAATCCTGTGTGATTGTCCTTTTTTTGTATGATTCCTTATTTTCTTATTTTCAATTAAAATCCAAAAAATAATTTTGTAATTTCTTATAATACCTTAAAATACTCTAAAATATTATTTCCAAAGCATATTTTTAAATGCAAATCCTAATAATTATAATACTTACCTTTATAACATTTATTCCTGTTGTTTTTTGGGGATACACTTTTTCTTATATAGATAGCTCAAATCTAAACAGAAAAAGATTTTTTGTGTGACTTCTAGCATGAATTGTTTCGGTTTTACCAATCCTTTATACAGGTAAACTAAGTAGTGTTATAAAATATTTAGATTTATCAAAATTTATTTCAAATCTTAAAAATTGATTCTCTTTTTTTGATATAAACTTATCATTAATAATATTTCTTCTATTATTTATCTTAATATCTCTATTAATAAAATTATTTAACTGAAAAATTTCTCTAGCATTCAAAGCTTACACAAGAAGCTTTTTGATGTTTTTATGATTTATTTTTGCTTTATCTTTGTCATTCTTTTTGATAGATACATTTTTCTCACAATTTTCTTTTCTAGATTTTTGAATAACAAATGAAGTATATTTTTGATGAGTATTACTAAACACCTTTAAATTAATAATATTTTATTATCTAATAGTCGCTTTTCTAGAAGAGACAAGCAAGTACTTCAATTTTTTAGGTTCAAGTTTTTCAGATGTTAATTCTACAAAAAAAGCAGTACTTTATGCAATATTTGTAGCCCTATGATTTTCTTTTATTGAAAATATTTTGTATTTACTAAGTAGTTACAATTGAAGCGGTTTTTCTTATGATTTGGTAAAATTATATTTTTTCCGTTCAGTTTTTTCAATTATCTTACATATTCTTTGTAGTAGTATATTAGCTCTAGGTTTTTATAATGCAATTACATACTATAATAAAAACTGACTTTCTTTAAAATACATAAAAATATTTTTTTTATGATTATTTTTCTCAATACTACTTCATAGCCTATTTGATATATTCCTTACACTATGATTTTGATTTGTGATAATTATCTATCTTATCTGATGATATCTATATGTAAGTAGTATCTTTTATAAGGAGTAAACTATACCCTCCCTCCCTGATATCAGGGAGGGAATTTAGGGTGGGTTATTAACAAAATAAATAATAGTGAGTTACTTTAATAATCCCCTTTAATTCCCCCTCCTTAGCAAGGAGGGGGCTAGGGGGTGGTTACTTAGTCAAATAAATATAATCAGTCTTAATAATCCTCCAATTATTATCATTATTTTTCAAAATACTAAAAACTCAATCAAAATGCATCAATCAATAAGTTACAATTATCTTATTATATTCTGAATCCTCTATTTCTTTTGCTAAATTTTTATTTCTATCATCAAGAATAACATCAAATAAACTTGTATTTCACATATTCTCTATAAGAGTATCTCTAAAGCCATCATTTTTAATCATAAAGTTTATAATAGACTTATTTACATATCTAAGTACAGATAATTCTCTAGGACTTAACTCACTTAGAGCACTAACTATCTCTTGGCTTAAATCAATAGCCTCTTTACTTTGGATAGATACATTATTGTTATTTTTATGTGATTTCTCTTTATAAATTTCCATAATCTCATCAATTCCTAAATCAATATTAAAATCCAGATTATTAACTAATCACAAAAGATCTTCATTATTTTGATATACAACTCAATACAATTTTGAGAAATTTTCATATAAATCTTCATCAAATTGTACTCATAAGGCATTATCAAAATCTTTCATACTTTCTTCTTTTCATGGTCTTACACCTTCATAAAATAAAACAAATTTTTCTTTTTTATACTTTCTAATATTCTCAATAACACTATCATAAAAATTTTGACTTCATATATGACTCATATTTTGAAAAATAACTGTTTTTTGTGAATTTGAGATAGTATAAATAGGCATTTTTGCAGGATTTAAATCATTTTGATAAAAAGCAAATCATCAAATCAGAGTTACTAAAATAAATAATAACAAACTTAGTCTATAAATAAATATTCTAGAAAAATCTATAAAATTCATCTTATTTTTCTTTGTTACTAATTTCCATATAAGATAGACACCAAAGGTAATAAGATTATAAATAGCAATTGAAATCATAGCCTCAGCCAATCACCATATTCCTGAGATAAAACTTAATAAAATTAAAAATATTATTAAAAATATATAACTAAGAATTTCTCTTTTCCTCATAAGTACTCAATAAAAAAAATAAATGTTTGAATTTTTACTAATTTATATATAATTTCAGATAAGTAAACTTTAATTATTAAGATATTATGAAGATTCTGTATACCTTTATTATATTAATTTCACTATTTTTTGTTCCATTAAGTGTAAATGCTTGAATATTTGACGACGATTCACAGGGGGATATACCTTATTGTGAAGGGAATTCATGTTGATGATTAGAAGAATGAGTAGAGCAAGTTTGATGAAAACTATCATGAGTTGTTACAGATATATGATTTTCTCAATATATACAAAATATTGTCACATATTTACTAACATTTGTATCAGTAATTGCAGTTATTTATCTAATATATGCTTGATTTATAACTCTAACCTCTGCAGGAGATGAGGACAAGGTAAAAAAGACAAAACAAATAATGATATATGTTATAGTTTGAATTCTTATTATATGGTTTGCATGGGGGATTCTATCGTTTATTATATGATTATTATGATGAAATTCATGAGGGAATTGTGCGTATTGTTACTCTCTACCTTCTTGAGCGACAAAAGATCAGTGTTTAGATACATATAACTGTCTTATAAAATAGTTTTAATTATTATAAAAAAGTCTTTTATGGTTGAAAAAAATGAAAAGAAAAACATTGTAGTTGAGAAAAAAGAAAAAAAGAAAAGCTCAATGAGTAGTTGAGAAAAAAGGTTATACTCTGCTATCTCTATATTTATAGCTCTTCTAGTAGTAACTATTTGAATTTATTTTTACAACAATAAAATAGTAGAAGAAAATAAAAAACTAAAGGAAGATTTAGTTACAGTAGATGCATATATAGAGCAACTAGAAAATGATGAACAAGTGAAAATATATAATATTTATTCTAAAAATAAAGATAAGTTTGATTTAATATCTAAAAAATCAGATATTCCATCATTTTTAGAACACCTAGAAAAACTTTACTATAATAACAATCTTAAATTTAAATGATTTAGTTTATATGACTGAAAAATTTCTGTTTGAGTAATAGCTGATAGCGATAAAAAAGAAGTACTTTATAGAAATGAGAAGCCAGTTTATAAAAAAGAAAAAACAGATTATGAAAAAGTATATGATTTTTTAAGTCGGTATGAAACATATAATGAACGTATTTTCAAGATAAAAGATATAAACAAATTCATTTGATGAGATGAAATAAAATTTAATATAATATTTGAACTAGAAGATAATTTATAATTGGTAAATATATAATCCATCCTTAAATTCCTTCCTTTAATACTAAAGGAAAGAATCTACAAAGAAGTATTCTTGCCTGATATACTAAAATATTACATAAATATTAAAGAGTTATGAAATCACATAAACAACACAATAGAACTTTTTTATACATACCACTTGCTTTTGCTTTTTTAGTATTGGCAATTTTTACAAATGAAGCATATTCTTCTCTACAAGAGTCACTTATTGCTCAAGAAGGTTACAAGGATCAAGTTCATAAGAAAATAGAAGAGAGAGATGAATTAAAAAAAATAAAAGAGGAAATAGAAAATAACAAAGAAACAAAAAAATATATAGAAAAATTATCAACTCCATTTGATAGAAAAGAGTTATTTAAACACTTCTATGCATACATAGGAAAAAATGATGCTTCTGACAGTATGATAAAAGTTAAATGAATCTCTTTTTACGAATTATGAACAAATGATTTATGATTTAATGAATGAGAAATAAAACTAAAAATGTTTTTTGCGAATGAAAGCATAATGAAAAATTATATAAACTTTCTCATAAATGAAAACCCTAGATATTTATTTTCTATAGAAGATTTTTCTTACCCTGAATTTTGAGATAGTAATTTAGAAGATAAATGATTTAATATTGTAATTAATTTAAAAATTTACTATAGATAAGTTATGTTTAAAAAAACAAAAAGTGAATCAAAAAAAACTTATCTATTTAAAAATATATCAGAAATAGATAGATATAGTTTTTATGAATACCTATCTAATATGCTTGATTCATGAGTATCTATAAAAGATGCTCTTTTATCAATATCAGACAGAATAGAAAATGGATATTTTAGATCAAGGATAGATGAGTTAATAACATTTGTTATTTCATGAGACTCTTTTTCAAAATCAGTAAAAAGACTGCCAGATGTTTTTAATCCAATGGAGATCTCTATAATAGAGACTTGAGAGAAAAAAGGGAAGCTATCAGCAGCCCTAGAAAGACTAGCAAAGAATTCAGAAGCAACATATAAATTAAAAACAAAAATAAGAGATACTTTTTCTTCTCCAATTTTGTTATTTATTTCTGTAATTATAGCCTTTTTATTGGTTATAACTTATGTAATTCCAAATATTATACCTTTATTTGATGCATCAGAAATTGGATTTTCTCTTTGGACAAATATTTTAATATGAACTTCTCGTTTTTTTTCAGAAAATATGATGTACTTTTTATGATTTGCAGTTGTCTTATTAATAATCTTTTTTTGGTATAAAAGCTCAGAAAAATGAGAAACAGATATAGCACATATGATGTTAGAACTTCCGATATTATGAAACATTCATAGAAATTATATATTAGCATCAATTGCATTAGACCTTTCAGATTTAACAGATGTATGAGTAAACCTAGAAGAGGCATTTGAATTGATGGGAAAAACAACAGAAAACATAGTATACAAATCTATTCTTTATGATATATCAACAGAGATATCAATATGAAATGAAATCTCTAAATCCATAGATACGATGGATGAAGAAAATAAATATTTCCCTTCAGATTTCCTTCATATGTTATCAGTATGAGAAAAAAATAAAACTCTACCAAAAGTATGTAAAAAAATTTCACAACAATATACTTCTGAAATAGACCATTGTTTATTAAAATTCTCAAAAAAAGTAGAACCTATGATTGTTGCAGTTATAGCACTACTTGTTTTATGGTTTGGTTTCTCTGTATTCTCAGCTATACTAAAAGTAACACAATCAGTATTATAAATTACAATAACCCTATTTAGTATTAGTAATATAAGATTTTTTCCTTTCCGTTCTCCGTAGTACTACGAAGGATGAATTACAAAGGAAGTACCTAGGTGCGAGGAGATGGATTTTTATCATAGTACACAGTAAAAACATATTATTATGAAGATATTCTCACAAAAAAACAAAAAATTATCATTCCTAGTATGAGCAATCATAGGAGTGTTTTTATTTTCTTTAGGACTAATTTTTGTCTTTGCTATTCTTACCTCATGAATAAACTTGAACAAATACAACAAAGATGAGATAATAGCCCTAAACTTAGCGGAAGAACAATTAGAACTATTTAGAAATATTAGAGATTCAAACTATAATAAAATCTATAATTATAATCAAATAGACCCATCTGGTACCTATTATGAAGATGTATTTGAAACAGGAAGTTACTATAAAATAGAAAATGATTATTCAAAATACAAACTCTTTCCCATAAAAGTTGAAAAGATAGAAGATTTTTGAGAATGAATAAGTGAACTAGAGTCAAAAATGAAGGACTATAAACTTTGTTTAGATTCAGAAAATAGATATGTTTATGACTGTCAGAGAAAAAACACTCAAACATATTTTTATAGATATTTAAAATTAGAAGAATTAAAATACCTTTCTGGCTCAACAGAAGAGATAATAGATGATGCATATAAAGTTACATCTAAAGTAATTTGGTATAATAGATGATATCATGAAATTGAACTAAAAACTATTGTTACAGATTGGAGGAGATTGTAAAATAGTTTTTGGTTTATAATTTTTAGAATATATAAGACTAGTCTTGAATAAAATAGACTAGTTTTTTTGTGAAAAGTCCAGTTGAAACAAAAACAATATAGGTCAATAGGAGCTATTATTATAAATTTGTAAATAGATATTTTTTTTATATACTCTTTGTGTTTTACTTTTTTAACTCAATAATTTTCTACAATGAAAGGACAAATAAAAAGGATAATTTGAGCAATAGTATTTTTTACTCTGACTATAAGCTCAAACTCTACAGGTATTATATATGCATTAGAACAAACTAATACAACAACAGTTTGTTACCAAAACAAAGAATATTCTTTGCCTAGTGATAAGGTAGAAGAGTTTATATCTTTATGATGACAATTAGGCTCATGCTCTGAGCAACTAGGCACATTAACAACAGAAGAAAAAACATCAACATGAGCAACAGAGGAAGATGATAAGAACTGAAAGAAAAAAGAAAAACAAGAAAAAGCAAACACATGAAGTTTAAATGAGAAAGACGAACAAATAGAAATATGTCACCAAACATGAAACTGATGACAACACACAATAAAAGTAAACTCTAACTCAATACAAAGTCATCTATCTCACTGAGATTCTGAGTGACCATGTGCAGAAGAAATAAAACCAAACACATCTGAAATCCAAGAATGAAACTGTATCTGGGTTGATAAATATAATAACCCTCGTGAAATATATCATAGCGAACTACTAAAATGAAAAGTAGATAAACTATACAAAAAATGTGGAGAAAATTACACAACAAACATACATAACAGATGTACAGAAGTATTTGAAATATTTAACTCAAAAAAAATTACAACAAAACTAAACACAGAAAAAAGAAACCTAGAAAAAGAACTACAAAACCTAGAAGAAAAAATCAAAAAATTCCAAGAAAAACAAAATAGGCCAAAGAAACAAACAACACAAAAAAGACTAGAACAAATATCAAAAAAGATAGAAGAACTAAAACAACAAATCCAAACAAGAAAAGACAATAACAAATACAAAATCATAGACAGAAATCTATACTCAGAATACAACAACTGTTTAGCATACAACACACCATTTAGTAATCCAACCGATCAAGAACTAGCATCAGATGGAGTACTAACAATCAACTGAGATGCAAGAATATCAGAAAGCTTATCTCTAGAGCTTAGCATAACCCCTCAAAATATAGAAGAAGTAGAAATGATGGCATTTTCAGAAGACGGAGAAAGCTTCTCAGAATTTGAACCATTCTCAATACAAAGAGACTATCTACTACAAAACCAAACTCAAGGCATAAAAACAATCTACACAAAACTAAAGCTAAAAAATTGAACAACAACTGAAATTTTTAAAGATAGTATTTTACTTTTACCACGCTACTGAGCAAATTTTCAAATTACAAATACCCCATCTCCTGTAGGAAATGGGGCTAGGGAGTGAGGTTATTACGAAGCAGGAAAAAGTTATTTATTCAAAATAAAAGCATACAACACAGGATTTGAAACATGGAAAAAAGATTGAGATTTCCCAACAAACCTAATCTACACAATCAAAGACGGAAACTGAAACACTATATCAGAAAT
>DJMN01000062.1 GCA_002435385.1 Patescibacteria group bacterium UBA6489
TAAATTTCTACTTTTGTAGATCTTGAGGTGGTGGGACTGGTTCGGTAGGTTTAAACCCCATAATAAATTTCTACTTTTGTAGATAAGGAAATCCATAAAAGAAAAATTATGTTTAAACCCCATAATAAATTTCTACTTTTGTAGATAGGATGAGGCACAACCTCAACAGCCTGTTTAAACCCCATAATAAATTTCTACTTTTGTAGATATACCCCTCAAGTTGGTATGTATTAATCGTTTAAACCCCATAATAAATTTCTACTTTTGTAGATTACTATTGCTACATGACCGTATTTTATTGTTTAAACCCCATAATAAATTTCTACTTTTGTAGATTTTGTTGGGTATGCTATTATTAGTTCGTTTAAACCCCATAATAAATTTCTACTTTTGTAGATCTCAATCTCAATATCAATCTCAATTTGTTTAAACCCCATAATAAATTTCTACTTTTGTAGATTGTAAACATTAAATCAAAATTAAAACCGTTTAAACCCCATAATAAATTTCTACTTTTGTAGATCTTTAGCTAATGATATGCTATAATGAGGTTTAAACCCCATAATAAA
The DNA here is from genome assembly GCA_002435385.1 of Patescibacteria group bacterium UBA6489. GTDB lineage: Bacteria > Patescibacteriota > Gracilibacteria > BD1-5 > UBA6164 > UBA6489. The sequence continues at coordinate 570 of DJMN01000062.1, forward strand.
TTTCTACTTTTGTAGATTCTCTCAGACCCTCATGTAGGTCGTGTTTAAACCCCATAATAAATTTCTACTTTTGTAGATTAGGACAAATGGGAACTCACACTCAAGTTTAAACCCCATAATAAATTTCTACTTTTGTAGATATGTTATTACTCCATATCTATTATCATGTTTAAACCCCATAATAAATTTCTACTTTTGTAGATCTTTTTCTATCTCCAAATCTCCAAGAGTTTAAACCCCATAATAAATTTCTACTTTTGTAGATACATTTTCCCCCTCGTAAATGAACTGCGTTTAAACCCCATAATAAATTTCTACTTTTGTAGATAACTGTCTATATCGTTCAACCATTCATGTTTAAACCCCATAATAAATTTCTACTTTTGTAGATTTTTCAGGGGGGAGGTCGTTATTATAGTTGTTTAAACCCCATAATAAATTTCTACTTTTGTAGATGTAAAATCTCTATCATAGTCTAACTGTTTAAACCCCATAATAAATTTCTACTTTTGTAGATATTCTTCAAAAGTGTCATATTTCATAGTTTAAACCCCATAATAAATTTCTACTTTTGTAGATTAGAAGATGTGGGAGTAATAGAGTTTTTGTTTAAACCCCATAATAAATTTCTACTTTTGTAGATACTCTCAAGTATTTACATAATTATTTGTTTAAACCCCATAATAAATTTCTACTTTTGTAGATAATTGAACATTACATTCTTATATACAGGTTTAAACCCCATAATAAATTTCTACTTTTGTAGATTCAAAAGGTTACGTTGTCGGCTCATGCGTTTAAACCCCATAATAAATTTCTACTTTTGTAGATAACGAAATCAATTCAAAAATTCGGAAAGTTTAAACCCCATAATAAATTTCTACTTTTGTAGATTCTTTGTCTGTCATCTTGATTATTTTTGTTTAAACCCCATAATAAATTTCTACTTTTGTAGATTCTCAATATTCATCATTGTACCATTCCCGTTTAAACCCCATAATAAATTTCTACTTTTGTAGATTCAAGTCATGTTCTTTTATGTTAAAAAGTTTAAACCCCATAATAAATTTCTACTTTTGTAGATAATTGCCTGCTGTGATGTATTTTTATTGTTTAAACCCCATAATAAATTTCTACTTTTGTAGATTACACAAGGAGTTTGAACAGGAATTTGTTTAAACCCCATAATAAATTTCTACTTTTGTAGATAGAACCAACGGATTTCACAAATTCTAGAGTTTAAACCCCATAATAAATTTCTACTTTTGTAGATGGAATATTACGACCGTCCATTACTTTGTTTAAACCCCATAATAAATTTCTACTTTTGTAGATGCATATTCTCTCTTCAATACGGCTCATGTTTAAACCCCATAATAAATTTCTACTTTTGTAGATGGGTTTCTCATTTAGATTGACAAATGTTTAAACCCCATAATAAATTTCTACTTTTGTAGATTGTAAATTGTTTATGTTTACCATTTTTTGTTTAAACCCCATAATAAATTTCTACTTTTGTAGATTTTCATTCTTTATTTCTTCAATTGTCGTTTAAACCCCATAATAAATTTCTACTTTTGTAGATTTAAATCATTCTCAATGTGCCACTCCTGTTTAAACCCCATAATAAATTTCTACTTTTGTAGATACACGAACAAAACGTCTTTTAACCCAGTGTTTAAACCCCATAATAAATTTCTACTTTTGTAGATTATTTAATTCTTCTTTCATAAATTTAGTTTAAACCCCATAATAAATTTCTACTTTTGTAGATCCTCTGAGACTCCCTTATATTCTACAATGTTTAAACCCCATAATAAATTTCTACTTTTGTAGATATCAAGTGTAACCTTCTGCCTTGCATGTTTAAACCCCGATTATTTTGGATATTAAAAAAAAGAAATAATGCATACCTTTGCTATACTAAAACACCACTCTGCAAATCCACCATCTCCTTATAATACTTTCCATGCTTTAAAAGCTCCTTATGAGTTCATCTTTCAATAACTTTAAATCAATCCATAACAATTATATCATCAGCCTTTTTTACAGTTTGAAGCCTATGGGCAACAACAATAACAGTTCTATGCTTGAATAGATTATTTATAGCCTTTGTAACCTTTTCTTCTGAAAAACTATCAAGAGCAGAAGTAGGCTCATCCAAAATAATAATCTCAGGATCTTTTATAAAAATCTTAGCAATAGCAAGTCTTTGTCTTTGCCCTCAAGATAACCTAATTCATCTTTCTCAAATTTCAGTATTTAATCAACCCTTAAATTCAAAAACAAAATCAGCTTTTGCATCTTTTAAAGCCTTTTTAATCTCAGAATCTGAAATATCTTTTTTACTTCAATATGTTAAATTATCTATAATGGTTCCATCAAAAATAGAAGGCTCCTGAGTTAAATATCAAATATGTTTATAATATGATTTCAAACTAATATCATTGATATTCTGTTTATCAATAATAATATTTCCTCATTGAGCTTTCAAAAAACCAGAAATAAGTTTAATAAGAGTAGTCTTTCCTGAACCAGATCTTCAAATAATAGCAGTCTTTTTTCATCACTTTATATCTAAATCAAAATTTTCAAATATCATTTTTCCAGAAGAATACGAAAAACTTAAATTTTTAACTTCAAAATCTCATTTTATATGTTTAAAATCTTTTCAAGTTTCATATCATTCTATTCTAGGAGTTTTATCAAATAAGTTATAAAGTTTTTCTACTTTAACATAGTCTTTTGTAAAGTTTTTATAGAAATCAACAGCTTTTGAAATCTTTGCATCAAGCAATGTTAATATAGCTGTTATAGCTAAAAAATCAGAGAAATCATATGTTCATTTTATTACTCATATTCAAACAACAAATATAGCTAGTATTTTCAAAAAATTATTTATAGATTCATTCATTCAAAAACTAATTTCTAGCCATATCATTCTTTTTCTAAAATGATAGGTAGCCTTATCTGTTAAATAATTCAATCTACTTATTTCTTTATCAGTTTTATTATTTTGGAGTATTTCAAACTTTGACATAATAATTTTTACAAAGTCTTTTGTATATATATTTAAATAGTCTATCATTTTACTCCTTTCTGCGATTGCTCTAGTATTGATTATTTTAGTTAATAATAACAAAAATACTGTTAATACAACAATTATAAGAGTGTATATTCATATAATCTTATAAACATAAAAAAATGAAAATAAAAAGGTAAAAGATATTTGCAATCAAAACCAGAAGAATTGACTTACTAATCCAGACCATGATTCTATTCATCTTTCTATAAGAGCTATAAGCTTTCATGTACCGATTTTTTCATAACTATTATTTTCAAACATTATAAAATCTTTTACATATTTTTTTTGTAGATACTTTTTAGTCTCACCTATACAAATGGGATATAAATCTTTTCAGAACCATCATATTATACGAGACAATACGATAAAACCTATAAACCAATAAGTTATAGTATAAACATTCTCTATATTTCACACTTCTATTTCTTTCGTAATTTTTTTAAGTATTTCAATACTATACAGCCAGAAAAAAGCTGTAAATAAAGAAAATAAAGTATAAAAAACAACAACTATTTTCTGCTCTTTTATTGGTTCAAAAAATCTCTTTATTTCTTTTGTTGTCATATTTATTTTTCTTAATAATGTAATAGACTAAATTACTCCCTTTACCAAAGGTAAGGTGAATTGCCCCCAAAGGGCATAAGCTTTGCAAGAGAGGATCCCTTGGGGGGTAGAGTACCTGAAATAGAGCGGAAGGGGCTGGTATTATACTAAATTACCTCTCATAATAATTTTTCTTATTCAAGTACAAATTATCTTCTATCAATTTTCTATTTTTAGCAATCAAATCTCAAATAACTCAAAGAGCAAAAAACTGAAAAGCAAGAATTATAAAAACTCAAGATAAAACAAGAGATTGAATTTTTCACGTATCTCATGTTATTGAAAAATAATAATACAAAAACCTAGAAATACCAGCAAATCAAATAAAGAAAAATACTACTCAGAAACTGAAAAATATTTTTAGGGGATTATACATAGCATAAACCCTCAAAATTATTTGAGCGGTTTTAAAGATATGATCAAACATATTTTTAAAAAGTCTTGAAGGGCGAGTCGGAGGATTTGTTTTTATTTTTATAAAATCAACTTTTAATCACTTTTTTCAAGCTTGTATCAAAGTATCTACAGCATAACTAAAAGTAGAAGTTATATTTAATCTGTAAATAGATTCTCTAGAATAAGCCCTAAATCAACTTACACTATCAGGAACATCAACTCCAGATAAAAATCTAACAACAAAGCTACCAAAAAATTGAAAGAATTTTTTCAGAATTGAAAAGTGTTCTATTTTAGAAGTTTGTCTATCTCATAAAACCATATCAGCTTTTTTCTCTACAATAGGTTTCACAAGGTCTTTTATATAAACGGAAGGATATTGATTATCTCAATCAGTATTTACAAGTATATCTGCATTATTTTTTAGAGCATTATCCACTCAAGTCTTAAAAGCTTCTCATAATCATCTATTTTTCTTATGTTTCAATACATAAGTTACTCAACACTCTTTTGCAACTTTGATAGTATTATCACTACTTCCATCATCTATTATCTGAGTTTCTATTTCTGAAATACCATCTATTTTTTTAGGAAAGTCTTTTATAACACCTTTTAAAGTTCCCTCTTCATTATAACAAGGAATCTGTATAATTAGTTTCATTATTTTATATAATTATTTTATAGCCTTGTCATTATATAAATTTATATAAAAATAACAAAATCAATATTTAGTTTTTTTGATAATATATACTTGTTTACAAGTATAATTCATAAAAGCTGGTATACTCCAGCTTTTAATTCTTCTTTTTCTTTTTTACTCCTCAATTCCTTCTTTTAATTGTTCATTTTTCCACTCAGCCTCATCATAGATCAATTTCAACTCTTCAACTAATTTACTTCCAGAATCAGGAATAATAACTTTAGATTTATTAACTATAGCCTCTTTATTATTTATAAGAGTATCAAGTAGATTCTTATTATAAGCATTCAGATAAGAATACTGCCTTATAAAATTAGAAACAAAAACCAAAATTATCTTATTCTTATAATACTCTTGTTTTAAATTAGTATAAGTCTCTATATTCTCAATACTAGAATCACTATCAAAATTTTTCGAATCAGCAGATATCTTAGTTTTTAAAGTCTCTACCTGGCTATCAGTACTTGTCATTGTATTACTCAAAGTCACTGTATAACTTTGTAAAATAGAAATATTTGAAGCTCAATCCTTATACCTAAGCTCTAGTTGAGAGATCAAATCATCCAAAGCCTCTTCTCTATCAATTGAATTATCTAACAAATCCAATACATCAACTCTCAATAAATTAAGATATTCTTTTATTATAAGCATATTAGCATCTATTATATCTCAAACCACTAAATCAGGATTTCATATAATAGTTTCCAACTTAGGAACATCTTGATAACTTTTTATAGGAGTAGTTTGTCTTTTAGTAAATCAAATTCATACATTCGTAGATATTGCCACACCAACTCTTCATAAATCACTAGAATCAGCACTCTTAAAAGTATACTTATTTTCATCTGCAATTACCTGTTTATCCAGAAATACATTATCTACAGTAATTAAACCTATTAAAATAATAATAGTTAAAGTTGATATTTTTAAAAAAACTTTTATAGTATGCACGCTCATATGGAGAAAAATTATTAATTTTACGATAAAAAAATCCTTATAGAAGCATTATATCATATAAAACCCTAAAATGAAAAAAATTTTAATAGCTTTTATCTTATTTTTTAGCTTTTCAGGTATTACATTTGCATTAGAATGAATTGAAATAATCACCAGAGAACAACGGTGAGCAAACGAAGAATATAGATATTTAGACTCTGCAGAATGGAAAGCAATCATAGAAAAACGGAATAATACACCAACAGTAGAACTTACACAGGCACAAAAGGATAAAATAGAAAAACAAAAATTAATGAATGAAATCCTTATAGAAAAGTATTATGATGATAATAATTTAGTGAGCGTACAAACAGAAGAAAATTGAAGAGAATTAGCTTGGCCAATCCAAAAAACAAAAAGTGTTAAAGGAATAATTATACATCATACAGTATCTGATTATGACAATTCTATTAAATGAATAAGAGCTATTTATCAGTATCATGCAATATCAAACCAACGGGGAGATATTTGATACAATTATATCATATGAAAAGATTGAGAAATATTTGAATGAAGAGCATGAGGGGATAATGTAGTATGAGCACATGCAAAATGGAATAATCGTTCTACAGTCTGAATAGCTGTTTTATGATCATATGGAACACAAGAAATAAATGCAAAACAATATGCTTCACTAAAAAAACTAAGTAAATATTTAATAGAAAAATACAATATTGATTTAAATGGAACAATGTACTTTCATAAAGAATGCATATGAAGTGATTGTACTCTACCTCTTACAAGCTTTCCATTAGAACCACTTATCTGACACAGAGATGCATGATCAACAAGTTGTCCTTGAGATAAACTTTATGCTCAAGTACAACAAATGAAACAAGAACTAAAAAACGAAGTCCACATAATATCACCTACATTAACTAAAAGTATTGAGGATAAAGTAACACTAAATATAGATAAGGATGCTCTTTTTAAAAAGTTAGAGTGAATAGATGACTATAAGATATTTTCAGTTTTATTAAAAATAGAAGAACTTCTAGATGGAGATATAAACACTTACTCATACATAAAGTTTGAAAAATTTAAATACTTACTTATAGATTATTTCAAACAAAGAGACAAAATCTATGCTATGGAAAAATGACAATATTTTGATGATAACAATCAAATCAAGGTCAAACTATCATATCCAGAAGCTGATACAATTTCTATAAACTCATGAGGTAAATTATATGAAATATCAAGATTTTGAAAATCCTTAAAACTTTGAGAGGAAATTTTACCTATGATAAAAATTGATTCACCAGAAGGTTCTTACTCAGAAATAACATCTTGGGATAGAAAACCAACTTGGGATACAACATGAAGATACAATGATAATAAATTTAGATGAAGTCTAGTCCTTTTTTCAAAAGATAATAAAATAGTAGTAGTAAATCTATTAACTATGAACGATTATTTAAAAGGACTTTGAGAGGTAAGTAATAGCAGCAACGAAGAAAAGATAAAAACGATAATAATAGCAGCTAGAACATATGCTACTTGGTATACACAAAAAGCTAGAAAGTTTGAATGAGAATGGTATGATGCAAGTGATGATCCAGATGTATTCCAAAAATACTTATGATATAGCTATGAAATGAGAAGCCCTAAAGTAGCTGAAATAGTAGAAAAAACAAAAGATATTGTTATAAACTATGATTGAAATCTTATAAAATCTTGGTATTTTTCTCAGAGTGATTGAAGAACTTTAAGTTTTCAAGAATATTGTATGAAAAACTCAAATGATATAAACTACTGTACCCAAGAAGCTACTAAATATCCATTTTTAGTTTCTGTATCAGACCCAGCATGAAAAGGAAAAACTAGATCTGGTCACTGAGTTGGTATTTCTTGAATTTGAGCAACATATTTTTCAAATGCATGATGGACTGCTCAAATGATAATTGAATACTATTATAAATGAGTTGATATAGTAAGTAATAGTCTATAATAATTACACACAAAAAAAATATTTTTCTAAAAATAGAAAAATATTTTTTTGACTATTTTATACTAAAATTACTAAAAAAATTTTGTCATTTTTTAAAAAAGTGATAAAATGAATTTCATTCAATCTAAGAGGAACAATAAAATGAGTAACTATAGTTATCTTAGATGATATTTTTTACATTAATAGATTCAATAAGAAGAAGTCTAAAAAGAGAATAATAGTCCTATCCTCTATAAAAAAAAGGGTTTAAACTTTCTTTGAAAAATACAGAGAAAGCGAATATTTTATTTAACAATAATTTAGAACCTAATGTCAGACAGTATTTTTAAATTAAAATCAAAATATTCTCCTGCATGAGATCAAGGTAAAGCAATAAATGAAATTCTAAAATATTTAAATCAGGGAGCAGCTTGGCAAACTCTATGGTGAGTAACATGAAGCTGAAAAACTTTTACTATGGCAAAAATTATAGAGGAAATTAAAAAACCTACACTTATAATTGCACACAACAAAACACTAGCAGCACAATTAGCTCAAGAATTCAAAGAGTTCTTTCCTGAAAGTGCTGTACATTATTTTGTATCATATTATGACTATTATCAACCAGAAGCATATGTATCAAAAACAGATACATATATAGAGAAAGAAGCAACAATAAACGAAGAAATAGATAGACTCCGTCATGCAGCTACTCAAGACTTACTTACAAGAAAAGATGTTATAATAGTAGCATCAGTAAGTTGTATTTACGGTATTTGAGATATAAGCTTATATACAGAACAAATTTTTGATATAGAAAAATGAAAAGAATACAATCTTGAGGATTTACTAAAAAGATTAATAAATATTCAGTACAAAAGAGCAGGACATGATTTTACTCCTGGAACATTTAGAGTATATGGAGATACACTAGAAATATTCCCAGCAAGTATGAATAGTGTTTATACTATAGAATTCTGATGGAATGAAGTAACAGATATAAAAAGAAGAAATCACCTAACCTGAGAAGTATATGAAACTCTAGAAAAAATTGATATATTTCCAGCTAAACATACAGTTACAACAAAAGATAGAATAGAGAAAATAGTACCAAGTATAAAAAAGGAACTAAATGAAAGATTAGAATTCTTCAATGATAAAAAAGATATTGTAAAAGCAGAAAGGCTAAAAACAAAAGTAGAATATGATATGGAAATGATGTTAGAAGTCTGATATGTAAACTGAATAGAAAACTATAGTAGATATCTAGATTGAAGAAAGCAGTGAGAATCACCATATACATTGATAGATTATTTCTGAGACGATTTCCTATGCTTTATAGATGAAAGTCATATGACCATACCTCAAATAGGAGCTATGTATGCTTGAGATAGAAGCAGAAAAGATAATCTAATACAAAACGGTTTTAGGCTACCATCAGCACTTGATAACAGACCTCTAAAATTTGAAGAATTTGAAAATAAATTAAAACAAACTATAGCAGTTTCTGCTACTCCATGAACATATGAAATAAATCAGAGTTGTGCAAGATTATCTGGAAATAATTTAGAAGAATGATATTGTACTACTGAAATAGATTCAGCAGGATTAGACTTTATGAATTTTAATCCTATAAAAGATTGAAATTGGGAATCTTCTGATGATTGTAGGATAATACCAAAGATAATTAGACCAACATGACTTCTTGATCCAGAAATAGAAATAAAACCTATGGAATACATGATAGATGATATAATGAAATCTATTGAAGAAATAGTAGAAAGGGGAGAAAGGATGCTTATAACAACTGTAACCAAAAAATCTAGTGAAGAATTAACTGATTATTTACTAGATAACTGAGTAAAAGTTAACTACTTACACAGTGAAGTTGATACTCTAGACAGACTTGAAATATTAAAAGATTTGAGGGAATGAACCATAGATGTAATAGTATGAGTAAACCTACTTAGAGAATGATTAGATTTACCAGAAGTTAGCAGAATAGCAATAATAGATGCAGATAAACAATGATTTTTAAGAAGTGAATCAGCACTTATTCAAATCATATGAAGAGCTGCTAGAAACAGTAACTGAAAAGTAAACATGTATGTAGAAAAAGAAAACAATCTATCATTTAAAGACGAACCAGAAAAACTACTAGAATCAAATACATATCTATGAAAACTATATAAACTTAGTACCTGAAAAACAGTAAATGAAGATGGATTCCATATATCAGAAGCTATGAAAAAATCCATAGAATTAACCTACTACAGAAGACAACTTCAAAAAGAATACAACAAGAAAAACAACATAACTCCAAAAACTGTATTTAGTAGTATCAAAGATATGTGAATATCTAAAAAAGATAAACTAGAAGAAGAATTTAGGGCATTAGATGCGATTGAAGATAGAAGAACACTTATATGAAAACTTGAACTAGAAATGGACTTAGCCGCAACCAACATGGAATACGAAAAAGCAGCAGATATAAGGGATCAAATTATTGAGTTGAAGAGGATAAGGGATGAATAGTTAGGTAATAAATTTTTATTTTTCAAATTTATATTATATAATAATTATGTTTTATTATTAATTTTATTTAGATATGCCACTTAAAGTAACATGTTCAAATTGTAATTCTGCATTTAGTGTTAAAGATGAATTTATTTGAAAAAAAGGAAAGTGTCCTAAGTGTGGAAGTATTATTGAAATCAACAAAAGTGTAGAACAAATAGAAAGCAATAAAAAAACAAAAAAGAAAAAGGAAAGTAGACTAGGATTCGCATTATTATTATGACTTGCTATCTGAGCCTTTTTTCTTACTTGACTTAGTCCATGATTTTTTGTAGTTGCTTGATGAGCCTTATTCCTATTTGTGTATGATTTATACAAAAAGAAAAAATAACACAACAAAAAAGAAAATCTAAAATATTTTGATTTTCTTTTTTTATTATTTAAAATCTAAGAAAATTAAACATAAGAATAAAAATGATAAATTTAGAAAAATTCCTTAAAAAATATTACAAAGAAAACGAAAAAATAATCTTAGCCTGCTCAACTGGACCAGACTCTATGTTTCTACTATACAAACTATTAGAAACAAGCTATAAAAATAACATAGTAGCCTGTTATTTCAACCATAAAACCAGACCATGAACAGATATTGAAGAAGATTTTATAGAAAAATTATGAAAAGAAAAATGATTTGAAGTAGAAATAGCATCTTGCGATTTCAAAAGAATTCAAAAATTATACCCAAGCAAAAGCTTTGAAGAACTAGCAAGAGAAAAAAGATACCAATTTTTTGATGCAATTCTAAATATTCATAATAGCAAATACATACTTACCGCCCACCATTTAGATGATAAAATAGAAACATTTTTCTTTAATCTAGCCAGATGAACAAAACTATCATGACTTGTAAATATGACAGAGAAAAGTTGATGAATACTTCGACCACTATTATGACTCACAAAAAAAGAAATAGAAGACTACCTAAATAGAAACAATCTAGAATATAAAATAGATGAAACAAATTTTGATACAGAAATTACAAGAAACCACTTAAGACACAACATAATCCCACAATTTGAAAAAATAAATAAAAATTACAAACAAAATATAAATAATACCATAAGTTATTTTGAAGACCTAAAACAACACATAGACCAAGAAGTAAGAAAATTTTTAGAATACCACCCCCAGCCCCTCCTTGCTAAGGAGGAAAGAAGGGCTATTAACTCATTCAACATACAAGCCTTTAATGAACTAACACCATTTCTACAAAAAGAAGTCATCAGATACATCTACTACATCTCAAATGGAAAGTCCACCATATGATTAAGTAAAGCAAACATAGATGAAATAATAAAATTCATAAACTGAAAAAACAATAAAACAATAAAAGAAATAAAAAAACTAAAAATGAAAAAAAATAATAAAGTTATAGAGTACTAATTAAAAATTCTCCCTTTCCCAAAGGTAAGGTGAATTGCGAAGCAAGAGAGTATACCCTGGGGTAGAGTACCTGAAGAACGAAGGGGGAGGGATTAGAACCTAAGTACACAAAAAATATTTTAATAATTTAAAAAATAACATGAAAAAAGAAACAATAATTTGAACCTTACAAGCTAAAAGCTGATCATTTGGCTTTGTTATCCCTGATGACAGAGATTATTTTTGATGAGACTTCTTTGTTAACAAAAAAAACTTTAACTGAGCAAAAGATTGAGACAAAGTAGAAGCAAGAGAACTAGAAAAATCTAACTGAAAAAAGCCAGAGGCAAAAATCCTTAAAATACTTAGCTGAACTTGAAAAAAAGAAACAAAAAATAAAGACAAAGAAGTAATTAAAACAGTAGAGTGAATATATAGCTGATGAGATTGAAACTTTTGATTCGTAGATGTAGAATGACAACCCAAATGATACTTTGTTTACGGACACAAAAAAAACTGAGCAAAAGATTGAGATAAAGTAAAAGCAGATATCATTGTATTTAAATGAAAAGAAGAAGCCATAGTAACAAAAATTCTAGAAAAAGAAGAAGAGATACTAATTTGAAGATATAGAGACAATGATAGATTCTGATTCGTTATACCAGAAGATAAATCATGAGATATATTCATAGCATGATCAAGAAAAGCAGATGCAAGAAATTGAGATATAGTAGAAGTGAAAATTATCAAAAGATGAGGAAAAAATCCAGAAGGAGTAATAACTAAAGTTTTATAAAATAAAGAGAGAAATTAACATTAATTTCTCTCTTTATTTTTCTTGCAAAACACTCAAATATATGATATCATTTAAATATAATCTTTTATTTTAATAATCTTTAAAACTATGACACAAGGAGGAGCATGTTTAACAGAAGAAGAACTGAATAAAATGCTAAAAGTCTGAAAAAAAGAGTTATGAGAAGTAATACAACACTGAAAAGAAGAACTTGAAGAAACTACTGCAAAATGAATTGATGAAATTAATAAGGCAGTAGAAGAATGAGAAGAAAGAATTGATGAACATGTTGAGGCAAGAAAAGAGGATCTTAATAGTGAAGAAGGGGAGTGTGCATTAAAGTGTG
>DJMN01000036.1 GCA_002435385.1 Patescibacteria group bacterium UBA6489
TGCACTTGGGTATTGAATTTAGGATATTATAAAATTACAAATTATGTTATTAAATTTTGAAGTAAAAAATTACTTGTCATTTAAAGATACTGCTTGATTTTCAATGGAGTCAAATAAAAAAATAAGAACTTTAAAGGATAATAAGAATATAATCAAGTTAAAGTCTTGAGAAATTATATGGTTGAATAAAACAGCTGTTTTTTATGGTGCAAATGCAAGTTGAAAAACTAATATATTTAAGTGAATAGATTTTTTGAAATTCATTACTTTAAAGTCTTTTAAGTTTGATATTGAATGAGGAATTAGGCATCAGTTTTTACAACCATTTTTACTTGATGAAAAAAGTCAAAAAGAAAATATTGTTTTAGAAATAGAATTTATCATAGAGAAAATTAGATATAAATATTTACTTGAATTAAATGAAAAAGAGATAGTTAAAGAAAAATTGGTTTCATTTGAAAAAATAGAAAAGAATTGAAAAGAGAAAGTAGAGGAAATTGTTATTATTGATAGGGATGATGAGAATTTAACTATAGAAGAATCATATTTTTGATTTAATGAAGAAGAATTTGAGAGATTAGATTTATTTCCAAGAGATAACCAAACTTTGATTTCAATTTTTGCAAATAGAGATGGTAAATGAAAATATTTAGCTACAAAAATAATTAAGTTTTTTCTTAAATTAAATTTTCTCCACACAAAATCTGATTATACAGGTTTTACTGCTTCTATGTTGAAGGATGAAGAGATAAAGGAGGTTATTTTAGATTTTATGAATAATGCTGATATAAATATAGAGGATATAAGGCAGGAAGAAAGGGATGTTAGAGAAAATGAGAAAAATATAATAGAGATTAATTGAAAAAGAATTATTCCTGATAAGGTTATGGAGATTGTTATTCAGCATCCTGTTTATAATAGTGAGAAAAAGTCTTCAAATGTGTGATTTGAATTAAATCAAGAGTCTCAGTGAACTCAAAAGTTGTTTTGTTTGTTGTGACCTATATTGCATACGATTGAGAATAATGGGGTGTTGTTGATAGATGAAATAGATAGTCATATGCATATTTTGTTGGTGGAAAATCTAGTAAAGTTTTTTCATTGAGTGAGAAGTGATTGAAAAAATAATATATGAGAGTCTCAGTTTATTTTTAATACTCATCATTTGGATTTGATGGATTTAGAGATTTTTAAAAAGGATCAAATTTATTTTACTTCAAAGGATTATTATTGAGCTACAGAGATGTATTCTCTTGATGATTTTAAGGAGATTCAAATTAGAAATAATTCTGATATTAAGAAGGCATATAAATTTTGAGTTTTTTGAGCTATTCCTATTTTATCTGATTTTAATCTATAAAGTGATGGTTAAAAGTATAAAACCAATTATCTATATTTTTTGTGAGTGAGCAACAGAAGAGAAGTATTTTATACAGTTAAGTAGGATTTTAAACAATAAGTCTTTTAGAGTAAAAACATTTGATTTAGAATGATGAACAAGAATAATGCATCATCCAGAGCAGATAAAAAGATTTATTCAGAGTAAATTGAGACATGAGAAAGTTGTATGATTGGTTCAAAAGGTATTTGTTGTTTTTGATTTAGATATTTTTACAGATAAAAGTAAGTTACAAAATACATTAAATGTTTTAAATGGTTTTGAAGTGATAGTTTCAAATGAGGATTTTGAATATTGGATTTTATCACATTTTGAGAAATATGATTTATGAAAGTGAAATAAAAATATAATTTCTGTTTATAATGATATTGGTGTTGAAAAGTTTGCTTTTATTAGAGATAAGCCTACGGTTAGTCAGGATGATCCTAAAAATACTTTTGTTACAAAGGCTTTTTTGTCAGAAGAGAAGGCTGTGGATTGGATGAAGTCTTAGAGAATTTTTAGAAAAGATGGGGAAAAATTCCTATTTTCTCCTTATATGTTTAGATAATATATTTGTATGGTATGAGATAAACTCTTTTAAAAAAGTATCCCAACCTTTAGTCTGATATTCTTCTGGAACTTTATCAGAGTGAATTATCATTAAGATATCTCAACCTATTTTTCTTACATCTTTTCTTTTTTGCTTTTCCTGAGCAGAAAAATAGTTAGAAAGTAGTTTTCTTAATGAATTTTTATCAAAAAAATCTGGTAAATCTGTAAGTAAAACTTCAAAGTTTCAAATGTATAAATTCTCAAAAGTTTTTTGGCTTCAAAAATCTCAAAGAGAATCAAAAGCTTTTTCTATTAATTTTTCAACATTCTCTAGTTTTCAAAATTGATAATAATGTTTTAATCCTATTATTATGTTATGTATAGGGCTAAAAATTTCATTATTTAATCTGCCATTTAAAGCATAAGATTTTAATAATAGATACTGAGTTTCAACATCTAAATGTCTTTTCATTGATTTTGTGTATAATTCTGTTCTAACCAGTTGAGAGAGAATTATTAATAAGTATTTAGAATCTTTTGTATTTTCATATTTTTCAAAAGAAATTAAAACATCTTTTATATAATCTGTAGGTATAAAAAAAGTTTTGGGTAACTGTTCTCAAGAATTATCTAATGTATCAAGTAAGTTACAAAAATCTCTGATCTTTCATAGATTAGGAGAAATGTTTTCTTGTTTAGGCTCTTGTGAAATAGGTTCTTTGTTTTGATTAAAAGAAGTCTTCTTTTTCCCTGAAAGAAATCAAGAAAAAAATCTTCTTATCTTACTCTCTGAAGGAGAAATTTGTTTTTTCTCTAATTCTATTTCTTTTACAGAAAGAAGAGCATTGATTATTCCTAATTCTATTCAAGGTAAAATTTCTTGTGTTAAATACTCAAAGTGTTTCGTTATAATTTCAGAAGGTTCACATGATGATTCTTTTGATTCTAGTTTATATTTTTTAATTATAGAATTGGTTCTTTCTCAGATTTCTTTGTTTTCATTATCTTTTAATAATATTATAAACGAATAAAACCAATCTGGTAAATTTTCATCAAACTGTAATATAAGCTCTATTTGATTAATTAATTCTTGTAATTTTTCAATACTAGTTTCATTTACTAAAGTTAGAATATTATTATCAATCGGTAATTCTCTTATGTGTTTAACTCATCTAATCTCATAATCTGGTTTATACGTTGAATCTAATAATGTATACTTTTCACGACTTGTTGAATAAGAACCAGGATTTAAGATATTTCTTTCTAATAAGCATTGAGAAAAGAAATAAAACAATTTATCTTTATTTGTTAATTTATAAACTGTTCCATTTATAGTAATACGAAATTTTTTATCCTCTATATAATTTATATCATATGAATAACCAAGGTCTACATTTTCTTCATCAAGTTTCATTTTAAAGATAAGACTTCATTTGTTATTACCAAAACTTCTTTCTATAACTTCCCACCTTTCATGAATATTTCCGTGTTCTTTGTGTGTAAATTCTTCTATGATTTTTCTCTCTAATTCTTTAGGAAGATTTTCTATATTTTCATCTTCCAAATCAAGAGACTCATTATTTTTATTTATTAATAAAGCAAGGTCTACAGCTTCTTTCATTCCAGTTCTTACATTCATATAATCTCAAGCTCAAATACTTGATAAACTACAATGTGTTTTTTTATTAATTAAAGGAATTGCTGTTTCTAAAATCTGTTCTACAGAAATTTCTATGTTCTTTATTTCATCATATAAAAATGTAGCTAATAAACTAGCGATAGAAATGGTATTTTTATCATTTGGAAAACCCTTTTCAATAAGAAGAGTTTCTATTTCCTTTTTCTTTAATATTGCTGACATTGTTTTTAAGTAAGTTAATAAATTATTTATTGTGTTTATTATACTATATATATTAATTTTAATCAAATTTAGTACTCAAAACTCCCCAGTTTTTTT
>DJMN01000045.1 GCA_002435385.1 Patescibacteria group bacterium UBA6489
GCACTTGGGTATTGAATTTAGGTAAATCTCCCTCTGCATATAACTCCCTATTTTCAAACAAAAGTCTAAAAGTTTTAGGTGTTTTTTTTCTTAAATCATCAAGTATTTGATAAGTATCTGCTAGTTCTTTAAGAGAAGAATCACTAATCATTAAATCTAACATTTCTCAACTAGACATATCACCTTTAACTATTCATTTAACTGAATCTGATACATCTAATTTATCTCATCTTGGCACGACTAAATCTCCCATAATTTATAATTATTTAATAATCTCTAAATAATAATAACACATAACAAAAATTATTACAAAATAACTAACCTTATATCATCTGCTCATCATTCTGCTTCTCTGTTGTCTTAAAAACATGAACATCATGCTCAGAAGGATCTTCAGAAAGCAACAGTAAATCAGCATTACCAGAATAAAATTTATCCAAAGTTTCTTTCCAAACCAAATCATAAAAGCTGTATACAACATTTTTCATATATCACCATGAGTGACAATAAGTACGTTTCCGTCTCCATTTTCCTTTTTTATCCTTTCAATAACTCTTCTAGCCCTCTCAATTGTTTGAGGAAAATTTTCTCCTCATTCAGGCTCTAAAAAATAAGCTATATCCTTAGTCTGAAAGATTTTAGGTGAACACATTTTTACAATCTCAAAATGATGCCTACCAGACATAATCCCAAAATTTCTTTCAATTAAATAATCTAAAACAATAGGTTTAGGTCCTGAGACTTTTCAAGAAATAATTTCAACTGTTTTAAATGCTCTTTTTAAAGGAGATGAATAAATATTATCAAACTTGATTTTTTTCTCTGCTATCTTTTCTCCAGAAAGTTCTGCTTGCTTAATTCATTTCTCCGTCAATTTTGTATCTCTCCAACCATTTAAAATTCACTTTATATTATCCTCATCCTCTCCATGTCTAGCTACATATATTTTAGCATAAAAACTACAACTTATAAAATATTAATTTTTATTAATCATATTTTGAATAGAACTTTTAGCTTGCTTGAAATTTTCATATCTAACTGTATTAAATCATGCTTCTTTTGCTGCCTCTATATTTCCTAGAGTATCATCAATAAACAAAATTTCTTCAGGTTTTAATTTTAACTTCTCAGCTAAAAGCAAATAAGCTTCTTTCTCATCTTTCTTTACTCATAAATCAGTTGAAATAAAAACATCTTCAAAAATTCACTCTAAACGACTTTTTATAGGTGGATATTCTTGAATATATCTTGTTGTAAAAATATATAAATCCAAAGAACTAGACAATACCTTATAATAACTTAATAAATCATCATTCAGTTTAAAATGTTCCCATATATCATAATCTGACTCTTTTAGCAATTCTTCATGAAGCCTATTTAGTTTTCCTATATATGATGAATCTTTATGAAATAAAACAACTTTTGAAAAATCTGTTATTAACGCTTTTATCATTTTTTTTAAATTAAAAAATAAAAATTTTTTACCTATTTACTAAATAATCTATTCACCATTCCAACTTCTCATAAAAATCATCATCCATATTAAGCACCTTAAGTCAATATTTTTCTGCTTCACTTTGAAATACCTTTCAATAATCACATATCATATCTGCTATTTTTCAGTATGTATTTTCATCCTTAGTCCTATTTATAATCCAATCATTAGGAGTACTTGTTTTCTTCACATCTCTTATAAATTTTTCTTTACTTGTTTTAACTAAAAAAATACTCTTAACTTTATCAGGATATTTTAAAATAAGTTTTTTTACAAATCTTGGTTCTATATAATATCCCTCCATTATAAAATCATTTTTATCTGTAATCTCAGAAATCATAACCATATCTATTGCATCAAAACAAGTTTGAGCTTGAACTCTATATGCTTCTATTATTTCTCATAGAGAATATTTAAAAAACTTTTCATCATTATCCTCACATTTCTGACAAGTAGCAGGAAACATTTTTCCAAAATTTTCCATACCTACATAAGGTTTTATAACATTCTGAAGAGTATCTGTTGATAACATTGAAATTCAATTTAACTCCAATAATTTCTTTGCCAATGTTGTTTTTCAACATTTGGGAGGTCAGCCAATTAAATAAATCATATTTTATTTTTACATATTACTTTCTTCTATTTTATATCATTTAATATATTCAATAGTTTTTCATTATCTACTTTTAAAACAGCCTTATTTACACGAACTATAGAAGTATTAGTAACTTCAATAGTATCATTATTTCCATTTGAATAATAAATAGTAAAGTACGCTATTCATTGACATTTACAGTCACCTCCTACCTCTCCTTTCTTTATTATATCATATATTTTTAAAGCGATATCTGAGCCCATTTTAAAAAATAACCTACTATCTTCATCTGATCCATCTAAAAATAACTCTCCTTCCACCTTTGAAATCTCTTCTCTATTCCCATTAAAGATTTTCTGATTTCCACAAGAAAATAAAAACAGAGACGAAGTAATCAAAATTATTACAAATAAAATTTTTCTCATACAAAAACATAAATAAATAAAAGTAAATATTCTCCAAGCATTTTATCAATTCCACTTTAAAAGTAAAATAAATCAACAAATTCTCCCATTTTCTTTTGACTTAAGAAAAAAAAAATCTAATATCCCTAGTACAAAATATATTTAAAAAACCAAAAAAATCATGTCAAAAAAACTAGTAATAGTCGAATCACCAGCAAAAGCTAAAACTATATCAAAATTCCTTCCTACAACAGAATATGTTGTAACAGCATCTATGTGACACATAAGAGACCTACCACAAAAAAAATTATGAGTAGATATAGAAAACAACTTCGCTCCAGAATACTGAATAAATGATGACAAAAAAAAGACAGTTAACTCACTTAAAAAATTAGCAAAAACCTCTAACGAAGTTTGGATAGCAACGGATGAGGATAGAGAATGAGAAGCCATAGGATGGCACCTTTGTCATGTACTAGACGTAGATCCAAAAACAACAAAAAGAATAGCATTCCATGAAATAACAAAAACAGCCATTCTAAAGGCTATAGATGAACCGAAAACATTAAACATGTGACTAGTTGATGCTCAACAAGCAAGAAGAATATTAGATAGACTAGTATGATACAAAGTTTCTCCAGTACTATGGAAAAAAATTAGAAAATGATTATCAGCAGGTAGAGTTCAATCAGTTGCAGTAAAACTAATAGTAGAAAAAGAAATAGAAATACAAAACTTCAAACCAAAAGAAAGTTGGAAATTATCAATAGAACTTTCTTATGAAAATCAAAAGTTCAAAGCACATCTAGAAAAAATAAATTGAAAAAACAAAAATTTTAACTCAAGAGAAGACATTGAAAAAATACTACTAACTCTATTTTGAGATTTATCGAAACTAAAAGAAAAAAAGGATAAAAAATGATATACTATACTAAAAGACAAAGAAAACTCTCTTGATTTCCGTTTAGAAGATGTAGTAAAAAAGGATTCAAAAAGAAATCCTTGAGCACCATTTACGACATCAACTCTACAACAAGAAGCCAGTAGAAAATACGGATTTTGAGTAAAACAAACTATGATGATAGCTCAAAAACTATACGAAGGTATGGACTTATGAAACTGAGAAAGACAATGACTTATCACATACATGAGAACCGATAGTGTAAATTTATCAGACCAAGCAAAATGACAAGCAAAAGATGTTATAGAAAAAACATTCTGAAAAGAATACCATAAATTAAGAAACTATAAAACAAAATCAGCAGGAGCACAAGAAGCTCATGAAGCAATAAGACCAACAGATTTACACAGAACCCCAGAAAGCTTAGCCTCAGTATTAGATTCTAGCCAACTAAAACTATATACACTTATCTGGAAAAGAACATTAGCTTCACAGATGAAAGAAGCACTATTAGAGATAACAACTTTCTCTTTTTCTCCAACAAAAGCAGAAAATCAAACATGGATAACAAAATGAGAAGTTATCAAGTTTGATTGATTCATGAAACTCTATATAGAATCATTAGATGACGATGATCAAAAAGAAGAAGATAAAGAAGACTCTCTACTACCAGATATAAAAGTATGAGAAATATTACCATGAAAAAACCTAGAAGCACTTCAAAAATTCTCTAGACCACCAGCAAGATACACAGAAGCATCTCTAGTAAAAAAACTAGAATCAGAATGAATAGGTAGACCTTCTACATATGCACCAACTATCTCAACAATAATAGACAGATGATATGTAGAAAAATTTGAGAAAAAATACCTAAAACCAACAGAAATTGCATTCACTGTTACAGAATTTCTAGAAAAATACTTCTCACAAATGATGCAATACAAGTTTACAAAAGAAGTAGAGGAAGATTTTGATAAAATAGAACAATGAGAAAAAGAGTATCCTATAATGCTTAGTGAATTTCGGGAATGAACTCTAAAAAAAGATTTAGAAGAAGCTTGAGCAAATGCTGAAAAAGTAGTAGAAAAAACTGGATGAACCTGTCCAGAATGTTGAAAAGAACTAATTTATAGATTTTCAAAAGCAGGAAAATTTATCTGATGTTCTGGATTTCCAGAATGTAAATTCATAGATCAACCCAAAGAACAAAAAGATGAATTAAGTGCTCTTAGAGAAAAATACGAATGAAAACCATGTCCAGATTGAATAGAATGAACAATAGTAGTAAAGACCTGAAGATTCTGACCTTTCCTTTCTTCATCAGAATATCCTAAAGTAAAACGGATTTGAAAAATAAAATCAGAAAAAGAAGTAATTTTAGAAGAAATTTTAACAGAAAAATGATTATTAAAAGATGAAGAAACTTGAGAAGAATTAGTATTAAAAAATTCTAGAAGAGGACAATTTCTAGCTGCTAAGAATTACCCAAAAGTAAAAATAGCAAAACCAATTCCAAAAGATGTTTGGGATGAGTTGAATAAAAGAATGAATCCAGAACAAAATGAAGAAGAAACAAAAGAAGACCAAGATTAATCTTGGTCTTCTTTTATAATACAACTATTTTTTGACATTTGTTACATCTTCTATAAAATACAATACGTTTTACAAAATTATTTTATTAATTATGAATACACAATACGACAATTTTTGAATACATACAAATCCTGAAACTTTTTCTCCTTTTTCTGAACAACTAACGCTTATAAAAGTTATGAATGACACAAGAAACCATTCTACAGAAATAATAATACCTAAAAACAAAAGTGTTACATTACCTGATAACTTATTGAATGCTCCCTTACCAGATTCTTTAACAAAATTATTCCCAAAAACACGATTTCCTGAAACTTTAGGCGATATCGCATGAGAAAGAAAGTCTTATCGTTCAGATATTGACTCACTTAAAAGACTACTATCATACATAAGAGAAAATGATATAGAAGATTCTGATTCATCTACTTTTTCGCATATTTTTTCTAGGCTAGAATGGTTTGAAAATATTCGTAATATCAACATAACAGAAGAAGTAAAAAAAGTATTTACTGCTTTAGATGAACTTGTAAGAGAAACAAAAAAAACTCTAGAAAGCAAAGAAAACCTAGGAACTATATCTCAGAACTTATGATTAGAACGTTATACTGATCATATAAATATTGAACTATATGAAATCCATAAAATTATCAATGATTTTTTAAATGACTTAAAGTATAAAGTAGTAATAAATTCATGACAAAAATGAATAGAAGAAAAAGAACTTATTAAAGAATTAATAAAAAAATCCTTTTCTCCTGATAAAATAAGAAAATTATTAATAGAAAGTATAAAACAAAATCCTGATACATTAAATTATTTATACAATTCATCAAATGAAATCAGTACAGAAATGCTATCTGATATAGAACTATCAGATGAAGGTATTATTTTAAAATATTGAAGTTCAGAATCTGCTAAAACAACAATTAAATATCAAGATATAGAAATTCACAAAATCAACCAACTTTATAGCCAACTTATATTTTACAAAAATATAAAAGAATACATTTGAAAAGAAGAAATATTTGCAGCTGAACTAAATCATATATTTTGGTTAAAGAGACAATTATGATTAGATATACAAAGATGAATAAACTTTATCACTGGTATAACAATACTAACTGATAGCTTTGTTATAACTCTAAGCGATTGAAAAACAAATAGAAAAAAATACAGTGAAATTGATATGAGTTGAAATAATTATTTAGGAAGTAGTTGGCAAATTCTATCTGATATAATAAATACACAAAGAATTTATAATCTTCTTCAAAGAGAACCAGATTTCTTTCTTGATAAAAATCAAGAAAATCCTATAAAAGCAGACCAAGATTAATCTTGGTCTGCTTTTATATTATCAAGTATTTTTATTATATTACTTTCTATCTCTTCTATATCTACATCTGCATTATCAACAACAAGTACCATCTCATTTAAATAATCCCTAAGCTGATAGACTCATTCAATATTTTCAACCTTAGAAATAAAATCAAAAATTCATTTCTTTGATCAAACATAATCATAGAAACTATTACTAAAAGATAAAACATACAGTCTTTCTCTAAGTTTTTCAATAGAATCTATCCATTTTTCATTTTCTTCTGTATATAATATACTACCAAACTCCTCTGATGAATAAAACTCATATGGCAATCAGATTTTTTCCAAAAATTCCAGATAATTATCTTCTGTAATTTTATTGTATCATAGCTTTATCAAAATTTCCTTAAACTTATCAACTAATCTATATCAAAATTTTAAAATATCCTCTAAATTTGAATCATTTCTAAGTTCAGACAAATACAAATGTAATTCCATAAAAATAGAATCCTTTTCAGCCCTAGCTGGTTCTACTTTCAATACTCAAGTTGATAATGATACTAAATCCTCTTTATGAAGACTCTCTGCAAAATAAAACAAATCTCAAGATGAAAATTTATTTCCAGACATCTCTTCTATTCCTGAAACTAATTCCCTATCCTCTTTGTTATATCTCTCAAATATATGCTTTTTAAATTCCTCTTCTGTTACATCTGGATGAGAATGCCAACTATTATCTACATCTCTATATGTACTGTCTACCGACAGTCTTGTTGTAGAAACTTTATAATAAAAATTTAAGATTCCATATCTCTTTAATACAAATCAATATACTTCATTTTTTTCTGATTTTCTCAATTCTTGCATACGATTATATAAATCTTGTTTAGAGTTATATTTTTCCATATCATATCAATCTATTTCTACATATTCATCATGCTTTAATCTATCAACCGCCTCAAATATCTTTTGAGAATAAGTCGCTATTGGAAGAAGAACAACATGAGATAAATCTTCAGGAGTTACAAAAGCAAAATCGTTCTCACAAAACTTTTTTAAGACTCTATAAACATCAAAAGAAGTATTTAGTCATGCTCTTGTCATACTATCAGCCAATGAACTATAAATAGAAGAATAATAACTATCATCATTAAGTCATCTTTCAGCAAGCATATCCTTCACAACTTGTTTATCCATAACTTAATTTTTAGTTAATATTAATCCTGCTTTTGAAACCTCTTCTTATTAAAATCATAAGTTTCTTGTGAAATAAGTCATTTTCCCATCAAGAAATCTAAACTCTTTTCTACAGAATACATTCACTCCTTTTGACCAGTCTCTATAATATTATCAAGCTGATTAAGTTTATTTTCACTGATAGTATTAGTTACAGAAAAATTATTTACAAGAACCTCAAATAAAGCAACTCTTCATCCTCATTCCTTTGGAATAAGCTCTTGCCAAGCAACTCAAACAAGTGATTCAGAAAATTGAGCTCTAACATGATTTTTTTCATCTCAAGGAAACATATCAATCACACGAGAAACTGTTTTTGAGGCACTAGAAGTATGAAGTGTAGCCAAAACCAAAGTACCAGTTTCTGCTGCAGTAAGAGCAAGTCTAAAACTCTCTAAATCCCTCATCTCTCATACCATAAGTACATCAGGAGCCTGTCTTAAGGCTGACCTCAAGGCATTTTGAAAACTCCTAGTAGATTTTCAAACCTCTCTCTGCTCAAATAAACACCTTTCATTTTTATATACAAACTCTATAGGATCTTCTACAGTTATAACATGCCTATCATAATGCTTATTAATATAATTCATAAGAGATCATAAAGTTGTAGACTTTCAAGATCCAACAGCTCATGTAACCAATATAAGCCCACTCTTTCTTTTGGCAAATTCCAAAATACTACTTGGCAAATTTAACTCTTCAAATTCTGGAATTTTTGATTCAATAACTCTAAAAACAGCTCAAATTCATTTCCTTTGAACAAAAGTATTTACTCTAAATCTATATTCAAATGCAGTAATTCAAAAATCTAACTCTAAATTCTGTAAAAATTCCTCTCTTTGCTTATTACTCATTATACTAAAAAGCTCTTTTTGTAGTTCTTCTTTATCAAGTATTCACAATTCTTCTAAAAATACAGTACCTCAATGAAGTTTAAAGGCTGGAGGGTTTCAAGATGACAATATGATGTCTGAAGTCCCTTCTTCAACACCTCTCTTTAATATATCTAAAATCACAATGCAAAAATTAAAAATATAAAATCTTTATATTTCTAATTTTAACATATTATTTTGATATAAACAAAAAAAAGTTATAGAAAAATCTATAACTTTTTCAGATTATCAATATTTCAACTAATCCACATACACCTCTCTAGGCTTACTACCATTAGCAGGTCATACAACCCCAAGATCTTCAAGTATATCCAAAATCTTAGCAGCTCTCGCATATCAAAGACCTAATTTTCTCTGCACCAAAGAAGTACTTCCCTTTTTAGCCTCCTTTACAACCAACATCGCTTTTTCTATTATCTCAGGATCTTCATCCTGTTCTCAATTATACCCCTCCATTATAGAACCTTCTAAATTAGACTTTCCATTTACGATTGAATCATCTTGAAGATTTTTCAACATATCAGGATCAATAGTAAGCCTAACCTTATTCACAACAGCCTCTACTTCATGAGTTTCAACAAATACTCACTGTACCCTTTCAGGTTCTAGAGCTCCAGTTGGATAATAAAGCATATCTCACATACCAAGTAAATCCTCAGCTCACATCTTATCTATAACAGTTCTAGAATCCACTTGAGAAGAAACAGTAAATGCTATACGACTTGGGATATTAGCTTTTATAAGTCATGTAATAACATCAACAGAAGGTCTCTGAGTGGCAACAATAAGATGCATTCAAACCGCCCTTGCCATCTGAGCAATACGAGCAATATTTGATTCGACCTCTTTTTTAGAACCACTCATCATCAAGTCAGCCAATTCATCTATAACTATAACGATATAAGGAAGCTTCTCATCTTTTGAAACCTTATCATTATATTCCTTAAAATTTCTCGCTCTCTTAGCTGTAGCTAAATCATACCTTCTAAGCATCTCTGCAACACACCATTTCAAAGAATTTAATGCTTTATCAGGATTAGTTATAACAGGAGTCAACAAGTGAGGAATCCCATTATAAACAGACAACTCAACCCTCTTAGGATCAATCATTATAAATTTCAAATCATTAGGAGAATATTTATAAAGCAATGAAATCAAAAAACCATTCATTCAAACAGATTTTCAACTAGCAGTCTGTCATGCAACAAGTAAATGAGGCATCTTAGCCAAATCTCAAACAACAGGTTCTCAATTAATATCCTTTCAAATAGCTATTGGTAAAGACAACTTTGGAGATTTAAATTTTTCAGAATCAATAACCTCCTTAAGCCCTACAACCTGCCTACTATCATTAGGAACCTCTATACCAACAACTCAAAGTCATGGAATAGGTGCTTGAATTCTTATACTCTTTGCATGCAAAGCTAAAGTTAAATCATTTTTCAAATTAACAATACTTTGTAATTTTACTCACTCCTTTGGTTTTAATCTATACTGAATAACAGTTGGTCAGATTTTATACCCCTCCATAGAAACCTGAATTTTAAATTGCAAAAGCTTTTCTTCTATCTCCAATTCTTTTCTTCTTATTTCATTTTTATCATAATCAATCTTTCATCATTTATTATCAAGTAAATTAATCTCAGGAAGTTGCCATTCTCAAATATCAATCTTTTCAATAGAAACATTTTGTTTTTCTTTATTTCCTCATTCAACAGTAACTTTTGAACCATCATCCTTCTTTCAAAACAAAGAACCAAATGCACTCTTTTTCTCTATATTTATCTTTCTCTTTGAAGTATCAATATTTGAAATATCCATCTGTTTCTTTTTCTCTTGCTCCTTCTTCAACATCTCTTTCTCTTTTTTTAATTCCTCTAACATTTTACCAAGTTCTTTATCTTTTTTTGACTTTTCAGCTTCAACCAATTTAGACTTCTTCATAGCTTTAACTTTTCTAAGATTTCTTTCTCTCACAAAAGTATCTTTTAATTCTACAGGACTAGGAACCATAGAAACAACTGAAAGTACAGAGAATCTAAACAGTATAAACAAAGAAACACAAAACAGTACAATGAAAGTAAACAAAGTTGAATTAGCTCAAAGAATGTTTTTTAATATTGGAAACAAGTTAAATACTGCTACATAATCGGATTTGAAAAAACCGATCAGGGTAGTTAATGAGACAAGATAAAAAATAAGTCCAAAGGCTCTGTACAGATTGAAATGCATATCTTTTTCTCTAAATAGAAAGACTGCTACAAGTATAGAGGGTGGTGAAAAGATCCATTTATAATAATCTCCAAAGGCATCTAATAAGCCTTTAAATAAATAGAATCCGAATAGGGAGCTTGTGTCTCAGATAAGAGTAAGTACACCAAAAAACAATAAAAGCAAAGCAAAAAAGTTTGTTTTATAGTTTTGTGGGATTTTTGAGATAACTGATTTTTTTCTTCTTGCCACTATAAATAAAATTTAAATCTAAAATAAATATAGTCATATTATAAATATTTTTCAGATTTTTCAATAGTTAGTTTTGATATATAAAAAATACTAATCAATCCTCTTTCATTCAAAATATATATAATCTTTATCCTTACCTTTTCTATAATAAAATGCTACAAATGTTAAAACATCTGCCCCATCAACAATATTTGTACTATGATTAGATATATCTCAGTCATAATAGTAAACATTATTTTTATCCTTTGCATAATAATAATCTAAGATTTCAAAAGTTTCAACATCTACTCAATCAACAACAACATCATGCCTATAAACATTCTTACTATCTTTTCAATAATTTTCATTCAAAGCCTTAAAAGTTTCAGGATTAGCATTTTCAACCTTCTTGAAAAAACCTCAATAAATTGTATATACATAATTTTTATCCCTTGAATAATTATAACTTAAAACTTCAAAAGTCTCAGAATCTACATCATCTACCTTATTTTCCCAATAATAAACGCTATTTTTATCCCTTAGAAAATTCTCTTCTAAAATTTCAAAAGTTTCCAAGTCTACTCCCTCTATTTTGATTACATTAGAATATAAATCACTAATATACATATTATTTTTATCCATTGAATAACCATATTTTAATACTTGAAAAGAATCTACATCTGCTCAATCCAAAATATCTATTTCAAAACCAAGATCATCATGATAAATATAATATTCATCTTTTGCATATCATTTTTCTAGTACTTCAAATTTATTTAAATCAATCTCAGGATAGGTTATTTTTCTAGGTCAAAAATATATTTTATCTAAATATTGTCAGTAACTCTCTCCTAAAACCTTAAAATTTTCAATCTCAACTCCCTCTAATTCATGACTTTCATAATAAACTTTATTATCACTAACATAATATCATCATCCTAATAATTTAATAGTACTAACATCAACATCTGGCAAACTTAACCGTCACTCAAAATTTAATTCACCATTTATTATATTGTACCAAAACCAAAACTCTTCTCTAGCCTTAATTTCTCTAGAACCAATATATCTTGATTCTTTTCAAGTGACTTTTTCCTTCAACCTCCAAATTATCTCAACCATTTCTCATCTACTTATTTTTGAATCCATATAGTCAATGGAAACAGGAATAGCCATCCTATTACTTAAATGCCTTCAATATTTTAATAATCCATTTGCTTCTGTCACTTCATCTCTTTTTCATAAACCCAAAATTATTATCTTAGCAGCTTCTAAAAAAGAAATATTATCCTTAGGTCTAAAACTTCAATCTTTATATCATCAAATTATTCCATTTCTCTTTGCTGTACATATATATTTTTCAAAATCTCATCAATCAACATCAGGAAAACAATCTTCTCAATAGATTTCTAAATCTGAAAAATTTGATTTTATTATGATTTTTGTAAACTCCTCCCTTGTGATTTCATTTTCTGGTTGAAATGTTCAATCTTTATATCAGCTAACTATATTATTTTCTTTTGAATAATTTATTGCTTCTAAATACGGATATGTATTTGAAACATCTGAAAAATAGTTTGCAAATGTTGTAGGGATTAATAATAATGATAATAAAAATAATATTTTTTTCATATACATTAGTTATTATTTAAATTTCTTTTATATATCTCAATTCAAATCTTAGCTTTCAAATATGTTAAAAAATCCTTATATTTAATAAAACTTGAACTATTAAAATTTACCTTATCTAATA
Source organism: Patescibacteria group bacterium UBA6489 (assembly GCA_002435385.1). GTDB lineage: Bacteria > Patescibacteriota > Gracilibacteria > BD1-5 > UBA6164 > UBA6489. The sequence continues at coordinate 12,630 of DJMN01000045.1, forward strand.
TTTTATAAAAATTTATCAATTTTTCATCAGTCATTTTTGATATAAGTTCATCTAATTTACCAACTAAACTTCACCATTTTTCATCAGAATCCAACTCTGGTTTTAGTAATAAAACCGTATTCACAAAATTCTCAAGAGGTTCTAATATATTACCCACATGACAAGAATATTGAACCAAGAATTCTTTTTGATTATCTTGAACATAAAATGTTAGACTAGAATCATCAGATGAAAAATTACTATCATAAATTTCATCATATTCTTTTTCTTCATTTAAGTTTCTAGAGATTATCCACCTTCCCTCTTCTTTAGAAAAAGTAATAAGACTTCCATCATTTAAAAATCTTAATTCATTAACTGGATTAGTTATTTTACTTTCCTCATTCAATACCACTATATTCTCAACATAAAAATCTTCTTCTCATACACAACATTTAGATTCTGTAGTTCCTTCATATGCAATACTTTTACTATCTGGAGAATAATAAATTTTATTATCTCAGTAAACATATCACAAATATGGATATTCCTTTCATCTAACTCAATTTCTTATTACATAATATCAAGCTGTAGGCTTATTCCAATCCTCTCTTATAAAATATGATATCTCCCTACTATCTGGAGAATATGTAAGAGAAAAGACATCAGTATACTCTTTTTGTTCAATTCAATCTTTAACAACACACATACTATCTCCTCATTTTTCTACAACATATGATAAACTTTTTCCATCTGGAGAATATTTGATTTCAGTTATATGTTTATACTCCTTTCATTTTACTCAATTCCTTACAACATAATCTACTCAATTTTTATAAACTACATATGAAAATTCTCCTAATGAAGAATAAACTATATCATGAAAATCTATTCCCTCCTCAATAATTTCACCATCTTTTATTAAAATCTCCTTATCTTCTCCAACCATAAATACAATAGCATAACTTTGTCATATTTCTGAATACTCCAAATCCTTTATATCTTCAAACTCTCATATCTTTTCTCCATTTTTAACCAAAATTATCTTTCAATCTACTCACGCAATAAATACAGAATCTTGTATTCAATTAAGCTCTAAAACAAAATCAATTTCATCATATTTACTATTACTCAATCCTTCCTTAAAAATAGATTTTTTTCAATCCCTGTGTTCAAGAACATATATATCATCTTCTTTAAAATATTTTTTAACATCAGAAGATAGCAATTTTCTTGTTATATTTATAACGTTTAAAACATCTTGATACTCACCAATACGCTCTCAATTTTCAAAAAAAATCTGCTTTCAATCCTCCTCTACCACTAAAAAAATATAACCATTTTTTCAATATCATATATACATTATTTTTTCATAACTCCCCTTCTCTTCTCAATTCTCTATTAAAACATCTTTTTCTCCTTCTCTTATAACATAAGCATAATTATTATCATCATCACTTTTTGTATACATAGATATATTTTCATATAGTTTTCAATCTTTATTTATAATCTTATACTTACTATATCATTCATTTAATTCACAACTAAAAAATGTTTCTTCAATATCAACTCATGAATCATCTACAGTAACAACAGCTCATTCTTCCCTATCTCATGTTTCATATATTATACTACCATCTGGAAAATACTCAGAATCTTCTATACATCAGTATTTAGTGTACCCTACACCATCTTTAACAATAAAATTTTGTTTATCATCCCCAGCGATAAAATAAAAACTACTCCTATCATAAGAATAACTTAAATCCGAAACATAATCATATTCTTTACTCTTTATTCAATCCCTAATAACAAATTCTTTTCATGTCCCTTCATTTTTATCCACAAATGCATAATCCTTTCAATCTAGATAATATATATATTCTCAATTTTTCTTGTCTTTATAATATCACTCAAAACCAGTTCACTTTGCAATAACCTGAAAATTTCAGTTTTTCTCTCAAATAAAAGAGAATCATTTACCATCAAATGTATAATTTAATCAATATATCTTATCAAATTTATCTGTAACATCCCTATATCAGCAATACTCAGATGCAAATACATTTGAATTTGAAAATGATAAAACAAAAATTAATGTTAGTATAAATCTTCTCATAGTTTTTATCTTAAAAATATTCTTAACAAAATTCAGTATATATGAGTTCTTTATATTTCATAACTTTTTTAATTATTACTGTATGATTTTTGGAAATCAAGCCATTAAAAAAATGATAAAAAATCATAACAAAAAAATCTCCTAAAAACAAGAGATTTTTTTAATTAATAATAGTAAACTACCCAAACTTCACATCATAAGCAACCCTATACTCATAACTTCAACCACCCAAATTCCACTTAAAAAGATAAATTCAATCTAAATCATAACCCAACTGCTCCAAAATATTTTCAACATTATCATACGAAACCTTATAATACCTCAAACTCTTTATCCTCTTTCACTTAAAAACATAATTATTAACCTCTCCATAATTCATTATTCACTTCAAATTCTCAACAGTTACCACCTTATCATAACGAATAGAATACTTCTTCTTAAATTTAAAAAGCCTAAGAAGTATATAATCCTGATTCATATATTTATCAACCAAATTAGATAACTTCTCAGCAACCAAAGTATCTCTGGCAGCCTTGCTCTCTTTTTCTAAATAACTTGGCAAATTTCAATAATCATACCTATTAGCATAAAATAAATCCCTAGGAAGTTTATAATACTTATACTCCTCATAACCCCTATCACCATCAGCTCAAACAGGATCATCAAAAGTAGGATCATAATAATAATCTCAAATCTTTACCCAAGCATGTCACACCTTAGGAAAATCCTGAGAATCAATAACATGTCACTTTATAAGCTCAGAGTCAAAAACATCAGCAAACATAAGCATATAAGACATCAGCTTTGCATATCACATACAAACCCCTTCTTTATTTTTATATGTATGAATTCAAGAAAATAACTCCTTATCATCAAAAGAAAAATCATTCGGATACTCTATGTTATTTAATAAATAAGCATATATATTCCTTATCTTTTCTTCTTCACTTTTTCCATTTACCAAAATCCCAGTCCTTCTTTTTAAATCAGTAAATAATGAATCAGTATCATCATCTAATTCTTTTTTATCATCTGACAAATAAGATAAAAACTTTATTTTATCAGTAACTCAAAACAATATATCAGCTTTTATTAACTTTATCTTTTTATAATCTTCAATAAAATTATATCTACCATTAACATCCTTATACAACAAAAGTGCTCCAAAATCTCAGAAAACCTCCTCTAAATCAGATTTATAAACACCATAACCTGAATTAAAATATCTATAGTTAAAAAAACTATAAGTATAATAGCTATCCCCCTCTAAGAAAAAATTTGTTTCATCATTAAAAGAAAACTTCACATAATCTCAAAGTTTAGAATATGGTATCTTAGTCTCTATAGAATAATCCTTAACAAACCAAAAAGTATTAGTTCACTCCCTACTAACAACATACCCCTTTTGTCCTACAAAACTAGAATAATTAGACGAATCCAGTTTATAATACTTAGTAAATTTAATTCTCTTCTCTTCTCAATCAGAAGCAAACTCCATATCTTCATTCACTGACAAAAATTTTATATTTTTTCACAAAAGCTTTTTAATATAATCAGGATATTCAGAGATTTTTAACGTTTTCTTCATATAATCAATCAACAGCTTTTCTTTCACTATCTGAGCATCAACATCATTATAATTATACATATCTAATTCAAATATCCTTTCATTTCCCAATTTTAATAAAGCCTCAACAACAACCTTTTTATTTTTATCCAGATTATTAGTTAACAGTAGTTTAACAAACCTCTTATTTAAATTTTCTAAATAATCCTTTTGTTCTTCAACTGTATATTTCCCCTCTAAATTTCATACAAATGTATTATGAATATTTTTTACACTATCACTATTTAAATCCAGTGCAAAAGATACACCAAACATAAGTCCAAAACAACAAATAGAAAGTAAAAGTAGATATTTTTTCTTCATAAAAATTTAATTCATAAATAAACTCAAATTTTACATCTTATATATTTTATCATATAAATACTGGTATTGTCAATTATTGATTTTATGTCATAGAAGAAGACTTTAAAAAGAGAATGGTATTCTCACAGAAAAGGACTGTAAAAAATAGATTTAATCAAGGGAGACTTTCAGGATGAATTATCATTACTCTAATGCAAAAAAACTAAAACGTTAAAATCTAAATTTTTCAGCATCTTGCAAACATATAGATTTCTCAACTTTATCGCCTTAGACAAACAAAAACATACAAAAAAAAGCTAAAGATGAACTTATGAGAATTGTACTTCCTAAAATTTCTCATAATATATCTCTAGCTTTATCTATGATTAGAAATTATTTCACGGTCCTCTTCAAATGAAAATAGACTGATAGTAATTTTTTACTAATCTTTTATTGGTAAAGGAAAACCTTGAAGTTGTACTCATTGATTTTTTTCAAATACTGGATTATCCATAAATTTAGCTCTTACTTTATCTGGTAAAACAAATTTTCAATTAGAAATTTTAACTGTTCTTGATTCAAATATATCCCATAATTTTCACAAACAAGATGATTCTCTCCATCTAAATAGTATTCATAAAAACTCTTTAGGTAAGTCCATTACCTCATTCAAATCAGGTTCAAATTGTTGTTCTAAATCTCTCATTTGCTCAAAAAACATAGCAATATTAAGTTTAGCATCTTCAATAGTTCACATAAGCACAACAGTCTCTTCTTGTACAATGTTACAAGCCTGACCTATTTCTCCTTTACCATTAACTACCCAATTTCACTCTTGTACAGTTCTTTCTTCGCATTTTAAATTATCCATAAGATTAATATTTAAGAAACAAAAAGTCTTTTTATTATAAAGTAAATTATACAAAATACAAAAGATAATTATATTCTAAATTAAGATTTCTTAAAAAATACTTCTTTTAATAATTTCTCAAGTAACTATCTATCTCCCATCTTGAAACTTGTAATTTATATCATTCAATTTCTGCTTTCTTAGCTCTGATATATTTATCAAAAGTATGTTTTCCTAGTACTTCTTCTACAAATTTACTTTTAGACATCTTTGTTATAGCTTCATTTAAACTTCATGGAAGAGTTTTAACCCTCATTCTTTGAGCTTTTTTGTCTGTGAATAAGAAAATATTTTCATCTATTGGATCTGGTGGTGTTGTTTTATTTTCTATACCATCTAGACCTGCTGCAAGCATAGCTGCAAAAGCTAGATACGGGTTAGCTGACGCATCTGGACATCTTAATTCACAACGAGTTGCTGCATCATTTCATTTTGTTACTCTTGGTATTCTGATTAAAGCACTTCTATTTGTTTGCCCCCAAGCTACATAAACTGGTGCTTCATATCAAGGTACTAGTCTTTTGTATGAGTTTATTATAGGATTTGTTATAGCTGTGATTTCTTGCATATGTTCTAATTGTCCACCTATAAAATACATAGCTTCTTCTGATAGATTGCAATATTTTCAACTTTTATCATAAAATACATTTTTTCATCCTTTTCATAGTGATTGATGTACATGCATACCACTTCAGTTTACAAATGCCATTGGTTTTGGCATAAATGTAATGTGTAGATTGTTTTTTGCTGCTACTGCTCTTAATGCTGTTTTTACTGTTAAAACTTGATCTGCTTGGCTTATTGCATCGTTGTATTTGAAATCTATTTCATGTTGTCCTGGTGCAACTTCATGGTGTATTGTTTCAACATCTACTCACATTTCAGATACTACACTACTCATTGCTTGTCTTAGTGTATGTGCTTTATCTGATGAATAATCAAAGTATCATGCATCATCATGTGGATTTAAGATTGGCTTTCAGGCTTCATCAAGTGGAAATAGAAAAAATTCTAATTCTGGTCATACATAATAGTTATCAAATCACATTTTTTTTGCTCTTTCTATTTGTTTTCTTAGGATGTGTCTTGGATCTCATTCAAAGTGTTCTCAATTTGGCAAATATATATCACAAATTATTCTAGCTACTGAAGCTTTTGAATCACTTTCCCAAGGTACTATTGCAAATGTGTCTAAATCTAATTTTAAGTACATATCACTTTCATAGATTCTTGTGAATCATTCTACTGATGATCAGTCAAACCATACATTATTATCTATTGCGTCTTCTAATTTTGATATTGGTATTGTTACACTTTTTACTATTCATACTATATCTGAGAATTGTAAATGAACAAAACGTACACTTTTTTGTTCACAAATATCTAAAACTTCTTTCTTATTCATAACCCCTGTAGTTAAAATATAAATTAGGTACAATATTATTGTACACTTTGTTATATTTTTGCAAATATTTTAATATAATTTTATTAACATTCAAAAAAGTGTGTAAATTTTTGTATATTTTGGGAAAAATAAATAGTATTTTTTATAAATTAGTGAACAGTTAGAAAAATTTAAATTACTAATATAGAATTACTTTAAAATTAATACATTATATTAAATATCTTTTTTTATGATTTTTTGAATTTGCTTATATTTGAATAGATTTAATTGTTTCTACTCTTTTAAATATAATCACCATAAATCTAAAAAACAAAAAAAACCCCTTTTTTAGGGGGCTGTATTTTCTCTTAAGTTAAGGTTTCCCCAAAATTTTCGG
>DJMN01000028.1 GCA_002435385.1 Patescibacteria group bacterium UBA6489
ATTTATCACATTTTCTATCAAATAGTTTTCTAGAATTTCTTAGCTGCATCCTTTCAAGATGTCTTTGGTCTGGGTGTTTTCTTGGGATTGGGAGATTGTGTTTTCTGTAGAAATCTAATTCTTGTTTTATTATTCTGAATGGTTTTTGAGTAGTTTCACACATAATTGCCCAATTTAAAATATCATCTGGAATGTCTTTTATATTTTCTGGTAATTTTTCTGCTGGAATTATTTTTTCTACATTTGGTTTTGGTGGTTCGTAATCTGACCAGTTAAATCATTGGCTTTCTGCTTCTTCTTTGGTTAATGGGAAATATTCTATTGCTACTGTTTCATTGTATCAAAATGGGGAAATTGAGGATGGAAAAAATTCTCCCCATTCTCAATTTTTTTGCATATGTTCTATGATTTTGGGAACTAATTCATCGTACTCTTGTTTTGTGTATTGTTTGTTTAGTATGCAGTATTGTTTATTGCGGAGTCAAACACATCAAAAACAGTTGCTTAAATTAAATGAGTTTGCACAATAATTTAAATCATGAGAACCTGACCAACATTGTACAGAAAAGTTTATATTATAATCAGAGATTCAACAATTAATTGATTCATATATTTTTTCTGCATCTCTTCAGGCTGTACTCACATCCATACAATTCACGGCATTTCTCCAAACGTGTTCTCAGTATCTACAGTCTTCAGCATTATGTGAATGAAAACAATTATAACAGTTCTTTGAATTTTCTATATAATCTCAAATAGAATTAACAGAATTTAAGATTCTAGAGTATTTCTTGGGTAAAGTCTTTTTGAATTCTAAAAATTTATTTTTTATTTCTCTATCTCTTAGTAGCTTTTCAACCTCATATTTCCAAGCCTCACTCTCATATTTTTTATTGAATATATAATATTTCTTATCTACTAAATTAACACATCATAAACATTTTTTACATCAGATACAATCTTCCATAAAAAAACTGTCTGTGCAATTTTTACAGTTGAATAAATAGCTAGAATTATAACAATTGTAACAATTCTCAGATTCATAACAATAATCACATTCATGCATAAATCCTGAGTCTATACAATATTTACATTTTTGTAGCCAATATCCATAATAACAATATTCATTGTTTGAACTTTCTGATATTAAATAACAGTTTTTATTATCTGCAACGAGATTACAATAACTAGAGTTTTCATTATTATCTCAAACAACATTTTGTTGAGGAACCTTTTTTAATAAATTAGAGAATTGTTCAAAGAAAGATTTACTAAAATCAAAATCTATTCCATAATCCAAGGGATTCCAATTATCGCTCCACCAAAAACTTTGTTCATATACTTTGATTTCTTTATCAGGAGAGTAAATTGAAATAATATTTTTTCCTGTAGCATCACATTTTCTCTTGTATAGATTTCTTTCATTTCTAAAGCTTAACCTCCTTTGTTGTCTACAGTCTGGACATAATGTAGGAGTTGGAATCTGATACTTTTTTCAGTTAAAAATTGGAGAAAATTTATCATAAAATTCCAAATCTTTGTCTGTAATTTCAAAGTTTGAATTACAGTGTTTGCATGTTTTGGTTTGTATTGTTTTTTTTTGCATAGTACTTAAGTTAAATTTCAAAATTTTTATTTCTTTCTATGGTACGAATCCATCGCTTTCCACTACGTTTCAAGCACTTCCTTTGAAAAAGGAAGAAAACTAAAGAGAACCATTTAATTGTAATTCCATAAATTTCTTCCTTTTGCAAAGGAAGTCTCCGAAGTGTAACGGAGGGGGATGGATTCGGATTATGTAACACTTCTAATCTTTCTATTTTCCATTCTAATAAACTACCTCGTTATAACACTTCTCACAATAAACTATTTCTTTTTTATCTGGAGCATAAGTGGTTTTAATATTATCCTTGCATTTATCACATTTTCTATCAAATAATTTTCTTGGATTCTTAAGTTTCATTCTTTCTAAATGTCTTTGATCTGGGTGTTTTCTTGGAATTGGGAGATTATGTTTTCTGTAGAAATCTAATTCTTGTTTGATTATTCTGAATGGTTTTTGAATTGCTTGTAGAGGATTAATATTTTCATCTGTTATGATATAGGAACGAATATCTTCGTTCCCTACGGTGTTATTATTTTGGGAAGTTGGCATTATTGCCCAATTTAAGATATCATCAGGAATATCTTTTATATCATATGGTAGCTTTTCTGCTGGTATTATTTTATCTACATTTGGTTTTGGAGGTTCGTAGTCTGACCATTTAAATCACTTAGTTTTTGCTTTTTCTTTGGTTAATGGGAAATATTCTATTGCTACTGTTTCATTGTATCAAAAAGGTGAAATTGAAGATGGAAAGAATTCTCACCATTCTCACGAGCTTTGCATGTATTCTATGATTTTTGGAACTAATTCATCGTACTCTTGTTTTGTGTATTGTTTGTTGAGAATACAATACTCTTTATTCTTTAATCATTCGCATCAAAAGAGGTTTTTAGAATAGTGGCAATTGCTAGAATAGTAAACATCTCTACATCAGTAGCATAATTGAGAAAAAATATTTTTATATCAGTTTAATCATCAGCTACAGAATTCATAAGACATTTCAAGTAATCCGATTGAGAAAACATCCATACAGTCCTTTCACATTCATATAATAGAAGAGTTTTTAGCATCTTCGAATTCCTCAGCACAAAAACAATTTATAAGATTCTTTGAATTAAATATATCATCTCAGGTACAGTTTTCTGCTCATGATATATTTAGATTTTTATGAGGTGCCTTATAATAAGTTTCTTCAAAACTTTTCCTTATATCTTTTTCATTCTCTGATTTTAATTTAGCTATTTTTTCAAAATATTCATCTTTGGAATATGGTTTATTGAATATATAATACTTTTTATTTTTTAAACCAACACATCAAAAACAATAAGAGCAATTTTCTAAGTCATGTCATAGATAACAATCTGAACATTCTCTACTGTATCTTAGAAAAAAGCATTTATGTAATTTATAACAAAAGAAACATTCATAACAATTATTTCAACCAAATAACCAGTAGTTATCTACACAATCTTTTGATTTAAAGCAATAGGTACTATATAGACAATTTTCATTCCAGTGACCTCACATTGTTAAATAACAATTTTTTTCGTCTGATTCAAAATTAGAATATGGAGAGTTTTCTGAATTTTGGTTATATAGATTTATTCTTGGTATTTTTGTAGTAAGTAACTCATATTGCTCAAAAAATCATTTACTAAAATCAAAGTCCATTCAATATTTTATTGCGTCCCATTTATCTCCCCACCAAAAATTTTGTTCATATATTCTTAACTTTGTGTCAGGAGAATATATTGAAATAATGTTTTTTCCTGTTGCGTCACATTTTCTTTTATACATATTTCTTTCATTTCTGAAACTTAGTCTTCTTTGTTCTCTGCATTCTGGGCATAGTTTAGGTGTAGGGATAGAATATTTTCTATCCTTAAAAATTGGAGAAATCTTATCATAAAATTCTAAATCTCTGTCTGTAATTTCAAAGTGTGAGTTACAGTGTTTGCAGTTTTTTGTTTGTATGATTTTTTCTTGCATAAATATGGTACTTACATTAATAATCCATCTCTGATTCTCTTCCTTTAATACAAAAGGAAAAGAGCTACATGTATAATTCTTTCCAAGCAAAGGGCTAACCCCCTCTGTTGACCAGCTGTTTCTACTTTTTTATAACTTTTAAACTTTTCAGCTTTCTCCTAATAAACTTCATCATTATAACATTTTTCACAATAAACTATTTCTGGTCTATCTAGCGAATATGCTGTTTTAATATCTAATCAGCATTTTTCACATTTTCTATCGAATAATTTTCTGGAGGTTCTGAGTTCCATTCTCTCTGAATGCCTTTGATCTGGGTGTTTTCTGGGAATGGGTAAATTATATTTTCTATAAAATTCTATTTCTTGTTTGATTATTCTGAATGATTTTTCTGTGAGTTCACATTTTATTGCCCAATTTAGTATATCGTCTGGAATTTCTTTTATGTTTTCTGGTAATTTGCTTGCTGGGATTATTTTCTCCACATTTGGAGAAGGTGATTCATAGTTTGACCAGTTGAATTGACCTCACCCCCTAGCCCCCTCTTCTTTGAGAGTAGAGGGGGGACTGAAAGTAAAGAATGTTTTTCATATAGTCTCCTTAGGAGAAGGAGTTCAAGGATGAGGAAGTGGAAAATACCTTTGAGCTATTGTTTCATTATAACCAAAGGGAGAAATGTAACTAGGAAATAATTCTCCCCATTCTCAGGTATTTTTCATAGATTCTATGATTTGAATTACCTTTCTGTCATATTCATCTTTACTGTATTGTTTATTAAAAATGCAATATTGCTTGTCTCTTAATCAAATACATCAAAACAAATTTGAAGAGTTGTGACAATCATATGAATATAGTACATTTTGACAGTTATATAAATAACAAGAAAATAAAACCTTATGACTTTTTAGTCAAATATTTGTTGAATTATATATTAGCTCTGAAGAGAATCCAAAGAAACAAACATCCATACTATCTTTTAGCTCAAAAGCATTATAACAAAACTTACAATCTTCCGATCTTTTTACATCGAAACATTGATTACAGTTAGAGGAATCTTCTATATAGTTTCAAACACAATTCTCAGAATTTTCAATCTCTAATTGTTTTACTAAGATTTTTCATGAGACAATATTATCTATGTAAATGTTTTTGTATTTATTTAAATCTTGGAAAATTTCTTCTTTTTTTAGCTTATATTCATCCTCTGAGTATTGCTTATTTAATATATAATATTTTTTTCATACTAAATTATATGACAAAATACATTCCTCACAATTTAGACAGTTTCTCAAAAAAAGAGAGTCACGACAATCTCTAGAATTGATTATATAAAATGATTTAAAATTTCATTTTGAGTCTATGTTTTCATAACATAATTCTGTGTCTGCTGTTGAACACAAATCTAAGCCATGGGAATTTCTTTGAACCCGATAAGAGTACATTACATTTTCATTGTAACTTCAATTGAAAAGTAAATAGCAGTCTTTGTTGTATGATGATAGGTGAGTAAATTCGGACCTTTCATTATTTGTTCATATTTTAGAAGATAGAGGAACTGATTTAAAGAGATTATTGAATTGTTCAAAAAAATTTTTATTAAAATCAAAATCTTTTCAATAACTTATAGGATCCCATTGGTCGCTCCACCAGAAGTCATAATCATAAACTTTATAGTCTTTATTAGGTGAATGAACTGATATAATACTTTTTCCTATGGCTTCACACTTTCTCCTATATAAATTTCTCTCGTTTCTAAAGCTTAGTCTTCTTTGTTGCCTACAGTCTGGACATAATTTAGGTGCTGGTATCTCATATTTTTTTCAATCAAAAATAGGAGATACTTTAGAGTAGAATTCAAGATCTTTATCTGTAACTTCAAAGTTTGAGTTACAGTGTCTGCAGGTTTTTGTTTGTATGGTTTGTTTTTGCATAGGATTAAAGTTAAATTATTCCTTATGTTCCCTCTCCTTGAGGAGAGGGCTAGGGTGAGGTTTCATACTTTTAATTTAACAAAAACTTGATTTATTACAATAAAAACTGTATATTTATTGTGAATACTATATTCACAACTAAATTAAAAAACTATGAAAGAGAATATAAGTTCTTTGCTGGAAGAGTTTGGATTAACAAAAATCCAAGCAGATATTTTTGTATTTTTATATAAATATTGAGCTAAAACGGCTTCAACAGTCGCTCAAGCTGTTTGATGAGAAAGAACAAATATTTATAAAACATTAAAAAGACTTTTAGCAAAATGAATTATTTCTGAGATAACTAAGAGTTGAGTAAAGTATTTCTTTATAGCAGATAAACATGTTATATGAAATAAAATAAAAGAAGAATATAGAGAATTAAAAAGGAAAAGAGAAAAAATTGATATTTTAGAAAGTCATCTTCAGGAGCTTGAAGATGAGAGTTATTGAGATAGACCTAAAATTACTTTTTTTGAGTGAACTGATTGATTGGGACAGCTTTATAAAAATATGTACAGAGAAATAAAGGATAATAAATATATACAGATAAAGATGTTTGCTTCAAATACTCTAGAGAATAAATCCAATTTAAAATTTACTGATAATTGAGAAAGTTTTATAAATAAGTTAAAAAAAGAGAATATTAGTATAGAGGCTTACCTTGGAAATGGTATGATGTTACTTGAAAATATTACAAAGACATACAATATAGATATAATAAAAGATTTACCAGCTCAAAATTCAGCGATTAATACATTCATTTTTTGAGATTTTGTTTATATCATTATTTTTAAACAAACTTCTTTTGGTATAAAAATAGAAAATGAAGAATTTGCTTGAATGTTACATTTTTTACTTGAGAAAATAGAGTTAAAAAAATAAAAATAGTCTAGAAAAATAAATTATATCTTTTATAATTCACTATATTATTATTAAATAATCCACAAAGAGAATGCACCTTATAACATTATGAACATGAACTTATGAACCAGAGTTAAACAAATTTACTTCTTGTTATTTACTAAAAGTTAAGAACAAAAATATCGTTTTTGATTTTGGCAGGTGAGCAATAAACCAGTTGCTAAGAGTCGGAATAGAATATTATCAAATAGATTCTATATTTATTACTCATACTCATGCAGACCATTGTTGTGATTTAGCTCCATTTCTTCATATTGCTTTATGTGAATTACCAAATAGAAGTTTTAGAAAAAAAGACCTAACCATTTATTGACCTGTTTGATTAAAAGATTCAGTGAACTATATATTAAAAGCATTTGCTTTAGATATAAGAAAACCAAAACACAAAATTATTATAAGAGAGATGAAGGATAAACAGATGATTAATATAAATGGTATAAATGTTAAATGTTTTGATGTAAATCACAAAGGAAATTGCCTATCATATAGAGTAGAATATAACAAAAAAATTCTTTCTATGTCTGGAGATTCATGAGTTTGTCCATGACTTTTAGAATCTATAAAAAATTCTGACATTGCTGTTTTAGAATCAACAGTTTGAAATGATAAAGAAACATTAGTCCATTTAAATCCTAAAATAGCTGTAAAAATAGCAAAAGAAAATAACGTAAAAAAAGTTATTTTAACCCATATATGATTAGATGCTTATGAAGATGCAGAAAATATTAAGGATAATAATTTTATTATTGCCAAAGATTTAATGAGTTTGAATTATAAAAAATAACAGTGAAGTCACTGTTATGAGACTGTTCAAAAAAGTGTGT
>DJMN01000047.1 GCA_002435385.1 Patescibacteria group bacterium UBA6489
GGACCGTGTCTCAGTTCCATTGTGACTGATCATCCTCTCAGACCAGTTATCCGTCATAGCCTTGGTAAGCCTTTACCTCACCAACTAGCTGATAGAATGTAGGCTCCTCCCCAAGCAATAAATTTTTACTCCGAAGAGACTATCCGGTATTAATCCACTTTTCAGTGGGCTATCCCTGACTTGGGGGCAGATTCCAACATATTACTCACCCGTTCGCCGCTATCCATTATTAGCAAGCTAATAACTTCCCGCTCGACTTGCATGTGTTAGGCGCACCGCTAGCATTCACCCTGAGCTAGGATCAAACTCTTTTAAACTTGATTTTATATTTTTTTGAGTTTTCCTAGATCTTTAGAATCATTTTTTCTAATATACTGTTTATTTTAAAGAACTTTTCTTGTTGCTTCTCATTTCTAAAAGCCGCTTTATTCTATAAAATTAACTTCCTTTGTCAAAAGTTTTTTTTATTTTCTTTTCCAAGTAAGTTAATCTCTGTTTTTATGAACTATATTAAAAGTTTTAAATATAAACTTTTAACTTTACCTCTTATTTTTAAAGCCGCTTTATTCTATAAAATTAACTTCCTTTGTCAAAAGTTTTTTTTATTTTCTTTCTAGTAGTTAATTAATACTTTTAAACAAGCTTAAAATGGTGGGCCTGGTTGGAATTGAACCAACGACCAATCGGTTATGAGCCGACTGCTCTAACCCCTGAGCTACAGGCCCAAGCTAAAGCAAATAATAAAATCTAAGACAATAGGTGTTATTATAATTTTTCTTAATAACCTTATTTATTACCTTTCGTCTTAATTTTTTTATTGCATTAAGGGGAATTAGAATGGCGGAAGAAGAGGGATTCGAACCCTCGGAATCCGATAAAAGATTCACTCCCTTAGCAGGGGAGCCCTTTCAGCCACTCAGGCATCCTTCCTGGCTTTTATAATAAAATGGCGGAGAGATAGGGATTCGAACCCTAGGAGTACCGAGGCACTCAACGGTTTTCAAGACCGTCGCTTTCGACCACTCAGCCATCTCTCCAAAACTATTTTATAGCTTTTAGCATTTAGAAATGTAAAAGAGCAAAACATAAATTTTAGTGACTAGCTTGTTTTAAGGACTAATCACTAAAAGTTAAAATTTATTTGGCTCCCCCGACTGGATTCGAACCAGTGACCAAATGGTTAACAGCCATCTACTCTACCACTGAGCTACGGAGGAATATATCAATTAATTAGCGAGAAGAATTTTATAATTATTTCTTCTAAAGTCAAATTTTAAATTAACTTTTTTTCTTCATATATTCCCTATCGTTAATAATAGGGAATATATGAGGAATTTTAATATTTTCTTTTAATTTTAAATGTTTTTACTTAGCTCTACTATTTTTCTTTCTTTCAGTTTCTGTTAAATACTTTTTTCTTAATCTTATAGATTCTGGTGTGACTTCCACATATTCATCATTACTTATATAATCTATAGCTTCTTCTAATGTCATTATCTTAGGAGGTGTTAATCTTAGTGCCTCATCAGCACCAGAGGCTCTCATATTTGTAAGTTTCTTATTTTTTGTAGCATTTACTGTTAAATCTTGTCATTTTGAAGATTCTCAAATAATCATTCATTCATATATATCAGTAGCTGGATGTACAAAAATAGTTCCTCTATCCTGAAGGTTAAATAATGAATATGCCATAGTTTTTCAATTTTCCATAGATATCATAGATCATACTTCTCTTTTTTCAATAGGTCCTTTATGTGGAACATATTCTTCAAATGAACTTGAAAGTAGTCATTCTCATTTAGTAAGTGTCGTAAATTCTGATTTAAATCACAATAATCATCTTGTTGGAACTAGGAATTCTAAATTTGTTATATCATTTTCATCTAGCATATTTACCATTTCTCATTTTCTTTTTCAAAGTGCTGCAATTACTGAACCTGAAAATTCAGATGGAACTGAAATTCAAACTCTTTCTATTGGTTCCATTTTTTTCCCATTTTCTTCATGCATTATAACTACTGGTGCTCATACTTGTAATTCATATCATTCTCTTCTCATTGTTTCAATCAGAACTGACAAGTGTAATTCTCATCTACCTGAAACTACATAATTTTCACTAGAATCGAAATCTATTTTTAATCACACATTCATTTCTAATTCTTTTTCTAATCTGTCTCTTATTTGTCTAGATGTAACAAATTTTCATTCTCTTCATGCAAATGGAGAGTTGTTTACTAGAAAATCCATTTTTAAAGTAGGTTCGTCTATTGTTATATGTGGCATTGTTTTTACATCTGCGTTTTCTGCTATTGTTTCTCATACAAATATATCAGAGATTCCTGCTATTGTAATAATATCTCAAGCTATAGCTTCTTTTACCTTAACTTTTTCTAGTCATTCATTTGTAAGTATTTCTGTTATTTTTGCCTTTCTTTGTTGTCAATTATTATCTGTAACTATTACATCTTGTCCTACTTTTATTTTTCATTCATAGATTCTTCCTATTCATAGTCTTCATAAGAAGTTGTCATATCATAGGTTTGCTATTTGCATTCTAAGTGGTTTTTCTGAAAGGTTTGGTGCTTCTGGAATTTTTTCCATAATCATATCAAGAAGTGGTGTCATGTCTTTTAGATCATCTCACATTTCTCTTATTGCTTTTCATTCTCTAGCTATAGCATAACAAACTGGAAAATCTAATTGTTCATCTGTTGCTCCTAATTTAGCAAATAGGTCAAATAATTTATCAACAACCCAATCTGGTCTAGAAGTTGGTTTGTCTATTTTGTTTATTACTACTAATGGTTTTAATCATAGTTCTAATGATTTTTTTAATACAAACTTAGTTTGTGGCATAGGTCCCTCGTATGCATCTACTACTAGTACTACAGAGTCTATCATTCTAAGTACTCTTTCTACTTCACTTCAGAAGTCAGCATGTCATGGAGTGTCTACTATATTTATTTTGTTTCATTTGTATCTGATACTTGTATTTTTACTATAAATAGTAATTCATCTTTCTTGCTCTTGAGCATTGCTATCCATTACTCTTTCTTGTATTCAAACTCTTTCGTCAAAATCGTCACTTATTTTAAGTAATTGGTCTACTAGTGTTGTCTTTCCATGATCTACATGGGCAATGATAGCTATATTTCTAAAACTCATATATTTATGGGTAAATTTCTAAAAGTGTGGGGATTATATGGATAAAAATAGGAAAGTAAAGTTTTTGTTTAAAAAACATTGACTAAATTAAATATTAACTTATTATAGTGTTATTAATTTAGTAGTTAATTATATATGATGAACAATATATTAAAAAATACCTGAATTTTTTTATTATCAACTGCCATTGCTTCATGCACACCTCCAAAAGAAAAAACTGCAGCAGAAATAGCACAAGAAAATATTGGAATTAGAAAGTATTATGTAGAAGAAACTGCTAAAATTCTTTGTAAATTCCCTACAGTTGACTTCACCTTAGATAAAACAACATATAATTGGGTATATTGAGGCTTACATAACTCATCTTACATAGAACTAAATACAACAAAAACAACAGTAACAGATTCAGTACACAGAATATATATAGATAATCTATATAACAGATCTGGGGTTGAAATTGTAGCACTATTAAATTTACAAATTGATACAATAAAGGAAATGACTTATGATTTAATGAGAACTTCTGAGTGCATACTTCCTGATTGAGCAAAAGTAAAAATTTCAAAATAGTATAAACGAAACATAAAAAATAGCATTGAATTTAAATTCAATGCTATTTTTTATGTTTCGTTTATTACCCTTCATAATTTGGATCGAATCCTTTAACAAAAGGTATTAGAGCCATAGTTCTTGCTCTTTTTATAGCTTTTGCTAATTTCTTTTGGTTTTTTAATGATACTCATGAGTAGTATCTAGGAATAATTTTACCAAATTTTGTTAGATATTGTTTTAATAGGTCTACATTTTTGTAGTCTATGTTTTGTCCTTCTAATGGACACTTAGTATTTTTAGTCATAATAATTGTTTTTAAAAATAAATTTTGGATTATAGAATCAAAACCTTATAGGTACTGATAATTTATTAACTTAGCTTAAGTTTTATTAATTAAAACTTGTCATCATCTAGATCTTCAAATTCCCCAGCGTCTCCTTCATCAAAATCAGATCTTTTATTTAAAAATATTAGATTAGATATAACAATTTCTGTTTTATAAACTTTTTCTCCATCCTCTTTTTCTATAATTCTTGTTTTTAATCTTCATTCTGCATAAACAAGCTTTCATTTTAATAAAAATTTTTCTACTCTTTCAGCTAAACCTCCCCAAGCAACACAGTTGTGAAATTCTGCTTCTGATTTGTTATCACCTTCATTAGTTTTAAAATATCTATTAGTAGCTATAGTGAAAAGAGCTAATTTCTTACTATTTTCAGTTTCCTTTATCACAGGATCTTTTGTTACATTACCAATTAATATAACTTTATTAACTGTTCTCATATCGTCAAAAAATTAAAAAATTAAAAATTAAGAACCTTGTTTAACAAACATGTATCTCCATATATCTTGGTTTAGATTGAAAATTCCGTTTATTTTTTCAATAGATGTACCATCCATTTCTAGTTCAAATAGAACATAAAACCCTTTTTCAGATTTATTTATCTTGTATGCCATCTTTTTTTCTCCCCAAATGTCCTCTTTTGTTATTTTTGCAGATTCTTCTGCTAAAGTGCTTTTTACACTTTCTAGAACTGATTTGTTTTCATCCTCTGATAAAGAAGGATTGATTATCAGCATTAATTCATAATTAACCATAATTCCTTTGGATTATATCTTTGTAATTTAAGTTTTACAAAGAAGGATATAAAATAAAAGCTTTCAAAAAAGCCCACAACATTTTATAAAATAATCACTTATTGTCAAAAAGAATTGATAAAAAAGCAAAAGTTATTAACTTAATAGAGAAATTCGTAATAAAAAATTATTATTTTAAAATACTTAATAAAAATATGAAAGAACTAAATTTAAAAGATATTTTAGATAATTCTAAAGAGTTAAAAAAGAAAAAAGTCTGATATGTAGCTATTGTTTGAAGACCAAATGCTGGAAAATCTACTTTTATAAATACTCTTATTTGAGAAAAAGTATCTATAGTAACAAATGTTCCTCAAACTACTAGAAATAAGATATTGGCAGTTTATAATGATACAGATAGTCAAATAATATTTTTTGACACTCCTTGAATTCATAAAAGCACAAAATCTTTTAATGAAGAGATAAATGCTCAGGCTATAAAATCTTTTAAAGATGCTGAGCTTGCTCTATATTTCATTGACTCTTCTAGAAAAGTTTGAGATGAAGAAAAATATATAGAGGAGCTTATAAAAGATTTAAGTATTCCTGTTTTTAAGGTTTATACAAAAATTGATTTAACTCCTCAGATAGAATTAAAGGAAGAGAAAAATAATTTTTTTATTTCTTCTCAAACAAAAGAATGATTCGATGTCTTGCTAGAAAATATCAAAAAACTTTTAGAAATCTGAACTACATTTTTTGAAGATGATTTTTATACAAAACAAAATATATTTTTTAGAATTAGCGAAATTATAAGAGAGAAGGTTTTTAATTATACAAAAGAGGAAATTCCTCATAGCATATTTGTAAATGTTGATGAAGTGGATGATCAAAAAGATATATTAAAAATAGTAGCATATATTTATACTGAGAGTACTAGTCAAAAATATATAGTAATATGAAAATGATGAAACTTGATAAAGAATATATGAAAGGATGCTAGAATTGAATTGGAAAAAATTTTCGGCAAAAAGGTATTTTTGGCTTTAAGGGTAAAAACAAAAGAGAAATGGAGAAATGATAAAAAATTTGTAGAAAAAATGTTGAATAGGGGGTAGAATAAAGAAATAAAAAAGCTCTATATAGAGCTTTTTTATTTCTTTATTAATTACATTGTGGTGCAGAACCTGTAGTATCGGTTGCCTCAATATCTGTTTCACATCAACTCAAGTCTTCATTATAGTTACAAAACTTTTCTTGTATATCTGCAGCATAAATTCATCAGAATTGATATTTATTATTAGCTAGCCAAGTTGGAGAAGCTCCTATCATTAAAGATTCTGCTATTTTAATATCTTCTTCTAGAAGTTTAGCTCATTCTCCAGAAGTTGTACAAGAACTTATTTTATCAAAGTCTAGTCATGCCTTCTCAACAGATTCTTTAGGTGTTTCACTTACTCTTCAATAGTTATCTGCTTTTCCATATCTTATTGCAGAATATTTTACTAGTTCTTTTATTCAATATTTTTCCTTTATACATAGTTGTCTTATATCTTCTTGAACTTCAGTTACTCAATGTAGAGATTGAAAATCATCTTCACTATATCCAGTTCCTGTTTTATTAGCGATGTAGTGGATATCTAATTTATAGTCTTCTCAAAATTTTTCTTCTAAATCAGATAAAGCTTTCATTGCTAATTCTCAATAAGGACAATATCACATAACAAACAAATCTAGAGTATTCTTAGTTTCTTCTCTACAAAGAAGACTTCATAAACATCCTTCATCCTCACAATCTACTTTTGAATTACCGTCATCATCTATTCAGTTGTCACATATCTCAGCAAACGGATCAAAAGAACTTCATACTTTTAATTTATATTCTCATGAATCCATTGGTGCTAAAAATTTAGTTATTGCTCCATCTGGATCTTCTATTTCTTTTGTTGAAAAAATTATAGCTGGTAAAAATTCAATTCCGTTTTCTTTTATATAATCTTTAACTCATTCATCTGAAAAGTCTTTTTTTACATATTCAGCATGAGATAGGAATGGAACCGTTTGCAACTGACTTTCTAAATAAGCGAGATTACAGTCTTCACATCTCTTATCATCTATAAGAGTTATAGTTAAATCTGTTAGTTGTTTTTGTTGAGATCAAGATGCCTCTATATTGTTCTCAATTCAATTATTATCTACTTGCGATACTTCTTTGGTTCACATCTTTTTTCATAAGAAAAAAGCTAAAATAGCTATTATAACAAGTAATACAATAACAACTATGTACAAGACATTGTTATTATTTTCTTTTTTTTCTCCAAACATAATTAGATATTTAAAAAATAAAAATACACAAAGTATTATAATAATTAAAACCCTTTTCCCTAATTTAAATGGTATCCCCAGCTGGAATCGAACCAGCATCTACCCCTTAGGAGGGGGTTATTCTATCCATTGAACTATGAGGACATATTTATGTAATTAATTATTTCATAATACAAGCATAGTAAGGCATATTTTATTTAAAAATATTTTTTTGCAACATTTAACTAATATAAAAAATTTACCTATACTTAAAATTAGGTATAGGTAAATTTACTTTAAAAATTTAGTTTATATTTTTGAGAACCAAACTACAACCATGGTTGCAAATAATATTATAGTAAATGTAAGTAATATATAATTAGTTCTTTTTTCGTATCTAAGCTTTTTTTTGAGTGTTTTTTTGTATGTATTTAGTTGTTCAACTTCTTTGCTTAGATATCATCTTGACTCTTCAAGAAGAAATTGAGATTTTTTAAATTCTATTAAGCTTATAGAATTTTTAGCTATTTCTTCTGCTCTTCCTAATTTTATAGATAGGTTTTGAATAACATCATCTTTTCTATTTATTTCCTCTCTTAAATCATTGTATATTGTTTCAAGAGAATTCTTTTTCTCTATAATTGTTGTTGTACTACTTTGAACTTCAGTTTCTGGTTCCTCTATTATTTCTTTCATATGTTCTTTTTTACTATCTCATTTTTTTATCTCAACTTTTGTTTTTTCTTTCTTTTCTTCTTTTTCTTCTTTTTTCTTTGGAATAATTACTTCTTGTTTGTTTTCATCTCAACTAGACATAAGCTTTTCTATATCTTCTTTATGTATAAGAATAGTTTTTCAATCCTTTTTTATTCTAAGTTTTCCTGATTTTATATATCTGTCTACACTACGAGTAGACAAATTTAACATTTTTGAAGCTTTTTTCCTTGTTATTTTATAGTTTTCCATAAGATTAATTTAATTTTAAATCTTATGTTAAGATAATAAAAATATAAAACTAATCAAATTTTTTATTATTTTACTTTTGACTTTTAGTCTAGACATTATCAAATTTAAACCTAGACAGTGTCTTCTTTCATCTTATTCATTTTTATATGTACCTTTGTCCCGTTTATTTCTATTTTAAGCTCTCCTTTTCAATATAGTAGCAGCCATTCTGCCATTTCAGCTATTTTGTCTCTTTTGACTACTCATTCTAAAATATATGGCTTTGAATGATTGCTTCATAAAGAGTATTTCTCTGCAACTAAACTAGGTACAAATATTGACATTATTGGTTTTTCTTTTTTTATAGAAAAGCTTTTTATTTTTATTTCTTCATCTCTTATTTTTTTGTTTATACATATGTCGTCTACTTTATATTTATCTGTTCATATATCTAAAGAACCTAATTCAATATCAAAAGTTACAGGAATATTTGTTCAATTATAATTAACTTCTATATATTTATCGTCTATTAGGTCTGTTTTTAACTCTCCTATCTTTTTCATAAGTTTTTTTGTCTCTTCTTCGGCTTTTTTGTATTCTTCTTTCATACTTACAACTATTCACTTTTTTTTCTTTTCTCTTAACCGAATATTCATTTCTCAAACTAAAGTTTTCAAATTTCAATACAATTCTATTATCTCTTCTTTATAGTCTTCATTTTTTTTCTTTATAACTTCTCATAAATCTCATCACTTAATTTTTGATTCATCCACTATTTTATCTTTTAAATCAGCTATTTTAGCGATTACATCATCGGTTTGAGTTATTAGTTTTTTATAGTTGTCTTCAAATTTATCCAATATATGTGATTCTATCCATTTACTAGTACTTCTTACTGCTTTTTTCAGTTCTGTATAAGATTTATTTAATTTTTTGTCTAACATATTTTTCTAAATTAATATTTATTGTTATAATCTTAACATAAAATAATAGTAAAAATCAAATAATTTTAGTTAATAAGTATTTTTATTTATTGTTTTTAATGTATATATGTTTATATTTAAAAAATATTTGCAAAAAAACAAATACTCTTTATCTTAATAGAGATATTTTAAAGTAAATTATTTTGATAATTTTTATATAGTGTTTTTTCGTTTATTAAAGTATTCTGTTAAAAATATACTTAGGAATAAATTTTTAAGTATTTTTTCTGTGTTGATATTAACACTACTTATGTTTTTTATTAACATATTGTTAATTTTACATAATGTAAGTTCAGAGATAATGACATCTATCTGATCAAAGCTGACAATTTCTCTTTATCTAGATGAGAAATATACTCAAGATTCAGTTGAAGTAATGGACTTCAAAAAAGATATAAATGAAAAACTTCCAAATATTAAATATACTTATCTTAATAAAGAGGAAGCTCTAAAACTTATGGAGAAAAGAGATTCTGTATTGGTAAAGATAATTGAGAGTGAAAATCCTCTTCCAGAAACAATAATACTTTCGGATATAAAATTAAATCAATATGAATATTTAAATAGTATTGTAGAAAATAAACTTTTCATTCTATCAAATATGAAGGAATGAAATGAAAACTATTTTTCTAATTATACTACACAATATGAAAGAATAAGGAAAATTATTACCATATTAAATATGTTAAAGATTGGATTATATGTAATAATATGAATATTTGTTTTTTCTATAGCTGTTATCACATATTCTATAATATGAAACTTTGTATACTATTTTAGAAATGAAATAGCTATAACTAGATTAGTGTGATGAAGTAAACTCTTTATATACTGACCTTTTTCTTTACAGTGAATAATATATTCTGTGTTGGCTTTTATATTTAGTCTATTAATATTTCTACTTTTTATTAAAAATCTAGAATTTATATTTTTTAGTTATTCTTCATCTGACTTTTTATTAAAGAATAAAGATTATGTATTTATGTCTGAATTACTAATGTTTATCTTTATATGAGGATTTAGTTGATTTTTATCTTCTAGAAGATATCTTAAGTAAAGTTAAAGTTGATAATTTAGCATATTGATACTGTTTAAATCTCTCAAATAAAATTAAATCTTAACTGTTATTTAAAGTGTTTTTTTTCAAAAAATATGGTCTTTTATGACAAAATGCTAGAAACCTTCAATATATAAAGAAAGGGAATTTTTCTATTTCTAGAAAAATGGCTGATTCAAAACTAAAAACTAAAGAATTTCTAAGCAATAAATGAGTTTCTGTTCCTGAAACATTGCTTATAATAAGAAAACATAAAGAAATAAACAAAGAAATAATAGAAAAGTTAGAAGTTCCTTTTGTTGTAAAACCTAATAATGGTTACTGATGAAAATGAATTTTAGTCTTTGATAAAAAAGATTCTCTTTGAAACTTTATAACAAATACTTGAGAGGTATATTCAAGAGAAAGGCTTTTTACTCATCTTGGTTATATTCTTGATTGATTTTTCTCTTTATCATGATTAAGAGATAGAGTTTTGATAGAGAGAAAAATAGTTTTGGATTCTCAAATTGATTTACTTTGAAAATATGGTTTA
The DNA here is from genome assembly GCA_002435385.1 of Patescibacteria group bacterium UBA6489. Classification (GTDB taxonomy): domain Bacteria; phylum Patescibacteriota; class Gracilibacteria; order BD1-5; family UBA6164; genus UBA6489. The sequence goes on from DJMN01000047.1 coordinate 10,619, forward strand.
CCTGATATAAGGGTTATTGTATACAATATGGTTCCTGTAATGGCTATGTTTAGGGTTCCTACTAAAGAGTCTTGAGGAAAGGCAAATATACATGCATGAGCATGTTGAGTTTGAATAGATATTTGAACATGAAAGCTTACCTTTATTTCTAAATGAGGTAAATTAGTAAAAGCTATTCCTTGAATATGAGATGTGAGATGAATAAAGTTACCATTTTGGGATAAAGTATTAAACTTAGCTGTAAGTGTACAAAAACATACAAAAATAGGTTTTTTATGATGTGATATAGTACTAGATAAAGATTTTGGTCCCATTTTGTTAGAGATGAATGTAAGACCTGGTTTAGAGATACAAGTCATAAATCTTTCTCCTCTAAAGACTAGATTAGAAAAAGTTTATGGAATATCTGTAAATTCTGTAGAAAAATGAGTAAGGTTGTGAAGAGATTTATTCTCATGAGATATTGAGGAAAAGATAAGACATATAACATGAAAGAAGGTTCTTGGAACTAAAGAATATGTGAGAATATTTTTGAAGGATAAGAGTTATAAATATCTTGCGAACATAAAAGTTTCTCAAAGTTCTAATTATATAAATAGGTCTTTTTTAGAAAATATTTTAAAAGTTGATTCCCATTGAATAAAAAAAATAAAACTTGATTGTGAGATTTTAGGACAGAAAAAGGCTATAAAGTTTATTATAAAGCATTTGGAGTCTACAAATATTATTCTTTGAATATCTTCTTTAAAGTGATTTTTAGTTGATCCTTTTAAATATAAAAAGTGAGAGGTTTTATTCTCTGATAATAGTTTATTAAAAGGAAAAAATATAGCTGTAACTAAAAGTTATAAAAAACAAATTTTAGATATAGATAGAAGACTTATAAAAATTGATAAAAAGATTCTAATATTAAAACACATAGCTCCTATAAATAAAGAGGAGGAAAGAGAGAAATTCGTAAATCATAAAGGAGATTATGTTCCAAAATTCAAATATGAACCTATGCCTTTAGACCTAAATAGCTTAGAAAAAAATGTACTAGACATAGAAATTCCAGAAATAGACTTAAATAATATTTACAAGAGAAAAAAAGAAGAGATTTTAAATAAAATTCAATTTTTAAAAGCCTTCAAAAAGCAAGATACTAGTTGAATGATGAACTATTCAAAAAAGATTTATTGAAGTATTATTGAAGATAATTTAGAATACTCTGAAGATGTTTTAAAAAATAAGAATAAAATTGTTTCAGAAAGTGATTTTTTGGATTTTGAAGAGATTAAAGATTATATAAATAAGTTTAACCATATTTATAATATAAAGATTAATTTGAGTAAGTGAAGTACAACCGCTAGGCTTACTATGAAGTGAGATAATTTAATTTTAAGGGAGTGAGAGAAGATATGAAAAAGAGAGATTAGATCAGTTATCGCTCATGAAATAGAAGGTCATTATATAAGAGGTTTTAATGGTAGAAAGATTGATTTATCTATATTTAGTAGATGAACAGCTTCTTATTCAGAGATTGAAGAATGAATTGCTATATATAATCAGTCTAGGTTTATAACAAAAAAAGATCAGAAGTTTTATGGTATTTTTGAAAGGTATTTCTTTTTGGATTATTGTATTAATCACTCTTATAAGAAATTGGTTAAAAAGATGGAGGAGTATTATGAGGAGGATTATAATAGGATTTTTAACTATATAGTTAGGTTAAAAAGATGATTTGAGGATATTTCAAAGTCTGGGTGTTTTATGAAGGATGTGGTTTATGTAAATGGTTATTTGGCAATTCAGGATTATTTAGAGAATTGAGGGGACTTAAAGGAGTTGTATCTTTGAAAGGTTCATATTAAGGATTTGGAGGAGATTAAAATGTCTTATGTATTAGATGTGGATTTTAATGATTTAAAGATTCCATTTTTCTTGTAAAAAAAGAATAGTTTTATTGTGACTAGGAGTTTCCCTCCAAATTATTTATTTGTGAATTAATTTTATCTAAAAGTTCTTTTCTTTGAGTATTAATCTGTTCAATGTCTTCTTTGTGTCATTCGGTTTCAAAAGATAATTTTATAAGCAACTTATAAATAAAGCTTCTCTTAAAATAATTCTTATTTATTTTATCATATGGGGTACTTCAATTTATAACATTTAATAAAACATTTCTTCTTTCGTTATATAATTCTTCCTTATTTAACAACATGCTAGAATTACCAAACATATTCTCAAATCAGTGTTTATTAATTCAATATTCTACTTTTATAGCATTAGAAAATATATCTTGTACATCATAAGTATTATTTAACTCGTTTTTAAGTAATTCTAAATTATCCATACTTAATTGATAATTATCTAAAACATAATCAATATTTTCATCATAAATATGGTTGACGATAGTTCAAACAATTATTCATATCAATGTGTTATCTCATAGTAATAATTTGTCTCAAAGTTTTTTGTATGTTAAAAGTATTTCTACAGCTTTATCTTCATTTCATTTTTCTAAGTTATCTATTGCTGAGAATAGGCTTATTCTAGATATTGCGGACAATCATTGTAAGCTAGTAAATTCATCATCTTTTAATTCTTCTTTAAAATACTTATACTTAACAATTTCTAAAAAGATATTATTTACAATATCAACTATTTCTTTGTCTAAGTTATATATTTCTATAGATTTTTTTAAGTTTTTATCCTTACAATCTTCAGATTCCTCTAACACAATACAACCATAATCATGGTATAAATTTTCATCTAAATCAAATATCTTTGAATAAAGTTTATCATTTCCTGTATACAATTCTCATATTTTTATTAATCAATTTTCCTCTTTTTTCACGTCTATATTTTGCAATCTAGTTTCAAAAGTTTTTTCAGGTATAAATTCTGATTTATCATATTGAGTATAATATCAAAAATAAAATGCTAAAAATAATGGGAAAAAAGCTAGATAAGAATATAAATAATTCTTGTTTATTTTTTTCTTGATTAATCAATATATTAGTCTAAATACTGCAGAAATATATGCTATTAATGGTATGTAAAAAAAGATAACTAGATATAAGCTGAAATAGTTATTTAATAACTCTGAAGGTAACATGTAAATAATATTACCTAATATTATTAGATATAGTGTGAATACATATAATAAAACTATACTTATAATACTTAGAATCATATTATGATTGAATTAGATAGTAGAATTTGCTATACTTTACAAGTGTACTATAAATGTTATTTAAAACAAATATTATGAATTCTTATTTATTTTTGAATAAATTCAGTTATTTCTATCACCACTTCTCTTTTTCCCATTTTTTTACTCCTTCTATACTAGACAGTGAAAATTTTGTGTCTATTTCTTGTCATTTAAGAGATATATAAACTCATATAGTTCAAGGTGTTTGAGAAGATAGAAATGCCTTTAAATCAACTAAATTTTGTTTTTTAGCATTTTGAGGAATAGTGACTATATATTTTTTTATTGATTCTTCATTATAGGCTATATTATTTTTTTCTTTTACAAAATCATTTTCTTTAGTTACTGATTTATATTCTTTGGATTCAGAATCTGAACATGAATTCTCTTCACAGTTATTTTCAGTACTATCTTCCTCATCATCATCTTCTTCTCAAGTACTTGTATTAATAATCTTTCTTTTAGAATTATCTAAAAGTTCCATATATCTTGCCTGTTCTCTAACCTGGGCTATTGTTGTAACAACAAGTGATTCTTTACCTCATTTCACAAAATCTAGATATAGACTTTTTCTAGCATATTCTAGATTTATCCTCAGGGTTCATGAAAGTATAACCATTTTTCAGATTTCTACTTTTTCTTTGTATTTAGGATAGTCTTTATCAAAAATAGTAATTTCAAAGTCATAATCAAATGATTCACAAGTTAGAAACATCATATTTTTACCATTTTTTGTAACAACTTTTCTAACATCTACTATCATTCAAACAACACTTGGTTTTAGTTTTTGTACTTCTTTTTCAAATTTTTCTTTATCTTCGCTTTCTAACTGTTTTAACTCTTCAAAACTCATTTTTAAGAACTTTGTATTACGGCTTCTACGAGCACAGTACCTTTTTAGTCAATCTAAAGGATGTCCAGATACCATAAAACCTAAAACTTCTTTTTCTAGGAATAGTTTTTCTTCGTATTTGAATGGTTCTACTTTTTTTAGATGTATATCATCGTCAAATCATTCTCATCATCATCATAGGTCAAATAATCATATTTGGTTTGATGATTCTTTTTTCTCTTGTGCTTTTAAAAATCTTGTAATTTCTGGAATATTTTCTAATAGTTCTTTTCTATCTCAAAGTATGTCCATTGCTCATGACATAATTAAGGCTTCTAGGGATTTTTTATTTACAACTTCTTTTCATCATCTTTTTATAAATCATTTTAGAGTTGAATACTTTTTTTCTTGTCTTCATCTCATTATGCTTTCTATCGGTCAATCTCAAAGTCATTTTATAGCTTTTAATCAGAATCTGATGTTGTTGTCGTCTATGTATGTAAAGTGCTTCATTGACTCGTTTATGTCTGGAGGAAGTATGTTTATTCACTTACTTTCTGCTTCTCATACTTCTAGGGTAATTCTTTCAATATTTTCTTCGTCTGAGACCATTATTGCTGTCAAGAATTCGGTTCTGTAATATGCTTTTAGAAATGCTGTTTGATAGGCTATAAAAGCATAACAGGCTGCATGGGATTTGTTGAATCAGTATCATGCAAATGGTTCAATTACATCTTCAAATATGTGTTTTGCTAATTCTTCATCGTGTCAAAGATTTTTTGCTGCTATTAAAAACTTCTTTTTTTGTTCCATAAGAAGTTTTATTTTCTTTTTTCAAATCGCTCTTCTTAGTATGTCTGCTTCTCAAAGTGAAAAACCTGCAAATGCTTGTACCATCTGCATTATTTGTTCTTGATAGACAGCTATTCATTGTGTTGGTGCTAATATTTTCTCAAGGGATTCGTGTGCATATTCTACTTGTTCTAATCAGTATTTTCTGTTTATGTATGTTGGGATGTATTGAAGTGGTCATGGTCTGTATAGTGACACCATAACAATAATGTCTTCAAACACGTTTGGTTTTAGTTCTCTTAGGTATTTTCTCATTCAATCCGATTCGAATTGAAATACTCAGGTTGTGTCTCAGTTACTGAAGATCTCAAATACTTTTGGGTCTGCTAAATCAATATTTAGTATATCAATGTCTACTCCTTTGTTTGCTTTTATTATTTTTAAAGCTCTTTTTATGATTGTCAGGTTTTTTAGTCATAAGAAGTCCATTTTTAGAAGTCATAGGTCTTCTAGCGGATGAGCACTGTATTGTGTGATTATTGATTCACTGTCTTTTGGTGGATGACTAAGTGCTGTAAAGTCTGTCATCGGCTTTGGAGCAATGATAACGGCACAGGCATGTACTCATATTTGTCTAACATTTCATTCTATCTTTAGGGCATTGTCGATTATTTCTTTGTACTTAGGATCTGTTTCATAGGCTGTTTTAAACTCAATTGAGTCTTCTAGTGCTCATTTTAATTTTGTTCATGGTTTTTCTGGTATTAGACTTGCTAATTGATTCATCTCAGCAAACGGTACTCAGTAAACTCTACCTACATCTTTTACCGCTGCTCTGGCTGCGAATGTACCAAATGTACAGATTTGTGCTACATATTGTTCTCAGTATTTTCTTCTACAGTAGTCTACTACTTTATCCCTTTCTGTATCGGCAAAGTCTGTGTCTATATCGGGCATGGATACTCTGGCTGGGTTTAAGAATCTCTCAAAAAGTAGACTGTAAGTAAGTGGGTTTAGATCTGTTATTCATGATAAATATGCCATCAGACTTCATGCTGCTGATCATCTTCATGGTCAAACTGGTATGTTGTTTTGTCTTGCCCGATTTATGTAGTCTGCAACGATTAGGAAATATCCATCAAATCACATTTCGTGGATAACGACAAGTTCGTATTCTAGTCTTTCTATGTATCCTTGTTGTTGTTCGCTTAGTGTTTTTAGGAATTTGTTTTTTTTGTCTGTGTAGTATGTAATTGATAGGTCTTTTAGTTCTTCTGGTGATGTGTCTACTAGTTGTTTGCTTAACGAGGGCTTATCTAATTTTTTAATAAGCTCAAATATTTCGTCTTTTGAAAATCCTGAGTTGAATCTTTTGTTCATTCATTCAAAAGATAGGTATCTTAAATACCATTCTGATGAGTCTAGTTTTTGTAGTCATTTTTCATCTTTTTCTAATTCTTTTGCTTCTTCATAGATTTTTTGGTGTTCTTCTGGTAATTCAAATACTGGGATTAGTATTCATCCTGTTTCTATTTCCATATTTACCATGTCTGCTATTTTTGATGTGTTTTCTAGGGCTTCTGGTATAAATCAAAATAGGGCTTGCATTTCTTCTTCATCTAGAAATGAGTAGTCTCAGTTTATGAATGTTGGTCTATCTGGATTTTCTAATTCGTGTCATGTTCATAGTGCTACGATTACGTCTTGTGTTTTTTTGTCTTCTTTGCCCAAGTAATAACAGTTATTTGTTGCTACTACAGGGATTCAGTGGTTTTTGTTTATTTCTATGAGTTTGTCTGTTACTAGTCTTTGTTTTGGGATGTCATCGTGGTATAGTAATTCTAAGAAATAGTTTTCTTCTCAGAATATTGTTTGGTACTGCTTTATTCTGTCTAGTATTTCTTCGTCTGTTTTTCATGAGAGTATGTAGTATGGGATTTCTCAGGAAATTGGTCAGCTTAGACAGATTACATCTTCACTATGGTCTTTTAGATCTTCAAAGTGTATTTTTGAGATTCCTTTTTCAGATGATAGGTTGGCTTTTGTTATAAGTGCGATTATGTTTTGGTATCCTTTTAGGCTTTTGGCTAGTAGTACAATTTTGTGGTTTATTGATTTGTCTAGTTCTCATTCTACTAGGATTTCTGATCACATTATTGGGATTATGTTTTCGGCTTTACAGGCTTTGTAGAATTCATGACAACCGTGAATGTTTGAGGTGTCTGTAAGGGCTACTGCTTTCATTCATAGTTCTTTGGCTCTTGTTACATAGCTGGTTGGTTTTGGTAGTCATTCTAGGATGGAATAGTGGGAGTGGTTGTGTAGGTGGATGAACATATTGGTTATTTGGTTAATAGGTTAATTTTTATTTGCTTAAAGGAACTTTTGCAGGTATAGAATCTTTCACTATATTTACAATATCTCAGTCCTTTTCACTTATATTTATATTAGGTTCTGAAAATATTTTATCTAAAGCTTTTTCATATATCATAGTTTTCTCAGAAACAGAACTTATTTCACTTAATCACAACATAACTTTCAATGAAATAGCTTTAAATGTGTAGCTTTTATACAAATTTCTATGATTTGAATATTGTTTTGAGAAATAAACAATGAAATAAAAAGCAATAGTTAATAAAGAAATTCTTAATAAAGAATCTCAAGTGGATAGGCTTTTTTCACTATCAAGAATCCTGTATATATCCCAAATAACAACTATTCAAATAAACATTGATGCAATCAACCAAATAATTTTGAAAGAAATATAATTAGTTGGGAAAAAATATTGCCAAACTTTCCATTTTCATTTTCCATCTTTTAACAAGATTCATTTATTATTTTTAGCTTCATTTTCAAAATATTCATTATGAGACTTTATCTCTGTTGTTGTATTTTTTTCTTTATTTTTAATTATTGATTCTATAACACTCAAAGCTTCTTCTAATTCTGCCTTTTTATCAATTAATTCTTTAGCAATGTCATCAGCCTTTGATAGTTTATCTTTTTCAAAATAAATTATATTTATTTTTAATGTGTTAATTATGTTATCAATATCATTGCAATATTTATCAATTGTATTAATTCAATTTCTATTATTGTTTAGGGTCTGAATATTTCTTTCAAGTTGAGAATATTGAGGACTTGATAAAGCACTATTAATTTCAGGTTCTCACTCTTTAAAATTTTCTAAATTAGCAACTAAATTGCTATAATCTCTAATAATTAACTCTACTCTAGAATAATCAATATCACTTACTGATATATCACCATAATTTTTTATAATTTCTTTTAATTCAACGAATTTTTCATCAAAATATTTAACAATTGAATATAATCAACCTAAACGAGAATTAAACTGCCTAATTAAATTTTCTTTATTTCAAGCTCTATTTACTAAATTTTCTTTTTTCTCTGATATAATGTCTCAAAAACTTTTATCTACTAATCTATCTGATAAATTTCAAAGTGTTTTCATAATTATTTATAATTAAATAAACTCATAATTTTCTACATCTCAATAAACATCTCCTCCTGAGAATACCTAACTTTCTTCTCATTTTGATAACCATCATCCTCTGACCTATATCAAATAGCCAAAGCAACTTTCGTCTTTAATCACTTTTCTCTTAACCCAAGAATCTTATCATATTCAATTGGATTAAGTCACTCTATCGGACAAGAATCTAATCACATCAAAGATAGTGAAGTGATTATATTTCATAGTGCAATATAAGCTTGTCTTGTTTGCCACTCTTCATAATTTTCTATTCAATACTTTTCATTATCCTCCAAAATAAATGTACTTATTCTATCCATAATGCTTTCTTTCTTTTCATCATCCACTCATCTAACTTCTTGTAATTTATCTAAATACTTTTGAATGTCATGCTTTCAAAAACCAGTCTTTACAGCAAAAACAACAAGTAAACTTGATCAAGTTATTTGTTGTTTTCAGAAAGATGCTTCTTTTAGTTTTTCTCTTAGTTTTTTGTCTTTTACTATGATGTATCTATGAAGTTGAAGTCATAGTGAGGTTGGAGTTAATCTTAGTATTTCTTTTATGGTTTCTTCATCTTCTGGGAGTAGTAATTTGTTTTCATCAAATACTTTTGTTGCATATCTAGAGTTTAGTGCTTCTAGAAGCTCTTGGTTGGTTATGTGTTTTTTCATTAAATAAATAATTAAGGTCTTAATCTTTTGATTATTATATAGATTTCATTTAATTCTCAAGGAATTCTTACGTTAAAAATTTATCTTTTAGAAATCAACACCATTTATATCAATTTCATTATAATCAATGGTGATTTCTTCTCAAATATCAATATCAGTAATAGCCACACTGTTCTCTCAATCCCATGAAATATTAGGAGTATCAGAATGGTTTAAAAATCTATAATTATCTATATTTATTAGGACAGAGTCACCTCCTTTATCAACAGAATACATCTTGAAAAAATCTTCTGCCTCTTTAGGAATATCCTTTTTCTTAATCCAAATATCAATAATGGAGTTACGTGTGTATACAATCTGTCCCTTTGAGATTTTTTGGTTAGCTATTAGTCCAATCCCTTTCCCTTTTACTTCCTTTAATTTTGTTTTCACTAGTAGCATAAGAAATTAATTTAGAAAATACTTTTATAATGATGATTTTATTATAATTTTTTAGATGATTGTGACAAATTTATCAGAATAAACAAGCTTTGTGTACATTTGTTAGAAACCAAGACTGGTCTCAAATAATTACAAAAAATTATTTTCCTAAAACTTAATATTATTAATTACCTCAAATGCCTCTTCTAAATCCTCTATAGAAATAGCAGGAAAATTTCCTATTCTAAAAGTATCTTTTTTCAATTTTCAATATCATCCTCATAATATAAAGCCTTTCTTCTCTAATTCTTTTTTTATTCTTTCTTGAACTTCAAAATCACACTTAACAACATAAGTTGTTTTTGACCTATATTTTTCATCTTCTACATAAGGAAATAAAAGAGAATGATTTTTTACTTGAGAATCTATGTAATTGTACTTTTCTATTGTTTCTTGTTCTATTTTCTCCAAAGTTTTTTTATTCATTCTCTCAAGTTGTTTTCAAAGAAGGTAAATAGCAAATACATTTGGTGTTTCATGAGTTTGGTATTTATCATATTTTGAAAGCATATTTTCTATAGAATGTACAAATCCAGTATCAAGTCCTTTTCTTTTTATTACTTCATACTTTTTTAGTGCTTTTTTACTCGCTATAAACATTCAAAGTCCTGCAGGTAACCCAAATCCCTTTTGAACAGAAAAGAACCATATATCAGCTAATTTTATATCATATGAAACACATCATACTGAAGACGTTATATCTACTGCTAATAATTTATCTTTATATTTGTTTCTTATTTCTTTTGTAAAGTCATCTGAAACCATAACTCATGTAGTTGTTTCATTATGGGTTATTCAGATTAATTCAGCATCTTCCTCTATTTTTGAGATATCAAAGTTTCATTTTCACCATCCTAGTTCTTGTTTATTTGATTTTTTTCCTAAGGTTTTAGCTGCTTCATAAAATTTATTAGAAAATACTCAATTTACAAAGTGATATGATTTTGATTCAATAAAATTTCTTGTGATGATTTCCATTGCTTCTGTTGAAGATGCTGTGTAGAATATTTTGTAGTCTTCTGGTATACCTAGAAATTCTCTTAAATTTATATGGACTTTTTTTGAAATTTCTGTGAATTGTTCACTTCTATGAGATATTGCTCAGATTCATTCTTGAGCAAATTGTATTATGTCGTTTTTTACTTCTTCAGATATTTGAGAAGGTCAGACTGCTAAAGTTTTCATTTTTTTAATATTTATGATTTAAATATATAAAGTATTTGTAATGATATATCAAAATAGATTTAAATCAAAAAGATATTTTTAGATTATTATTTTTCTGTTTTTTTAATATAATGAGAATAAGATTAATATTGTATATAAGCTTAGCCTGATGAAAAAAGAATATATCTTTGTAATTTTGATTATAATAATGCTCTATATGATGTATTTAACGATAAGTTATAAATACAATGAATATAGAATAAATTCTAGAATAGAACAGTTATATCAAAATAACGAAAAAATTTCTCTTAGGATAAGAGATAAAATTGGAGAAATAGAATACAAGAGTACAAAAGCATATAAAAATAGAGTATTAAAAGAAGATCAGTGACTTAAGAATAAAGGAGAAAAAGTTATCTATCTGATAACTGAGAAAAAATATGATATTTATACTAAAAAGACTGTTGAGCCAGAAATAGAAAATGTTATTTTTAGTGAAGAGGAAAGTACTGTTAGTACAATGACAATATTTGAAAAATGGATTTTTTTCCTATTTGGTAAAGATATAAGATAAAAAAAGATGAGAAAAATTTTCTCATCTTTTTTTGTTATTTGTTTTATAAGTCAGAAAAATCATCAGGGAATTCTTCTAAATCTTCAACATCTCCAGATGTATATGTTTTACTAGTTTGTGTTCAGAAGATTCTGTCTCAGATTTCTTCTATTTTTTCAAATATTCTTTTAGGTTTTGCATATTTTTCAACATCTAGTCATAGAAGTCTTCCAAATATTGGAAACAAGAATATAGTTAGAACTGTAACTACTACTCATATAACAGAATATCTTATTGTATTAATTGCTGGTTTTATCTTATCATCTTTACCTCAAGAAAGGATTAAAAGAAGTCATCCCCAAAGTATAAAGATTATAGATAATAATCATGCAGTTAATACAAACAGAGATATAACTAGTAGTATAAAATCACCAAACTCTATATTTCAACTGAAGATAGAGTCTTGCATATTTACATCTGCTGCATTTGCTATTTCAAAAATCATAATATAAAAATTAGTTATTTACTTTTATATTTACTTTTTTTCCTAATTTCATTCCTAATAGTCTTAGTATAGACCTTATAGAATTTATTGTGTTTCATTTCTTTCCTATAACTATTCCCATATCATCTTCGTGTACAGTAAGAGTTAAAAGTACTCCTAATTCATCTTCTGTTCTTTCTATGTTTATAGCGTCTTTGTTAGATACTATATTTTCTATAATAAATTTTAAAAATTCTACTTCTTCCATGGTTATTATAATTAAATTAATTAAAAAAACAACTTATGCCATACAAAAACAATATCCTTCAATTATTTCGTGAAGGATATTTAGTTATTATATAGATATATTATTCACACTCATAAGTTTTTCTACTCTTGGAGAAAGTTGTGCTCCATGCCCAACATATTTCTTTACCTTCTCTAAATCTTTGATTTTAAATTCTTTTGTCATAGGGTTGTAAAATCCTAGTACATTAGAATAACCATGCTTTGAAGCTCTAGTATGTTCTGTTAAAACAACTCTGAAACGAGGATCGTTTTTCTTTCCAACTCTAGCTAATCTTATTTTTAACATAATCCTTATTATTATAATTTAGTTAAATATTTTTATTAAATCTATTTTAATATCTTTTAAGAATGGTGCCCGGAGCGAGAATCGAACTCGCACTCCCGAAGGAACAGGATTTTAAGTCCTGCGTGTCTACCAATTCCACCATCCGGGCGAAAGTAAACAAAGAAATAAATCTTTTTACAAGATTCATTTCTTTTTTAATGTTCTTATTCCTTTAGCAGAAACTCTAATTCTATAAACTAGTCCTGTTTCTTTATCTACTATATTTTTATAAAACAGGTTTGGATAGAATTTTCTTTTAGTAGCCCTCATTGACTTACTTCTATTGTTTCCTACTGATGTTTTTTTTCATGTAACTTGGCAAACTCTAGACATCTTTTATTTTTTAAAATTTAAACTTTTATTTCAACTCAAACTCCAGAAGATATATTTATATCTTGTAATAACTCTAAAGTTTTAGCATTAGGTTCTAATATATCTAATAATCTAGTGTGTCTTCTGATTTCAAATTGTTCTCTTGCATCTTTGTTAACAAATGTAGATCTATTAACTGTTACTTTATCAATTTTTGTTGGTAAAGGAATAGGTCCAACAACCATAGCTCAAGAATCTTTTGCTATTAATACAATCTTTTTTACTGCTTCATCAAGTAATTTGTGATCAAAAGATTTAACTCTGATTCTTATTTTCTGTGTATCTTTTTTTGCTTTAGCACTCATGCGAATGTATTTAGTATTATAAATAATATATTTCAATTACTTAGTACATTAAACCACCCCCTAGCCCCCTCCTTATATAAAGAGGGGGGAACTGGAAATGTTCAATGCACTAAATCTATCAAATTATATTATGCTAAGATTTTAGCAACAACTCCTGAACCTACAGTTCTTCCTCATTCTCTTATTGCAAATCTAAGACCTTCGCTCATAGCTATTGGTTGTTGTAATGAAACTGTCATTTGTATGTTATCACCAGGCATAACCATTTCAACACCTGCTGGTAATTCAACATCTCCAGTTACATCAGTAGTTCTAAAGTAGAATTGTGGTTTATATCCTTTAAAGAATGGAGTATGTCTACCACCTTCTTCTTTTGTAAGTACATATACCTCAGCTTCAAATTTAGTATGAGGAGTTATACTCTTTGGTTTAGCAAGAACTTGTCCTCTTTCTATTTGCTCTCTATCAACTCATCTAAGTAGTAAACCAGCATTGTCACCAGCTTGTCCTTGATCTAATTGTTTGTGGAACATTTCAACTCCAGTAACAGTTGTAGTCATAGTATCTTTTATACCAACGATTTCAACTACATCACCAACTTTAACAATACCTGTTTCAATTTTACCTGTAGCAACTGTACCTCTACCTTTGATTGAGAATACGTCTTCAACTGGCATTAAGAAATCTTTATCAGTTGGTCTTTCTGGAACTGGTACAAATTCTTCTATAGCTTTAAATAATTCAACTATAGTTTTTGCTCCATATTCTTTATCCATATCAGTAGGATTTTCTAGTGCAACTAGACCAGAACCTCTGATAACAGGAGTATCATCTCCAGGGAATTCATATTTATTTAATAGGTCTCTAATTTCCATTTCAACTAATTCTAACATTTCTTCATCATCAACCATATCACATTTGTTTAANNATCATGTTTTTAACGTAGTCAGCATGTCATGGACAATCAACGTGAGCATAGTGTCTGTTTTCAGTTTCGTATTCAACGTGAGAAGTATTGATTGTTATACCTCTTGCTCTTTCTTCTGGAGCATTATCAATTGAAGCAAAGTCTCTTACTTCTGTTCCATAAATAGCAGAAATTGCAGCAGTTGTAGTAGTTTTACCATGATCAACGTGCCCAATAGTACCGATATTCATATGTGGTTTAGATCTATCGTAAGCCATAAGAATAAAATATAAAAATATAAAATAAAATATAAAGTATAAATACTTTAACTATTCATAAATAAAAATCAATTTAATTTATAAAAATTAAACTCTTGTCTTTTTTACTTTTTTCTCAATTAATTTTAATACTCTTCTTAATTTTTTATGAGCATGTCCTGTAAGTCTAGCCATAATTAGATTTTATTAGTATTTATTTGGTATTTTCTAAATTTAGTTTCTACTAAATTTAAGGCATTAAGTAACCACTTTGTTTTTCCTTCAAACTCAACTCTTTTTTGTAATTTTTTATAATGAGCTATAGCTTTAGCAACTTTACTTCAGCTTTTAGGTCATTTTTTGTTTACAGCATAGTTAATTCTTCTAGGTCTTTTATTTGCTGGCATTTACAAGTTCTTAAAAATCTAAAATAAAAATGCTAAAAAACATTAAATGGTGGAGCCTAGGAGAGTCGAACTCCTGACCTCCTGCGTGCAAAGCAGGCGCTCTAGCCAACTGAGCTAAGGCCCCAAATTTATTTTTATTTTTTAGCCTAAACTTTTTTGTAATAACAAATGGCGGGGACAACGAGACTCGAACTCGCGACCTCCTGCGTGACAGGCAGGCGCTCTAACCAACTGAGCTATGCCCCCTCAAAGTTCATTAAAAATAACTTAATGTTTTTCAAAAAGCTCAGGAATTATATAAAAAAAATCTTGGTTTGCAAATTTTTTTATACAAAAAGTTTTTATAGACTGTAAATAGCTATTTTAAAGTAGCATTATAAAAGTTCTCTTTATTTATAACTTCGCTTTCAAATTCAGGATAAAGCTTTCTAGTTCTGAGAATTTTTTGAAGAATTTATGGTATTCTATATTTTCTAGATTTAAAAATTGTTTGTTTTCTGTTCTTAATTCTGAATATATTTTTTTGAGGAATATTATTTTTCAGACTTGTCTTGGTCATACTATGAAGATAAGTTTTTTGTTGTTTATGATTTCAGGATTTTTCTAAAGTTCATTTTATAATACTTACAAGTAAATTGTAAGTGTATTTTATTTTAGTTTTAGAAAATGTAAGTTTTTTGTTTGTTTTTTTAACTTAATTTTCTATATTTTCTGATAAGTCTTGTATATCACAACACTCTTGCATAACTAATTCTTCTGAATCTGAACGAATTCATAATTTTATAAATCTTAATTTTGATGGAGCTATATTTTTTCCCATAGTGTATCATGCTTCCTTTTTAACTAATTCATTTACTTGTTCAATAGCCCTTCATGTTAAATATCAAACACTATTTACTTCTTCAATATGTAGATTTGTCAAATTTTCCAAATCTATATAAAAATCTTTTTCTCAATCTTCAGATATAATTATTCTTTTTCAATCTATTTTAACTCTTTTTCAGTCATCTAATTTTTCAAATCAAAAAGCTGATACTCAAATGTCTACTACTTCTGATCAATATCTCAAGGCACTATTACTATTAAATGATTTTATTGTCCAAATTTTATTCCTAAATACAATATATGGAGTATCTCATTTATATGCAATTACATGTAATTGTTCTTTTTTTCATTTTGGTCAAACTTCATATGTTTTCATGCTTTCTTTGTGTTCTTTAAGTATTTTTATTAATTGTTCAGGATTTTGTTCTGCTTTTTCTAAATCTTTATATAGGCTATCCATTTTTAATCACTTACTTATCATAGTAGCTCATCATGTAAGAGCTCAAAATAAAATCAATGCCCATCAAGCCATTTTTAGCCTTTGTCAGATTATTGAAATTCAACTCTTTTTTAGTTTTTTTTCTATCATTTTTGATCATACCTTCTTTAAAATTACTCAAGAAACAATAGCTCATGCAGTTACTTCAAAGTTTTCATTAAAGGTCTCTGATAGTCATATTGTTGAATAAAAGTCCTTTAAATATGAGATCATAATCAAATCGACAACTTTATCTTTATATATTCATATTATTTCTAATTCTTCTTCTGTAAACAAGCTAAATTTTCAATCCAAGAAAACCTTCTTTCAATATCCTCATAAGTATCAAGCACTTACAGCTTTATTGGTATATGCTCAATCTCATATTATATGAGAATTAGTTAACACTACCATAGGTAAACTTATAGAACTTATTGAATCTAGTTCTTTTCATCACATAACAAAATATAGTGCGATAATCCATTTGTAATTCAGGTTACTATCAAATGTCTGTTTTTGTCATTCCGAAAACAACATTTTAGGATTTTCTTGAAAATCTCATTTTATGTAATCCTTAAACTTTATAAGTTTTTCTAATTTTTCTTTTTCTTTCTTATCTTTGATATTTAACTTTTTTGATAAATCTTCTAATGAATAATCCAGAAGAGTTTTTCCTCAAAAATTTAAATCTATTTTGGCAAATCACTCTACCACTGATTTAGGTAGTAAATTATCTTTAAAATTTGAGAACTTTTCCTTTAAGTTAGATGTTCAATCAAACATAAACGAGCTTATGTTTTCAGATAAAGATGATAGTTGCTTTACTCCAAATAATCAAACAGCAGGAATTGTTTCTAAATATAAAATAGATAATTCCTCTACAGTAAGACTTTCCCAATCAAAACTACCTTTTTCTAATTCATCTAAAATTTGTTTTATTTTTATTTTTCAAGATTCTTTATCTTCTCAAAAATGAACAAATAGTTTTTCATTTAAAACTCCATTTGGCTTTAATATATTTACTAGTTTATCTTTTTTAAAACCAAATCTTAACAGCTTTTCTGTTCTAGATGAAATAAGTCATTCCAAAACTAAATCAAATTGATGTAATTCATTTTCGCTTAAATTAGAACATCAAGGTAATTTCTTTTTTTCAGAATCACTTCATTTTAAAGAAATTAATTCATTGTAATTAATTCTCTTAATTCCATTAAAAATGTTTTGATTGTAAGTATTATTATCTAGTTCTACTGATGATAATCAGATAAGTGCATTTACTCAAGCTAAATAGAAAAAATCTCTTTTTTCGTTTTTATCTTTTTCTTCAATAACTTTTTCTTTTGATGACTCATTCTCCTGATAAGAAGTAGGTGGTACTTCTGCTTCATCTGAACCTTCATCTTTTTTTTCTGTTTTTTCCTCTCAACCAGTTAAACTTTCAACTGCTCATTTAATACTTTCTACTCATCATTTTATAACTCATTCTCCTTTCTCTTCTAGTTCTTTTAATTCTGACTTAATTTTATCAGTTCATTCTTTATATGTCTTAAATCAGAAGAAACCTAAAACTAAAGGTATTATTGCTTTCTTTAGCCATCATTTAAATCCCTTTCCTTTTTTTTCATTTTCATCTATCTCAGTTATATCATCAAATAAATTTCATACAAACTCTCAAGCTTTATCTCATAAAGAATCTCATACAACAGGAATCCAATTTAATTTTTCCTTAGTTTTCTTCTTAAGTGAGTCTCTGAAATCATCTTTATATTTTTCTAATTTTTTCTTTTTCTCCTCTTTAGATTTTTCTATTTTTTCCTTTGTATATCCAACTGGAGATTCTATAAATTTTCATGCTTCTTTTCTTAAAGCATTAACTCTCTCTTTCGCTCTTTCATATACTCCCTCCTTCTCTTTTCTAAATCTTTCTATTATTTCAATTTTCTTATCAACTAACTCTGGTAAGCCCATTGTTTGTTCTTCAAGTTCCTTTAGTTTCTCATTAACCTCCTGTTGTTTTATAACTTCTTTTGAGTCCTTTAATAATTTTTGATACTCTTCTGGTGTGATTTTATTCTCTTTTACTCTACTCTCTAGCTCTTTTTTTTCATCAGGAGTAAATACTTCTACATATGTATTTGCCATAAAATATCTTTATATAATAATCTTTTTTATTTTATCATAATTTTTATATAAGTGCAAAAAGCTGGGGATAAAAAATACACTACTTTTGAAAGTAGTGTATTTTTTATTTGATTTATCTCGTTAAGCCGCTTCTCATCAAAAGTATTTTCATGATATTCAAGATTTAATTTCTTTAATATAATTTTTTCACCCCTCTTTAAATCATATTCAAGCAGATTTAATCCCTCACCATGTAGCTGCTAATGCTGTTCATCCAATTCTTTTAGCTAATTCTTTTGAATACTTCCATGTTGGTTTTCACAAGGCATATCATAATGATAAAGCCATTAATGAAGGAGCTACTACAGGTCATCAAGCTAATCATGCCAATCATGCAACTCAACTTAATGCATATCTTGTTTTTTTGCTATCGGTCATCCCAAAGTCTTTTAAAACCTGATTTGTAAGAAGTGATGCGGAAACTCATCAAGTTGCTGCAAATAATGGGTTAAGACCAGAATTACCTACTGTATCTAAAACAGAATGTATATTATTTGATGTCCATTTTACTACTTCTGAAACTGGTGCTCATAAATACTCAGCTACCGCTCATAAAACTGGAATTGGTAGTGCTTTTTCTGCTACATTTTTAAGTCACATAATTTTAATTATTATAATATAATATTTATAATTATAAGACTCTTTACTGTAAATGTCAAATAAAAATTTCTTTTTGTCAATTCATGTTTCTCAAAACTCCCCAGTTTTTCAAAAATAAACATCTAAAACAAAGATAACTGAGGCAAAACTCGGTTATTTTTATTGGCATTATTTTTAGGTAATTTGTATATTCTCTGTAAACAATAAGAAATAAATTTAACAATTGAATTTGAATTCATGGTTATTCCTAGGGATTTAGTGAATCTTTTAAATCTTGATGTAAATCTATTTGAGAGTATGTATTTTTGATTATCTCTGAATGAATTATTTTGCTTGTATATAGTCTTACTTAAAGCCATAGCTAATTGTATTGTTGCCACTATATTCTTAAAAACCACTAAAGAGCTTGCTTGTAATTTCTCTAGTTCAAATTCTTGTTTCATAGTTTTAAATAAACATTCAATTTCCCGTCTTTCTGAATATTCCTCCACATCCATCTTCTTGGAATTAGAAAGAATTCTCATTGGTTCATTATATTTAGGATTTGTTTTTACATAGAGATAAATAGGTTCTTTTACGGTTGAGATTCTTACCTTGTGTATTCAGTCTTTGAAATCTTTTAGTTTTAAATATTTATTTGTTTTTATATCTAAATATATTCTATTTTTCTTAGCTCTTACTATATATCTATTTACATTGTCATTCAAAAAATCTATATATGAAGCTATATCGTATCATGCATCTAAAACATAAATTCATTTTCATTTTACATGTTTCTCTATTCTTTCTATTAGTTCTCAAAAATATTCTGCCTTAAATCTATTTACTAAATCTTCATACTCTAGTATCACTGGTATTCAATTTATACAAACTCAATGATACATATATCAAAATACTGTATTTCAAGTACTTCAATCTCTAATTTTAGATAGTCATTCTAGTTTCTTTGAGTATTGCTTTGCTATATCTACTTCATCTAATACTATGTATGTATTTTTCCGTATTTCTCATACCATAGAAAAACATCTTTTCTCTACCTTTAAAGGAAAATCCTTGAAACTATCTTTTTCAAAAAAATGTTTTATTTTTTCTGTCATTTTGTTTGTATTCTTATACTTTCAAACTCATAATTTATTCATTATTGTTGTTCTTTCTCTCATTATACTAGAGAACATTTCTTTGAAAAATCTTTTATCTGTTTTTCACATATTTCTAAGTAGATATTTGTGTTCTTCATTGATTAGTTTATTTAATTCTTTCATAAAAATAGAAGTAATAATATATATCACTTCTATTTTGAACTTCTGACTTATGTCAAGCCTTTTCTTACACTTTTTTACAAAAAAACTGGGGAGTTTTGAG
>DJMN01000038.1 GCA_002435385.1 Patescibacteria group bacterium UBA6489
TACCTATGTTCTGGTACAGATAATTTTTCTTTCAAAATTGCACTTCGTTTTTTACTTTAGTAATTGCATTTACAATATTTCGTTCTCAGATTATCAACTTCATAGTATCTCTAATCCCTAAGTTGTCAATTAAATGGGGAATTTTAGCCCTTTGTTTAGGGGGATTAGGAGGAACAATTGTAGGGATTTCTGTGGTTTGGTTGTTAGCATCAATCACAACGCTTTTGTTGTAGATATGAAAATCCTATCAATTCAAAGCATGTTATTGTGTGATATCCTGGGCTTTTGCCCAGGTTTTTTATGTTGTATACAACCTATTCTCTCTAATATACTCTTCTATTTCAGGTAAGAGTATTCATTTTACACTCTGCTTGTTCACAAGCATTTCTTTTGCTAGAGAGCTAGATACATTTAGCATATCAGGAATATCTATAAAAGTAAAATTCTCTATAGAATATTCATTTGGAAAAAAATCATATCAAGGTCTATTTATAAATATTTTTTTCAAATTTTTTTCTATAAACATATCTATATTTTCTGACCAAGTTGGCATTTGGGGAATAACATCACTTCCATAAATAAACCAAGGAGAAAATCAAAGCTTTTCTCTAAAATATTCTTCTTCTTGAGCTGTAGTTGTATGTTTTCAGTTTTTTCATTCAAGAAAATAGTCTTCCAGTTCTATATTTAATCATTTTCATTTTAGTATTTCAAAGAAAATCTTGATAAGTCTTCTTCTCTGTTTTTCATCTATTTTAAAGTCTTTATCAGTTCTAGTTCAGCTAGGAGTTAGTATAATTTTTTCAACACTAGTTTCCTCTAAAACTTTTTCAATTATTTGACTATGTGCCTTTGTAGGAGGATTAAAACTTCCTCAGTAAATGGCTATGTTTTTGAAAATCATAATATTATTTTATAAAATATTGACAATGGTAATATTTTTAGTAATATAATTTTACTCATTAAGACAAAAATACAAACAAAATTTAAAGGGGATTGTTATGAAAAAGCGCTTAGAAGAGATTTTTATTGCAATAATGGTAACCATTCAGAACCTGCCCGATTGGCTGAGAGAAGGAGAGTATGAGATAAAAGAAATCAACACGATGTTCAGGGAGAGAAAAATCCAAGAGATCTGGCAGAGATATCCAAGGATCTCTTTGGAACTTCTAATCTTGGCAGTGGAATTTATATTCTGCATTGTCTTCTTTTTCGGTGATTTGCTTGTTTCAGGCATCGTTATATCTCTTTTTATTGCGATTATAGCAGTAGTTTACTTGTCTGGTTTCTTATTGGTACTTGCTATCTCGTGGATATTTGAGTCTGTCGTCGTTCTTCTATCTGCTGTTAAGAAGGGGCTGCAGGAAGAGTAGGTTAAGACCTCTTTCCTGAGAATCATTCTTATTAATTTTTTCCCTGGGCTATGCCCAGGTTTATTTTTTGTCTAAAACTTTCTAAACCCCTGTCCCTCTAAAACCTTTTCATCCCAAAGTGGAAAATAACTTTCTTCTATGAGTATCTTTACAGTCTGTTTAGATTTCTGTATTTCAATACTTATATCATCTCAATCTTTTGTTTTCGCTATCATATTTCAGTCTAAATTTATTCCTACCTCAGGTTTTCTTCAAAAGTTATTTATAAGTATCGTACCTGTTCCTTCTCTTATTTTACTTTTCCACTCTAGCATATCTCACTTAGGTGTTATTATAAGCTTTTTAGAAGTATGAGATAAAATAACTCATCCATATGATTTATTATGTCATGTTGATCATGCAGGAGTTGCAATGAGTAGTCAGTCTCACTTAAGAGGTGGCAATCTCCAATTATCCTCCTCATTAGATACATCAAATTCCAAAACCTTTCATGTTCTTGGATAAATATTTATTTCATTAAAAAATACTCATTGCTTTTTTCAGTTATATGTAACTTCAAATAAGGGATATTCTCTTTCTACATATTGAGAATTTTCCTTTATATAATCTTTATCATTTAACAAAAATCATATAGTTCAAAAGTTTATTGGTAAAATTGGGATTCAGGATTCATAATTTTCTCATATTGCACTTAAAGCTGTCCCATCTCCACCACATACAACAAAGACCTTTTCTTTTATATGACTTAAAAGCCTTTCTAAGTTATTATCTCTTAAAAATTCTCTTAACTCAGGTTTGTTTTTGAAATGATATGTATCATAAAATACTGTATGATTTCAAATATTTTTACTTTCCATATTTTTACTTTTATTTTTAAACACTAGCTTCTCTAAAATCAGTTCAATAACTTCATCTTGAGATATGTATAACAGGAGGAAGTTGTCTTCTTTTAAAGAAACTTCATTTTTGTAATCTATAAATTTTTTCTATTTCACTTATTATATCATATTTATCTTCAAAATAATATTTTAGAACTCACTTTTTTAATCATAGAAATTCTTCAAGCTTATTCTCTTCAAGTTTTTTTAATAAATATTCTAAACTAGCTTTTTTCTCGGTTATAACTTTTGTAACAGAAGATAAAAATTCATAAATGAAAGGATCTCATCATCCAGAATCAATATCTTGTTTTTCACTAAGCTCTGCACTTGGTTTCTGTTCTATCATTTCTTTAGGAATCTCTTTAAACGTTTTTGCTAGTTCAAAAACCTCTTGTTTTGTTAAATCTCAGATAGGAGCAATTGCTCAAGATGTGTCTCCGTATAGAGTTGCATAACCAGTTGTTATTTCATCTTTGTTTCAATTATTTGTAAAAAAAGCTTTATCAGCAGGACTTAAATCAGCTAATCTATGTCATCTAATTCTTGCTTGTATATTTTCTAGCTCAAAATCACTAGGCTCTTTGTTATGAAAATCCTTATAATTTCTTATTCTTACATTCAATTCACTTTCTATATCTGATATTTTGTAAGTTATTCATAGATTTTTAGCCAGTTTTTTAGCTCAATTTTTTGTTGTTTCAGAGTTAAATTTACTTGGCATATTTATAGCAATTACATTTTCTTTTCATATGGCTTCTACTAAAAGACAAGCTACAACAGCTGAATCTATTCATCCTGAAAGTCATATGTAAAACTTTGCTTTTCATTCTCTTTCCCAAAATTCTTTTAAACCATATATTAGATTTTGTTTTATTTGTTCTATTTTTTTTCTATGTTCAATCTCTGATATTTCTTCATTATCTCTATAATCTTTTATTCATCTAACAAATTTTCAATTCTCATAAATAGAACTTCATCAGTCAAAGACAAATTCTGTAGATACTGAGTTTTGTATTCAAATAGGATTTACATAAGCAATTATTGTATCTTTACTTTGTATTTGTAATAACTTATCTCTAAATTTAGCTTTTTCTAACCCAAAAGGAGAACAAGAGGGAACAGCGATTAAATCAGGAGAGTATAGTTTAGTAAGTTTTAAGGGATCAATAGGATAATCATTATTTATATTCCAGAGATCCTCACAGATAAGCAGGCTAACTTTTACTTTTACTCAATCTATTAGTACCTCAACTGGTTTATAATATTCTTCTAAGCTTATATTTTCTTCTAAAGCTAAGTCTTTCAAGCTAGTAAAATATCTTTTATCATCAAACATTCTATAATTTGGAAGTAGGGTTTTATATTGGGTTTTTAGAAGTTTTCAGTTACTCGCTAAATAGGCTGTATTATATTTTCTGATACTTCAATCTTCGTTTTTTTTATTCTCATCAAAATCAATATTTCCCCAAACTATTGTAATATTATATTCTCAGGACAATTTTATAATTTCTTCATTAAAGCTTTTACATTCTTTTATATATTCGTTATCCAGCCATTTATCTCAAATTAAATATCCAGGAATAACCATTTCAGGAAGTATTAAAATTCAACCTGTTTTTGTTGCTTCAATTTGCTCTCTGATTTTTTCCATATTGAAGTCCAGTTTTCATGGTTTTATCTGAACTTGTCATAGATTTATACTATTTGTATTCATTATCTCTTTTAAAATATTAAACTTCATTTATCATCCCAGTGTGAATAAAGTTTTCAATTTGGTCTAATAATAGAGTATTTTTGAACACTTCTTATTCCTGATTTTTTATTCATACAATCATCATCTACTAGTGTTGAAATAGCTCAATTTATAGAATAGAGTGTTTGTCAAAAGGGAAGAACTCATAGTATTTTTCCTTTTTGTTTTATGTATTTTTTTATCTCTTTAAGTAATTTCTCATCAAATTTATTTTCTTGAATCCATTTGTCTATCTCTCATTCTCAACTTGTATACAGCTCTCTAAAAATTATTTGGTCAGCTCATAAATTTTCACATTTTTTAAAGAAATTTTCTATTCAATTTTCAAATTCTTTATGATAAGCTTTATTTAAATTGAAACTTAGTCTTAGATTAAATCATCTATTCTTAATTTTTTTGGCTAATTCTTCTATATCAAAAGCTAGACTTGGTTTTATTCAAGAAATTTCAGTATTCTCATCAGAGTTTAAACTTGAAAGAGATAGAGAAATAGTTTTTACTCAAATCTCTTCTAGTAAATCTAATTTTTCATCATCAATAGCTATTCAACTTGTTTGAATTTCTATCTTTCTGAATTTTTTATCTCCTAATTCTTCATTTACACTTTCTATAAATTTTAAAAATTTTTTATTGGTTATTGGGTCAGACGATGATCAGGTCAACATAAGAGTGTCAGTTCATTCGTCTTTTACCCAACTCATGGCATCTATGTATCTTCTTCTAAATTGTTCAAAATCAGTTTCAGTTTTTATAGTGTCTCATAACTCTTCCTTATGCATTGATGAAACACAATATTTACAAGCATTTGGGCATCTTCAGGGAACATCTATGCTTAAGCTTTGAAATCTTTTTAGTATAGGTATATTAGGATTGTTTTTTGGTAAGATATCTAATATCATATTTAGTCTACCTACCATAAGATCTTTTAGTTTATGATACTGTTTTGTAAATATATCTGGGATTTCTAAAAGTTTCTGTTTATCTATAGTTTCCATGTTTTTTTGTTATTTTTTAAGTTGTTTAGTTTTCTAAATTCTTATCTTCTAGACTATCACATCTTCCTCCATTCTACCTTCTGTTCAAAATATACTTTTTATTAATTCGAGTCTTTTTGTATCTCAAGTTGCTTTTTTAGGATTATCAGGATATTTTACAGCACTAACCCATGTTCAATCAGGTCTTTTTACTCTATAAGGTTTTACCACTACAGAAAATGATCCAAAAGGTCCATAAGGCTCTATTTCTCTAGGCCAAGTTCATTTTGTGTTGTTTGTTAAGCTTGTTCATATTCCAAATCCTAGAGATCAAACTTTATTTTTAAATGCTCTAGTTATTTCTACAGCTTTTCTTGCTTTTAATCAATCGCTTGGGAAAGCTCACTTTTGCATTGGATTTATTCCATTTGCGATTAGCCAGTCTATGTATTCAGGAATTGCAATCATTGGATTTTTACTATCAAATCTATTTCATATATGACTTTCTAGTATTTCTTTAGGAGCATTTTTTTGGTAAAAAGTTGTTCAATAAGTATCAGGTAAAAGTATTGCGAGTTCAGGAAAATGTTTTGCCCATTTTCTATCTATCTCATACATTTCTTTAATAATTTTTTCTGGAGTATCATTAAGAGCCACAGGAATCATTCTTAGTTCATGAGCATTTGTTCATGTGACTTTAGGGTGTCATAGTTCTCTTGCTATCATCACATTACTAGTTCACATATATTGTCATGGAAGTTCTTTTTCTAATATCTCATTTACTATTCTTTGAAAATATGTACTTAAAGCTCTTCTAGTTCAAAATTCTGAAAACTTTGTATCAGGTTCAGATTTAAAAGTTTCTATATCTTCAAAAAGTCTTGATAGGGTAGTACTGATTATTTGATTGAATTCTGATTTTGATAAATTTTCTTTTTTTATGTAATTATAAAGATAAAGAGTATTAATTATTTTCAATCAAAAAATTTCCCACATCATAGAGTTTTGCCAAGGTCATTTAAAAAGCATTTCATAGTTTCAGCTTCAATCTTCTTTTATTTCAAAATCAGGAAGCTTAAATGTTTTTAAAAAATCTAGTGTTTCTTGGTTAAATATATTTTTACCAGAAGGAAATTTCAGATTTTTTATGTACTCTAAGTCTTCTTGCTCTACTCATACTATATCTTGAGTCATTTTTAGTTGTTCTATAAGTTGTTCTTTCGGAATGACATCAGCTGTTCTAATTTCTGGTGTTCTAATTGTCATTTTCCGTTCAACCTCTATATCTCTATATTTTGGATGAGCTAAAATAAAGTCAAGCATATAGAATTTGTAAACATCATTATTTGCAAGATTATCAATTTCAGCCTGCTTACTAGCTACTGCAAATATGTCTCAGAGTTCGTAGTTTGTGGTTATTGTGTTCATAAGATTTTATTGTTTAGATGGTAATGTGGTAAACACATAGGTTCACCACTACATAAAAATATTACTGTAGGGATAAACCTATGTGTCTATCCTGTAAATTATGATTAGGATTTTATTGATATAAATATTTGTAATACCTACACTTATCCTTAGTCAATAACTTTAACTCCTGCCTCTCTCATCTGTTCAAGAGCTATGACTTCTGTTTCTGGTGACACAGATTTTGTAGCATTTTTCATCAGTTCTACTAAATATTTTCAAGTTTTAGCTAAATCTAAAGCAGTATCCTTTACACAATAGTCACTAGCTAATCATACAACTTTTACTAGTTTTATTTTTTCTTTTTCAAGTATTTCTGCTAAATTTCTTTTAGTTCATATTTCTATTCAAGGAAATCAGCTATAAGGGTGTTCATTATTTTCATATCATTTATAAACTTCTATATCTATCAAATTTGTATCTAAATTTTTATGGTATTCATTTCACTCAGTATTAACAACACAATGATTAGGCCACATAATAGCACTTCATCAGCAGGTTTCTAAATAAGCTTTTAATTCAGCAACCGTAAATCAAGCTGATGGATTCAATCAATTTCTTTCTTCTGTCCAATTTATAACTTCTTCTAAAGTTATAAAAGCTCTAGAATCATTTGGTCAAACCTCAGTTATAGGTTTTTTTCATATAAAATTGTTTGCAAATGAAATATTTCAGATTCTATGCATATCTTTTGTTGCTATAACTATTCATCCTTTACTTTTCGTCTCTCTCATTAACTGATTTATTATTGGAGCGATAGTTTCTCCTCATTGAACATAAAGTTCATTTGTTTTTTTATCTGCAAATCAATTTTGATAATCTACAACGATAGTTGCTTCTCTATTTGTTGTCATGGTTTTATAGTTAAGAAATATTATATTTGTAATAGTAACACTTACTAGAAATCAAATAAAAAAGTAAATATTTTTTTATAGAACTTTAATTAAATCTATATTTTGTGGATTTTATAACTATTTTATTTTCATTTAAAAGAAAGTATACAAATTTATAAATGGCTTATGATTCAGTATAAGTTCTTTTTATTCATTATTTAACAATAAATTATTATATTTCGGTGTGTTTATAGGTAAGTAGTTTCTGGCTATAAAGAGAAACTATGCCTATGTTTTAGAATTATAAAACTCAGATGCTAAATATTATAGTGTTATATTAACACTTATATTTTATTGTTTTTGAGATTTTAGTCAAAAAGGTAAGTAAATAATCACTTGACAATTAGTTGCTATTATTAATTTGGATGTTATTTTTTAGTAGTTTTTTTATCCTTTTTTGTATAGGTTTATATCTATATATTATTACAGGAGATTTCCAAGGTGTATCTAAATTTTCTATCCTTTCTTCGTATAATCAATGTTTCCATAACATCTTTTTCCATCTATAGTATGGAGTAAGCCATTTCTCTTCTTCTTTATCTCTAAATGAAAAATGATTATGCTCTAAGGCTAATATTCATCACTCTTTTAAATTTGATAATATATTTTTTATTACTTTATTTCTAGTGATTGTTGTAAAGTGCTGTAGTAAATTATTACATATGATTACATCCCTTTTTTCTTCTCAAAAAGGTCAACTTACAATATC
Organism: Patescibacteria group bacterium UBA6489; assembly: GCA_002435385.1. GTDB lineage: Bacteria > Patescibacteriota > Gracilibacteria > BD1-5 > UBA6164 > UBA6489. The sequence goes on from DJMN01000038.1 coordinate 8,051, forward strand.
ATGGACTTGAAAATCCATTTTATTCATAAGTTTTCTTTGTAACTGATATGTATTCTTATATGTTGGGAAGGCTATTCCATCTTCAATTGATTTTGTAAAATTTTCTGGCTTCATACCCAAATCAGTAGTTCATTTTCTAACTTTTTTTATTACATCCTCATTTATATCTATTCATGTTATATTAAATTTTATCTTATTTTCCATTAATTGCATACCAAGCTGATATGGCTCTGGTCATATTCAGCATCCTATGTTAAGTATATTCCATTCCTTACTTTTTTGACTGAGAAGTATATTTTCTGATAACATACTAATATTTGGTTCTCTGAAAAATGACGAATTTAGACACGTACTTACTTTTGCTTCTGGATCATCATATACAATATCTCTTACTGTATCTCAGTATCTTATAAGTAATTCTTCAGCAGGAGAAATTGAAAAACCTAGCTTATTGCGAAGTACTATATCAATTTGCTTTGTTATATATTTCAGTTCTGATCAAAATAATATAATTGGTGATATAGATAATGTTCAATTTTTATAATAATATCATAGGTCTTTCATTCTTTGAGAAATTTCTTTCCATTTCCATTTTTTATGGTCAAAAACTTCTTCTAATTTTGGAAAATCACTTAATCTAATATCTAATTTTCACGAGTTAATTGATTTTAAATTTGGTACTTGTTCAGGGCTCAATTCTATTAAATCCCTAGCAATTAAACTTTCTAAGTTAGGGAGAAAGTTAGTAATATTTTGAGCATCTGTCTTTAAATATCTTTTTGAGGATATTTCTTGATTTGGTTTATCTTGATACGAGTATGTTTTATTATTCATTTTCTTGCTATAAGATATTACATAATGATTGTAACATAGATATAACTTGATTGCAAAAAGAATAATCAATTTGGAGAGTCTATCTTTTATAAGATTCTAAATTATTTTTAAATTTAAATATATAAACAAAGCCCCTTTGTGGGGCTTTGTGTTTTAGGGGATTCTCACCAGTTAATTGCTCGATGTATCCGAGCGAGAACGGTAAGAATTTCTTTTGTAATCCCCTTTTCTCCACTTTCCTTCACTTTTTTTTCTGCATTTTCCAAGAAAAGAAGAAGTGCTATGAAAGATATGAAGAATGTGGAAATGATATTGCTAGGTATAATAGAGGAGTTAAAAAATTGGTAAACCAAATCAATTAAAACCCCTACATTCATTACTCCTACCGCTGATACCCGTCCAAGGTATATTTCAGGTGAGTCTTCCATTCCTAGGAGTATAGGAAGTGCAGAGTATCCAGCAATGAACACCCATGCATAAGTATTTGGAAGTATATGGAAAAACATATATCCTAAGGCGAGGACTACTGTTGATGCAGCAGTTGTTTGCCAGTTGAAATATTTTTTCCAACGAAATTTCCATGCATCACCTACTTGATAGGCGTTAGCTATTAGGAATGGTCCGCATCCTAGTAAATATTGCCAGCCAGATTTTCCCCCAGTTTGTACTAGTCCTATGCTTGCAACACATAGGAAAAGAAAAAATGAGAGAATTTGGTATATCGTACCAGATTTTTTTGCACCAAAACTATATCTTTTCAGTGATAGGGCTGTGAAAAGATCTCCAACCACGTGCAAAAGCAGGCAAATGATATTTACTACAACTTCTCCTTTTCCCATTATTTCAACAAGGAGTATTGTTATTACTCCTAATGATAAAATAGCTATGGTGTTCTTGTTATTTTTAATTAACTGCTTGATATCTTTAGTCAACATAGCTACCTCTCCTGTAGTTTTGAATTTTTGTTTTTGTTTTTTGTAACATTGATAATAGAATATTATTCCTAAAAGTCAAAAAAGTTGAGAAACTTCTCTCAACTTTTTTGTTATATTTATAAAACCTCTATATCTACAAATACTCTTTCAAAATCACCCTCAACCCCTTCGTAACCTTCTCAGGACTCTTCTCCATAATCTCCACTAATTCTTCCTTACTAAAAAAATAAACAGAATCAACCTCTCATTTATCATAATCTAAACTGGATAAATCAACATCCTTTTTTATTTCAAAAAATTTAACAAACCTATAATTATTATTAACACTTCTGATCTTTAACTTACAAATTTCTTTTAATTCATTTTTTGAAATATAAAGACCTAATTCTTCTTTTGCTTCTCTAACAATAGCATCACTATAATTACTATCAAAAGGGAAATGTCCTTCAACAGAAACACTAAACTTTTTATTATCAGCTCTTTTTTGAATTAAAATTTCATTTTGAAAATTTACGATTAATAAAGCAGTTTCTCTATGTAAAAGTCATCTGTCATGAACTATTTTTCTAGGTAATTTATCAATCATTATATCATTGTTATCAACCACTGCTATTATTTCATCAGGATTATGAGGAATAGGCATATTTTTTTATAAAAAAGTATTAATATCATAGTAGCTTCTTTACCCTGAGAATGAGAAAATTTAGAGAGAGGTTTTTCTTATGTCGAAAACTAGATTTCTTCCTTTTACAAAGGAAGTACCGAGGAACGAGGGGATGAATTCGTATTTAAGTACACCAAGATTAAGGAAAGATTATATCTCTTTAAACCTATCAACAAAAGAACTAACAGTATATAACATCATAGGAATAAGCAAATCAATTATCAAGTTTTTTACCAAAATTTTTGTAGGACCACCTCACCAAACAGACATTCCAGAAGTTTCAATAATAGGAAAAGGTAGATAAAATCTCTTATAATATCCACACAAAAACTGTTGTTGTAATTCTACATCCCACATAACAGCAACACTTAAAACAAAAGCCAAATATATAAATAAAATCAGCATTGTTATTTGTCCTAGTCTCATCAATCAGAAAATTATGAAATAATTGTTATCTTATATAAACTTTATTTATATTCCTATTTAAAGCAAACTATATAATACATAACCAGATTTCTTCCCTTTGCAAGGGAAGTGCCGAGGTACGAGGCGAGGGGTTCGAATTAGATCGCTTATAAAATATTAAATTCCTTATTCATCCTAACTATTCAAAACCAAAATTTTATCTTCAAGCATATCTCTCATAGCATATTTTATACCTTCTCTTCAAAATCAAGAATCCTTAACTCAACCATAAGGCATATTATCAACTCTAAATGAAGGTACATCATTATGTATAACTCATCATACATCAGCTTCTTTAAATAACCTCCAAACTTTATCTACACTGTTAGAAAATATCCCTACTTGTAGTCAGAATTTAGAATCATTTATCTTTTCTATAACTTCATCAAAACTATCATATTTATTCAAAACAGCTATTGCTCAAAATGCTTCCTCTGTATTTACTTTTGAATTTTCTTTTACATTCTCTAATAAAGTAGGATACAAAACTGTTCATTCTCATTTATTTCAAATAGTACAAGTTGCTCAAGCTTCTAAAGCTTCATCTATCCAGTCTTGTAGTCTATCTCTATTCTTTTTATCAATTATTCATCAAATATCAGTATTTTCATCTCTAGGATCTCAAATCTTTAACTTAGATATTTTTTCTACTAACTTATTTTTAAATTCTTCATAAATATCAGAGTGTACAAATATTCTTTGTACTGAAATACAGCTTTGTCATGCTTGATAATATGCTCCGAAAACAGTTCTATTAACAGCATAATCTATATCAGCTACATCTGGTTCTACAATTAATCCTGCATTTCATCAAAGTTCTAACACAACTTTCTTTTTTCATGCCTGAGATTTCATTTTCCATCAAACACTAGGTGATCAAGTAAAACTTAGAAGAGAGATTCTATCATCTTCAACTAACTTTTGTCCCACAATTCTATCACAAGGTAATACAGAAAAAGCCTTTTTAGGATATCAACTTTTTTCAATTATTTCAGCCAACATTAGGGTAGATAGGGGAGTTGCTGAAGCTGGTTTTATTATGATAGGACATCATGTTGCTATTGCTGGAGCAATTTTATGAGCAAGAAGATTCATTGGAAAGTTAAATGGAGTTATTCAAGCAACAACTCAAACAGGGAATTTTTTAATTACTCCAAATCTTCATTTTGCAGCTTCTGTAACTCATAAATCATAAGCCTCTCAATAAACTCTCTCAGCTTCTCAAATAGCAGTTTCATAAGTATTTATACATCTTGTCATCTCTCATCTGGCTTCTTTTATGGTTTTACCATTTTCTAAAACTAAAGTTTGAGAAAATTCCTCAAATCTATTTTTTAACTCATTTACTATAAATTTCAGAATATTAGTTTTTTCAAAAGGCTCTAATTCTTTTGTCTCTTTAAATCCTTCATTTGCTAGTTTTATTGCATCTTCCACTTCTTTATCTCAAGCAACTGCTACACTTCAAACCTTTTCTCAATTAAATGGAAATATTACATCTAAATATTTTCCAGTATCTCTCCATTTTCCTCAAATATATAATGATTTTTTCATAGTATTAAAAGTTAGGAAATAAAACCTCACCCTAGCCCTCTCCTCAAGGAGAGGGGAATAGTCGGAGTTAATTTTTTATGCTTCACCTTAGTGCCCCCTAATTTAGAAAAATGTAATAAATAAAGTGGAAAATTGTAGCCCTCCTCTCCTTGAGGAGAGGAGATTTATCCGAAGGTGTATCCCTTGGAGCAGAGGTGAGGTTATTCCTCAATACACCCCAATTTATCAAAAATCTTTTTATTCTCAGAATAATCAACAGGAACATCTATTAAATGAACTCATTTTGAATTAATACATTTTTCAATTAAAGAAGACAACTCTCAACTTTTTGATACCCTATATCATTTTGCTCAATAACTCTCGGCATATTTAACAAAATCAGGATTACCAAAATCAAGTCACCAATTTTCCATTCACATATTTTCCTGTTTCCATTTTATCATCCCATAAGAACTATCGTTTAAAATAACTATCACTAAGTTTAATTTATACCTAACAGCAGTTTCTAATTCCTGAGAATTCATCATAAATCAACCATCTCAACAAACACTAAGTATTTTTTTCTTTGGATGAACAAATCTAGCTCATATAGCAGAAGGTAAACCAGCTCACATTGTGGCTAATGCATTATCTAAAAGTAGAGAATTTTGCTCATAACAACCATAATTTCTAGAGAATAATATTTTGTAGATTCCGTTATCTAGCGTAACAATAGAATCTTTAGGCATAGCTTCTCTTACATCATAAACCACCCTTCATAGTCTTAAAGGAAAATGATTATCTTTTCAATTAGATTCTATATTATTCATCATAGATTTTTTAACCTTCATAAAATCATCAAAATCCCAATCTTTATTTGGTTTTATTTTTTCAGTTATTTGCCAAAGAGAGTTAGAAATATCTCAAATAATTTCTAGTTGAGGGAAATAAACTTCATCAACTTTAGCTCAAATGAAGTTTATATGAATGACTTTTGTTCATCAGTCTTTCATAAAAAAAGGGGGCTTTTCTATAATATCATGTCATATGTTTACTATAAGGTCTGCTTTTTTTATAGCACAATGTATAAAATCTTTATCAGATAGAGAGGCAGTTCATATATAATACTCTCTTATCTTTCACATTACTCATTTTCACATCTGAGTATTAAAAAATGGGATTTTTGTCTTTTGAACCAGTTTAACAAGATGCTTTGATATAAGCTTTCTGTTTGCTCAAGCTCAAACTAGTATAAGAGGCCTTTTAGCCTTTTCTATCATTTTAACTGCTACTTTTATAGCCTTTTCTTCTGCCGCAGGTCTATAAGTTTTATTTCTTTCAAATATATGATAATTTTTTACTTCTTCTCTAGCAATATCTTCTGGTAATTCTAAATGTACAGCTCAAGGTCTTTCTTCGTCCGCTCTTCTAAAGGCTTCTCTCACAAGAGATGGAATATTTTTACCATTTACAATTTGTCTAGTGAATTTTGTAATTGGTTTCATCATTTCTACAGTGTTTATAATCTGAAAATGTCATTGTTTACTTTTTCAAATAGGTTTTTGACCTGTAATCATAAGCATCGGCATTCATCAAAGCTGAGCGTAAGCTCCAGCAGTTACCAAATTTGTAGCTCAAGGTCAAAGTGTAGATAAACAAACACCAGCTTTTCAGGTAAGTCTTCCATAAGTAGCAGCCATAAATCAAGCAGCTTGTTCATGTCTTGTTAAAATAAGTTTTATTTTTGAATTTTTAAGAGATTCTATTAAATCTAGATTTTCTTCTCATGGGATTCAGAAAATGTATTCTACTCATTCATTTTCTAAAGCTTTTATAAATAGGTTAGATGCTTTCATAGTTATATTGTTTTATTGTATAGAGAATGATTCATATCATTTCTTAGTAAAAGATGGATATTTAAAGATATATTTTTAGTATTATGAAAAGATATAATACATTTCTCAATATGTTTAGTTTAAGAGAAGATATCCAAAAATCAAATTTTTGAGAATATAAAGCTTGATTTTATATTATGAAACAAAAATATAGGTTGACAATGTAGGTTATTTTATTATATTTAAGGGAAAAATATATAAGCTTTATTTAAAAATACATTATGAGAGAAAAAATTTTAGAAATGTGACAGGAGTATTTATTGTCAGTTTTTGAAAAGAGATATTGAAATATTTCTTCTGATATATCTGATAAGGTATCTTTAATAGTTGAAGAAATTTATTCTGATATGATAGACTATTGGTTTGTAGGTTTATCAGAAGAATGTTTTATCAATAATTTTAATAACTATCTTTTATTCAAAGAGAGATGATTATTAGAAGATAAGAATAATTCTTATATCTTAGAGTCTTTTCATCATGTAACGAATGAAGATTTTTTTGAACATGATACCTCTGATATAAAGAGAAAGTTAGAGTTATTAGAAGAAATTTGATTTAAAACGTTAGATGAACTTTATTGTATAAAGCAGGCTTTTGCTAGATCAAAGGTAGAAAATTTAGAGTATGTTATTAGAGAACTTTGAATTGCTAACGAAGATTGAACTATAGATAAAGATGATATCAATCATCTATTTTATGTTATGGAATACAACTCAAAGAAAACAATAGCTAGTACATCAGATTTTATAAAAAAAGAACTTTGAATTACTAAAAAAAGAAATTTGGTAGAGTTAGTTGATTGGCTAGTACCTGTATATAAAGATAATAATTTGTATGAAAAAATGAAAATTTTGAAATCTCTATGAATTAATGATGAGAATGGATTTATGCGATTTAGAGATACTCTTAGATTAATGAAGTTGAATCTTTTGGAATTTATTTCTTTAGATGAGAATTTATCTAATGAGAAAAAATTAGACCTTATCTTGAAAAATACTTATGTGAAAAATGATAATTATTTAATTTTTTGAAATTTTAAATATAAAAGACCAAATATAGATGATTTTGCTCTTTTGTTAAAGTGTAGATATAATAAGTGAATATTTAGTAATCATTATGTAGGAGAGAAAGTTAGACATCCTTTTTCTCTTATGAATAGCAAAGTAAGTTACATCTTGTCTTGAAAGCAGATAATGTGAAAACAAATGAACATTTGAGAAGAGTCATATTATAGTACTAATGCTGATAAATGACTTTTACCAGAAAGCCAAAAGATTATATCAGATATTTTTGCAAGCTTTTTCCCTATGGCAAGAATGAAAAAGGTTATGAATTGAAAATCAGAGTATGTGTCTGTAGACGTAAATAGTGATGAATGAATAGAGATTTGTTGATTTGATAGTAATGTTCCTGAAAGATTAAAAAATTTTATAAGGATGATATATCAATATTTAACTTTAGACTGAGATAAGGTAGAACGGCGTAATTTAACAAAAGAAGGTATTTATTTTGATTACGATTTGGCTCTTGTAACTCCAACTTTTTATGAAGATATAGATTTTTATGAAGGAATTTTTCATGACAAAAAACTACATGAAGAATTTAAACAAATTTTTTGCTTAGTGAAAAATTATGTTCATATGTATTGCGAAGAAGAGATGGATAGATATGAAGAAGAGTTACAAAGTAATAAACTAGATGATAGCAAAATAAAAATTTTGAAATCAAATATAAGTTTATTGAAAAGAATCTTAAATAGAGAACAACAGTTTACCATGAGCAATCTTGTATCTTCGTTATGAATAGATAATGAAAAAATACTAGATTTTGCATTTAAATCAGATATTGAGATGTTTGTATAATTAGTTAATTATGAACAAGGAAATTTTAGAAATCTGAAAAGAGTATTTATTATCAGTTTTTGAAGAAAAAAAATTAGAAATTTTTTTAACAACATCTGATAAAGTATTTTTTGCTGTTAGTGAAGAATTTGAAGATAAAATAGTAGATGAAATTTTAAGTAAAGAAAAATTTTCAGAGGAAGAAGCAGCTGTTTTGATAAAGAACAAGGAAAAGTTGAATTTGGAGGATGAAAAATTGAAAAAGAAGTATATTTCAGCTTTATTAGCTTTCTCTACTAAAAAAGAAGTAAAATCAGAAATCTTAGAAGTTATAAATGTGGGGAAACATGTATGAGTTAAATATTTATTAAATTTAGAATCATATAATTATAAAAGAAAGATATTTTCAAAATTTGATTTTCAAGCAGAATTGATAAGTGAATATTTTATTAATAAGATAAAAGATGTTGAGTGAAAAATGGATAGTATATGAGTTTCTACAAATCCTTTAACCATAAAATGTTTTGATAATTATATTTTATTTAAAGAAAGGTGATTTTTGAAAGATGAAACTAATTTATGTCTTTTTAAGGATTTTTCAAACATTAATACAGGTATTTTAGTAAAGAAATTAAACCTAATAGAAAAAATTTGAGTTATAAAAATAGAAGATATTTATGAAATGAAGTATACATTTATTTATTCTAAATTAGAAAATCTAGAATTTTTTATAGAAGAATTATGAATCAACAATGGAATGGATATTGATTTCTTACATCTAATATTATGTAAAAATAGTTTAAGAGAAATTAAAAGACTTATAGATTATATAACAGATTTTTTATGAGTTACAGATTTTATTTGAGAATATTTTGTTGAAAATTATCGTGTTCTTACAGATGAAATGATTGAATTTTGAATGCTTAACGAAGGGGGGTATATAACCCTATCTTTCTTTTATAAATACCTTTTATTTAAGGGGAAAGGTTTTATTAAGGAAGATGAAGAATTAGTTTTTTTGAAAGACTTTTGAGAAATGGATACAGGTAAGTTAGAACAAAAGTTAGATTTATTTAAAAGTATATGAATTACAAAGATAGGAGATATTTATGAAGTAAAATATTCTTTTATTCACTCAGATTTAGATAATCTGAAATTTTTTATAGAAGAGTTACGAATTAATAAAAAAGAGGATTTAGCAAAGATGTATTGAATTTTATATAGGTGAGATCTAAAAAAAATGAGAGAGTTTGCAAATTTTTTAGAATCTGAATTTTGAAAAGAAAATATAAAGAAAACTTTTTTAGGATTAATCTATAACGTATATGATGAAAAATTTGATATATTACATGAAAAATTAAAGATTTTTAGGTTAGTGTGAATTGAAGATATTGAGAAAATTATAGAGTATGGAGAAGTATTGTGAAATATTAACATGGAAACATTAAAGTTTATTTATTATACTAAAAATCTAAGTAAGGAAAAAAAAATGTACTTATTATTACAGAATTCAAATATTAAATCTGAAAAATATTTGGTTTCTTGAAGATTTAATTATAAAAAGGATAGATTTTCAGAGACTTTTAAATTCTTCTCAAAATATAGAAAAGAATTTTTAGGCAATCCATATGTAGATGACAAAACACAACCCCCTTTTTCTTTGGTAGATGTAAATGTAGATAAAAGTCTTAGCTGAAGGCAGAAAAAATGAAAACATGTAGATTTATGAGATAGAAAGTTTTTTCATATTAATAATGATAAATGAGTATCAAATAGTAAACAAAAAATGCTAACAGATATGCTTTGAAATATTTTTCCTATGACAAGGATATTAAGGCTGATAAATTGAAAGACAGAATATGTATCTGTAGACATAGATTATGAAGAATGAAAACAAATTTGTTGATATAAGGAAGATACTTTAGAGGAAATAATAAATTTTTTAAGAATGATATATCAGTTCATTTCTTTAGATTCTGATAGGGATAAATTAAAGAAAAGAAATATTACAGATGATAATATAATCTTTGACTTTGATACATATGGATTTTGAAAATTCTATTGTCCAGAAGGAGAGGAGTTTGCTGATTCAATTTTTGAAAAAGTGGAACTGTTTAATGAGTTTAAACAGATTTTCTATTTGATAAAAAATTATGTATATCTATATTCTATAGATGAAATAAAAAGATATGAGAGAGAAAAAATAAATACTTATAATTATAAAAAAAGAAAAGAGATAGAATGAAAAATAGAATCTTTAAGAGTGATATTAAATAGAGAACAACAGTTTACCATGACTAATCTTGTATCTTCGTTATGAATAGAAGATGAAGAAATATTAGATTTTGCATTTAAAAGTGATAGTGAGATGTTTTCATAAAGTAATATCATTACTTATTAAACCGCTCAAAATAATAAGTATTAGAAGAACTCCAAACCCACCAAGAATCTATTCAAGCCCCATTAGCTCATCTTATCTGTTCTCTAAATTTAGTCCTATTATATGGAGTAGCTCAGGAACACCGAGTACAAGTAAATCATTGTAACCAAGGTCTTATTTTTGATTTTGGAATTTCCTTTAACTCACTTATAAGCTTTTCAGCTGAAAAAGCTCATTTTATACTAACCTTTCTATTTTCAGCTATAGCATTTTTTATCTCAGTATTTAATACATCTATTTTATTATTAGAATCATTTAAAGAACCTTTTATTATTGCATAAGGAGCATTATCTGGAACTCTTGCTCAGTAACTTCAAACTCAATAATGAGATGGATAGGTCATTGGTCAAATGTAGTCAAAATAAAGTACAAATGACTCTAAACTTTGTCAGATTCCAAATAAATCTTGAGAAGTAACAAGTCAGAAAACATCAGCAGATAAAACAATATTTGGAAATTCAGCTTTAAGTCTAGATGTTACATAGTTTGAAAATTTATCAAGAACCATTATTTTTCACCGAGTAGGATTTTGAGATACTATATTATTAGCAAAAGGGTAATAAGCCCTGCTTATATATCAGTCAGAAGGAAACCTTACATAATCATAATTTATCTCATCAAATCATATTTTATAAGCAGCTCTAGAAATATTTATAATATAGTCCCGAACTTCTTTAGAATATGGGTCCAGATATTTATTTCAGCTATAATCATACCAAACAGCACTTTTATTGTTAGACCATTTTATAGCTAAATCAGATCTTGTTTCTGCTAACAATTTATCTTTAAAAACAGTCATTCTTCATATAACATATATATTATTCTCATGAAGTTTTTTTATAACAGCTTTTATATCTTTTATATTGTTACTAGTTACTGGTTTTATTTTATCAAACTCATACCCAGACATATCAAAAGATGTATATCAATCAACTTCTTTTATATCAATAGTTACAGAGTTTATTTCAGAATTTTTTACAAAATATATTAGTTCTTCTATTTTTTTACTATTCCCTCCAGAATATCCAGTAAAATAAAGAGATTTAACTTTCTCAGGAGTCTTTATATGATTTGGATCAACATCATCGTTAAAATCATTTTTTGGCAATTCGCTTTCTATTTTTTCAGAAAAATATTTCAATATAATCTTTAATTGATTAGTTTTTTTTCATCCTAAGTTTCATATTTTTTCAGAAAGAGATTTTATTTTTATATTTAAAAGTCTAAGTCTTATATAATCTGTTTTCATATAATCAACCATGCCATCAATTTTATTAGCAAAAGTTAATCAATTTTCAGTTTTTATAAGGAATTCTCTTGTTGTGGCGAAATCTGCATTTAATTTGTTAATTCAGAAAGACGCAAATAACACAAGTATAAAAAACAAAACTCTTAATTTTTTCATGGACTAAAAAGGTAAAAAAATACAAAAAATTATACACTATATAGGATATAGAAATATAGATAAGAGTCAAAGTTGTTTTTGATAAAAATAAACCATTATTATTTTAAGCTCTTAAATAATAATTTAAACAATTTTTTCTGAAAATCGGCTATTTGCTTATTCTCAATGATTATAGAAGATTCAGTATTAAAATCTATATATGCAACCTTATTTGCATATATACTCATAAATATATCATCATCAAATTCATCAATATTTTCAGGAATGACCTTTAGTTCTCTCTCCAATCTAGGTTTCTTGATTTTTGCAGCTTTTGATGACATTATCACATATCTTTCAAGTTCTTTTTTATCTCTTTTCTCCCTATAATTCTTGGGTAAATATTCTTCATTTATTTTCTTTGTATCTGTTTCAGATGTAACACGGTAAAATATATCTCATTTATTTTGGGAATTTACTATATCATTAAAAACATTAATTACTCATTTTTTACCTTCAGTATATGTAACATTAGGTTTTTTATCTAAATAAGAATACTTTTCTAATAGTTGATTAATACTTCATCTATTTATTTCTTCCATTTCTTTATAAGCTTCTTGTATCTTTATCGGAGAAGCGGGTAGATAAAATTTTCTTTTTCATTTTATAGAAACAAGAACAAATCACGACTCTAGAAGTAAAGGAAGCAGTCTATATATTTCAACTCTATGTATGTTTGTATTATTTTGTATATCTGAAATACTACTTTTTCAGTTTTCTAGTAGGCTAAGATACATCATTCATGCTTTTTCAGGTAATCATATTCACTTCAAAATAGCTATATATTTTTTCATATGTAACAAAAAGTTATAAAATAATTCTACTTAAATACATATGATAAAATAAGCTTTTATAATATTAAATCAAATTTTATTGTTACAAAAATAGTATAAAATAAAATATTTTTTGTAAACGCTCCTAATATAGGGGTGTTTATTTTTTAACTTTTTACATATGAACACAAATGATATGTTTTTAAAAATAGCTTCATGAGAAGAGCTTTCTAATGAAGAAAAGAAACAAGTTGCAAAAGCTTCCATTTCTAGAAAAACTTCTGGTAATACTTTTGAGAGAATTCTTTCATGAGAAGAAGTATCTATAGAAGAAAAACTAGAGATAGCTAGAAGTCTAGTTGCGGATAACGTGGCTGAGATTTTAAAAAGAGAAATGGTAATCTCTCATTTATCTGGAGAGTATACAGCGGTAAATCTTTGAGCAAAAGAGTGTAGAGATTCAGATGAAAATATTAGGAAATTTTTAACTATTTTAGGAGCTAAGAATATAGAGGTAACATCTGATTTTCCTTGATATAATGAGAGTTATGCTGGAACAACAACAATAAGATTTAAATATTAATTTATAAATTACAAAACTATGAATACAAATGAACTTAACTCTTTAATTAGAGACTATAAAAAACTAGAAAAATTATCTCATGTATCATTAGATGATGCTATAAATAAAGTAACTCAAGAAGTCGCAGAGCTTATTGAAGCCTATACTTTATCAGATGAAACTGAAATGTATAAAGAAGCCTGAGATGTACTTGTAAATGTGTACTCAGTTGCTCAGGAATTATGACTAGATTTAAATTTTGATTTACAAAATAATTTAGAAAATCAAAAGAATCCTATAAATTTAGCTATCCTAAATGGAAAATGGAATGACAAAATCCAAACCTTAAGATGAAGATATACTAGAAAGGAAATTAGCACTTGAGAGGTTCAAGAAATAACAATTGAATTAGTTAGGGAAGTATTAAACTATAGTGATCCAGATATGGATATCACTGATATGATTCAAAGAAATATTAGTAAATTTTGACCTAGAGTCTCTGAATACAAGGCTAAAAGATTATAGTGAAAGAATAAATCGTGAAAACAGGAAAATTGTAGAGGTAAACCTATGTGTTTGCCTTATTTTATAAATAAAATATTTGTAAAAATAGAAAGAAAAATTATACAAAAAATTTGCATTTTTTCATAAAAAAATATATACTAACCCCGCACATTCAATTTTTCTGACATAAACTGTAATAATATAAACATCGCCAAATATGCATTTTTGCATATTTCATGCATATATAAAAAAAGTGGAGGGAGTAAGATTCCACTGTTTGTTATATATGCTAGGCATGCATTACAGCAGAAAAATGGATGTGCACCTTACTACCTCCATTTTTTTTATGAAAAATTTTGCCACCTCAAGTATAGCTGACTATAACTCAGTTATACTTTCTAGAAAGGAAAAACAAGAAAACTTTTCTAGAAACGACGTTATTTTAGAGAAAAATCACATTTTTTTCTCACTTAGAGACGTTCAACTAATAAGAATATCAAAACTATTAAAAAAAGTATTAAAAGATACTAGATATAACACATTTGTTCAGATTTCTAAACTTGCTAAAGAAAAAGAGAAAACATGAAAAAATCTAGATGAAATCTTTAATGAACTAGACTTTTGAAATTATGATAAAAACTTATGAACAGATTGTTACTGACTATCACACATTTTAAAAAAAGAACTAGATAATTTATGAATATACTCATATTTTATCAGATTTGACGCATGAGGAACCCTAAATGATGAATATCTCATAAACGGACATGTCGGACTTTGTATTCCTAGAAATATTTTTGGAGAAAGATGATTTACAATACTTGACCCTTGAATGTTAGTAGCAGAACCAATAACATTTCTAGACGGAAATCTATGAATCGTTAGAGATGTTAATGGACTAAATATATGTATAAAAAGAAAACAAAAATGAGATTTATCTCATGTACTTCAAATAAATTCAAAAGAATTATTTTTTGATCCATATCATAAATGGAATAATCCAAATCAAACATTATCAAGAGACTTACTATCTTGTTTATGATCATTTAAAATAGTTAAACAAGATTCTAAATGATATCCACTTTGTTATATGAGGGTAGATATCGCAAACAATATCATCACTTTCAAGGTAAATTTTACAGGTATCAAAAGAAGGATAGATATACCTTTTCAAGATTTTATAGAAATAAAAAAAGATAAGGAACTGCTAAGAATAGTAGAAGAATTATCTTTTGTTTTGTGAGAAGAAGAATTCCAAAAATTTTACAAAGAAATACTTTCAGTAATTGCTATTTCGGATGAATACAAAGGAAAAATTTGGGTAAAATCTACATTAAAAAATTTAGAGAGGCTGAATGATAAAAATAAATTATAAAAATTTAGGGTAATTATGCGATTAGGGTAAACACATAATTAAGGGTAAACACATAGGTTTCCCCCTACGCACATAGGGACAGACCTATGTGTCTGTCTAAAAATAGAGCATTCAACAATGTTTAATTTATATTATTTTAAAACATAAACAAAACTATTTATGGAAAAATATACATTAGAAGGAGTATTTTGAGAAAAAAAAATTCATTTAGAACAATACTTACATTATTGAAATGATAATATAGTGATAAATATCCACGGAGCATTTTGAAAAACAAATCCTAAATATCAAAAATTTGCAAATGATATTTATAAAACAGGTAAATCAAGTGTAATACTAGCTGATTCTTCCAGAATACATTTAGGAAAAGAATGGGGAAATTTAAGTGAGTTTGAATTGAAGCAGTTGGCTTTTACTTGAAAATTAATAAAAGATGAAATAAAGGATTTTGCGATTGTTCTAGAACATATTTTATCTAATTCTGAGAAATTAGTTGGAATAGAAAGAGAAAAACTAAATGTTATACTAAATGGAAACTCTTTATGATGAATAATATCTTTTTATTTATGATGTAGATACAATCAAATAAAAGCTATATCTCTAGTTTGAACATGAGCCAGATTGGCTGAATCATGAACAACTCTTTTAGATTCTTGGCCTGATATATTGAGCCTAAAAAAAGTCTGTGAATGATTTAAATGAAAAGTCTTATTGAGTTATTGAACAGAAGATTTTATATTTTCGGAAGATGCTTTTAGAGATTTATACTCTTTTTTATGAAAACCGAAATCTTTTGTAAAGTATTTTTGAGTGGATCATTCTTTTAAAAAAATAAATGGCATTAAATCAAGAATCCCATACGATTATATCACACAAAGTGTTTTACATATTCTTGATTGAAAATTAGATTCTTGAGAAGTATTTTTATCTAATGAAACAGAGGGAAAAAGTGAGAGAAAAGTTTTTGATGATTTAAAAAATAGTGATCTGTTAAAGAATGATGAGGATTGATTTTGGGAGTAGAAGACGAATTTTTGAAATTGTGGGGGCAGACCTATGTGTCTGCCCCCATTTTATAATATCTGCTCTTTATTTTATAATAAAAAAAAATTGCAATAAAATAAAGTCGTATATAATAATTGTATTAATAAGTAATTAAAGTTTTTTACATGAGATACAATCCAAACATACATAATAGAAAATCCTTAAGATTAAAAAACTATGATTATTCTATCGAATGATTATATTTTATAACGATATCAGTAAAAGATAAATTATGTTTATTTGGAAATTTAAAAGACTGAAAAAATGCTTTATTTGAATCATGAAAAATGATTAACCATTATTGGCTTGAATTAGAAAATAAATATAATCAAATAAAATTACATGAATACATAATAATGCCAAACCATTTTCATTGAATAATACAAGTAGAACCCTCTGTAGGGGCAAACCTATGTGTTTGCCCTGATTATCCAAATTATTCTAATCATTCAAATCCACATGTTTGCCCTGATGAATTACAAAATGATTCTAATAATTTATGTACAAATAATCCAATGTCTGCTGATAATTTAGGGTGAACACATAAAAATTCAGGGTGAACACATAGGTTCACCCCTACAGGTGGAAAATTTGTTTATGATAAAAATTCAATTTGTTCAGTGATTCAATGGTTCAAAACAATGACAACAAATAAATATATAAAAATGGTTCATAATTGATTAGCAGAACCATTTTATAAAAAATTATGGCAGAAAAATTACTATGAACACATTATAAGAAATGAAGAATCATACTTGAAAATTTCAGATTATATAAGAAATAATCCTATCAAGTGGAAAGAAGACACATTCTATAATTCATCAATATAATCTACTAACTCTCATCACCCCAAAAAATCATAAAATTTCCCTTTTTCAACTTTTTCCATACAATAATGCAAATTTTAAAAAACTAACCAAATATAAAATATGGCTAAAACAAATGAAACAGTTGTAAACTTCAAAGAAGTAGATTTCTTCTATGACTTTAGAAAACCAATATTAGAAGAAGTAACATTCAATGTAAGAAAATGATCAAAAATAACAATAATGTGACAAAACTGAGCTTGAAAATCTACGATTTTCAAGCTGATTAACTGAGTACTACAACCCAAAACATGAAGCATAAACATAGATAAGAAATTAACTACAGCTACAGGATACCAAGTAGTAAAACCAGAAGATAAAGAATTAACGGTAGAACAATTTCTTATAAAATATTTAAACGATGAAACTATTCGTAATACAGATAGAAAAATTCTAGAGGTACTAGATGCAGTAAATCTAAAAGCTCCGATGGAGAAACAAATAAAAGCATTTTCAGGAGGACAACAAGCTAGATTATTATTGGCAGCAGCCCTTATTCAAAATCCAGATATACTACTTTTAGACGAACCAACAAACAATCTTGATACCGACTGAATCTGGCATCTAACTACATTTTTACAAAACTACAAAAAAACAGTTTTAGTAATATCACATGATAGTGAATTTTTAAACAGTTTTACTGATTGAGTTCTATACTTAGATATACACACAAAAAAAGTAGAGCAGTTTGTTTGAGATTATAACGATGTTGTTGAGATGATAAAGAGAAATATTGAAAAAGAAAATATGGAAAATGCCAGACTAAAAAAACAAGCTCAAGCAAAGAAAGAACAAGCAGAAAAGTTTGCACATAAATGATGAAAACTTAGACTAGTAGCGAAAAAAATGAGAGAAGCAGCATCAGAAATGGAAGATGATATGATTGATACTAGAAAGGAAGATAAAACTATAAGAGAATTTAAAATTCCTCTACAGGAAGATATTGGTTGAGTTTTGCTTGAAATAAACTCAGTACATATTATAAATCATGATGAAGTTGTTGAAAAAGAAGTTGAAGTTAAACTTAGAAAAGACGACCATATACTTTTATCTTGACCAAATGGAGTTTGAAAAACTACTCTACTTGAAAAAATTGTTAATTGAGATGAAACTTGATGTAAACTAACTCCTTGAGTGAAAATAGGTTACTACAGACAAGATTTTTCAAATCTTGATTTTTCACAGACAGTTTATGATTGTCTAAAAGAAGCAGCTTGAAGTGATATGACCGAGCAAGAACTTAGATCTACTGCAGCATGATTTCTAATTAATTGAGAGATTATGAAAACTGAAATTTGATATCTATCAGAATGACAAAAGGGGCTTGTAGCTTTTTGTAGATTAGTGTTTTTAAAACCTTGAATTATTATCTTGGATGAACCAACTAATCATATAAATTTTAGACATATACCAGTTATCGCAAAAGCACTTGATGAGTTTAAGTGAGGAATGATCTTAGTATCCCATGTAGACGAATTTGTTTGGCAAATAAGAATTGATCAATATTTAGATTTGAAGTAGGAAATTTTGTAAAATTGTAGCCTCTTTCCCCTGATAAGGGGAGAGAATTTATCCGAAGGTGTATCCTTTAGGACAAGAGAGAGGTAGAATTTGTGTTAGTGTGAGTTTGTACGAGACTCTTTAGTGACAAATACTTATTTTAAAATCCTTAAAACACCTTCAACTTTCTAAAAATAACACAAATCAAAATTCAAACACTATAAGCTATCAAATCTGAAACTAAAAATCCCTGACCCAAAATTAATTTTCAGATAAAATTATTCCTTATCTCGTTCAAAAAAGCAAAATCAAGCAACTGACTAAATTCTACAGCAAAGCAAATAGTTAAACTAACTAAAGCAGTTTTCTTTAACTTAAAACTAGTAAAAAATTCAACGATATAAAATATCATCATAGCCCACAAAGCATCTCACATAGAGAAGGGAAGTCAAAAACTTCTACTAGCCAGTCAAAGTACAATTATCAAAATAATTGCTAACAAAAGCTTTTTTCTATTTTTTTTCATAGATATTTTATTAGTATTAAATCTTCAAATCCTTTATATCCCTCTTAGCCTCAGGAACCATATACATAGTTTTACAATTAGGACAATACAAATAATACTCATAATAGTATTGTTTTTGTAAAGTCTTTTTTGTATGTTTAGGAAATCTTTTTTCCACTAAACTTTCACATTTTTTACACAAATCTCAAACATTCTCTACTTTCATATCTTTATTCCTTTTAGCAATTGCAGGATCTATTTTTATATCTTTTGTATTTTTGTCATCACTAATTAAAATCTGTTGCTGTACATCATTAAATCATTCATCATCTAATAAATTATCCATACTCATAGCTTGAGTTGCTAATTCATCACATCTTTCATTTTCGGTATGTCAGTCATGTCACTTTACCCAAGTAAACTTAACCTCATGTTTTTCTATTAATTTCAATAATTTTTCCCATAAATCATAATTTATTGCCTTTTGTGATTTTGTTCTATACCAATTATTTGCTTTCCATTTTTCAGCCCATCATTTTTCAATTCAATTTATTGTATATTGTGAATCAGTAAAAATATGTACTTTAGACTTAGTTTTTAACTTTTCAAGAGCAGTTATAACTCAAGTAAGCTCCATTCTATTATTCGTAGTTTTTTTAAATCCCTGTTTAAATTCTTTTTTTATTCACTTATATCACATTATTATTCAATAACCTCATGGTCAAGGATTTGGATTAGCTCATCAATCAGAATATATTTCTACTTCTGGAAGGTTCTTATTTTCAGTCATTTTTAAATATTTATTATATTTTATTTTGATAGAGTTTATATAGATATAAATTATTTTCAAAAGAAAATTTTTGGTAAAAGAAATAAGCCCTTTTAAGGGCTTATTTTCAAGTAGATGAAACCGTAGTAGAACTAATCCTACTTGGACATTGTTCTTACGATTTCTAGCAGTTCAGCTCTCTGCTGAGCGTCGGCATTTGAGATAATTTCAACTATCTGGCTTTGGGGAGTGGTTTTTTTCATTTCCCTTTTGCCCGCATCCATAATTTGTGTTCCAAAGATAAGGAAAGCACTTAGGATGACAATGTCCATAAAAGTCAATGACTTCTTTTTCGCCCCAAATAAGAGGGTGTATATCCCAAAAAGAATCATTGCCAAACCAAGTAAAAAATAGAACATATTCGCTCCTTTTTTGTTTTCTATTCTGTATTTTTATTTTTGCGTAATAGTATAGTACGGAAAAATAAAAATAAGTCAATATTTTGATATTTATTTTTTATTGAATTTTGATTGTAATAGGAAAAATTAAGATAAGACTATCCACACCTCTCCCTAAAACTCTCCATCTCTTCATCACTCACCCCTAACTCTTTATAATCATAGAAATCATGAATATTTTTTTCATACCATTTTTTACAAGCTACCTCTCTGATACTTTCTTTTATCCAGTTCTCCCAATTTTGCTCTTGATAGATATAAGTTCATTTTATCTTTTTTACAGAATCAATAGCATCTATTGTTAAGTTATATGACTGTTGTTTCTCAATTTTCAGGCTTTTACTGTCTATCAATGCCATATTAGTTTCAAATATAATCCTTTCCATAGGAATTATTGTCAATACAGAATACATCCATAATGCTAAAATAATTCATATTTTAAATATATCAGTTCTTCTTTTTAGAAAAAGGATAGAAATCATTATCACAAATAAAATTCAAAAGTATAAAATAGTATAAGAAGCAGCAAATTTTTCATAACTAATTCAATAATTAGATATGTATAAGAACATTCTATTTCAGGCTGAAATCAGAATAATAACTGATGCAAAGATAAAGGCTATTAATATCTTTTGAACTATTTCATGAGTTTTTCTATAGTATACAAAAAAGAAAACTATATTTATAATAGAAACAAAAAATAATTGCCAAAATCAACCTTTTACTAAGCTTACGGTATCATTAAAACTTGTAGGTAGACTAACCGCTAAAATATTATCAATTTGAACAAATATAAATAATAAATATGTAATTAGAGTTCATCATAGTACTATTCACGAAATAATTGAATCAATCTTTTCTTCATTGGAATCAACCTTTAAACTAAATTCTTCTTTCCAATTTAACTTAAAAGCTGTTAAAAAAAGAACAATAAGAAAAGATATAATTACTTTTATTAATGTTGTTGTATTTATTAGAGATACTAGACTAGATATTAATTCTCAAAAATCATTATCTGCTTTAGAAAGCAAAGCTATAATTATTGAATTTAAAAATAAAAAAGTTAACAATCACGTAAGTATTTTTTTTATTATTACTTGTGAATATTTTCATCTATTTATCTTTTCACTTAAAACATCAAACGCCTTCTGTAAACAAAATTTTCTAGAAAAAGTCTCTTTTATCATCTTTAAATTCCATGTTTTACTTCATTTATAATATGTTGTTGATAAGTTGAAAAATAGCCAGATAACAGCAGGAAAAACAAAAAAGTTTATTGTCTTTATATAAGGATTTTCATAAATCGAAAAGCTTAAAGCTATCAAAACAATAGGGATAATCCAATAAAAATTCATTTTGAAGAAAGTCTTAAGTTCTTTTATACTAACTATGAAATAAACCATTAATAACAATGACACTATAGAGTAGTTAAATCATAATGCCCTTATCCAATTTGTCCAAAATCACCATAAAAATATCACCGAAAATATAGCAATAATAATAGAAATGATAATTTCTGTTCTGTTTAGTTTTTTATCAAACATAGTTTATAAATTATATAATAGAAAAGCCTTGTTTATTTTTCACATCTCTCCTTAAACTTCGCCATCTCTTCATCACTTACTCCTAACTCCTTATAATCGTAAAAATCATGAATATTTTTTTCATACCATTTTTTACAAGCTATTTCTCTTATACTTTCTTTTGTCCAATCCATCCAACTTTGTTTTGTGTAAATATCTTCTCATTTTAAACTCTTAACAGAACTCATAATATCCATAGAAAGCATATGTGATTGATAAGGATCAATTTTTGTATTTTCTTTTTCTGATACAGCTAAGTTTATTTTCAATATAGCTACTTCCATAGGAAAAATATTTAGAAATGAATACATCCAAAGAGCTAGAATTAAAGAAATCTTTAGTATATCTGCTTTTTTCTTTAAAAATAGTACAGAAAGCATTATGATAAACAATATTCAGAAAAATATAACAGTATAAGAAGCCGTAAATTTCTCATAGCTAAATCAGTAATTCTGAACATACATAATCATCCTATTTCAAGCCGATGCTAGTATTATTATTGAAGCAAAAATAAAAGCTATAAGCATATTCTGAACCAAACCAGAAGTTTTTTTATAATAAACAAAAAAGAAAATAATATTTATTATAGAAATAAAGAATAATTGCCAAAATCAGTTTTTTACCAAGTTTGCTACTTCATTTACATTTGCCGGTAACTCATTTGTTATGATGCTATCTATCTGAACATAAACAAACAATAAATAAATACACAAAGTTCATCCTAAAACTATTCAAGATATGATAGAATCTATTTTCTTTTCTTCTAAACTTCCTGTTAATGTAGGCTTTTCATTCCAAGATATTTTTAATGCAGTTAGAACCACCAACATAATAATTGCAAAAGCTATTCTTAAAATTATAGTAGAATCAATATTATTTCATATTTGTTCTATTGTAGTTCTAAATTTTTCATCTGCAGAAGTAAGTATAGAAAGAATTATAGGAGTTATAGCAGCAAGTATAGCTATTCAGATAAATATTTTTTTGAAAGCTACTTGGTTAGCTTTCCCTTTATTTACAGTATCACTCAAAACATTAATAGCCTTTCATATTTTCAATTTTTTAAAAATAACCTTTGAAATCATTTTAAAATTCCATATTTTTGATCATTCAAATTTGGTTATTCAAAAACCAAGGAAAAATATAGTAGAAATAGGAATTAACCATATATTTATGCTCTTTAAATAAGGATTTTCATAAATAGAGAAACTCAATATTAAAAAAGAAATAGGAATAAACCAGAAGAAATTTGTTTTAAAGAATTTTTTATAATCTTTTATTCATATTAGGTAATATGCTAGTATAAAAAACCAGAATACCGAAGCATTGAGTCATAAAGATTCTCATCAATTACTCCAAAATCACCATAAGAATATCACAGAAAATATTGCGATAATAACAGAAAGGATAATTTCTGTTTTGTTAAGCTTTTTTTCAAACATAGTTTGTAAAATTAAATAATAAATTGTTTTAAAATAATTTTATCCTCACATTTCTATTTTAACGGGACTTAGAACAGAAGCTATTGCATATGATATACATAAAAGTCCTACATTTGTAATAATAATGGAAACGGTCATAAAAACAGATATGCTTATAAGGAATATAACTTTCTTCTTTGCAGGAATATCAATCATTCATATTATTAAATAGCATAAATATATAGCTAATATTAAATGAATTATTGACGAAATTAGTAAAATCCAATAATCCCAAAATTGCATATTTAACGTGTTTATTAATAATTCTTCAAAAAATCAGTATTCCATAAATATCATAAAGAAAGATATTATCGGAATAATCAAAACACTGATAATTAATAATAAATTTTTATTGTTTTTCATAGTAGTTTGTTTATTATTTTTAAATTATATTAAAACTTTGTAAGAGAAGTGTAATAAAGTAGCATATAATTTACATTCTCAATAAATTAAAGATATTAATAATAATTATAAAAGAGAACGGTGTTATTATCGCCAGAGAAATTTTTACAATATTCTTTATTTTAATTAAATTAAAAGCAAAATAAGAAATTATTATATTAATAAAGACAGATATTATAAATATTCATAAAAATACTACCTTAAAATCTAATATTTTTCAGTTTAGAGTAGGATAATCTCAGAAAAATATATCAAAGATTAACCATAAAATTATACTTATTACTGGCAATAAAAGAGATAAACCTAACATCATAATAAGTATCTTAAAAATTTTATTTTTTTTCATATTTTACCTTTATTAAATTAAACATAATTTCAAGGATTAACCATACAGTCGAGTATAAAAACAGAAGGGATAAATAACATAACAAAAATAATTATAAACTTTAAAATCTTTGTAATAGGGCTTTTATAGATAAGAAATACTTGTACTCAAAGACATAAGAGTAATATAAATCAAATTATTTTAATATGTATATTCGTTTCAATAATATTCATGATAATTACTAACGTAATTAATGGAGGAATAAATATTACTCCTGATACAGATAAAAAATCCTTTAGTGTTTTCATAACCGCTTTTTATTTAAATAAATATTTATATACTAAAATAACTTTTAGATTTGTTTTTTTGTAGATGATTTCAATAAATGATTTACTGAAAATAAAGTTCATTCTATTATAGAAATTACTCAAATAAATATAACTGACCATCTAGCTACTACTTCTTCATGATAAACCCAATCTCAGTTGGGAAATCAATATTTACCAATCAAGAAAATAGTTATCAGCCCTACAGATAAACGGGAAATTCAAATTAGTCTATAATTAAATGTATTATTTCCTAAAACTACAATTAAGTTTGACAGAAATATAAAAAATATAACAGTCACTCATCACATAAATAGAACAGAATTTCACCAAGTTGTTCATGGACTTTTTAATGATTCTAATCAATCAAGTATCAATACATAAAATAAAATAAGAAGAATATTAATAAATTTATTTTTAGATGTTTTAGTTTGTTCTTTGTTATATAAAACAAATTTAATTGTAATTATTAGACTAAAAACTCAAAACATCATAACTAAGTATCACATAAAAATTTAGATATAAGATAAAATATAGAAGACTAATATTAGATTACTTTTTTACTCATTTAAAAATATTCTCAATTGCACTTATATATTTCACAAGCTCGTCTTCTCCTTTCTTCTCAATAGAAACAGTTGACCTAGGTTTTTTATCAACAAAAGATTTATCAATCTTCACATATCAATGCTTTTCTAATTTCTCCAAATGAGCTCACAAATTTCAATCACTTACTCCTAACTCCTTTTTAAGATTAGAAAAAGACATAGACTTATCCATATGCAGGAGAGTAAGTATATTGAGTCTTACAGGTTGATGTATTATAGAATTTATATTGTTCATTTTTACAAAAACTAAATTATTATTTACTGTTAATTTTACCTTTTAATAAAGAAATATTTAAACTGTGATACAGTCATAAATTCAGAAAATAAGAATTAGCTACTTCTATTCTTTTTCATTAATAAAAACGCCATAACTAAGTGTCACAATCAGAAAGCAACTAAGATAATTTCATCTGTATAACTTGAAATACCATAAATAAGAATTAACCCAAACATAAATACAACGAGCCCATAGTACTTTATGAAATCAGGAATAGAAAATCTTGAAACAATTATTAAGATACCATAAAATAGAAAAGAAATAGGAATTATAAACCCTGATATAGATGGAACTGTTAGTATTATTGAAAAGAATGTTATTCAAATAAATCATAAATTTATAATTATAAACCTAATAGACTTTGGTAGTAGCTTTTCTCATCTACTTTCTGAGTTAATTAGGCTTAAAATACAAACTATAATTGCTCATAAAATTCAAATAGCTAAAAATAAATAAGCCTTCATATTTTGATAAAATCACATACAAGAAATAAAATCACAAGCTAAATCTGAAATAACACCTCAAATAAAATAATAAAATATATACATTATTCACATAATAGCTGTTCATAAGGGAGAAAACCTAATATAAGTTTCTCTTTTTTCCACTATACTCTTTAGAAAATCTATATTTTCTTTTATATCTTTGTACATATATGTTTAATTTTTAGAATATATTTTATAAAGTACTCTATATCGCAGAGTAGATTATATTTAGTAAGGAAATAAAGTCAAGGAGATTTTTAAGAGAGAAGTTATATAAATCTAGTATTAGAGGTAGTAATCAGTCACTTGAAGAGATAATAACATATTAAAATCTATTTTTTAGTTTCAGAATATTAAAAATAATTTTTGACAATATTCAATAAAACTATATAAATGTATTTATTTACATGTAATTTTTGTTATATGTCATACGTTTTAAAACTTGATTCTGAAAAATTAACTATTGGGGAACATGGAATAAATTCATGAGTGCAAAGTGATGGTTCAATAGTTGATTTAAACTGAAATGTTATTCCTTCTGATAGAAGAGAAAAAATAAATAAGAATAGAGAATCTCTACCTATTTATAGCAGAATAGATGATATAATTCATGCCTTTAATAATCATATCGTTACCATTATTAGAGCAGAGACATGAAGTGGTAAGTCAACACAGTTACCAGGAATAATATATGATAACCTACTACATAATCAAATAACAGATCCATATATAAACTTAATACAACCAAGAGTTGCAGCATCAACTTGATTAGCAAGATGGGTCTCAACAGAGCGTCTATGTCAAACCTGAAATCCTATATGGACAGTAGGGAATCGTATCTGATTTAGGACTGGTAGATGAACTTTATCATCTCATAATACTAGAGTAAGTTATAATACTAGTTGACATGAGTTAATGAGAGTTATTCATAGTTGAATATATCCAGATGTTATTATTTTAGATGAGTTTCATACAAAGGATATTCAATTAATGGCACTTGATTATATAATTAGAACAGAATTAGAAAAAAATAATAAAAAGTTAAAGGTTATAATTGCATCAGCAACTTTAGACCCTCAACCAATCTTAGATACGTATTCTTCTATATCTAAAGATATTCCTGTTATTGATGTGGAATGAAGGACTTATCCGATGGAAAAGATTTTCTTAAAATCAGAAGATTTTGATGATACTGTTAAAAGATTATATGAAGAATGAAAAAATGTAGCAATCTTTGAAGAATGAAAATGAGAAATAGCTAAAACAATAAGGAAGATAAATAATATAACTCAGGGGAAATCTGTTATTTTCCCTTTCCATTGAGATATGACAATAGAGGAACAAAGAGAGATTATAGATTATAAACCCAAAAAATGAACTCCTGTGTTTATAGTTTGAACTAATGCAATGGAAGAGAGTTTAACCGTAGCGTATTTACATGCTGTTATAGATAAGTGATATCATAAGGTTGCTTCTGTAAATTCTGTTTGAGTTTCTAGGTTAGACCCTAAACCTGTATCTAAGGCAAATTTCAAGCAAAGAGCATGAAGAGCATGTAGAACATGACCTTGAGAATGAATAAGAACTTGTGATGTACCATATGATGGTCTAGATGAATATCCTACTCCTCCAATTGCAAATATGACACTAGAAAGAGAGATTCTATCTCTTTATGCTATGTGAATAAATATACCAGAAGAGTTGGTAAAATGTCATGCTGAATGAAAAAAGATGTTTGTAGATGAACCTTCTGGAGAATTAGTTTTTTTATCTCTTGAAAGATTGTATAAATTATGAGCAATTGATGAAGGAGGAATTACGAAATTATGAAAAAGAATACTTTCTATTCCACTTAGTGTTTTTAATGCTATGATTGTTATAGAATGAATGAAAAGAGGTGTTTCTAAAGATATGGTGGAAATAGCTGCAATTATGGAAGAAAAATGATTTTTAGTGTGAGAGCTAAATTGGAAAAATATGTATAAGTTTAAAGAAAACTCTAATGATTCAGACTTATTTTTACAATTAGATATATTTAGAAAACTTACATCGACTCATTTATCAGAGAGTGAATTAGACTTTTTTTCAGAAAAATGGGGGTTTTGAGATTATTGGAGAGCAGAGTTCGGTATGTGAGAAAAGATGCTTTATGAACTTATAGATGAAAGTATATTGGCTAAAATCTGAATATCTAAAAAGTCTCTAGATAGAATATATGATACAATACTAGATATAAAAAAGAAATTGTCTGAGGAAAACCATGTATTATCAAATTCATGAACTATAGATGATAAGATTTTAAGCATTCTATCTTGAAATTTACATAATATATTTTCTTATTCTAAGAATAAAAAAACTTATCAAAATGCATTTTATGATTGGTGAATAGATTTTAAATTATGAAAGATTAGTTCTGTTCTCCCTGATAAAGAATGATGAGAGTGAATATTTTATATATGAAGTCCTTTTATTGTTTGAAAAAAAAGTCATTGAAAAGACAATTGTACATTAAGTTTACTTACTATAATATGAGAAGAACATATTTCACATTTTAAGGATATAATAGAAGAGAATAATCCAGATTGGTTAGAAAAATATAGAGTATTAAGGAAAATGTTATGAAAAAAGGCAAGACATACAAAGGCAGTAGAAGAAAAAGCTGAAAAGAAAAATAATGTTCCTTATTTCGTTCTATGACAAAACCCATCATGATTATGAAGAGTGTCAAATAAGAGAAAAAAGAAAAAGCCATTTTATCGCAGGGAGAGAACGGTAAAAAGTAGTATATTAGAACTAAACAAAAAAAGATCAAAAACCTTGAGGCAGAGAGAATATGCTGAAGTTCCTGTTATTTCCAGTAAGACTTCTAACAAGAAACCTGTCATAATAGTTCCAGAAAATATAAAAGATCTTAGACAAAGAAATAGAAAACTGATTGATGAATATATAGCTATAAATATTGATTTTCTGACAAATGATTTTTCTACAGAATTAGATAAATTTTTAGAGGAAGAATTTATAAGTAGAGCATGAAAGCTATCATGAACAGAATTTCCAAATTTTTTATCTAAGATTAATTCTTTATCAGATTGGCAAAAGGAAATTTTCTTTGAATATATAAAGAAAGAATCAGTAAAGGATGATAGTATAAGAAATGCTGTTTGAAGTCTAAGAAATAGAATAACAAGTATAAAAGAAATTTTTAATGAAATTTCAGAATTTAGAGATGATGAGGGAGATTATCTTTTATGAGCAATAGAGTTTATAGAAAGTGAGATAAAACAAAAGTCTATTGAATTAAAGAAACTAAATGATGAATATATAAGAATATTAAAAGAAAATAATGCAGATAATAAATGAAATGTAAATAAAATAAAAACGATTTTAGATAGATTTGATGAACAGCATAGTATAGATTTTTTAAAATTAAAGTTAAAAACTTTAGATTTAAGTAAGGAAATGGATGTAGCTAAACATGAGGAAATTTCATCAAAGTTAAGTAAATTAAAAACTGAGAGGGGGGATTTAGAAAAGAAGTATAATGAGAAATTAGATAGAGAATCAAAGTTAGAGAAATGAAGAGAAAAAATTAGCGAATTAAATAATAGTATAGAAAGCAGAAGGCAGGATTTAGTGTGACTAAAATTAAACCTTAGAAGATTTAATAGAAAAGTACATCTTAGAGAAGCAAAAGAAAGAAATTTCAAATCATGTTTTCATAGCAAATACCATGAAAGGGTAGATAGTATATTAAAAGCTCTATGGTGATGAAGTGATGAAAAATTATTATTAGAGTTAAAGGAGTTATCTCAAAATTCTATTTCTGATTTAGAAGATGAAATAGAAAACAATATATGAAGTATAGGTAAACATTCAAGTATCTCTTTAAAAAAGAGAAAGGTAAATTTTAGTTGAAGAGGTCTATATGAAGAACTATATATAAATGACTCTTTAGATATTAAAGCTCTAAGGCAACTTTTAAAAAATGAAAAAGAGAATATATTTTCTGACGAAGATAGAGAAACTTTAGAAGAAAATATAGAGTGACTAAACTCAAAAGGTAAATGAAAAGGAAGAAAGAGAAATAGGCACTTAAAAAATTTAGATAGATTTTTAAGAGAAAAATTTTCGCAGAATGAAGACTTATGAGTAGATATAAAAATTGATCTTGAAGAAATAAATAGTTTTTCTTTAGACTTTCTATCAAAAATATTTACAAAAGAATATTATGAAAATGTAATAGAAAAAAGCTTTAATATTTCTGCTTTCTTAAGTTCTGGAAAGAGCCTTGCGGATTATGTAAAAAGAAATTATAGTTTGGAAAATTTAAAGTGAATTTCGGAATGAATTTCTGAATATAAATTTTTATTAGAGGAAATTGAAAAGTTACAAGTATCATTACAAAAATTAGAAAATGAAAGTAGTAAGTTAGAAAATGAAGATGAATTAGAACATATAGAAACTAAATTAAAGAAAATCATAAGTTTAACTGTAGAAAAGATAAATAGTGACGAAAGTTATTCAAAAGTTAAACATATGTTGTTTAAACTATTTTATATTTATAAAAGGAATGAAATATAACTTTAGGTACTGTTATGCATAAACAAAAAATACCTTATCCTAAAAAAGTAAGGTTCTTTTTAATTAAGTATTTTTAATAATAACCAAGTAACAATCTTCATAAAATTAGACTTTGGGATAAATTTAAATTACTAAAAAATTGGTAAAATGAAAATAAATATGATATTATAAATACTGTAGATATTTATTGTTATGAAATATATAAAAACCTATGTTTAAAAAATAGGATTCTTGATCCTAATAATTTGATACAAGACATTCTGGTTTAATTTGATTTTTTTAGATATTATTAGAAAATAAATTTATATGGAAAAAATAAAGGCAGTCATCTTTGATTTTGATTGAACATTAGCAGATACATATAAATATGCTATAGATACTTTTAAAAAAACAGGACACAATGTAGATGACGCCATTTTTGTCGCTCATCATGATTGAAATGTTTATGAGCATCCTGCAATCTCAATTACAGATAAATCGATGTGAACATTTTTTCAACAATATATAACATGAGTTGATGAAGTAAAACCATTTTTTTGTGCAGAGCAGATAAAAAAGCTACATGATAAATATTTATTTATAGTTTCAAGTAATGCAGAAACTGCTATACAAAAGTTTTTATTACATAATGACTTAGACTATTTTGATGAGATATTGGGGGTTAATTTTAGTAAATCAAAAATAAAGAAATTTGAGCACCTAATAAAAATTTATAATCTCAATACAGATGAATGTCTTTTTGTTACAGATACTTTGTGAGATATTTTAGAAGCCAAGGAAATGTGACTAAAGACACTAGCAGTTGATTTTGGTTTTCATGATAGAAAAAGGCTAGAGAAGGGAAAACCATTGAAAATAGTATCAAGTTTTGATGATGTGATAAAGTATATAAAAGAAAATGACTAAGATGCTAAAAGATTTTTAAATTCAGAGATTTTAGATATAATACAAAAACAGCTTAGAAAAAATAAGCTGTTTTTGTATTTTTAAGATAAAAATTTATGAAAAAATTTTTAAGTGTAGTTTTGTTTTTATTTCTTACAGTTTGAAATGTTTTTGCAGAAGAGGTATTTAAAAGTTCTGATTTAGAAGAAACTAGTAAATATAGGGAAGAATATATGTGAATGAGTTGTGCGGTTACAGAATATGATTTATGAGATAATGGTAAATTATTAGAGGCTATATTTAATAAAGATTGAAGTTTTATACTGAAAGATCCAGAGATAGATAGATGATACGAAATTTCATCTTTTCCAAATCCTAATATAATTACTAAGAATGGAGAGACTGTTTTAGATTTACCAGATTGAAAATGACTTGTTTGAGTAAATTATCCAGATAATTTTAAGGATAGTTTTGTGATATATCCAAACGGCATTGATTATGCATATGTTTGAGTAGAAGAAGGGAAAAAATGATATTGAGTTTATAAAAATGATGAGTTGCTATATGAAGATTTTGAATATATTACTTGAATAAAGCTAATAGATGGAAAGTTAATTTTTTATTGAATAAAAGATGGTGGTAAGGGGTTTATATATGAAGACTGAGAAGTAAAAGATTTACCAATAGAGGACTCTTCTATTTATTATTATGAAAAAATAGGTTCAGATATATATGTTAAATATGAGACTCTTTCTGAGGTAGAAGATCCAGAATATGAATTTAACTATGATTTTTATATATATAAAAATGGTAAAGAGATTTTCAAGAAAGTTGGAAATAAATACCTTAACAGTTGAGTATTGACCCAGAATGATATCTATGCTATTTGGGGATTAAAAAAATCTTCAATAGGTTGGACAACAAAAGATTCTCTTGTTGTAGGTCAAAGAATATTATTATGATATGAGAATTGGAGTACTTTCAAAAAATACGAATGTGTTCACAAACAACAATTAGAATACTTCTTACGGAAAGCAAATGATACATTACAAAACTCACCACTTAAAGGTTATATTCCAAAACTAGATTCATTAGTAGAAAATGTTGAAAACGAAAAATTAGATAAATTCCTAGATATACTAGCAGTAGCACCAATAAGAAATAACTACAAATACAAAGCAGCATTTGATTATTTAGAAGCAAAGATTTTACTAAAACTTAACTTTTAAATTCAATTATTTTGATTTAAACAAAAAAGTAGCTTAATTTTAA
Organism: Patescibacteria group bacterium UBA6489; assembly: GCA_002435385.1. GTDB lineage: Bacteria > Patescibacteriota > Gracilibacteria > BD1-5 > UBA6164 > UBA6489. The sequence continues at coordinate 40,683 of DJMN01000038.1, forward strand.
GCTACTTTTTTATATGATTTTTTTAGATTTTTCTTAACTTCTAAACATTTCTTTATCACTATCACTTGCGAATTTCAGGATCTTTTTATCACTTATTCATAAAGTCATAACAGAAGTAGAAATTTACTAAAGGCTTTAAATAGGAGTTACTTTCCTCACTTCATTTGATCTACAAAAGTAGAAATTTATTATAGGGGTTAAACTATATCTTTCTATAGTTCATCATTTCATCTACAAAAGTAGAAATTTACTATGGGGTTTAAATTATGTAAAAAAGATGCCCTTGAATGGAACATCTTTTCTTTTAGAGTTTTTTTGTATGTTTAGTTTATAATTTTAAATTTTTTATGAAGTATGAAATGGATAAGGATTTTAGGCGATGGATAGAGAAGTATAATAAGTATTTGCAGATAGTTATACTACTTTTAACAAACAAATATTTTATTATATTTTTATCCTTAATTGCTTCTAAGAAGGTTTTTCCAGCTCTTCTTTCAATGATAAAATAAGTTTGTTTTTTCTATCAAATATTTTTATTAGTTCTTGTTCTGAATACATTTCTTGACGTTTTTTCTCAAAGAAGTTATTTATGTTATAAACTCAATCTTTTGCTTTTTCTCAGAAGGTCAAAAATATAGAGTGATTATTTTTTCTCCATTTATTAAAATTTTCCTCAAAAATATTTACTAATTTTGTGAATTTGTCTTTTTCTTCTTTTTTTAGCCTTTTTATCTCTCTTTTATCTCATCAAGGAATTTGTAAAACAATTCAATTTCAAGATTTTACTTTATTTTGAATGTCTTTTAATCTATCTAGAGTTGATAATATCAGTATTAAGTCTTTAATATATTCTTTATTAGTTTTATTTATTTCTTTTTTATGATTTTCTAATTTTATGGAATTTTTTAGTTTTTTATCTTCAAGTTTTTCATTGAATTTTAAATTTATAAATTTTCAAAATAGATTTTTGAAGAAATTCATTATAACTGTTGTCATATTATTTTAGGTTATATTTTAAAAACTCAATTCATTTTTTTGCTATGTTGTAAGTAGCAAGATCATCTCAAGATTTTATAAAATTAAAATCTCAAGGATTATTTTTCATATGATAATCACAATTTTCATTATTTCATTTACAATTTTTACAATCTCTACAATTTTCATTACAATGGTGCATATTTGATTCCCAAGGTTCTCATTTTCAATGTCAGTAAAGTTTTCAGATTTCATTATCATTTTTACTAATTATTTTTCAATCATCAATTTTTGTTAAAGTTTTATTAGATTCACAAGCAGGACAGGCTTTGCTTGTACAATATTCGTCTACCCAAAAGATTATTCCATTTGATCAGTACAAATCTTTAGATTTTAAAGTATCTGTTATATTTTTCTCAAAATAAATATATTGTTTAATTTTTCCATTTTCAAAGATTTTACTTAAACTGTTTGCAATAGCTTGGAATATATAGTTTCAAACATAACTTCAAAAAGATTTCATTATATTTCTTTCTTCACTTGATAGTTTTTGGTATAATTTTTTTGTTATGATATGAGTAAAATCATATTTTTTATTATTCCATAAGTTTTCAAATATAATAATTCAAGGATTTTCTTTTAATAGATATTTTATTACTCATACAAAATTTGAACCAAAAGCATCTTTGAAATTTATAACTTTCATCATTTCAAGTTGTTTAAAAATCTCACTATAAGAATCAATTATTCCTAATTTTTTACATTTTTGATTTTTTATAAAGTCAAAAAGAAATTGTTTTAATCAAGAAAAATTGTATTCTTTTTCATCAATAAAAATAGGAAAAAATTTTTTCAAGTATTCTTGATTTCCCCTAAAATCAAATTTTTCATTTAAATTATTATCAACAGATTTTGAAATAAGATTTTTTATGTTTTGAAAATTCTCTTTTTTCAGCTCAATTTCTCAAATATTTTCTAAAATGTCTTTTAAGTTAATTTGATAGTGAATAATTTGTTCATAAAAGGCTTTGAAAAATTTATATTTTTCTGAATTTTTAGAATCTTTTTTTACTATTTTTCAACTTTCAAGTTTTAGGTTTGTTAAATCTACAATTTGTTCTTTTTTATCATTATTTATTTCAATTGATTTTAGTTTTATTTTTTTATCATAAATTCCTAATGTAGCAAATTCATTTTCTCAAATATCTATTCAAAATATACTAAAGTTATCATCTTTTTCATATTGTTGTAAAACTTCTCTAAAATATTTTTCTTTTTCTCTTTTTATGTGTTCAGGTGTTTTATTTATTTCTAAAGGATTATATTCAAACAAGAAAGAAGCTGTAAGTTTATTTCTGTAGAGTCTTTGTTTTCTAAAATACTCTTTTCCATTTGTTTTTATGACTTTTCTTTTATCTTTTTCGTTTTTATTTTCTTCTTTTAGTTTTGTACTTAGATAAAGCTTAATTTCAGGTAAGATTCTTAAATTTTCATAATTATTTTTTTCTCAAATAGAGTCTAAAAATTCATAAAATATTTTTATATCGTTTTGTCTTTTCATTTTTGGTTTTTCGTTGTTTTCCTCAAATTTTCTATCTACTATATCTAACTCTAGAAAACATTCTTTTTCTAAAAGGTTTTCTTTGATTTTGTAAGATACTTTCAATAAATCTTTCTCAAATTCTATAAGGCTTTTATATTCTCAAGCTCTCTTTATTTGTTCAATTTTTACATAATCAAAAAGTTTTTTTCATTTCTCAGACTTTAAACAATTTAAGAGAAAATCTATATATTTTTGTAAGTTCTTTTCATATCAGTCATTACATTTTCAATTTCTTTTTTCAGCATAAGACTTTTGTTTATAAATATTATAAAATTCTTTATCATCTTTTTCAAAATCCTTTTCAAAGGCATTTTTTATAAATACTAATTTTGTTAGACCTTTTAGTGTTAATGACTGAAAAATAAATGCTTTATAGTTAGAATTTTCGTCTTGATATTTTTCTATTTCTTTTTTGGCTATTTCATAGGTAAAGCCTTTATGAGTTTCTATTATATTTTCCTTATCTAATAAATACAAGAATACTCTATTTTCTCATTTTATTAAGTATCAAAATTTATTGTAAGCTTTTAATTCTTTATCAAAATTAGACTTATTTAAGAATTCATTTTTCTTTTGTGAGAAATCTTGGGCAATTTTTATTTTATCTCCTTTAAATCAAACAAATTTTCAATATTTTCACTTTTTTAGTCTTGTATTTATTTCTCACTTTAAGATACTTATATATTCAGAAATTTTTTTATATTCTTTATTTTCTTTTTTTAAAACCACTTTTTTCCAAGTTAGTCTATATTTTAAAGTATTTATTTGCACGAAATTATAATTTTTCAAATATATTCATTCAAAAAATCTTCATTGGTCTTTTCAAATTACTTCAAATTTTTCGTTAAAAAATTTTTCTTTAATATCATCTGGAAATTTTATTTCATCAGAAATTTTTATGGGATTTTTATTTAAAAAATCATAAAAATAATCTTCTGCTTTTCATAATTTGATTTTTTTTTCACTAAGTTTTTTATATAAATCTTTACAACGACTACACCAAATTTCATTCTTATTTTTAAAAAAATCTTTTTCATAAAGTATGTGATTCATATAAGAATCTACATAATCCAAGAATTTTCTTTTAATTTCTTTATTTTCATCATTTTTTCTTTCTAAAGATTTAGTTTCTTTTTCTAATATTTTTAACTCTCACTCATTAATTTTATATTCTCTATTTATATCTGGATCTGTATTTAAAATAGCAGGATTTAAAGCTACTTTAAATATCTCTTCTCACTTTCCTGATTTTTTTGAGTAGTATTTCAAAATTTTTTCTGAAAAAGTTTTTATATTTTCTGATTCATTTTTTAGTGTTTTTATTGATTTTTTCTTTTTCTCGTTGTTTCAGTGATAATTAAAGTTTTCTATAAATAAATTTAGTTGTTCTAAATCGTATTTTAAATATCTGATGGTTTTCAATATATTACTTAATTTTTCTAAGTTTTCTTCTGGAGCTTCTGAGTGTTTTCATAGAAAATAAACATTTTTCCTAAAGTTTCTAAATAATTCTCTGTATTTGTTAAGTATTTTACTGTTTACAATTTCTTCTGAAACTCTGTTTTGTGCTAATTTTTTTCTTTCTGTGTAATAAAATATTGATTCAAAGCTGTATTTGAAAAATTTTTCATATTTTAAGACAATGTTTAAATGATTTTCTATTGTTCAAAATATATCTTTTAGCTTATCTATTTGCTCTTTCTCAATATTTCTATTTTGTTTTACTTCTGTTTTTTCTAACTCTATTTTTACTCAAAATAGTTCTATTTTGCTTTCCTTTAGATCATCTAAATTGTGGTCTTCAACTATTCATAAGTTGATTGTTTTATTTACCTTATATTTAAATCCCTCCATAAAAAAATTCCTTTAAAAAATAAAATCCCTCTTCCCAAAACTCCCCCTAATTCAACCACCAAATACTAAAATTCAAAACCCCCGCAAAACTCACCCACAACAAATACGGCACAAACAAATAACCAGCAACCCTACTCACCCTAAAAAACACCAAAACCAAAAACAAAATCAACCCCCAAAGAATAACAATATTCACAAAAGCCACCCCAGGACTCTCCAAACCAAAAAACATAACAGACCAACTAGCATTAAAAAACAAATGAATAAAAAACACAACTAAACTCCTCTTAGCCAAATCATCCTTACCAATCCTCTCATAAACCAAATAACTAGCCACCCCCATCATAAAATACAAACTAATCCAAACAGGACCAAACACCCAACTAGGAGGATTAAAAAAAGGCTTATTCAAAGTACTATACCAACCACTAACAGAAGAAACAGTAAAAAAAGAACCTATAATACCAGCTAACTGACTAACACCAACAAAAAATGCAATAGTGAAAAACTTCTTCATATGATTAAAAAATTATCTAGAAATAAATCTGTAGCCTCTTTCCCCTGAAAAGGGGAGGGAATTTAGAGAGAGGTAAAAAACTATAGAAGAAAAAACTTTTTTAGAATTCAACTATTATTCCTCTACAACAAAAAAAATAAAATCTATAAAATTATTATAGATTTCATTCCAAACATTCAAAAACAAAATAAAATTTCTAATTGATTAATAAAAAAAATATTTCTAAACTATTAAATATATTTATTCCATTAAAATAAAAACATCCTAAGAAAATAAGTCCAAAAGAAAGAATTAAAAATTCTTTCTTTTTTTTATATTTTGTATATCATTTAATCTCATAGAGAAAAATATCTCAAACAAAATATTATGAAAAAAATAATTTTTCTATTATTAAGTGTATTATTATTTACTTCTTGTACCACAAAACAAGAAACCGAAATAAATAATCAAAAGGATTCTCAAAAAACTATAATAACCCTATGAGATAGCCTAACAGCTTGATATAATTTAGCACTAGAAAATTCATATCCATCACAGTTAGAAAGTATTTTAAATCAAAACAATTACAACTATAAAATAATAAATGCTGGAGTAAGTTGAGACACAAGTAAAGACCTATTAAATAGAATAGAACTTTATGATGATACCAAAGCAGATATTTATTTGTTATGTATCTGATGAAATGATTGATTAAGAAAACTAGATTTAGATTCTATGAAAGAAAATATTATTTCTATAATAGATTATATTCAAAAACAAAACCCAGATGCAAAAATAGTATTATTTTGAATGGAAATACCAATTAATTTATGATTGAACTATTCAAGTAATTTTAAGAAAATATTTAAACAAATAGCAGATGAAAAAGATACCTATTTTTATAAATCATTTTTAGAATGAGTTGCAAAAGATGTAAAACTTAATCAAAATGACTGAATCCACCCAAACAAAGAATGATACACAATAATAGCAAACAATATATTTGAATTCTTGAAAGAAGAGGGAATTATAAAATAAACTCTTATAGTTACCCCCCCTAACCATTCTCCTACAGGAGAGAGGAAGGAAAATGGGATAGAACTTTTAAGCTCCCCCTTAATCCCCCTCAATTGAGGGGGATTAAGGGGAACGAGCAGGGGGAGTAAATTTCATCATTTAACAATACACTATGATATCAATAAAAAATCTAAAAAAAACATTCAAACAATGAAAGCATAAAGATGTAATATTTGAAGATCTAAACTTAGAAATAGAATCCTGAGAATTTATTTCTGTCATATGAAAAAGCTGATCTTGAAAAACTACATTTTTAAATATGTTAGCATGATTAATAGGATTTGATAGTTGAGAAATAAAATTTTGAAAAAAAAGATACTCAGAAAAAACAAGTGACCAACTAACAGCATTTCGTGGAAAAAATATAAGCTTTGTATTTCAAGACTTTCATTTAATTCCAAATCTAACAGTTAGGGAAAACATAGAACTACCTTTAGATATAAATAAAATAGAACCAAGATTTACAACGAAACAAATTTTAGAAAAAGTATGATTGCTAGAAAAAGTAGATTCATATCCTTACGAACTAAGTTGATGAGAACAACAAAGAGTAGCTATAGCAAGAGCCTTTATCTGAGAAACTAAACTTTTATTAGCAGATGAACCTACATGAAATCTAGATAAAAAAAATTCAGAAAAAGTTATGCAAACACTTAGAGATTTACACAAAGAAGCCAAAAACACTGTTGTATTAATTTCCCATGACTTAGATTTAACCAAATGATCCGACCATGTTTATGAAATAAAGGGAAAAGATTTTCATAGAGTGAAAGTATAGTTTTTACTTTTAATCTCTCTTTTTAACAACTAACTAACAATATGTATAAAAAATTGTTTAAAAACTTTATAGCAAAGAATTATTATCTATTCTTTTTGATATTTTTTTCATTAAGTTTTTCTTTATTCTGATACATATTTAGTGATTCTCTTTGAAACAACTTTCTCCAAAACATTGAACAAGATTCAAGAGTAAATCTTGGATGAGACTTTACAATAGATATTTGAAATAAACCAGAATCCTATTTTAATGACTTTTTTGAAGTCTTTCCATACAAAGACCAAGTAGAAATTGCTAAATCATTTAGTTTAAGAAGTTCTGTAAACATAGATAAAATAATTCCTACAAACATTATTTTTACAACTACTAATTATCCATTTTATTCAGACTTTAACAAAACAATAATAAACACAGGCTCTGAATTATCAGTCAGCAATGATTTTTTTACAACAAAGTTAAAAGACGAAAATACAGAAATAGAGATACTTTGAAATAAATATAAAGTATGATCTATTTTTGAAGAAAATCCTAAAACTATAAACTCATTTTTTGGTGACGAAAACATATTTTTCCCCATAGAAAAATTAGATGAAATGGTAGTTAACGATACCAACTCTCTTATAGAAAAGACATACTATTTGAAACTAAAAGACAACTCATATTTTTCAAAAATAAAATACTATTTAGAAAATACTCAAAGTCTAAAATGAAACAGAATCAGAGATGCAAAAGATTGATGAGATAGATTCTCAGAAATTATATTAAATCTAAAATCATACATAAACTATGTAGTTTTATTTTCACTATTCCTAACAGTTGTCATAATATTTATCTCAGTATCATCATACTTTATAAAAGAAAGAAGAGAAATATCTATTCTAAGAGTCTTATGACTTAGAAATAAAAATCTAATATTATTTAACTGAATACTTTTTTTCTCAGTATTTATCTTCTCTTATATTACAGCAGTTGTATTATCATATATTTGATTTTATTTCCTATCAGATATAGAATATACAAAAGGTTTTTCTATCTCTCCAGATAGTCTATTTAGCGGATTTATCTTATGAATAATCGTTATAATATGATCCTTTATAATACCACTTTTGAGATTCATAAACTCTGAAATAAACTCATGATTTAGTGTAAATTTTTATTCAAAAATTTCAAAAAGAGAATACACTTTATTATTCATATTTACCTTAATTTTAGTTTTTATAATATGATTAACTCTATGATATGACTATTATAACTCAATAATAATTTCCATCTCACTATTATCTTTATTGCTAATACTATTTTTAGTTTTCAAATCTATTCTTCTATTTTTATACAAAAGAATAGAAAAATGTAAAAATATAAACTTTATGTGTTATGATTCAGTTCGTTCTACAGTAAAACCATGAAACCTAAGTTTTTTAGTAAACACAAGTTTTTTGATAATATTTTCAATTTGTTTGTTTATAACTGTTTTATTTGGACATTTTTATGATAGATTGAAAATAAATTTAGAAACAGATCATAATTTTTTCGTAATAAATATAACAGAAGAAACATATAAAAACTTAGAGCCAAAATATCAAAAAGAAAGTTATTCAACTCTAAAATGAAGAATAATCGCCATAAATGGAATAAATCTAGAAAAACATTTTTGAAGAAAACCATCAGGTCAATTCACAAGAGAATTTAGTATAACAGATAATGTTTTATCAGATTTAGATATAGTTTCTTGAAAAGAGGTTAGTAAATGATGAGTTACAGTAGATTATGATTTTAGCAAAGAGCTTTGAATAAAAGTTTGAGATTTAATAACTTTTCAAATTTATTGAATTGAAAAAGTTTTAAAAGTGCAGGGGATAAGAGAATCTATAGACTATTCTATAAATCCATTTTTCTACTTTCAAGTTGATAAAGAAGAATTTTCTAAATTTCCTAAAATCTATTTCTTAAGCAGTTATATAGAATCCAAAGAAAAAGAAAATTTCAAAGAATACATATATGATTTATCATCATGAGCATCAAGCTTCATAGATGTTGAAAACATTTTACAAGAGCTAAAACAGATTTCTCAAAAAGTATTTTTAGTAATAATTATAATGTTCTTTTACTTAATGATATTTTGTATTTTATCAGTTTGAGTTGTCTCACTATTTTTTAGAGACTTTCAAGAGAAAAAGTCACATTTATATCGTCTGATATGAGCAACTAAAAAACAAAACAGAAATAGAATATTTTTAGAATATAGTTATTTAGCAACAGTTTCTCTTTTTATATCTTTTATAATTATAAGTGCATTTTTATATTATTTTTTCTATAACAATAATTTTCTATCTTTTGACTTTCATTTGTATCTTATATGAATCTGAGTTACACTATGAATCTATGGAATTTTGTTATGACTAGTTTGGGGAAGTTTGTGGAGAAGTGAATAAATTTTATATCATCTAGGATTTAAGCTCCATTAAATAAAATCATAGTTTTACATCTTTCATCATATAAAGGAATTGGACTGAAAAAAGGAAGTCAGGCTTTTCCCATTGAATCACCTTTTTCCGCATATGTCGTATGATTACCAAGATATATAAAATAAGGAGTTTTATAAAAATATAATTTATTTTCATAACCTCTAATCTCATAAGAGTTTCAGAGTCTATTTTTATAAGACTCTTGTACAGATAACATCTCTTCCTTTGTTATTCCTTCCAAATCTAATGTTATACTAAAATGACACTCAGCTTTTCTAGTGTTTTTGGAATTACCAATCATGAAATACTCATTTCCATAAATCTTTGATTTTTGATTTTTTATTAATTCTCTATCAAGAGGGAAATTTTTTACTATTTCCTCCTCAATTTTTGATAACCTATAATCATTATAATTATGAGCTATCATAGGACGAATCAGAACCCATATTATCATAAAAGAAATAATTATTACACTAATAATTAGGATTTTCTTTGTTTTTTTAGACATAATTTTCTTGTTATAAATATAAAATTTTACCCATTCATCCGTAAATTTTTAGGTACAGCTATTTCAAATATACTATAGTAAAGTAAATAAATTACATAGGCAGAAATTAACACAAGAAATATATAAGAAAAAATATCTGATTTAATAGAAAACTTTTCTCTCTTCTTATATAAATAAAAATATCATCAAAATAAAAATATAGCAAGTATAACAAGAGGAATATAAGAATGTGGATAATCAAATGCTGAAAAACATTTTGTTGACCTATCATTAGCCATAGGTATACCACAGTCACCATAACTTAGTTCATATAAAAAATCAAATATTGCCATTGTGATTATTAAAATTTTACTAGGTAAAAGAGAAAAGTAACTTATCCAAGCCCATTTACTATAATTTTTTAATCAATTAAATATTATCATTCAGATAAAAAACATAGCTAATATTATCGCACTTCAAGCAAGAAATATAGAGATTCAATCTGTAAATATAATCCCTAGAAATTTTATAGGATCTAGAATTTTTACCACTCAAAGGAGATCACTAAGAATTAAGCATGTAGTCAGTGAAGAAAAATAAACAAACAAAAAACCTCCTAAATAAGCAAAAGGAGACTTAAAAGTTTCTCTTAAAAATTTGAAAGTATCTTTTTTCATAAAAATATTATATTAATTTTAAACAATCAGTATTATAAGAATTATATGTAAGAAAGATGTAAGAAAATGAAATTTTTTTTACTAGAATTTTCTTCTAAAAAATCTACTCTAAAAATAAATATATGAAAAACACAAGAAAAATAAAAATAACAATTTATATTATTCTTTTAAGTATTCCTCTTATTTTTGCTAACATAATAGTCAGACCAATTTACTTTTGAGTAAGTAAAAATGTTCAAAATATTTCAGCAAATAAAGAGAATCTAGAAAAACATGTAGAATTTTTTACAACTTTAGAAAAACAAAGATCGTATATAAACCTAGAAGAATTAAATCAAGCAGCAGATTATATTTATAATGATTTTAAATCATATTGATGTGATGAAGTAAAATACCAACCATACCAAGTAAGTGGAGAAAAATATAAAAATGTAATTTGTACATATAAATGAAAAAGTGATGAGAAGATAATAATATGAGCTCATTATGATGTTTGTGCAGAAGACGATTTCTCATTTTTTCAATGAGCAGATGATAATGCCTCTTGAGTAGCTTGAGTTTTAGAATTAGCTAGATTAGTGTGACAAAATAAAACAAACTTAAAAAATTCTATAGAATTCGTAGCATATACTCTAGAAGAGCCACCATTCTTTGATTCCGAAAATATGTGAAGTTTTGTACATGCAAAATCACTAAAAAACAACTGAGAAAAAGTAGAATACATGATAGCACTTGAAATGATTGGATGTTTTTCTGAAAAACAAGATTATCCTATAATGTTTCTAAAACGGTTATACCCATCAAAAGGAGATTTTATAGCATTAGTATGAAAATTATCTGATTCTAAAGTAAAAGAAATAAAAAAAGCAATGCAAGAAAATTCTAGTATCGATACACGGTCTCTAAGTGCTCCTAGTTTTGTTTTGTGAATTGACTTTTCTGATCATAGAAACTACTGGATTCAGGGTTATAGGGCTTATATGGTTACAGATACTTCTTTTTATAGAAATAAAAATTATCATACAAAGTTTGATACGATAGATACTTTGGATTTCGATAAGATGAACGAAGTAGTGAAGTGAGTGTATGGGGCTATTTTTGGGGAATAAAATCTTTGCCAAATCCTCCAACATATGATAACATTATAACAACTCTACAAATCATAAAATTCTACTCAAAAGAAATAATAAAAATTATGTCACTTTTTTATAACATTTCGTTTTAAATTATAGTAAAAATTTTTTATAATAAACTATATTGTAGCCTCTTTCTCCTGACAAGGAGAGAGAATTTATCCGAAGGTGTATCCTTTAGGGCAAGATAGAGATCTAACCACAGTAGCAAAAAAATTATAATTATTTCCTTAACTTCCTTCCCCTTGCTCCTCCAAAGGAGAGGGGGCTAGGGGGGGAGGGGCCTTACTTCTTTAAATAAAAGTCACTATGACACAAATAAAAAAAAGCAATATATATGTTATCTTAGCTCTTTTCTTTATATTAATCATCTGAGCATTCACATATATAAATTATTTTAGTCAACCAACTACAAACACACCAAATCAAACAACTCAAAATACAATCATTCCAGACTTCAACCCAATCCCATCAGCAGAAGCAGATTACAGTAACATAATAAACTTTGATTCAGAAATGAACAAACAATCTGTTGAAGAAAATATAGAAATCTACCCAGAAATAGAAACAAACTTTGTTTGGGAAGATGATAAAACACTAAAAATAGAAGTAAAAGATAGTCTTGAAGAAGATACTGATTTTATAGTAAACATAAGCAAAGATGCTCAAGATATAAATTGAAAAAACATTGAAAAAGAAATAGTACAACAATTCAAGGTCGGCTGAATAGCAAAAGTAGATTTTATAACACCAGAATGAGAAATTACAGACCTATCAAAAAATATAACAGTAAGGTTTAGTAAACCAATGATTTCTTTAACAACTCTAGATAACCAGCCAGAGTGTCCAATAAAAATAACACCAGAACTTCCTTGAAAATGTGTTTGGATAAGTACATCTACTTTTCAGTTTAGACCAACGCAAGGATTCCCAATCTGAGCAAAATATCAAGTTACAATTCCTGAATGAATTCAAACCATAGCATGAGACAAAACAACAAACTCAGTAAGTACAGAAATCACAACTCCAAAATTTGAGATTCTTAGTGCTCCTAAAAATGGATTCAAAGATAAACCACTTATTATAGTTTTTAATACTCCTATCTCACTAGAAAATTTCAAAGAAAATTTTGAAATAAACTGAGTTAATACATCAGAACTAGATATAGATTATTTTAAAGTAGGTTCAAAAATAGAGTGAGAACAAATTATCAAAAAAGATATAATCTCGATATTACCAAAAAGCAAAGATTGGTGATATTGAAAAAACTATACCTACACACTAAAACCATGATTAAAATCTATAAGATGAAATGTAACTTTTTGAGAAATAAAAAAGGAAATTTTTAGTATACAAGAGTTATTAACTGATTATAGAGCATTTGTTTACAATGACGAGACGATAGAAAACAAGGAGATTACAACAAATATGAAAAAAGCTCAAAATGAAAATATAATAACAAAAACAAATCCTAAACTACTACTTAGTTTTTATGAAGAGATAAGTCTTGATAAAAGTTTATTTTTAGCTACCAATGAAAATGGAAATAGTATAAATTTTGATATAAAATATGCAAAAACACTTGAATATATAGATTGAGAAAAAGAAGTAAAAGAAAATAAAAAATATATTATCCTAGAACTTAAAACGGATAAAATAAGTTCTTTGAAACTAAAAATAAATGCTTCAAAAGTTAGCAAATCAGAAGATAAAGAACTACTATTTAAAACAAAAGCTGACAATGAAATTACAGACTTCAAATTTGTAAATTACAAAAAATCATGTTTAACCCTAAAAAATCCAATTGATTCATATTCTTATTATGGAGATAGGAACAATGATAATTTTTATTTTAAAGAAAAACCTCTATCTTGAATTCTTTCTCCTTCTCAGGAGAAAGAGGCTACAATTTTTTCTTTACTAAAGTTCTTTGTTGAGTGTCTGTACTTACTTTTAATCTTACTTTCCATTTTACATTTTGCATTTTCAATTCTAATAAACCTCTTTCTCATAACACTTCTCACAATAAACGACTTCTGGTCTATCAGAAGCATAAGTTGTCTTCATATCTATTCAGCATTTATCACATTTTCTATCAAATANNCCTTCTCAGGAGAAAGAGGCTACAGATTGAAAAGTAAATTACATAAGTTTAGTTTGACAATATACAAGAGACGATGATTGTAAATATGAAGCAGGGAAGAATAAATATATTGTTAATACAACACTTAATCCAAGTTCAGATTACAACCTAACAATCAAAAAAAGTTTACTTGATGAAGATAACTATCCACTAACACAAGACTATACTACAAACTTCAAAACAGATAAAGCAATGAACGAGGATAAAAATGTTTCAATCATTGATAGCAGAGGCTTTATACTAGTACCCAAAGATATAAAACCACTATGAGTAGCCGTGCAGACAGTTAATTTAGATAAAGTTTCAGTAGAAGTCTGTGAATGAGACTTTGATGTAGAAGATCTAGATTATATAAAAAATTCAAAATGTGAGACCAAAGAAGTTTCTATAAACAACTTAGGATTCACTACAAATTTCTCAGTATTAAACTTAGAAGAAATTTTCGGCAAAGAGTTTTCTAAATCACTAATTACCCTAAAAGTAGAAAAACTAAAAGAAGATAAAAGTGAATATGAGCTAAAAAATGAAGATAGAGATTATTACAGAGTGAGTAAAATCCATTACTTAAGAACAAATATTTCACTAGTTTCAAAAGTAAGCAAAGAAAGTAGCTTATGGATTTCTGACTTCAAAACTTGAGAAGTATTAACTGACCAAGTTGTAAAAATACAAAGATACGAATCAAAAAGTGAATATTCTACCTTTGGAAAATATCTTTGAACAAGCAGAACATTTAAAGAAAATGTTGAATTTAAAGCAGGAAAAGATTGATTATATAAACTATATTGAAATCTAAATTGATACTTGTTAATAACTCTAAAATCATGAGAACAAATTTTATTTAACGGAAGCAATTATTACTCAAATACTCTAGAAAAAACTTATTTAACAACAGACAGACCAATATATAAACCATGAGATATGGTAAAAATAAAATGAGTAGTAAGAACTGAAACAGCCACAAATTATGAAATTTCAGAAGGTTCTCAAACTTTACATATAAATGACTCAAAATATCAGGAATTAACAAATGAAAACGTTAATTTATCAGAAAATGGAAGTTTTGAATATGAATTGAAATTGAAAAATGATGCCTCACTTTGAAATTATTCTATAGAACTAATAAACTCTAATATATCTTCTGTAGTACGTATATTTTTCTCAGTAGAAGAATACGAAAAACCAGATTTTAAAATAGAGGCAAAACCTACTAAAGATACTTATTTATACACCGGAACACCAGAAGTAGAAATAAACTCTGAGTATTACATCTGAACACCATTATCAAACTGAGCTTGATATTATGGGATTACTGCAAGTGACTATAACTTTGACGGATGAAAAACAACATGATTCACTTGGTGAGAAAACAACAACTACTGGAGATATTGGATAGACTCTAGTTCTTCATCTAACAATATTTTTTATAAAGTTGATTTCAACCTAGACTCAAAATGAAATGTAAAAATACCAATAGACACATCAAAAACAACAAAAGATAAAATTTACAATACCTCAATCACAATAACAGATCCAAACACTCAAAAATCAGTTTCAACAAGCACATCATTCAAAGTTCTAAACTCTGATATTTTTGTATGATTAAAACAAGATAAATACTATTACAATTTTTGAGATCCAGCTAAACTAGATTTTGTAACAGTTGATTTAGAATGAAACAAAGTCGGAAACCAAAAAGTAAAATTCAAAGTCTATAAAGTAAATTACACTTACGATAAAACAACATACACAACTGAAAAGCAGGAAAAATTATTAACAGAAAAAGACTTAGCAACAGGTAAAGATTGACTAGTATCAGAGCAATACAAACTACAAGATTACTGAGAATTTAGATTTGAAATAGAACTAGCAAACTGAAAATACAAAACAACAAAAACATTTTATGTTTCAGGTTCTGATCTAGTCAGACCAGCAGACCAAGAACACGACTTAAACATTATAGCAGACAAAGAAAAATACGAGATCTGAGACCCCGCAGATTTTATTATTCAATCTCCAGTAACTTGAGTAAAAGCTTTAGTAACTGTTGAAAAATTAGATAAAGTATTATTTGAAGAAGTGATAGATATTTCATCAAATTCTCAAAAATACAGCTTACCAATAAAAAAAGAATATTTACCAAACTTTGAGTTAAAAGTATTTATTATAAAACCATCAACCAACTCAACCGAAACTATTAATAAGCTAAAGGAATTAAGGCTTAAAATGATAGATTTAGAAGAGGAACTATATTGAGATTCAAAAGATGAAATTATCCCTTTTTATGTAACATATGACATACTATACAAAGGTTGATGTATACCTCCTTACAGAAAAGAAATAAACCTTGATAAAGATTTATTAAAAAAATTAGCAGAGTTAAACACTCAAGAACAACAACTTATGCAAGAAATTCTTCCAAACTATTATTCTGGAGAAACTCCTGTGAAAATTAGCCTAGATACAATAGAACTACAATCAAAAGTAGAAACAGACAAAGATGATTATTTACCATCTGACTCAAGTACTATAGAAATAACTATTCTAGATAGTAGATGAGCACCTGTAAATTGAGAAGCAGCAATCTCCGTAGTAGATGAGTCATTATTAGCACTAAAAAATAATGATACAAACATAGTGGACTTTTTCTACTCAGATAAACCAAATTACATAAGAACATTATTTAATATTAGTGACCTGATAAAAAGATTTGAGTTTAAACAAGAAAATTTTTCAGATGTACCAGCTACATGATGAGGATGAATTATGTATGAAAGTGATATGGAAATGGAAGAATGAGCTAATTTAGACTCAATGAAAATAAAAGCATTATCACCTGCTATGGATAAATATGATAGCAATAGTATTTCAAATAATGATTCAAATGCAACTAAACTAAGAACAGATTTCAAAGACTCAGCTTACTACAACTGAACCGTAAAAGTAACTAATTGAGTGGCAAAAATAAACATAGAAAAACTACCAGACAATCTGACAACTTGGGTAATAAAATGATTTGCAGTCACAAAAGATACAAAAGTATGAAACTTTGAATCAAAATTCAAAGTCAAAAAAACACTAAACCTACTACCAAGCATCCCAAGATTCTTTGTATCATGAGACACACTAGAAATCTCAGCAACAGTAGTAAACAATTCTGACAAATCAATAAAAATACAACCAAGCATAGAAATAACAAATGCAGAAGTTTTAGAAGAAGCAGAAAAACAAGAAATTCCAGAAAACTGACAGAAACTAATCACATGGAAAGTAAAAGTAAACGGTATGAAAAATGACATAGACTGGAATAGTTATTTCTCAGATATCACTCTAAAAGTATCTGCTACAGGATTATTCTCTTGAAATCTACAAGACTCACTAAAAGTATCTAAAAAAATAATCCCATATTCAACACCAGAATACACATTTACAAATGGCTCTACATACGACATTAGTTACGAAGAAAAAATAAATCTACCAGATTATGTAGATAAAACGCAAGGACAGCTAGATATAAGCTACGGACCAACAATACTAACCTCACTACTTGATAATGTAGAAAACCTAGCATCAATGCCACTTGATAATTTCTACAACACAGTATCAGCACTAAAAAAATGAGCAGTCCTAAAATGACTATATGAAAAAGCATGAAGACTAGAAGAATTTAATGAAATAACAGTGATAGACTATAACTGATTTACTCATAAACTAAAAGACATCATAGAACTAAGAATAAAAGATTTAAAAAACTACCAAAACAGTGACTGATGAATGAAAGTTTACAGCGACTGTATACCTAGATATGGAATGAAAACTTGTAGTAACTTTGACCTAACAGGAGACTTCCTAAATATGGTAAAACTACTAAAAGATGCTTGATACACAATTGACGAAGATATGGTAAATAAAGCCTTAAGCTACTACGAAAAAGAACTAGAACAAATAATAGCAGACTCAGAAAGTAGATGAGGAACCTATAGAAACATAGACCCATTCTATGAAATAATCTGATATGCTCCAGAATTTATAAATAAATATTTATTAAGTCCTAGATTTAGTGATGATTATGAATTTGATAATATATCTAAGCTAAAAATTATACTACTACACCAAGAAATAAATCCCAAATCTGAAGTTATAGATAAATACACAAAAGAGCTAAAAAACAAAACCATAATAGAAGCAAGATGAACTCTAGTCCCAGCAAATAAATACAGCAGAGATAATATAACATCCACAGCACTAGCAACCAGAGTATTTATTGGTAGCGGGGAAACAGAAAAACTAATAATAGAAAATCTAGCAAGATGGCTAATAGCACAAAAAAGAGAAAACTGAGAATTCGGAAGTAACTATGATTCCGTAGAAGTACTAAAAGCAATTACATCTTACATAACATACACAAAAGAGTTAGACGATGTAAACTTCACAGCAAAAGGATTTCTAAACAATAATGAAATAATAAATGAAATCTTTAACGACGAAAATAAATTTGAACTAAAACAAAAAAGCTTCAGCCTAAAAGACTATTTAAAATTTGCAGTAGATAACACACTAGGATTCAAAAAAGAATGAACTTGAAAACTTTACTATGACATCTGATTAAGGTATTTTCTACCAATAGAAAAGATAGAAGCAAGAGATGAGTGAATAATAGTTCAAAGAAACTATTACAACTATGACGAATACAATGAAGCCTATGAAGAACAATGTATAAAACCATATTGGTTTGGATATTATGATGATTATTATGGAGGATACTGTAAAAGAGTTAAAACAAAAAATATAGAATCAGTATCATGATGAAAAAAATGAGATCTACTAGTATGAGAAATAGAAATAATAGTCCCAAGCGAAAGAAACAATGTAGTTGTAAATAACTTCATCCCAGCCTGAGCAGAAATACTGAATGTAAATCTTGATACCACTTGAGCCGATATAAAAGAAATATCTTGAGAAGATGGAAATAATTACTGGAGAGGAGGATTCTCTCACATAGATATAAAAGATGACAGAGTCTTACTTTTCGCAGACCATTTATACAAAGGAAGTTATAAATACACTTATGTTATAAAACTAAATCATAAGTGAGAATATCATAACAGACCTGCAGTAGCAGAAGAGATGAAAAAGCCAGAAATTTGGGGAAGGAGTTGAGGGGAGATGTTTGTGGTGGAGTAGAGCAAAATAGGAAAGGTAAAATAGATTGATTAGAAAATAAAGTTCTTTGTATTAAGAGCTTTATTTTTTTATATTAGAGTATTGTAAAAGTAGATGATATATGATAAAATTTTTTTATATTAGATTTTATTTAATTTTATGGTTTCTGTAATAAAACAAAAAGAAGAATTGTCGTGAGATTCTTCAGTTGCAATTAGTTGACCTAGAGTATCTACAGAGGAATCAAGTCAAAAGGTAGCAGATGTTTTAAAAAAAACGAATTTTCCTAAATGTGTTTGATTATTTGATAAAGTACATGATGAAAAATTAAAAAATGTGTTAAAAGAAAATGATTTATTAAATATTGAGAATAATAGCTTGCCTTTTAATGAGTTTATTAAAATACTTGAAAGTAGAATTTGTAAACCAGATGATTCTTGGTATCTAAAATTCCTAGATTTCTTAATTTCAAAATTAAAAAATTGATTGAATATAGAAGAGGTTTTAAAATATATAGATTTAACAGATAAATTGATTTACCAAGAATATGAATGAGATATTATAGAAAAGGTAACACCTAACTTCGAACTTTCTGATTATATACTTTGATACTTTAAAAAAGAAAAATTTTCTGGTTTTAAAGTAATTAAAATTATGAAAAAATTAAGAAAAACGTTTAATGTTGTTAAATTGTTGACAGAATTAAGTGGAAAAAAATTTAAATTATTATTATTTGAATGGAACTGAATATATAATTTAAGTAAATGAGATTATATACATGAAAATGGTAATTTTTTTGATGAATTATTATGAAGAATGGAAAAACAGCCAAATAAAGAAATGTATAGTGTATTAAATGATATGATAGATGAAATCTTTCCAAAATTGACCCAAGATTCAATAAAATATAATGAACAAGAAATAGAAGAAAATCAAAAAAGAATCTTAAATTTTCAAAAAGAATTGATAACACAAGAAGATAAAAATATATCAGTTAAATTAGGATTGAAAGAAAATGAATTAGATATCTCTGTATATACTAGGTGTTATGGTGGAACTGGATATGAAGAAATATGAGAAGTAATTATATTATTTCTAGAAAAATATATAAAAAATAGATTTTCAAAATATTTTAAAAAAATTAGAATTATACCAAGGAAATATTGAAGGTTTCCAAATGATAATATTTTGAATAGTGAATTAATAACAAAATATAATGTCATGAATCCTGAATTTACAAGAGCATTACATACTTATGCAGTAGCATGGCATACAGAATATTGAAAAGATAATGATAATGTTATACCTAGTATAATAACTCCAAAAATGGAAACTTCTCAAAAAAATAAATTTGGAGATTCTGTTTCTAAATTAGATTTAGATTGAGAGAGGGCTACTGATTTTACAAAAATAGCAACATTAGAAGAATTATTAAAAGAAATCTTAAGAAACATAATGCAATTAGAAAATATGTTAGATAGGGTATGAGTAGAATAAAAGATCTAAGTTATTTTTGAGTTCTTTTATTCTCACAAAAAAATCTCCTTCCTCACTTCCTCCTCTCCTCCCAAAAACATCCTTCTCAGAGCCTCTAAAGCAAACCCTTGCACCCTAAACTTTAGATTTACAATGATTTTTAAAAACTATTCCCAGTTTACTTTTTTTATTTTTGCATTTATCAAAAAATACCATAAAATACCAAAAGAAAGTTTATTACAAAAAACTACCACTATGTCATACGATAAACAACTAAAATTTGCCTCAAAATATAATTGGTGGACAAAAGAAGAAGATAAAAAAGGCATAGACCTAAAAACTAAAATGTCTTACATTTTATCAAAATGAACACTAGCAGAACTAGTATATGTTATAAAAAACTTTGATAAAGACACAATAATCTCAAGCTACAAACTTATAAAAAAAGATGAATACCAACTAAAACCAAGAAGAAAGTATGCAATCAAAACATTACTAAAAGAAAAAGATAATAATAAACTATAAAATTTAAAATTGGGATGAAACTGAAAAAGTTAACTATCTTATAGATAATCCTCCAAAGAATTCAAAAGTTAAAAAATTTTTAAAGAGAGAAGCTATTAAGTTAATAAAATAAATTTTGTTTTTTACAGATTTTTCATACAATCAAAGCATATTTTATTTTTTTTACATATACACTATGAAACTAAAACCATCATATGTATCATTCTCTTTTGAATGAACAATTAAAAGAATGGAGTACTTTTTATGAAGTCTTTACATTACTCTTCTAATGATTATAGGAGCTGCCATATCTGCTGTTATTCCTATGCTTATGTGAAATTCAGAAGTATCTATTTGAATTTCTTCTATTTTTATGATACTTGTATACATAGCACTAATCGTACCATGATTAAGTTTAAGTGTTAGAAGATTTCATGATTTAAATAAAAGCGGATGGTGGGTATTATCTCTTTTTGTTCCTATTGTTAGTTTTTTCATGGCTTTATACTTATTATTCTGAGCAGGAGATCCAAACTCTCAATATAAAACTGATAAAAAAGAGTGAGAAGCAGAAGAGAAAAAAGAAGAAGTAAAAGAGGAGAAAAAAGCTGATTACTAAAAAAATAGTAAAAAAGTCCTGAGTTTAAAAAACTCAGGACTTTTTTGTTGTATTAAATTTAATAAAATCCTCTTACAAAACAACATTAAAAAAATATCAAAGCAGAATTATAAAGAATCAAACTAAACCGAAAAATATAAGCAGTAATCTGATTTTCATAACCTTTTTTAGTATCAAAAATTCAGGTAAAGACAGTCAAACAACCGCCATCATAAAGGCAAGTCAGGTTCAAATAGGAACTCATTTTACAATGAGAGCTTGAACTATAGGAATTACACTTGTAGCATTACCATACATAGGTATTCATACAAGTATAGCAATAAACACAGAAAAAGGATTATCCTTTGAAATATACTTCTCAAAAAATCAAGTTGGAATATATCAATGAATAGCTGCTCATATTCAGACTCAAAGCAAAACATATGGTAGAACCTTTTTTGTTATACTCATTCATTCTTTTGAAGATTTTTTCCAAACAGATTTCCAATCTATTTTACTTTCTAAATTATTCTGACTATTTACTTTTATATCCCAAACAAAACTATTTACATATTTTTCTAGTTTTAGTTTTCAAAGTATAAATCATCCTAGCATTCACAAAATCACTCATGAAAGTACATATATCACTGTTATTTTTACTCAAAACATTCACAAAAATATAGCAATAGCAACTTCATTTACTAGAGGTGAAGTTATCAGAAAAGCAAAAGTAACTCAAAGAGGAATTCCTCATTTCAAGAAACCTATAAACAGGGGAATACTACTACAACTACAAAAAGGAGTGATAGAACCAAAAAAAGATGCTAAAAAGTACTCAAGTCAGAAAAGCTTTTTCCTTGCTAAATAGTTCCTTATCTTTTCAACAGGGAAGATAACATTTATAAAACTCATAACTTGAGTTATAAGCAAAAGCAAAATTATTATCTTTATAGTATCATAGATAAAAAAGTCCACAGCATCAGCTAAATGAGTTCATTTTGTTAGTCAAAATAAATCATAACTAACCACATCAGAAAATGTTTGTATTGGAAAAAATAGATCCATGTTTTGTACTAAAGTTATTTTTAAACAGAATTTATAGTAGTATTATTTACATCTGAATCCCCCTCAATTGAGGGAGAAAGCGAGGAACGAGCAAGGGGGAGTTTCAATATAGAAAAGATTCTAAACTAACAGTTACCACAACAATGTCAGCAACAAGACTCTTCTTCTCATCAATCTAGTAAATAAATTATTTCATCAACATCTAGTAATTTTCCACTACTTACTAGTTTTTCATCTACTACTAATCAAGGAGTTCCTAAAACTCCATAAGCCATGATGTCAGCGATATCAGTTACTTTTTCAACTTCTGCTGTTGTCTCTAGTTCCTTCAATGCTGTTTTTACATTTTGTTCTAGTTTTACACAGTTAGCACAACCTGAACCAAGAATTTTTATAGTTTTCATAAAATATAAGTTAAATAATTAATATATTTTTTCATTATAGGCTGTTTAGATTTTTATAAAAGTTTTAATTTTACTTTTTTATTATCTGGTACTTTTTCTAACTAAAGAATGAGAGGATAAATTATATAAATAATGTATTTATAAAAAAAATTAACGGAAAATTAACACAAGGAAACTTGCAATTAAAAAAAAAAGATTAAAATGTGGTTTTATTTTTTAAGAAGCTTGACCTTTATGGAAAATATAGTAAAAGATATATTAATATCTTTTAAAGGAAGATTTGTTCCTTTTTTAAAATGGCTACCAGAACTAAAAGATAAGAAGGTTATAAAAGCCGATATTATAGCTTGAATAACGGTTGCTTTGGTGCTTATACCTCAATCTATGGCAAATGCTCAACTTGCAGGATTACCTCCATATGTTTGATTATATGCTTCTTTTCTTCCTGTTGTAATTGCATCATTTTGGTGAAGTTCTAAACAATTATCAACTTGACCTACAGCGGTTGTAGCACTTATGTCAGCAAATGCCTTGCAAAGTGTAGCTGAAACTTGAACAGAAGGTTTTATATTATATGCATCTTTATTAGCAGTTATGGTTTGAGTATTTCAACTTTCACTATGATTACTAAAATTATGAATAATTGTAGATTTCTTATCTCATCCAGTAGTAGTATGATTTACAAACGCAGCAGCAATAATTATATGAACTTCTCAATTAGATAAGATCTTTTGATTTAAAGCAACTTGATTTGAATTATGAGATTATGAGCATAATTATGAAAAGGTTTATCATATTATAATGGAATCATTCCACCACACAGACCCTACAACTTTTTTGATATGAGTTTGAAGTATCGCACTTTTGATTCTTATGAAAAAATTTGTCCCCAAAGTTCCTCCTGTATTATTTACTGTTGTTGTATTTATTATAATCTCAAAGGTTATAAATTTTCAGTGAGAAATCGTATGATTTATTCCAAAGGGATTACCAGCTCTTAAACTTCCTTGATTTGATATTGAAATAATAAAAAAGTTAATAAGCACTGCTGTAATAGTATCAATTATATGATTTGTAGAAGCTATAAGTATAGCGAAATCTATGGCATTGAAAACTAAACAATGATTATCAGCTAATCAAGAACTTGTATGACAATGATTATCTAATATAACATCTGGTTTCTTTGGATGATGTGCTATATCTGGTTCTTTTGCAAGAAGTGCAGTAAATTTTTCAGCTTGATGAAGAACAGCTCTTTCTTCTCTTGTAACATGAATAATCATTTGATTAACTCTACTTTTCTTAACTCCTGTTTTAAAATATTTACCTAAAGCTACCTTAGCGGCAGTTATAATGGTTGCAGTTGCAGGACTTATAAAATTTAGACCTATAAAACAAGCTCGGAATATTGAAAAAACAGATGCTATTGTTTCTGTTATAACTTTCATTTTAACATTAATCGTAGCTCCTGAGTTAGAATATGGAATAATGGCTTGAATAGTTTTATCTCTATTTTTCTTTATTGCTCGTTCGATGAGACCTAAATTTGTTGAACTTTCTATGTACAACGATAAAACATTTAAAGATGCTCCTAAATTTGGTTTAGAAACAAGTAAAGATGTTGGTGTTTATAGATTTTGAGGGCATTTATATTTTGCAAATGTATGATATTTTGAATGAAAGTTATTAAAATATATTGCATCAAAGCCAGATATGAAGGTTTTAATTCTTTGATTTACTTGAGTTGAGGATATTGATTCTAGTTGAATAGAGGTTCTTGAAAGTATAGCAGATAATATTAAAAAGGCTTGAATAAAGCTTTATATAGCTAGAGTCTCTTGAAAAATAATGAATGCATTTAAAAATAGTTGATTTATAGAGCATTTAGGGGAAGAGAATATTTTTAGTAGAAAGACTGATGCTATTAGGCATGCTGATAATGTATTTAAAGGAAAATTGGATTTGAGGCCTTTGGTTGAGTATTGTCCAGTTTGAGAGTAAAAGATTTTTGAGATTTAAGAAAAAGACTATTTCTGTTAAATATAGAAATAGTCTTTTTTTGTTTTTAGAAAAGTTGATTTCACCAATTTTTGAAAAATAATTAAATTTATATTAAAATATTTATATTAAACTATAAATTTTATAAATCCCATGTCTGAAAAACTAAAATGAGTTGATAAAATTCCTGCTCTTGAAACTAAGGAAAAACTAAGATGAATAGAATCAGAGTTAAAGAAAGAGCAAAAAACTATATTGTCTATTGCTTACTTAACAACTTTAGCCAGATTGCCAGAAAATAGGGATTTAGATGAATTATTTGATTGAGATATTCAACTATGAGAAGAGGAAATGTTTGCCGTTTATTCTCTTATAGAAATTATAAACTGATCTAATCATTTGAGTAGCTTAAAAGCTCCCAAAGAAATGACTCTAGTTAGAAATTTTCCTTCTCAAGATTATGATTATGATATAGATTATGAGAATCATAACTTTCTTGATTGAGTTCAAGTTTGAGATGATAGAGTATCTGAGTTAAATAAAAATGATAAAAATAAACTTCAGGTGAAGAAGTTTATTAAATCAATAAAATGAGATTGATTTTTACCTTTTAATGAGACTGAACTTATTTTTAATTATGATAAAGATTTAAATGTATCAGATATCGAATTTAAAAGACCATTAAATTTATCATGAATTTGAAGAAATCAGGTCATTAGTTTTTCAAGGGATTCTAAATGATTAGCAGAAAAAATTAATGTTTGAAGGAAGGGGCATATTTTTGATAATTCTTTATCAATTAAGTATAATGGTTTTGGAAAACCTGAAATTGTGGAGCAAACGAAATTATGATTTATGTCAGATAAAATAGTATTTGAATATGATGATAATTGAAGTTTGGTTTCTATAATATATATGCCTACTTTGTCCCTTAAGCATATAACATGAACTAATAAAGCTTTTAAAACGTGAGCAAAGGCTAGGGGAGCATTAAAATGATTACAACTAGCATGAGAATATGTTACATTTGAGGTATTGAAGAGAGCAAAGGGAGTTGATGTTATTAATATAAAAAATAATGATTGATTACCTGTTTCAACAAGTTCTGATTTAAATGCTTCTAATTGGTTTTATTCAAGTGGTTTTAGTGAGATGAAGTATTGAGAAAATAGGGAATTACAGGAGTTATATTTGGAGATGGAGGAGTTTGGATTAGATGATAAGAAGAGGATTATTTTAAGATATTAGGTTTTAATTATGGTTAGTAAGTAATTTGTTTTTGTGAAAAATTAGGTAGTAAATATTGTTCTATGTAATAGTTAAAGTAACTTTATTGTTTTTGTTGTTAAGTGTTATTTTTTATTATATGATAAATTTTTTGATCTTTTAAATACTACATTTTCTTCTCTTTTTACTTTAGAATATTCGACAACTTTTTTTGTTTTTTCAAACTTTGGAGTTTTTCATTCAAAACTAAATTTTCAAACTGTAAATGCCGCAATACTATCATAATTTATAGAATTATCCTTATTATAAAACTCTAAATATTCTCAAACTTGTTTTTTGAATCAACAATTATCTTTTTCGTGATGTTGTTTTAATCATGGTTTATCTTTACTTTTTATCTCACAATAAGGACAAGTAGAACTAGTTCAACCAGTTTTTATAAATTCTATAATTCAAAATTTATAAACTCAGAAATCATCTTTTAAAAATACTGATTGTTTTATTTCTGGAGGTACTAGTCAAATTCACTCATATCAAATACCTTGAAATTTTCTGTACAAAGACCACTCAAGTCTTCTTGAAATATCTGTATTTGATTGATAGAAATGCCCATCGATCATTTTTATTTCTTCTCATGTATACTCTTTTCCTCCATCAAATTTTCATTTTTTTGTTTTAGTTTTTTCTATTCAAGTAAATCATATGGTGTCATCTAAATTTTCTAAAACTATTTTTCAGAAATATCAGTTTTTTTTCGTCATTAGGAAATATATAATTCAAATCATATTTGAAGTAATAGCATCCCTTAAATGATTTATTTTTGAGATAGTTTCTAAATCTTCAAAATTATTATTTTTTTCTATCTCCTTAAAATAAGTTTTAAATATTTCTATAATCTTTAAATGTAAATTTTCTCTATATTTTCTTATCTCTTTTTTTTCTTGAGATGTTATGATTAAATCTTCATTGAACCAATATACCTGAATATATTTTCAATTATTTAATTTTATAAAAATTCAACTATTTCATTTTCACGAAGTTATATCAAGATTTTTATCTATTTCATTATATTTTTCAAATATTCTTCTTTTTGCTGAAAGTTCTTTTAATTTTAAAAGAGTTGATTTAGCTCAATTTAGTATAATTTTATCTCAAATAAGTTTAGCCTGTGTTAAATCAATTATTCAAGTTGTTATAGTCTCAAAAAAATCTGATTTATTCAAAAAATATGAAATATTTTTTGAAATCTCAAAAGATCTTTTGTGTGGTTCATCTTTGTCGTAATACGTAATATAGTCTGATTTTTCAAATATATATTTAGTAATTCATTTTTCATCTGTTTTTATATCAATTATCTTATCATATTCATCTTTTAACTTTAAACATTTAATTTTTGCAAATTCAAAATTCTTTGTATTTAGAAATTTTGTAACACTTAAGGTTGCAAGTTCATTTATTCATCTATCAATTCAAAAATACCACAAATCATTTTGGGAATATCTTTGATTAATATCTTCTTCTAGTTTATTATTGAATTTTTCTATGTTTTCTTTTAAATCGGAAGTTTCTAAAAAGGCTAAATTTTCTGATTTTTCATTTGAGTTTAAGCTAAAATTTGTAGTAAATATAAGTTGAGGCTTTGTTTTTCTATTTCTTAGTCAAGATAGTTTTATAGGTTCTTTTAATAATCATTGTTCTTTTTTTTCTTTTAAATCTTTATCCGCTAAAGTATAATATAAACTAAATTCTGGATTTATCTTTATATCATAATTCTTATTTTTAAAATTATCCCAAAAATTAAGCCAATAATCAGTATGTTTTTTATTTTTGTGTTCTATGTTATTTATAGATAAGTCTTGAGAATTTATTTTATACAAAAATACTCAAAAATCTTCAATAAATTTTTGATATCAAATTTCATCAATTTTTAAAGTCTTCTTTATATAAGCAATTTTTTCAAATTCTATTTCAAAATCATCGAGACTTTCAAAAGTTTCATTTAAGACATTATCTAATCAAAAGTCTTTTATATCTAAAACTTTTTTTGCTGATTTAGTTTGTAAAACATCTTGATAAAATTCTATCAAAAGTTGTTTATCTATTTCCCACTCTTCTTTCTTCAAAAATCTATTATAAATTTTGAATTCATCAAATCTTTTTAATTTTCATTTAAAGAAATATTTTTTATTTTGAGTTTCAGGATTTAATGAAAGTTCTTTTTCAATGCCTCTAATAAAGGTATTTTTATCTTCTATTCAAACAAGAACTGTTTTATCTTCTTTAAAGCAAAGTTTTTGTAAGGCTCTTAAAGTTAAAGATTTGAAATAATGGATTTTTATAGTTCAATCATTATTATTATTCTCTCCTTTATCTAGAAAATCATGTGCCTTTTGATGAAGTCTTTCTTTTCATTTTGGAATTAAAGCTAAAAACTTATTATCTCACCTTTCAATTATTGTAGCAAAAAAAATAAGTTTTTCACTATCAACGATTTGTTTTTCATATCAAAGAATTCTTGCTTTATTCTGTCATAACCTAAGGGCGATATTTTTATAAAATTCACATAATTCTTTATAATTTTTAGTATAGATTTTTTCATTTGGTATATTAAAAAATTTTCATCTTTCCTTTGCTAAATCTTCTATTTCTAAAGATAAGATTTTAAAATTATTTTCACTTTCTTCTAAATATTCTCAATTTTTCTCTTTATTTTTAATTATTTTTTCAAGTTCATCTTTTTTTAATCATCATAATCATTGTAAAATATCATTCTTTTTACTTCATTTTTCTTTTATTTTATTTGTTAATCTTTTAAATTCTGTAAAATTTTCTTCTCAAATATCACAAAATAACTCAACAGACATTTCTTCTTCTTTTAATTTTCAATTTTCTTTATATTTATACTTACTCTTTTTATTTTCTAATAAATTTTCATAAGTATATAAATTTCAAACAAATTGATTAAAAGCCGATTTTCTTTTGGCTTTAAAATCTTTTATAAAATCATAAGCTTCTTTCAAATTCATTTCCTCAATTTCTTTTTTAGAAAGTCATATATTTTTAAAAAATATTTCATCTAAATTTACAAAAATATCTTTTTTATTCTCATCTTTATACTTAAAATTAAAAATATATTTAGGTAAACTTCATTTTTGTTGTTTTTTTAGTTTTTCTATTTCTCAATTAAAATACTCTCTTGATGATTTATTTAAGACGTAATAGTTAAAGCATCATTTGGCTATTTCTATTCAATTATTTGGTCAAAATTCTTTTAAAATATTGATTAATTTATTTTCAAAATTTGGTAATAAGTTTTTTATTTCTTCAATTTTATTATCAATTCAAGACTTATTTGTTTTTGCTAAGAATTCAAACAGATCCTTTAAAATCAATGTATTTTTTCCATGTAATTTTTGTAAATAAAATCAAATTTCTCTATACCTACTTTGTTTTTCTTTTTGTGCAGATTGGTAAAGTTTTAGGTTCTTATGAATTTCATCTAAATTTTCGAAATAGGTTATTAAAAAATTTTCAATAAAATCAATATCTTTGAAACTATAAATCTTTTCATTACTTTTATTAAGGTTTTTCCTGTCATAAAAATCATATTTTGTATGACTTTGTAGAAACTTATATTTTATCTTAAAAAAATTTTTTAAATTTCAGGAATTTTCATAAAAAAATAATTTTTTACTTCAATCTATAATTTTATTAAAATTATTTAGAAATTCTCAGAGAAGCTTATATTTCTCATTATTATCTGATTTATTTCATATTTTCAAAAAGTCTATAATAGATTTTGAATTTTTAGTAGGTTTTGCAATAAACCTCACCGTTTTCCTCACTTCATACAAATTCTGAAACTCTTTCATATCAAAAAATTATTAAAAAATAAAATTATTTATTAACACTTCAACTCCCACAGTTTTTTTCCCTTAAAAATCAATCAATATCTTCTATTTTTAGAATATCTATATTATCTTTAGCATTAATTTTATTTCATTTTTTCAAAAAAATATATTTATCATTAGCATAATATATAGGATATTCTATAGAATCTTTTATAATACAGACATCTTTATATGTGTAATCTTTGATTAAAGCGAAAGGTAAAAAATAGAGAATTATAAACAGAATAATATAGATTATTTTTATCTTTATTTTATCTAGGAATAATATTGTTTTAATAAATTTAAAGTTAAAAATGATAACTATTATATGCCAAATAATATTAAGAAAAAAAATAGAAGCTAAAGAAAGCCAAAAATAAGCAGTTAAATTATTTAAAAGAAATGTATTGATATACTTAGATAATGTGTATCCCCACCCAAATATGAAAAATATGTTTAATATTATTCATATTGAATTTCATTCATTATCTGAACTTATTTTATCATAGTAAATATTAATATAAATATATGAAAGACAAAGTCATATTAATAATATAGATGATGTTAAAAAGACGGAAATACCATCACTTATAACTTGGGAATAACTAAAAAATTCTGTATTTTTTCATAAAACAAGGAATTGATATAAAATTCCCGTAAACACAGAAAGAATAGATAAAGCTTTTGTTCAATCAAAAAGTAAATTTAATAGAGACTTTTTCTCTTCTAATTTTTTATTATTTTTTACCTCTCTTCTCTTCAAAGCTAAAATTTTATTAAACATAGAAAAAATAGTATAGTACTCAACCAATCTAAATATATTATCAAAACTAAAATATTTATTCTTCTCCTTCATATTTTTCCTTAAAAAAATAAAACCTACAATTTTCATTATAGATTTTCACTCCCACACACCAAACTAAAAAAAATTTTCCAATTGCTCAATAAAATATTTATTTCCAAAACAAACAAAAAAAAGAGAAAAACATATTTCTCTTTCCTAAAAAATCTTATTTTTTCTTCTTCTTTTTATTCTTTTCTTTCTTTTTCTTAATTTTTTTCTCTTTAGGATAATAATAAATTTTCAAAACCCTTTTTTTTACTTTATCAGAAAACTCATCAGGAGTCTTTGCGAAGATTATTCATTCATCTCTACTATATCCTAATAACTGATATTCATCACTTTTAATTTTTTCAGCTTCATTAATCCCAACATATTCATGTCAGTTATATTCTCATGTATATAATAGTTTAGATAACATATCTTCAAGTCCTTTCATAAAAAATTCATTAATTAAATAATACAATAAAATTATATCACAACTATTTATTCTAGTAAAAAAAATTATAAAAATTCCTTAACTTTTTACTTAAAATAAATAATACACAAAACAAAAAGCCTGTTTCAAATAAGGGCATGAAACAGACTCCATCAATATTTAGTAAAGACATTGAGGTTTCATCATCTCACGATTACTAAATATAAT
Organism: Patescibacteria group bacterium UBA6489; assembly: GCA_002435385.1. Classification (GTDB taxonomy): domain Bacteria; phylum Patescibacteriota; class Gracilibacteria; order BD1-5; family UBA6164; genus UBA6489. Next base: position 72,183 of record DJMN01000038.1, read on the forward strand.
CCACATTATAAAAATCTAGATTAAGAAGTAATTAAGAAAATAATTACCCATTATTAAAAACTTATACCATATTCATTAACCCCATAGCATTAGTTCTAACATATTTTGTAAGAATATCATGATCGTTAATAGAATCTAATGCAACCTGAAAAGAAGGCTTTCTATCTCAATAAGGCCAATCTGATCCCCATACAACCCTATCACTTCAAAATGTTTCAAATATCTTTCTTACATTCTTACTTGATTGAAAAGATGTTTCCATTATTACATTATCATACCCCTTAAGCCTATCAATAGCCTCATCAACTTGAAATAAACCAGAGTGTCAGATAACAATCTTTGCATCCCTATGATTTTTTGCCAGTTGTTCAAAATCAGATATTTCTCCATTATCCTTTACCTCTCCATCTTCTCAATACCCAGTAATTCAGGTATGAAAAATTATTGGCAAATCATGTCTTTTAAAAATCTCAACTACCTCATTCACTTGTTTCGAAGTTGCTGATACTCATTGAAGAATAGGATGTATTTTCATCCCTTTAGCTCAATTTAATACATCTTGCTCTATTTCAGCTTCTATCTCAAGTAAATCCAATTCTTTATTAAAATCTACTCCTGTAAAAGCTATTATTCTATCTTCAACATCTTGAATCGTTTTTAAATCTTCAAAAGTAATTGCTGGAGGAATAGGTAAACAAACAGCTTTAGTTATTCAGCTATCATCCATAGACTTTCTAAAATTAGCTAAAGTCGCTTTAGAATTTCTAACTATTCATGATTTTAATACTCTTCTCTCCACAGGTCATAAATGCAAAAGCTTGTTTATTAACAATCAAGGTTTCCCATATCACATATATCATCAAATAGTTCTCATATCAATAGGGAAGTTACCTCTGTCCTGACTAATCATACCTCATCATCAATAGCTCCCTAGTATATCTCATAAGTGAGAATGAAAATCAATTGCCCCTAATTCTTTAGTTATCTCTTTTTGAGAAAGTTTTCTTAATCCAGATAAAGAATTTTTCATAAAAATATAATTCTAAAAATAAAAACACTTTTATAATAAAAATAAAAAGCATATTGTCAAAAAACTTGTAGAATTTAATATAAAATTTTTTCCTAAATTCAATACCCAAGTGC
>DJMN01000048.1 GCA_002435385.1 Patescibacteria group bacterium UBA6489
TGAAATTTTGGGGAAACTATAATTTTTAGTCCTTTTTTCTTGCATCATAAAAATAAAAACTTATACTCTTTTCACTAAAAATAATAATCCCTAATTCATAAAAATATGAAAATCTATAAAGATAATGAAATAGATTTTATGGAAGTAAATATGCAGTGAGCAAAAGATGTAAAAATGAAAATACTAATATGAGACTCAGACGGTTCAAAAAATATAATTATGAGACTATTCTCTGTAAGTGAAAATTGACACACTCCAAGACATACTCACGATTTTGAACACGTAGTAAAAGTTATAAAAAATAAGTGAATATATGTAGATAAAGACTGAAAAGAACATGAAATAAAAGAATGAATGAGTTTATTTGTTCCATGAAATGAACTACACCAATTCAAAAATCCAAATTCTGAATCTCTAGAATTTCTTTGTATAATCCCAAATCCAGAAAAAAATAACTGTTGTATTGATTCTAAAAAAAAGACTTAAGTTCAACTTACTTTTAACCAATCTATATATTTTTTAATTTCTAATATTTATTTTATGAAAAAATTTATAATAACAATTTCCCTTTCTTTGATTCTATTATCTTGTTGAACAGAATCTACTATTGAAGATAATACTACTACTAGTAATAATCAAACATGAGATCAAAATATTTGTAATAAAGGAGTAGAATTTGAATGAGCATGTGAAATGGAATGCTCATGAGTAGAGTTTGATAATGAAAAATGAGAATGTTGAGAAAAAACAGGTTCATGTTGTAATGTAAAATCTCCTTTTAAAGATGTAGATGAATGTGAAGAAACATGTAAATTAAATTAATAATATAACAAAAAAACTACCTCATTTTGAGGTAGTTTTTTTGTTTCTAAGAAATTATTTAGCCCAAGCTATAGCATCAACAGGACAAGCACCAATGGAATCATCTACAGACTTATCTTCATAAGAATCTAATGCCTGAACCTCACTTTTACCTGTATCATCACTCATATCAAATACATCGTCACCACTTATAGCTACACAAGCCCCACATCAAATACATTTATCATCAACAGTAGGATATCTAACCCCAGCCTCTTTTAATTTTTTTATTTGTTCTTCAGTTAATAAAGACATAGTAATTTTATTATAAAATAAGTAATTAATATTTACTAAAAAAATAAAAAAAAGCAAGAAAAACTTACTTTTAATTTAGATTATTTAAATAGTCCATTTTATGGTCAGCCAAAGATTTCTGTATTCCTTGCGTATGCTAGGAATTTAGAAAGGTCTGTTGCCTGTCTGAAAGAATAAACCCTCATCTGGCAACTGCTAAGAACCCCTCAGGTATCTTATTTGTGTAAGGAAAAAATTATTTGACCTGCCACCAATAAAACAGACAACTACATTATAAACATTTTATTTTTTTTACAAAATAATTATAGTTATATCTAACTTATATCTATAAAAAATTAATCTAATGTTTAGCTATACAATAATAAATACTCCTAGTTTTGATATAGACAATAAAACTGTTGACAATATATTTAAAAGTATCTGAAAGGCGGTAGAGAAACATCAAAAATGAGTACTGAATATAGTCTTTTTAGATGCGGAAGGTATAAAAAAATTGAACAAAGAGTATAGAATGATTGATAAAATAACGGATATCTTAAGCTTCCATTATTATGATGATTTTGAAAATGTAGAAGAACAAGCTGTTTCGTGAGAAATAATATTATGTGAGGAAAAAGTGATAGAACAATGAGAAATATATAAACTATGAACTCAGTGAGAATTTTATAAGCTAATAATACATTGAATATTACATATTTTATGATATGATCACGAGCAAGATGATGATTATAAAATAATGAATGAATTAGAAAAGAAAATATGGACAGAAGTATTTGGAAAATAGAGATAAAATGATATAATTTTTTTAGAGATAAAAATATTTATAAATTTACACTATGCAATATAAAATTCCAGTACAAATAGAGAATGCAGATCCAATTTTGCTTTGATTAAGTCTAAAACAATTGTGAATAATCATGATTTGAGGAGGACTATGATATGCATATTTTAAGTGAATGGAACCCAAAGTATGAGCAGAAATGGCGGCAATACCAGCATGAATAATTATTATTACAGCGATATTTATAGCTGTATTCAAGTCTTATGAAATGACATTTTTTCCATTTATGCTAGCATTTTTGAGATTAAATATAAACTCAAGAGAAAGACATTGGGAAAAGTGAATTGATTGTTTTCAGCCAATTGAAATTTGATTTATAACAGATAAAGATGTAAAGATTGATGAAAAAATAGATTTTAAAACAAAAATGGATAAAATAAACGAGCTAAATGATAAACTAAAAAAAATATAATACTTCTTTAAATAAAAAAACTTTGGCAGTAAAAACTAACAAAAAAGCAGTACCAGACAATGCTACTCAAAGACATCTAGCATTTTCTCAAATTAGAGAAAATGTAGTTATCATGAAAGATTCTAGTGCTAGAATTATCTTTAAATGTAGTACTATAAACTTTTTACTAAAAAGTACAGAGGAACAAGATTCTATAATAATGAGTTTTCAGAGATTCTTAAATTCTTTGAATTTTCCTATACAAATTCTAGTAAGATCAGTAAGACTTGATATTGATTGATATTTATGAAAACTAAAAAAAGTTGCAGTAGAACAAAAAAATGACTTATTACAAAATCAGACATACGAATATATTGAATACTTAAAGAAATTAGTTGAAGTAGCACAAATAATGAGGAAGGAATTTTACCTAGTAATACCTTTTGATTTAAATGATAATATAAGTGTAAGAGACAATTCTATATTTTGAGTATTTAAAAATTTCTGGGCTTCAATAAATAACTCAAATGATGTAATGAAAATTAGAAGTCAAATAAAAGACTTTGCTAAAGTAAAAAAAGGATTAGTTGCTAGAAGTAATATAATAAAAACAAGTTTAGAAAACATTTGAATAAAAACAAGAGCCTTAGATAAAAGTGAACTTGTAAAACTATTAACAGACTATTATAATCCAAATCTGGAAAGCTTTTCTTCTATGAGATCAAAAGTTCAGGATTATAATTTAATATAAAAAGATGAAAATTATGAGAAAAATATATTTATACATATTAACATTCTTTGTCGGAATAAGTAATGTTTTTGCTGATGATTGACTACTAGAATGAGTATCTTGAGATATTAGAAAATGAGAAATTCATGCAAAAGATATTCCTCTCATCATATGAAATGCGATAGATTTTTTTATGTGAATAGCATGAACAATCGCAATAATATTTGTTATAATATGAGCTTATAAGATATTATTTTGATCTGTTAGCTGAGATACATCAAAATGAAAAGAAACAATATTTGCAGCACTTATATGATTTGCTTTAGCTGCACTAAGTTGGCTTATTATGAGTTTCATTTTAGAAAATTTTACTTGATCTAGTTTATAGTTATGAAAGAACCTAGCAAAGAAGTGATTTACTTCTGGACATTTGACGATAGAAAAAACAGATGACTTATGTGGTATATTATAGCTTTATCTATAGCTATATGATTTATAATCTGGTGATTTATCACAGGGCAATATGGGATGAGTTTTTTACTTATACTTATAATTTGAGTTACATATTTTGTAGAAAATAGTTCTGAGGATATAATAACAGTTTCCATAACAGAATTATGAATAAATGTTTCTAACATATTTTATGATTTTTCTAGAATAACATCATACTGTTTTATATATGACAATGAAAATGCAATATATATGAAGTTAACACTAAATAAAAGATGAGTATGATTTATAAAATTAAGAGTAGATAATGAAATAGTAGCAAACTTAAAACAAATACTTCCAAACTTTATACAAGAGGACCCTCAAAAAGATTTAACATTCTCAGAAAAAATAATAAATTTATTAAAACTATAATTATGAAAGTACTAATATCAATAATAATAAATGCTCTTATATTATATATAATAACATATATGTTGTGAGCTAATAATTGAGTATGACCATGAATAACTCTATGATGTGGAGATTGTTCTTATGAGTCACTATGAGCGATAAAAACATATTTAATCTGATGAATCATTCTTGGATGAATAAATGTAACAGTGAAACCTATACTCAAAATATTATCATTACCACTATTTTTTGTATTTCTATGATTTGTTGTCTTTATCATAAATGCTATAGTCTTAAAACTTTTCACATATATAATAAATGATATTTTGATAATTCCACAAGTTGCATATAATATAAACTGATGGGTAAATTTTATAATTGCAGTTGCAATTTTTACGATTTTGAATATGGTTTACTCACTTTTATTTTTTAAAAAGTAGAAAATGTTTGAAGCATTTAAGGTAATAGAGGTGATTTTAGCGATATTACTTATACTTATAATTTTAATACAAAACAAGAGTGTAACTCTAAATTTAACTAGTATGTGAGGATGAATGTGACCTAATACAAAGAGAGGACCAGAGAAAGTACTACAAAATACTACTATAGTTTTAGCTATTGCTTTTTCATTAAATTCACTACTATTTTTTCTTATGTATTAATTTTTGACATCCGAAATATAACTTATGAATAAAGCAGTTATTTGAAAACTAAAAAAATACTTATTTTACATAAGTATTTTGTTTGGTATATTGACGTTATCACATTTGATATATGTATATCTATATAGTGATTATAAAGAAGTTCCTATAAAATGAGGGACTATTTCAGAGTGAATAATATGAGAAATGCCTCATTTTAATCCCTTAGTACCTAGCTCAAATCACAATAGATATATAAGTTACTTGCTATATAGATCTCTTTTAAGATATGATCCTAAAAAGTGAAAAATAGTAAGTGATTTAGCTAGTTGTAATACAGATAACTTATTATACATAGAATGTTATATTGAAGATAATATCAAATGGTCAGATTGAGAATCTATAACTATTGATGACATAGCATCCACTTTAAACTTATTAAAGGAATCTGATATAAATCCATTAATGAAATCCCTATTGAAAAATGTGACAATAGAGAAAAAAGAATGAGCAATAGCATTTACTAATACTAAAAAAGATATAAATTTTTTGAATGTATTTTTTCAACCTATAATGCCTGATAGAGTTATTAACTCATTATCACAAGAAGAATTAGCATGAAAAATGCCATATAATGAAGGTATATATTCTTGAAGATATAAGCTAAGTAGTGTTAGTCAAGATGCATCTTTATGAATAACAAAGATAGTCTTTGATAAAAATAAATACTATGTTGATGATGAAGAAATTTATATTGATCAGATTATACTAAAACTTTTTACTGATAAGTTACATTTCCTAAAAAATAAAACTTCTGTAAATATATTTAATGATAAAAGCAATATAATTTGAGAGTCTATACCAAGGTTGGAACCTATAAATTATACTTTATCACAATTTGTTTGATTATTTATAAATAAAGACAAAATTAGTGATGAAAAATTCAGAAGTATTATACTAGATAGTATAGATAGGAAAAAGGTAATAGAAGACCTATGAGAAGAAAATGTAAAAGAAATAAAAAATCCTTTTTTAACTGATATAGAACTACCTTTTAAAAAAGATAAAGACACAAATCTAGAAGAATTATTAGCAAAACAAGGTTACTTTTCAAAGCAATACCTTATGAATAAAGTTGTTGCTATAGAAGAGAGAGATGAAAAATTGATTTCAAAAGAAGCAAATCCAGAAGAAAAAACAAAATTAATACAAAAAGATTCAAAAGTAATAGTTTCACCAGAATGAACAAAAAAATATAATTTTGTAAGTGAAGACGATATAAAATTACAATGACAAATTGAAGACAAAACTATAGAAGCTATATATGTAAATGATTACAAATTACAACAATTTAAAAAATGAGATAGTTACTTCTTTTATAGGCTAAGTACAGATCCTACTTATAATTCTATGAAGGAGTGAGAAAATATTTATAAAATCTATTCTGAAAAAGCATGAGAGAAAACTCTTCTAGAAGAAGTAATTTTCTATTATTATAAGGACAAAACAAAACTAGAAGAAATAAAGAAAAATTTATCTGAATGAGAAGAAGAGGCAAAAGAAGAAGATATTTGAAACCTAACAGCCTTTGAAGGGCTTGAAAAACAAAAAATAGAAGCCTTAGATGATAGATTCTATTATAACAAAGATTTAAATGCATTTATGTATAAGATTTCTTATATAGATTCTGATGAAAATGTAGAAAAAGCAGCACAAAGTGTAAAAGCAATGCTAGAAAACAACAGGATAAGGGTTATGTTAGAACCTGTAAGCACAGCAGATTTAACAGAATCTATGATAAAATGAACATCTAATTATGATATGCTTATAGTTTGAATACATCTAGGTTATTTTGATTTTAATTTATTTCCATATTTTCATTCTAGCCAAGTATGAAAATGACTCAATTTCTCAAATCTTAAAAAATTGAGTCTTGATATTATGTTAGAAGAATTAAAGTGAAATAAACATACCAATGAAGAAATTTCTGAGCTTGAAGGAGATATACTAGAAACAATATGAGAAGAAAAAGTATTAAAAACACTTTATACTCCAAAATTGAAAATACTTATAGATAAAAATATTAAGAATTTTAATATAAATGAAACTGTACCTGAAAATATATATAGATATGATTCTATTATAAGTTCATACCTTATAAAAAAGAAAATAATAGATTTTAATGATAAATGAGTATCTGACTTTGTTAGATTCATATTTAGTACTCTCTTTTAGGAAAAATGTTGGCGAACTCTTTTAAAGAAAATATAATAGAACCATCTTTAAACTTTATAAAAAATGATACCAAGGTAAAAGTGTTCTATTTTTTACCTTGAATACTTTCAATAATACTTCTAACAGTAATACTTTTATATCAATCAATATATACATACATAGTTTTGCTCTGAAATAAAGAAGAAGCTCTGAAAAAAATATTAGATTTTTTTCATTCAGGGTATTTAGTTGAAGTCCTTGTAACAGGATCAATATTTTTGATATTTTACATATTATTAACACCTATTTTTGAATGAGGATTAATCGCATATATTGATAAAAAAACAAGAGATGAACATGTTAGTTGTAGTGAATCTTTTTGAATATGATTGGTAAGATTTTATAAAACATTTGAATTTAATTGAATCTTCTGAGAAACTAAATTTATAAGTATTTTAAATTCATATTTATTTTGTATAAGGTTTATTTGAATAGAATATGTAAAATACATAACTTATACTTTTGTGGTTGTATTTTTATTATCTATAGTTATAAATATCTTAACAGCATATGCTAAATATGAAATAGTTCTTAGAAATAAATGAGTATTTTCAGCAATATGAACATCCTCAAATATTGCAATACTAAATCTAAAAACTACTTTAAAAATATACTTTCTAAAGTTTTTATTAAATATAAGAGTAGTCATAAACTTCTTAGTTTTTTTAAGTTTTCCAGTACTCTTTGTACTTATGTTTGGTTTTGTTACCTCATGAGTTTTCTTAGTTATGTGATTAACAATATTAACTATATTATTTTTGTTCTTATTGTTATTTATAGGGTATATTACATCAGTACTAGAGATATTTACCACTTCAGTATGGTATTTTGCATATAGAATAGGAGAAATGAAGTTAAAGGAGATAGAGTAGGAGGGGGATTGTTTTTAGAATATGTAAAACTAGTTTTGAAATATAGGCTAGTTTTTTTATTTTAAAAGTCCAGTTGAAACAAAAATAATTAAGGTCAACAAGAGTTGCAATAATAAATTTGTAAATATATATTTTCTTTATATCCTTTTACTTGAGTTCTAAATTTGGGAACAATATTTTTTAACACCTAATCTAAGTAAACATAATGAGAACACTATGAAGAAAGCTACTAGCTACCACATTGCTACTTTGAACAATAGCAAATACAGTAAACATAACACTAGTTGTAAATGCAAACACATGAGAAACAACACAAGAACAAACAGCAATCTGCATATCATGAGAAACAAAATACCTATCATGAACAATAACAGAAGAAACAATAAAAGAAAAATTACCAAGTTTAGAATTTACAATGGGAGAATGTGGAGAAGAGAATGAAGATGAAATAGAAAAAACTAAAGAAGAAGAAACAAGTACATGAACAATACAAGAAGAAAACTCTAAGAAGCAAAAAATCTGTAAAGTACAACCCAACGGCAAATCTCATACAGTAGAAGTTTCAATTAAGGTGGTAGACTCAATTCTTAAAGATTGACTTAGCTACCTTTGAGAATGTTCTAAAACACAAGAAAATAAGATCAAAAATGTTTCAAATTCAAATGAAAATTGTAAGATCTATGATTCAAATTGAAACCAAAGAACCATATGGAATAAAACAATGCTATCAAACAACCCACAAGATAAACAATCAGTAGAAACACTATATAAAATATGCGATTCAGACTTAAAAACAATAAATCCATCTAATCCCCATTCTTGATGCTTATCAGTCTTAGCGAAAATAAAAGCTAAGCATGATTTAAAAGGCGTCCAAAGTCCTGGTCTGACTCGTAAATTTAAGCTGTGCCAAACTACAGGCTATCCAATGCATATAAAAAGCCAAGAAGAACAAGATTCATCTATTCTATTGAATTCTTGAGATGACACAGTAGAAAGCTTATCAATTAATATAGAACTAAACCCAACCTGAACACCTGATTATATGCGTTTTAGTGAAGATTCTACCACATGGAGCGATTGGGAGCCTTTCTCTTACAATACACAATTCTTAATCTCATCACTTTCAGGAAATAAAGAAAAATGACTGAAAACTATATATGTTCAATATATTGAAAATTGAGAACTATCTAAGGTAGAATATGACCAAATCACTCTTGTAAATAAATATGACTATCAATTAACTCTAACAAATAACTGACTAGAGAAAAATCAGCAATACCAAGCCTGAAAAATCTATAAATTTGAGTTTTCAGCAAAAAACCTATGAAGCCAAAAATGGACTTCAAATACAATGCTAAGTTACAAAATACTAGACCCAAATAACCAAGTAATAAACACCG
>DJMN01000056.1 GCA_002435385.1 Patescibacteria group bacterium UBA6489
AAATTTTTGTCGTGTACTTAGATAGAGTAAATAAATTAACTTTTGGAGAAGAAGTGCCAGAGTATGCTTCAACAGAAGAATTGAAAATGAAATTAACACTCGTTATAGACTCTTTATTATGAAGATTAAACCAATATAGAAGTATCTCTGAAGTTAGGGAATTAAAATTAGCAGTTAGAAAATATATGAGACTTTATTCTCAGCTTCTTTGAAGAGGTAAAAGTTATGAGCTTGGAGATAGGAATTATAGAAAGAATATTATAGAAAAGTATAATACTTTATATAAGAATAAATATGAATGAACAGAAAGATATAAAGAATATAAAGAGTACCAAGAAAAAATGATACAAATAAAAACAAAAGAAGACCTTTCAGAGTTATTATCCGAAGTTGATACTATGGTAGCTGAAAAAACAGAAGAACATTTTAGTGAATCATTTTTTGAGAGTTGAATAAATAAAATAAGATTGTGAATGCAGACAATTACTCAAGGAGAACTAAGAGGTATAAGGGAAAAAAAGAAAATGATGGAAGAACAAGGTGAGAAATGAAAAATATCAATTAAAATAGAAGAAAAATATTTAGATAAACAAGAAAAGTTATTGAGAGATAAAATATGAATAGATAAATTTAAAGAAGAACTAAAAAGATTAGAGAAATTATGAAATCCGAAACTATTAGAAGCTAAACAACTAGAGGTAACAAATAAAATATCAAAAGTTTTATATGAATATCCTTATCAGAATACAAATAACTGATATTGATATAAACCAAGTAAAATATTAAAATCTGAGGAGATGCAATGTTTATGATTTTCGTTAGTTTGACATGCTTTTTTGAGTGAATTATGAATAAGGCATAATTGAATTCGTGTATCTTGACATGCAGCTTTATCTATATTAATTTGATCAAAGAAATATCTTTTTGATGTTACAGGATATGATAAAGTTAGAAGTTTTGAAGTTGTAAATAATCATGTGAAATTTACTGAAATAGAAAGTATAGGAGATTTAATTTATTGACTTGAAAAATTTAAAATTGAATGATTCTGACCCCCTGAAAAAATTCTATTTAATAAATTAGTGCAAAATAAAATGGTTGATAATTCAGATAATTTACTAGATGAATATAAAGAGAAATATACAGAAGAAGATAACAAAAAACTTAGAAAGATTCTTGAATTATGCAATAGAAGATTACATATTAACAATGATATAGAAACTTTTCAGCTTAGATTAAAAATTTTAGAAAAATTATGAGAAAAAAAGGAAATAATTAGAATTTGTAAAGAATTCATAGAGAATAATCCATACAAAAAGAATGAAATAATTAGAATTTCAGGTTATTTATATAGAACTTGAAAAAATAAAGATATTTTTGATATACTTAATACCTGAATAAAACTTAATCCCAAAAGTGAAAATCTTTATGCTTTTAAATCTGATATTTTTGATAGAACTTGAAATAAAAAACTAGCTGATTTAAATGAATATGTATCTCTTTTATTAGAATCAAGAGAAAATATATTTAATAATCTATATATATGAGTATTATATAATGCAGAAAAAAGCAATATTAAAGAATATCTGAAAAGGCAAGATTATGAATGATTAAGAAAATATATGAAATTTTTAGAAATAGATGTAAAATTTGATTAAATTATGAAAAGCAATTTTTTAATCCTTAATTTTCTCCCCACACTCCATACAATACTTAGCTCCAGCATCATTTTTAGTTTTACACTCTTTACATTTCACAGTCTCTTTTCTTAAGCTTATTATACTCGTAGAATCAAGGAAAATAACCACAATAATAGAAGAAATAATTGAAATAAGCATAGGTCAGACAGCCATTAGAATTCCAGCTAAAACCCTTCAAATGGTAGTATAAGGAGTAAGACCCGCATCACCAGAAGTAGTAAGAGCATAAATCCCCCACCAAGTTGATTTTGGAAGATTATTAAAATCAGAAGCATTACCCCAGTTAAATTCAATTAAATATAGCAAACTAGAAAAACAAATTAACACAAGAATGATTATAAAAAATCATATAACTACCTCAATTTTATGTTTATTAACTCATATTAAAAAACCTTTAGTAACAGGCATTTTTTCAAGTAATTCAATAACTCTAAAAATTCTGAAAATTCTGAAAATAGCAAATAAACTATAAATACCAGGTCAAACAACAATTATTAATATGAAAAAAGGTAAAAAAGATACTAAATCCAATATATTTAAAAAATGAAGAGGAAACTTTATTTTATTATTAGAATTTTTCCATCTATATAAATACTCTATTAAAAACACACCTGAAATGAAAAAATCAATACCAAAAAGTAATGAAAAATAATTTACACGAATATCTCAAATTGTACTCACATAAGCAATAAGTACAGAAAAAAATACCAAAAATATAAGAAAATAATTTGCATATTTTCACATTTTCTTATCTGTTTCTTCAAATATAGTATTTTTATCTTCATCAGATATTTTATACTCAATTTCTTTGATTTTACCTTTTTTATCACCCATATTTATTATTTTAAAATAATTCTTAATTAATTATATATCAATTTTTTTTATTTTACAAAAATCACAAAAATTATGATTAGTTAAAGTTTTTTTGAATTTTACTAAAGACTTAACATTTATCTTGTATTTTTGTTTTTATTTAGGAAATACCATTAGTTTTTGTTTTTTATAGTTAAATGTGATAAAATTATACTAATAAAATCATAGTAAGAATAAAACATGACAGAAAAAGCAAAATTCCTTTATAAACAAGCATTTCCAGAAGAAATAGATAGAGATGTATTTATTGATAGATTGATGCCTCTTGATGACCATATATCACCTGAATTCATAGATAGAAAAGAGTGGTATGAAAAATGAGGAAAGTTTTTGGAAGAAACATGAAAATCAGATAAATTTGGACCTTTATATAAGCTATATTTGCCAAAAGATTTAAAGGTATCAGAATTACCAGCAATAATTTATAGAGTAAATAAATTAGCATTTTGAGATAACCTTCCAATAAGAGCATCCACAAGAGAATTAAAAGGGAAAATAGTTTTTGCAGTAGATATTTTGTTATCAAGATTGAGAAAACATAACAAAGATGAAAAAGAGATAAAAAAAGCAATAAAGAAATATGTAAGGTTATATGCACAACTATTTTGAGAAGAGGAATCACATGAATTAAATAATCCAGACCATAGAAAGCAAATTATAGAAACACAAGATGAAGAGATGAAAAGAGAATACGATTGAACTAAGCAGTACGAGAGTTACACTGATTATCAAAAAAAGATATTTCAAATAGGAACAAAAGAAAAAATAGAAGAATTATGAGAAGAAATTGAAGAAACAATAGCAGAAGAAACGGAAAAACATTTTGAAGAGGCTTTGTTTGAATTATGAATAGAGAATTTAACCTGAAGGAATTCTGTTAGATTATGATTACAGACTATTATACAAGCAGATTTAGAAGAGGTAGAGAAAAGAAAGAAAAGAATAGATGAGGGGAAGGAAGAATGAGATATAACAATAAGAGTAAAAAAGGAAGATTTAGATAAGGAAGAAAGAAAACTAAGAGATAAAATATGAATAGATGAATACAAAAAAGAGTTAGAAAAGTTTAGAGAAATATGAAGGGAGGAAGATATAGTAAAAAGGGAATTAGAAATAGTAAAAAATGTATTTAGTGTATTATATGACTATCCATATCAATTAACAGAAGATCGCTATTGAACTCAGATAAGTAAAATAGAAAGATATAAGCAGGTTTACTGTGTATGATTTTCATTAATATGACATGGTTTGTTTAGTGAATTAGGAATAAAGCATGATGCAATTGATTTTCTTGAACATTCCATTTTATCGGTTTTTATATGATGAAAAAACTATTATTTTGATCCTACAAGATATAAAAGGACAGATATGAATATTCCTGATTTATTAGAATTTACTTATTGAAGAAAAGTATGAGTATATAAGGAAATCGAATTACCTTGGGGAAAACAGTATGGAAGTTCTTGACCAGCAGAAAAGGTTCTTCTTGCACAAGTATACAATAATAAGGGTATACATTTAGAAAAAGCACCTAATAAATTAGGGGATACTAAAGAAGAAGCACTGATTGTAAATAAAAAAGCAATTAAGGTAATACAAAAAGCGATTTTAATTAATCCTAATAATGTGGTAGCATATATAAACTTATGAAGATTATATCAAAAAATATGAGAATATTCAAATTCCATAGTTGCATTTAATGAATCCATTGTGCGTTATCCTGGTGATAGTATAGGTTATTTTCCTGATGCAGATAAAGTGTATTATGGAAAATCTTTCTCTTTTTATAAATTAGGAAAATACAAGGAATCAATTAACTCTATTTCAGAAGTTCAAAAAAAATCTCCAATTTTTTTAAAAGCTTATTGAAAGAAATGACTTTTCTTTCTTTTTCTGAAATTAAAAGAGGAGAAGGGGAGTTTAAACTATAATAGATTTTCCAGATTATCAAGCTTAAATAATTCTATTTCATTTTTAATGGATTGAAAGAAGTATGATGAAATAAATGAATATGAACAGGAAACACAAAAAATAAAAGAATTCATAGAAAAAAATAATTACACTTGATTAAGGGATTATATGCTTTCTCTAGAAGAATGATTATTTGATAAAATAGAGAAAAAATAGACAGAGTTTTTATTTAATAGTAAGAATGAAATATGACAGAAAAAGCAAAATTCCTTGATAAACAGGTATTTGAAAGTCCCAAATCAGCCTCAATATTTAATAAAGAGCTTATATCTTTAGATGACCATATAACTCCAGAATTCATGAATAGAGAAGAATGGTATAAAGAAAAATGAGGAAAATTCTTAGAAAAAACATGAGAATCAGATAAAATAGGTCCTTTTTATAAACTATATTTACCCAAAGACCTTAAAATATCAGAATTACCAGCAATAATATACAGAGTAAATAAATTAGCATATGGAGGAAATTTACCAGAAAGAGCATCTACAAAAGAATTAAGAGGTAAAATCATATTTGCAGTTGATATTTTATTATCAAAACTAAGTGAATCAACTACAGATGAAAAAGAAATAAAAAAAGCCATAAAGAAGTATGTAAAGTTATATGCACAATTATTTTGAGAAACAGAATCTCATGAACTAAATAATAAACAATTTAGAAAACAGGTTATAGAACAGTTAAATATAACAATGAAAAAAGAATATTCTTGAACAAAAGAATATTCAAAATATTTAGATTATCAGAAACAGATATTACAAATATCATCAAAGGAAAAAATAGAAGGTTTATCAGAAGAAATAGAAAAAAACATAGCTAAAGAAATAAAGAATCATTTCAGAGAAGCATTTTTTGAATTATGAATAGAAAATTTAACTGGAAAAAATTCTATTAGATTATGATTACAAACTTTTTTACAATCAGATTTGGAAGAAGTAGAAAAAACAAAGAATAGAATAGATAAGAAAGAGGAAGAATGAGATATAACAATAAGAGTAAAAAAAGAAAACTTAGATAAAGAAGAGAGAAGACTAAGGGATAAGATATGAATAGATAAATATAAAAAAGAATTGGAAGAAATAAGGGGATCTTGAGATTGACAAGTTTTAGCTAAAAAAGAACTATATATTGTTAATCAAATACTTACTGTACTTTACGAATACCCATACCAGTATACAGAAAGAAACTTTTGATATCAACCAAGTAAAATAGAGAGAAGTAAAGAAGTATATTGCTTATGATTCTCATTGATATGACATGGATTTCTTAGTGAACTAGGAATAAAACATAATTGATTAATGGCTTCTTCACATTCTTCGTTAGAAGTTATTATATGATGAAAAAAATATTATTTTGATCCTACCTTTTTTTCTAAAGAAAAAGATTTTAATGGAAAGATGTATGATTTGAGCTATAAAGAAAAAGGAGAATGACTTTATAATAAAAAAGTTATATTACATAGGGATGTAATTAATGCTGATTCTTCTATATCAAAGAAAGAAAAAGTTCCCATAAAACTATCGGTTTATTCTTGAGATGTAGAAATGATTTTACTTTATAGTATATATAACAATAGAGGAATTTATTTAGAAAAGGAAGATACTGAGGAGTCCCTAGATGCATTCATTAAAGCATCAGAGATATTTCCTAACAGTATGGTATTTAGAAAAATATGAAATACATATCTAAGAATGAAAGAAAATAAAAAATCATTAGATTTTTTTGGAAAAGCGATAGTGTTTGGAAGCAATTATTATAAAGATTATTTATTTGTAATAGAACAAAATCTTGAATTATGAAAAAATATAGATGCAATAAAGTATATAAAAATAGCACAAAAAAAATTTCCAAATAAAACGTCTTTATACAATAAAAAATCAGAGATACTTTTGACAATGATTAATGAATGAAATAATAAAGAATTAATTAGAATACAAATACTAAACGAATATTGTTTTTATTTACTGAATTGATTAATCCCCTTAGGATGAGATAAAGAGAAATATAAACAAGAAAAACAAAAAATAAAAGAATTTATAGGAAAAAATAATTACACCTGATTAAGGGATTATATGCTTTCCCTAGAAGAATGATTATTTGAAAAACAGTAAAAATAAACCATATCATCTATTGACTTTATATATTTTAAAAATATAGTTTTAGAATTAAAAATAAAGTTAAATAAAATGCAAGTAGTTTCAAAATCCTTAGAGCAAGCCTTTTTTAAAAACAACATAGATATCTCAATTATTGAAGAAATACTGGATACTTTGGACGACCATGTGAAATTAGAAGTTATAAATAGGGAAGAATATATACTAAAAAATGAAAACATTCTAGAGGAAAATAAAAAAATGTGAAAAAAAGAATGAGAAAAGTATTGAAAATTTTACACTCTTTATTTACCAATAGATTTAAAAATATCAGAATTATCAGAAATTATTTATAAAATAAACAAATTAACTTTTTGAGAAAATATTCCAAAATATTCTCAAATAGAAGAATTTAAGTTAAGGGTAGTTTTAATAGTTGATACAATATTAGAAAAAATAGTAGACAACAGAGGACAAACTGAAAAAATTATAAAAAAATATTCATATATTTACTCAAGATTATTGTGAGGGGATTTATATAATTTATGTAATACAGAATACAGAAAACTAATAATAGAGAATGTAAATATAGGAAATAGAAAAGAGAAATTAAACCAAGAAATCTGAAAAAGTCTAAGAGATATAAATTTATTATTATCAAATGATTTAGTAAAATATTTTGATTTATCATTATCTGATAGAGCAGAAGAAAATACCAGAATGAAACAAAGAACAATAACACAAGATGAATTCTATAAAATAGCAGAAAAAAAGACTAAAATGGAAAATTGAGAAATAGATTGAAATATAAATATAAGAATACCTGAGAAATTTTTTCCCAAAATTAAAAATGAAGAAATACTCCTTAGGCAGAGACTAAACATAGATGATAAAAAGAAAGAATTAAAGCAGATTAGAAAATATTGAAACTTAGAAGAAATAGAACAAAAAGAGCTAGATATATTAAATGAGATGATGAAGATATTATCTACACTAATCCCATATCAATTTACATCAGAGAGATTTTGATGAAAGCCTAGTAAAATATTGAAAACCAAAGAAACTTTTTGCTTATGATTTTCGTGGATATGACATAGTTTTTTAAAAGAACTATGAATAAAACATAAAGCTTTAACCATTATAGAGACAATGGTGGAAAGCAAACCCCATTCTGTGTTGGAAGTAGAAATTGGAGAAAATTATTATCATTTTGATCCAACTAAATTTGATCATGTTGAGAAATGTTACCATAAAAACATATCTTGATTGGATATACTGAGAGTTGAATTAGAAAATGGTACATGTATACTACAAGAAGTTGTTGTTTCATGAAAAGCTGAAGAGATATTATTAGCAGATATTTACGTTTTATCTTGAGAAGGATTATCTAATGAGTGAAAATATGATGAAGCAAACGGATTACTCAATAGAGCTTCAAATATAGTATCAAATAATCCAATATACTATAACAATACATGAGTAAATTATTATAGACAATGAAAATATAATGAAGCTATGATAGAATACAACAAGGCATTAAAGCTTTATCCAAATTACTCAAGTGCTCATTTCAATAAAGCTGTATCTTTTAGAAAATTAGGTCATTACAAAGAGGCAATAAACGAATATAATAGAACATTAGAAACAAATATACTTGATGGATATATCTATATTAATAAATGACATATACTAAAAGAATTACAGAGGCATAAATTATATTGTTTAAACATGTTTACTTGATTGAAATTAAAAAATCCACAGGAAAGTGATTTTTGTAAGAGTGTTGAAAAACTTTATCCTAGAGAATGTGGTATTATAAATACATTTATTAAAAATAAGTTATTTTTTAGATTGAGAAAGTATATGATTAATTTAGAAAGGTGAAATTTAGAATATAATACAACTAAAAATTAATATTTTTTATCCCTATTTTTTATTATAAATAACTGAATAAAGATCCATAAAGTCAATAGTTTTTTAATAAAAAAGCTTGTTTTTATCTAAAAACAAGTAACTTTAATAAATCATTGTTACAAAGAACGCAACTTTTGTTATTAATGATCTCTTGAGAAAGGCCTAAATTCAATACCCAAGTGCA
>DJMN01000046.1 GCA_002435385.1 Patescibacteria group bacterium UBA6489
GGGTATTGAATTTAGGAATTATATGAGGAATTGCTTATTTCATATACTTTAATACCCACTATTCAAATAATAAGAATATAAAAGCATCATCTAAAAAATAAAAAAACATAAAAAAAATACACTTAGTGGGTAAAGGACTAATCCAATTTTGGACTTAACCATTTAGCCATTAAGTGCATTTCGCTTTGTAAAAAGAAATGGTGCCGAGAAGTAGATTTGAACTACTGACACAAGGATTTTCAGTCCTTTGCTCTACCCCTGAGCTACCCCGGCATTTTTTCTAAAGCTTGTGTATTATATAAAAAATTTTAAATAATCAAATATTTTTTGTACTTTTTTTTATTTTTATTATTATATGAATAATTATTTACATAAAAAATAACAATATGAAAGTAAAAATTTGCACTTGAAAGGAATGTAAATCAAGGTTTAGTGAATATATATTAAAAAGATTAAAAAACGATAAAGAATTCTATGATTTTAAAAATTTAGAAATAGAGGAATGCACTTGTCTCTGAGAATGTAAAAAATGACCTAATATACTAGTAGATGGAAAAAAAGAAGAACATATGAGTCCAGCAAAAACATCTGAAATAATTGTAAAAAAATTAAAAAAATAATTTAATCCTAAAATAGAAAATACTTATGTTAAAAATATATAACACATTATCAAGAAAAAAAGAAAAATTCAAACCAGTTAAACAAGACTCAGTAAAAGTTTATTATTGTGGACCTACACCATACAACTATGCACATATCTGAAACCTAAAATCATATGTATGAAACGATATGATAGTTAGAGTTCTAAAATTTCTAGGCTATGATGTTACAACAACTATGAATGTAACAGACATAGATGATAAAACAATCAGAGACTCTCAAAAGGTGGGAAAAACACTTTTAGAGCATACTCAATTTTATACAAAACATTTTTTAGACGATATAGAAAAGCTAAACATAGTAAAAGCAGATAATGTAGTCCCAATTTCAACAATTATATCAGAAATGGTTAGGATGATAAATACTATGCTCAGAAGAGGAAATGCATATTTTGCACCAGATGGAAGCATTTATTTCAATATAAAAACATTTAAAAAATATTGAAAATTAGCTCATCTAGATATGAAAGGGATGAAAGAATCAGTAAGAGTAAACAACGATGAATATGATAAAGAGAATGTAGCTGATTTTGCATTATGGAAAGCATGGACAGAGAGTGATTGAGAAAACTACTGGGAAGAAGAATTTGAAATAGACTGAGAAAAGAAAATGGTAAAATGAAGACCAGGATGGCACATAGAATGTAGTGCATGTGCAATGAAATACTTATGACCTCAAATAGACTTACATATGTGATGAATAGATAATCTATTTCCACATCATCAAAACGAAGTAGCACAAACAGAAAGCTGTACAAGAAAAACATTCTCAAAATATTGGGCTCATCACTGACATCTAACTGTAGATGGAGCTAAGATGTCTAAATCAAAAAACAACTTTTATACTCTATGATATTTGGAAGATAAATACAAAGACTATCCTAAAAATCTAGTATACAGAGCAATTAGGTTAAATTTCCTAAACTGAAAATATAGAGCTCCAATAGATTTAAGTTTTCCAAAAATTGAAGCAAATATAAATACCCTAAAATCAATAGATGAAACACTAAAAAATATAAAAAACTATAAAACAGATTTAAAATGAGTTTCAAAAGAATTTAGCGAAGAAATGCAGGCAACAGTTGTAGATTACATAGAAAAATTAGAAGATGATTTTGCTATCCCAGAAGCTTTAGTAGTATTCTTTGGATTTCAAAAATTCGTTAATCAAAATTTAAGAGAATGAAATTTCTCTAAAGAGGAAGTTGAATCAGTTACTCAAGTATTTAAAACATTCAACGAAGTATTAGCTATAGTGGATTTTTCTATACTAGAAGGATCAGAAGAGATTCCTCAAGATATACTAGACAAACTAGAACAAAGAAAACAAGCTAAAAAAGATAAAGATTTTGAATTAGCAGATAGGCTTAGATGAGAAATAGAACAAGCAGGATACAAAGTTATAGATGATAGAAATTGAAGTAGGGTAGAGAAAATATAATTTTTTCAAAAAAAAGAATCAATCAATTTTTGATTGATTCTTTTTTTTGTGTTAGAATAAATAAGATTTAATAAATTTAGATATTATGACATTAGAAGACTGAAATAATACAATTAAACAACCAAAACAATTGCCTACATTAGGAAAATTTTCAGATGATATAGAAAAAGAACTAAATGAGGCAAATGAAAAAGTAGAAGAAACTAAAAAATATATTTGAGAAAGAGAGTTTAATTTCCTATGTTTTATATTAAATAAATGTAATAACAACCAAACTTTTGTAGAATATATTGAAAAAATACAAAAAGAAAATTGATTATCAGTTGATTGAGTAGTATGACCTCAAACTTTAAAGTTTATTTATGAAAATCTGTACAGCAGAATTAATACAGAGAATCCAGATTATTTACCATCATACATAAAGATAAGACTAGAAATATATAATGAAATGAAATTATATTATAAACATCCTAGGGAAAACCATAGAAAGTATTGAACAATAAATCCTGATACAATTCCTCCTATTTTTAATAGGTGATACTATTTTGGCGATTTAGGAACTGAAAACATAAAGTGAACATTTATTGATAAAGATCTTGTCCGTTTAGCTACAGAAGAAGCCCCGATAAAAGAATGAAATCATGCATATCTAAAAAAAGTCACAATTGATTGAAAAAAGAAACATGTAGTTACACTTTATATAAATTGAAAACTAGAATTAGCATCATACAGTTCTCCTTGAAAACGCAACCCAAAGAAGCCTAGAGATTGAAATCTTACTCCTAAAAATAAAGGTAGAGAATTTGTATCAGAAATAGATAAAAGTGATATGTATCATATATCCTGATCTAAAAACACTATTAAAAGAGAAAAATGATCATGGATATGACCAATAATGCCATATTCTGTAATGATATTATCAGAAATATGAATATATGCTCATGCATGAAATGTTAATTGAGAAAGAAGATCACACTGATGTGTTAGACTCCCTCTCTTTTATGCTAAATGAATGTATGAACTAAATCAAAAGCATTGAGATATAAATTGGCATATTTTAGATAATTAAATAATTAAAAATATGAAAACTATTGATAAGAGATGATGAGCAAATGAACAAAATAGTATAAATCTTAATGGTAAATGAACTAATAAAAGGCATTATAATATTCCACAATATGAATCAACATATCATAATTCACTTTATCGTAAATTACTGTTTAAAAATTTTGCTGAAGAAGAGAACATTCCAGATATAATATATGTAAACTGTCCTATAATATACACAAAACTATTCACAGACATAGATTCTCCTAATCAAGAATTAGAATTAGAACCATCGTTATATCAACAGAACTATGATAAAAGCTGAAGAGATGCTCCTTTGAATGTAGTTGTAAAAAATAATTGAACTTATAGTGTAAGATGAAAGTATCTAGGCTTTTTACATGAGTTATGACCTTATTTAGAGAATCAAAATGAACATGAACTATATTGATATATAAAATTTTTAGTTATAGAGTGATTAACATCTTGAAAAACTCATAAAGAAGTTGCTAAAGATATTATAAAGGAATTAAAATTATTAAACTTTGATAATGAAATATTGAAAAGAATAAATAAATTAGTAGAAGATGGAGATAGCCTAGAACTTGAAAAATTTGACTGAAATACGAAGATATTGTGATACCATTTTAGATGATGAGAATTTATACCATTTAAAGAAAAAGAAAAGTTAATTTCTCTTTTAGAGTGAGATGAAGTATACAGTTTATTATGAAATTTTCTTTCTATAAAAGAGGATTATGTTTATAGAGCTGTAAATAATCAAGAATGGGAAGAAATAAAAAGTAAATGATGATGGACTATTCCTCAAACAAATTTTGAGAAAAATATTGGTCCCCAAGTATCTATGTATTCAAAAAAAGAATGATATGCATGAGTAATAATAAGAATAAAAGCTGATAAGTCATGCTATAAATATTGATGAATGGCAGTTCCTAGAATAGAATGTTATAAGCCTCATTTTACTAAGGATATAGAAGTACAATGAGAAAATTGAGAATGGATAGGGGTAGATGAGTATATAAAAAAAGCAGATTAAAGTATATATATTTTTTTACATCTAAAAAAATTTTCATATAATACCTCAAACCTTTTGAGGTATTATATTTATTATTCTAAAAACACAAATCTATGACAACACAAACAATCTTCTATACAATCATCTGACTTACAATATTTGAATTTCTACTTACAAAATACCTATGACACCTAAACACACTAAACTGGTCAGAAAAACTTCCTAAAGAACTAAAATGAATATATGATGAGGAAAAATATCAGAAATCTCAGAAATACGAAAAAGTAAAATATAAGTTTTCAATCCTTTCAAGTACATTCTCATTTTTAATTATACTACTTGTACTTATATTTTGATGATTTGGAATCCTAGATGATGCTATAAGAGTTTACAGTGATAACGAAATAATTCTAAGTCTACTATTTTTCTGAATAGTTATGCTTCTACAAACTATTATCTCACTACCATTTTCATACTATTCAACATTTGTAGTAGAAGAAAAATTCTGATTCAACAAAATGACCAAAAAGTTATTCTTCACAGACACTATAAAATCCCTAGTTTTATGAGCAGTTATTTGATGAATCCTACTTTCTGCTATAGTTTGGAGTTACACAAAATTCACAGACAATTTTTGGCTAATAGCATGGTGAATAATAACAGCATTTACAGTATTCTTTATGATGTTTTACAGCACACTTATTGTTCCATTATTCAACAAACAAACACCACTTGAAAAATGAGAACTAAGAGATGCAATAGAAAATTTTTCAAAAAAAATATGATTTGAACTAGATAATATATTTGTAATAGATTGAAGTAAAAGAAGCTCAAAAGCAAATGCATATTTTTCAGGACTAGGATCTAAAAAGAGAATAGTACTTTTTGATACTCTTATAAAAGATTTAACAACAGAAGAACTTGTAGCAGTATTAGCCCATGAAATATGACACTACAAGAAAAAACACACTCTACAAATGCTTGTATTCTGAACAATTCAAACTTGATTTATGCTATATGTATTTTCTCTAGCTTTAAAAATGCCAGAATTTTCTCTAGCTTTATGATGAGAAAAGGGAAGCTTTTATTTATGAGCAATAGCATTTTCTATAATATTTACTCCTATATCAATGATTTTATGAATACTATCAAATATGCTATCTAGAAAAAATGAATATGAAGCAGATAGATTTGCATGAGAAAACTATGAGGCTAAAGAATTATCATGAGCATTAATAAAACTTTCAAGAAATAATCTAAGTAATCTTAGACCTCATAAAGCTTATGAATTTTTTTACTATTCTCACCCTACAGTTTTAAAGAGATTGAAGGCTTTGAAAAATATAAAATAATACTAAAGAAAGTTTTTCTTATTCAAGAAAAACTTTCTTTAAATATCTCCATTTTCTTACTGGAGTAAATCTTAGTATATCAAGATAATTTGGAACCTCTAATTTTTTCATTGCATAAGCTATTTCAATAATATACAGAAGTTCTTGTTCATATAATTTTCTTAATGATTCATATTTATGAGAATATACATATCATTTTTTTCTATATTTTTCATACCAGTCATATAGACTTCAATCTCATACTTTACTCATCCATTCTATGGTTTCTTTTTTATCTTGTCAACTTCAAACACGAGCTAAAATTTCATCTTTTGCTTCTGACAACATATCCAGAGAATTATAGTCTGGCATAAATATTTTGTTTTCAGAATGGATATTTTCATGTTTTCTGGTTATTTTTTGATAATCACCTTCTCTAGTTCAGTTAACAACATTTAAGGTGTATTTCAACTCTGGTATTTTTGACCAACTTGATGAAAATCATCAACAGGAATATTCCACATCTCTTTTGTTTATATTACTTCTCCATA
Source organism: Patescibacteria group bacterium UBA6489 (assembly GCA_002435385.1). Classification (GTDB taxonomy): domain Bacteria; phylum Patescibacteriota; class Gracilibacteria; order BD1-5; family UBA6164; genus UBA6489. The sequence continues at coordinate 6,066 of DJMN01000046.1, forward strand.
CTACGTTGAAGTCTTTTTCATTGTCTATGTAAAAGGTTAAATTTGTTGAATTTTTTTCCAAAGTAACTCATCATTTTATATTTTCTGCTTTTATTCACTTTAAATTATTAAATAGTTTTTGAGAGAGTTCGCTGATATCTAATATATATGCTTCAGAGGTTGATATTAAATTATTTTCTATAAGCAATTCAATAGATATTTTTTTTATATCATCTTCATTTAAGTTATCCATATTAACTAATTTTATTTTTGAACACAGTTGTTCATATAGATTATTTATATCAAAATCTTTGTCAGTGATATCTATTTTTGAAATTAAAGACTTCACATGATCATCAATATCATCAGCTTCCACATACTTATTATTTATTCCCCTCATCATTGCTAATAATTCCTTAGGGTTATTTTTATATTTATTATAATATTTATTAACGATTTTTATTTTTTGTAAATACTTTTCTAAATAATTTAATATATTTATTTTTATATCTTCTGGCTGTATTGATATTTGACTTTCTAATTGTTGTATTATTTTTTTCATATCATAGAGTATGTCTGTTGATTCATCTATATCCATTTTTTCTATGACAATTTTTATATTATCAGGAATTTCTCATAAGGATTCATATATATATTTCCATTTTTCTTTTCATCTTAAATCTAAAGACTTATAATTTTCTTTTTCTATAAATAAATTAGGAAATTCTTTTTTCCAGTCATATTTACTTTCTTTTATAATATTTGATTGTTTTATAGAATTTTTTAACGATTCACTTTTAACTCAATCCTTATTATATCATAGTTGTTCATGTGGAGATTTACTAGTAAGCTTCTTTTCTCTTATATTTAGCTTCTTTAATATATAACTAAAGTCGTAATTTTTCAATAATGTTGTTACTTTTTCTTTTTTTTCTTTTGCTAGCTTTATCAACTTACTTGTATACTCACTATACAAAGGAATAAACTTTTGTAAGGATTTTAATTCACTATAATTTATATCAACATCATTCCCAAATATTTCCCCAACTTTATTTGGAGAAATAGACATCAATTTAGATAATTTATTTATATATTTATTACTCTCTTTAGATATATCTTTTCAGAGGCTATAAAATAAATTTACAACTAATATACTATCCTGTTTTTTATAGGTTATAAGTTCAGCGGTTTGTTTTATCTCATCTATTATTTTAGTTCAATTTTTATTATATAATTCAACAAGTATAAATCATAATGAATCTCAAGTTATAATCTCTTCTAAAAACTCTATACTATATAATTTAGTCAGATCTTCTCTTGATTTTATTTTACTTAAAAAATGAATGAGACTAAATGCATTCATAAATTCTACTTCTTTAGCTCCTAAGATTTCTACACATTTTTTTAGTCAATACTCTCATAAGGTAGAATATATTTGAAAAAGATCATCAAAAAATGTTATTCTAAATAATTCAGTACTAAATTGATTTCTTTCATATAATATTATTATATCAATAAAATTTTTATTTTCCTTTAGATAATTTGCTATACTATTAAATACATATTTATCAGTTGTATTTTTATCTATTAATAATAGGCTTTTTATAGCCTTATCTACTTTTTCAGGATAATTGTCTATTACATAAAAAATAACTGGTAATATATAATCTGGTACATTAGGATACTTTAACTTTAAATCTTGTATGTGTGTAATTTTATCAGAAATACTAGATGTAGCCTTATCTATCTCTCAACTATTTTCCCCTTGTTGTTTTGATGTAAAATCTTTATTTTTTTCTTCTAATTCTGACATAATAACTATTTAGTAAACTTATATAATTTAAATTCTATCACATTTCTAAAAATTATGCTATAAATTCAGTAAATAAATAAAATTTCTACCACAGTATATTTCCAACATAAATCAAGTATTTCTATCCAAAAATCTTTGTAAAAAGATAAAATCAATGTTAAAATATAATTTGATATAAATTTAAAAATAAAACAAATAGATGTTTCTTAGAATGTTAAACAAGGTAAACCCGAGGATTATTATAAACAAAGGACGGAAAGAGTATGAAAATATTCTAGAAAACCCACATAGTAAAATATGAATAGTGCTATCAAAAATTATAGCTTTTTTGATAGTTGTTTCTGTTTGAATGATATTTTTTGAAACCGTATGAGATAACTTTGCTAACTATTGGAATCAACTTTTTATCTTAGACTTTTTTATTTCATCTGTTTTTCTTATAGAATATGGTTATCGTTTAATCAGAGCAGAGAGAAAGATACAATTCATTTTAAAACCACTTAGTATAATAGACTTATTATCATTTCTTCCATTTTTTATATGATTATGACTAAAGAGCTCATTCTATACATTAGATATGTTAAAAGTACTAAGAATAGTTAGGGTTTTAAGGTTGCTAGAAATAAATTCATATTCACCAATAACCATATGATTTATAAAAACTATAAAAAATTATGGAAAAGAATATAAGTCAATAATGTTTTTATTCCTTACTGTTCTTATTGTAATATCTACATTTGTATTTTATGCTGAACATAATGTTAATCCAACATTTTCGTCTATTCCAAAAGCGTTGTGGTGGTGAATTGTAACTATGACAACAGTTTGATATTGAGATATGGTTCCTGTCACAGCATTGTGAAAAACATTCGGAGTATTTACAATATTTCTATGACCTCTGTTACTTGCAGTTACATCCTCTATAACGATATTAGTATTTATGGATGTAGTTGAACTACACAGAGCAGTGCTAGAAAAAGTATGTAGTAGGTGTAAAACAGTAAGTAGAAGTGAAGCTAACTATTGTTATAAATGTTGAACAAGTGATTTTATGACAGATGAAGTAAAGGAAAGTGTAGAAGAACTATTGTGACTATGAAAAAATCCAAACAAAAAGAAAATCTATCAATAATATTTTTGTAAAAAGCTATTATTTTATTTATTTTTGTTTGAATGATTATTTCTAAAAGTTGCATTTTGTAACAGATTTTATCAATAAAATATTGACAATGGTATATTAATATGTATTTTAATATTAATTATATTATGTTAATATAAAATATGGAATACTCAAACGATAACAGATTTTTAGATTCTTTGTTTAAAATTAGGGAGTTTGAAAAGGATTGAAAAATTTATGAAAAACTTTGAGTAAAACAAGCTCAGGCTATTGTTATGTGAACAATTGGAAAAATCTTTAAAATAATCGGTATGAATAACTATTCATGCATTTACTTTATAGGTAAAAACATAGATGAAGAATCTTTGAGATTTTATGAGTGGTGAACAAGGTTTAATGAATGAGTTCATATTTCTTTGTGAGCTTCAATTTTATTTAGTCTCATAGCTCAATCAACTGAAGGTTTTAATATTTATGTTATTTTTCCTGCTTTATGACTAATAACTAATTGATATTCACATATGATTCAAAGGTATAATAGAGCAAGAGTGATGAAAATTTTAGATAAGAGATACAAAAAACAAAATTAATTATATTAATTTTGTTTTTTACATTGTTTTTATATACTGTAGAAGTTTATTAATTTAAATATTTTTTATGTCAGAAAAAAAAGATAAGTTTTATATAACAACTCCTATTTATTATGTTAACTGAGTTCCTCATATAGGACATTTTTACAGTTCAGTTATAGTAGATACTATAGCTAGATTCAATAAAATCAGTTGAAAAGAAACAAGATTTACAACAGGAGTAGATGAAAATTCACAAAAAGCACTCATAGTAGCAGAAGAGAAAAAAATGGACATAATGGACTATTTGGATGAGATGGCATGAAAACATAAGTGAGTTTGGGATTCTCTAAATATAGACTACACAGATTTCATAAGAACCACAGAAAAAAGACACCATGAAGTAGTTAGAGATGTATTACAAAAAACATTTGATAAATGAGATATTTATGAATGAGAATATGAATGAATGTATTGTGTATGATGTGAGGCATTTAAAAAAGAAGATGATTTGATACCACTATCAAGGCACGATGATACAAAAGTTTGTCCTGATCACTTAAAAGCACCTGATAAAATAAAAGAAAAAAATTATTTTTTCAAACTAAAAAAATATGAAACTTGGTTAAAGTGATTCTACAAAGCAAATCGTGAGTTTGTAGTCCCTAGAGATAGATTCAATGAAGTTATAGCATTTGTAGATAGATGATTAGAAGACTTTTCAATATCAAGAGAAACTAATACTTTTTGAATAAAACTTCCTTTTGATGAAGAGCAAGTAACCTATGTATGGTTTGATGCACTATATAACTACTACACAAGTTGCAAAAAATCTAGATGATGAGATAAAAATAATGAAAAATCCACTGATGAATCAGAGTTTTTTCCAGCAAACTTACATGTGGTATGAAAAGATATAATCAGATTTCATGCAATCTTTTGGCCAGCAATGTTAGCTTCATATTTTGATTTATGAGAGGAAAAAGATTGAGAATTACATTTTAAAGAATCAGATTTAGAAAAATTACCTAAAAACATACTTACAACAGGATTCTTTACCGTAGACTGACAAAAGATGTCAAAGAGTCTTTGAAATGTAATAGACCCAGTTCAGTATTCAAAAGAATATTCTAAAGATGTTCTAACTCTTTATTTACTATCATGTTTTAATATCTGATATGATGGAGATTTTGATAACAAACAAGCATTGCTTACATACAATGCAAAACTAGCAAATAACTTATGAAATTTAGTAAATAGGGTAGTGGTACTTAGTTTGAAGTTATGATGAATATTAGAAGATGATAGAAACCCAGAATTTTTTGATAATACAAGTTTTTGAACTTCAGAATGAGTGTATACTTGAAATCCTGTATTAAATTTAACTGAATTTAATAAAGTCTTTTTAGAAAAAATATTTGATTATAATTTAAAATCAGCATTAGATAACTGTTTTGGATATTTGGATAATCTAAATAAATTTACAGATGAAAAAGAACCTTGGAAACTATTGAAAACAGATCCAGAAGAAGCTAAAAAAGTTTTATACACAATAGCAGAATGACTAAGAATAGTCTGATTAAATCTATACTCATTCTTCCCAAAAAAGATGTGAGAAATGTTTAAAAAATTTTGACTTGAAAATTATACTGAAGAATTAGAAAAATGAAAACTAGAAGAACTAAAAAATAGAAAAGAAATCTTTAATATAAAAGAAAAGTGAGAAAATCTATTCAATAGATTTGAGATAGAATAAATATTAAATATAATCCTAGAAAAGTTTAGTTTTACTAAACTTTTCTTTATTTTTTTTATCTAAATAAATTATGTTCAATTTATTATTTAGATCATGATGAAGAATCTCAAAAAGTGATTACATCTTATGGTTAATCATTGTTTGTTTTTTATCTATCATACCAATATGAATACTATGATTTATATTTTCTGAAGACATATTGACTGTAATCTCAATATACTTTGCTTTAGAAATTTTTATAATCTATATTTTTATCAATCTAACAATAAAAAGATTACATGACTTAGATAAATCTTGAAAAGATTTTTTCTCTTCCTTTCCTAACTTTGACCTAGTTTTCAAGGAATGAAAAACGGAAGATAATCAATATGGAAAATATATTACTACTACTAAAAAGCTACCTATAGCTATCTTAGTAACTCTAATTGTTTTATTTATAATTCTTTTTACTATTACTTTTTTTTCTTCAATTATAAGAATAATGAAAAATAATTGAGCATATATAACCTCTATTGAAGAAATTCAAAAGAATGAAGTTATTACATTAGAATTTTGAAATATTGAACCTTGATTTTTTCCCAATTGAAGTATCACTGATTCTTGAGATAAATGAAATGCTAATTTACAAATAACCCTTAATTGAGAAAAGAAAAATGGTACGGCTTATGTTGTTTTAGAAAAAATAGATTGAGAACGGAAAATTTTAAATCTGATAATTAGCGATGATTTATGAAATGAAAAAGAAATTATAAAATAACCTGTTTTCAAAGTTCCCAAAATAGAAAATCTCTTCAATAGATTTGAAATAAAATAATTTCCAAATATAATCCTAGATAAGTTTAGTTCTACTAGATTTATTTAGGATTTTTCTATGGTTTCTTTGTAAGCAAAAAGAAAATAAAAATTTTCTTTTTAGAAAATTAGATCTCTCCTAAAACAAGATACGAAACTTGTTTTAAAATCGTTCTTTATTTTTTTAAGTTTTTTTCTTATGAAGAAACTATTGTTAGTGTTAGCTCTATTTATTTGAATCTTACCACTTTCAGCAAGTGCAGAAGACAATGTAAATAAAGTCTTTAAAATAAGAGCATACTCTTATGAAGAATTAAATAACTCTTATTATTTACAACAATATTGAAGTGCAGTATATATGTGAAATAATCAAATATACACAAACGCACATGTTATACTTGATGCAGATGGAGAACCTATCTGAAATTATAGAGTTTGTAAAACAGTTGATTTTAAAGATGAACCAAAATGTTTTTCAACATGAAAACTATTATACTATGATATAACAAACGATTTAGCAGTTTTAGAAATATCAGATCCTTCAGTTACAGGAGTAACTAGTTCTACAAAAGAACCACAAATAGGAGATGCTGTAAAAGTATATGGATACCCTTCAAGTGGATGAAATACAATAAGTTATACAGAATGAAAAATCTCTGGATCAGTAGAATGACTATATAAAATAGATGCAAATATAGATGCTTGAAATAGCTGAGGATGAGTATTTGATGCGGATGGGAATCTAATCTGAATGGCCGTTGCTGTAAAAGTATGATATACAACTATGGGATATGTTATACCACTTGCTTCAATAAATAACTTTAAAAACAAAATAGGAAATATTGAGTATTATACAAAAGGAGTAAGTTCTACTTTTGAAAAATATTCAACTACTTTAGATCAAGTTGTAGGAGCAACTAGTTTTAGTAATCCTGAAATAACAATAGAATCATTTATTAAATATTGATTAAAAGTAAATGACTACACTATTGATAATGATGAAAAATATTATCACTTAGGTTTAACAAGTGATGATCCAGAAACATACATTTCAATAAATAACATAAACTTCTCTTGAAAAAGCAATATTACTAGAGATACTCTTTATAATATACTACAAAGTAGAATAGAAGAAACAAAAGCTAAAGTTGGTTATGAAATATACAAAGTTATAAAAATGAGACTATTATGAAAAGATGCTATAATGTCTTTTACAAAAGATCCAGATGGTAATGTTGTATTAGTACTATATTTTGAAGTTTGAACAAACAATTTTCAAGCAGTTTGATTATATTCAAATAGTTTAAGAAATACATCATTTGTAAACTGATTACAAACAGTTTTATATAAAATGAAACTAAAATCAGTATCTACTTCTAGCACTTCAGATCGTTTATCTTTAGATAACATAACTCTTGCTAAAAATGATAACTTCTTCTTAAAAAAGAATTATGTATGAGATGTTTTACTTTACTGAATGTGAGATATAAGAGTTTTACAATCAACTACAGCTCAATTAGAAACAGAACTATTTAAAAACTATACACTATCATCTCTTCTAAAAGAATGATATAACTATGTAAAAGACTATGTTTATCTTAATGAAGCTAGTATAAAACAAACAAGCAATGGAGAATATTATACATATGTATATGGTAAATACAATGAATTAAAAACAGGAACAACTTTAGAAGATGAGAAAAAATATTACATAAATGTAGCTTTTTATGATAAAAAAGATGATAAGACTTTTTATCAAACAGTTCTTAAATTTACATTTGATGATTTAGCTTCTAAAAAAGCTATAGATGATATGCTTTCTACTGTTAAAACTACATCATGAGAATTACCTTTTGCTCTATGAGATATGAGTACTTGAGATAATTTAATAGAAACTCCTGAGTTTTAATTAGAAAACTAAATATTAAAAAATAAATGAGCTCAATGCTCATTTATTTTTTTGTTTTTGTGAAATTATTCTTATAATAAAGATTACTTTATATTTTATAAAAACCTTTTATGAAAAAACTATTGTTAATTTTTTCTTTGTTATTTATATTTATTCCATTTTCTGTAAACGCAGAAAACCAAGTTTGAGACACAAGTTTTTCAAATGATGAAATTGAGATATCTAATCTTTCTAATTATGGATTTGAAATAGGTCAAGTCAGAGAAGATAATAATAATGTATATTATTTATCTTTAAAAGATGATAACTCAAATGCCTTTTTTTCTATTAATAATATACATTTTTCAGGAAAAGAATATTTTACAATTGATGATCTATATGTTTATCTTATTGGACATCATATTGAAACCAAACATGACATATTTGAATACGCATCAAGAACTGTAAAAACTAAAATTTTGTCTAAAAATGCTGTGATTGTTTTAAGAAAAGGAGGTTGAGGAACAATACTTGAAATTTATATAGAAGCTTGAAAAAATCATTTTCAAAAAATATATATATATGAAAATGCACTTACATATAAAGAAGCACTAAAAAGTAAATCATTTTTAAATGCACTTAGAGTTGTTTTAAATGAAATCGAAATTAAAGAACATCTTCAACAAAATGAGTATTCAAATGATTTTTCTTTTGGTTTAGATATGTGATTTTATATAATTCAAGATTATTTTAATTATAAAATAATCTCCACTGAATCAGACATTTTAGTTGATTTAAGAACAGCTAAAAGAGATTTGGAGTCTTTTGGATTTTCAGATTTTTCATCTTATATCAAGGATCAATTAGAAGGCGGACAGGATTATTACATTAATGATTATTGAATTAAAGAAACGAGTAATTGAGAGTATTATTGATATGTATTCTTAAAAAATAATGAGAGGAAATCTTGAGATGTTCAAGAATGAGAAAAAAAATATCTTGTTTCTATAGTATTTTTTAATAAGTTAAATGATACTGAATTTAATAGGTTTTACTTAAATTTTGAATTTGATAACCCAGAATCAAAACAGAAAATAGATGAACTTATAAATTCAATAAAAACTAAATGATGAGAACTTCCATTTGAATTATGAGATGCAAATGTCTGAGAAAATATGATGAATGAGCCAGATTTTGAAATAATTGATTAATTTTAATTTAAAGCAAAAAAACAGGTAATGTAAAAAACTAATTACCTGTTTTTTTGCTTTTTATAAATATATTTTTATAATACCCCTTGAATATTTATATCATATAAAATTATATTATGAAAAACATATTTAAGTTTTTAGCTCTTATATTTGTATTATCGTCTATACCATATGCACTAGCATGTGATAATACACAAGCACCAGTATGTTGAAATACTGTAGCAGACTGTAAAAATTGTGAGCCAATAAAAGAAACATACACAAACCAATGTTTCATGGAACAAGCATGAGCAGAATTATCATACGAATGAAAATGTATAGTTTTAACCTCTAGATTAGAAGATAAACTAGACGATTCAATAATGAGCTTTATGGAAAACTTAAAATCAGAGTATCCAAGCATCAGTGAAAGAGTAACAAAAATAGATCAAACAGTTATAAAATTAAAAGAATTAGCAGAATTAAAACCTAGATACAGGGAAATTGTTGATTATGTTGGCTTTAGAATGGATTATATTTCTAAAGAGGTAAAGGTACAACAAGAAATAATAGCTTATTATTGATTAGATGTTATTTCTGATAACTTTCTTGTTGATTCTAAAGCTGATTGCGAAGCTATAATTAGTAAATATACATCATCAACCATTGACTGTACAAAATCCTCAGATGGACAAAATTATTGAGACATATGAATAATAATCTCATCTATGGGAAATAATTTTTATGATGTATACTTATGAAGCTTATATCCTAATGGAGAATCTCTTATACGTGAAATATATGATGCATCAGGGAAAAACGCTTATACCTGAACTTTAACAGATAATAACTTTTGATTTATTAACATAGGCTCTACAAACTCAAGCAGTTTTAATGTGCTAACAAAAACTTATGCATTATTTAACAATTCTCTTATCCTTGATTCGCATATAGAAAATAGTACACTATGAACATTTGGTTTTGCAGTACAATACAGATTCAAAGACTGACTTAGTGATTATGATAAATTAAAATTACTAGACTGAGATTTCCCATATTATATGTACAACTATGATATTTGATTATGAATATCATGAGCATATGATTTATTAAAAGGAGGTTTATCAGGTACAGTTGATATAAAAAACTTAACTGTATTTTGAAAACAATGAGACTACTTTACTAATGAATGGGGAACTGATACAACTAATGATATATTCATTTTAACAGCAGATATACCAAACAATCCATATTTTTCAGAATTTGTTATACAATTCTTTGATACTTGAGCATATAATGATTCAAGCAAAGAACAACTTCTTGTGGACTTTGTAAAAAATTTACAATGGCAAACTACATTTGCTGTAAAATAAAACAATAAACAAATAAAAATAAATGAGAAATTCTCATTTATTTTTATTTACAATCTTGAAAACCATCCATCTTTAAGTATAATAACAAAAATATAAATTAAAAAAACATTTCATGAAAAAGTTATTAATAATCTTATTTTCTTTTCTATTATTTATAATTACTTCATTTTTCCTTTTATGATTATGGGTTTCAAAAAATTCAGAAAGTAATGTAAATAAAATATTTAAAATAGAATCATATGAATTCTCAGATATCCTAAATTCATACTATCCTAAACAATACGGAAGTGCTACATACTTATGAAAAGATTTAATATATACAAATGCACATGTGGTACTAGATGATAACAGTGAACCAATATGAAATTATAGAGTTTGTAAAACAACTAATTTTAAAAGTGTTCCAAAATGTTTTTCAACAGGAAGACTGTTATACTATGATGAAAAAAACGATTTAGCAGTCCTAAGAATTTCTGATCCAGAAGTAGAACCTGTGAATGAAAGTGCTACAGAACCTCAAATATGAGATGTTGTAAAAGTTTATTGATACCCATCTAACTGATGAGACACTATAAGTTATACAGAATGAAAAATATCTTGATTCAGTGACTGATTATACAAAATAGATGCAAATATAGATGCTTGAAATAGCTGAGGATGAGTTTTTGACTCAATCTGAAATCTTATATGAATAGCTGTTTCTGTTAGAGAATGATATACAACTATGTGATACATTATACCACTATCAAAAATAGATGATTTCAAAGACAAAAAAGGAGTAATAAAAGAATACACAAGAACAGTAGAAAAAAATTTTTGAAAATATGTTCAAACAGTAAAGGATGTTGTATGAAATACAGATTTTTCAAACCATGAAATAGAAATAAAACCATTTGAAAATTATAATTTTCAAACCAGCTTTTATACAGTTGATAACAATGAGAAATACTATTACCTATGACTAGCAAGTCAAACAGACGATACTTACATTACATTAAATAATGTAAACTTTGCATGAACAAAAGATATGGATATAGAGATGATGTACAAAGTATTTTCTGACAGAATAGATGAAACAATAGAACAAGAAGAATTAACAAAATACAAAGTATATCAAAAAACAGTTCTATGAAAAAATACAGTACTAACCTTTAGAGAGAACAAAGAATGAGTGATATTTGCTATGTATTTTGAATCATCAAAAAACAATTATCAAAAAATTACAATTTCCTCTGATAGTATAAAAAGCGAATGATTTAGACAGTGACTTACTATGCTTATTTATAGTTTGAATTTTAAAGATATACAAGATTCATCTCTAGATGACGAATATATGGTACTTGATAGTTTAACTGTACCAAAATATTGAGATTTCTATATAATGGAAAACTACTTATGAGACTCATTAATATACTGATGAGAAGATATAAGAATAGCACAATCAACTACAGAAGAGTTTGATATGGAAGAATATGAAAATCACACTATGTCTTCTTATTTTATGGAATTATTTAGTTATTTTCAAGAAAGCGTACTTATGAACTACGCCTGACTAAAACAAACAAAAAGTGGTGAATACTATTCCTATATATTATGAAAATATAATGAATCAAAATGATGAAAAATTTTTGAAAATAAAAAGAAATATATAGTAGATGTAGTCTTTGTTAGCAAAAAGAATGACGAAAAATTCTATGATACCATCTTACAATTCACCTTTGATAAAGTCGAATCTAAAAAAATAATTGATGAATTTTTATCTAAAATAAGTACTTTATCTTGAAAATCACCTTTTGATTTATGAAATATGAAAGTCTGAGAAAATATAATAAAAACTAAGGAATTCAACTTCATTAACTAAAAGCTTGCTAAAAATTAATTATTATTATAATCAAACTAGTTTAGCATATAATTCTATTTCTATGAAAAACTTAAAAATCATTAAATATATAGTTATTATTGTAATAGTTGTTATCGCTATAGGATCATTAAATCCACTTGTTGTAGTAGATGCAGGACATAGATGAGTAGTATTCTCAAAATTTTGATGAGTAAAAAAACAAGCCTTATCAGAATGAATACACATAAGAATCCCTCTTATAGAAACAGTTACAACAATGGATGTTAGAACACAAAAGATACTATTTACAGACAATCCAGAAAGATATCCAGATATAAAAGATTCTAGAGCCAGACTAGAAAGTGCATCAAGTGATTTACAAGATGTATATATAGATGCAATAATAACATACAGTCTAGATAAAAATAGTGCTTCAACTATCTATCAAAGTGTTTGACTTGATTATGAATCAAAAAAGATAGCACCAAGAGTTATTGACAGTATAAAAACACATACTGCAAAATTTAAAGTAGCAGAGATACTTACAAATAGAGAAAAAATAAAAACTAGTGTTGAAGCAGAACTAAGAGAAGAATTTTCAAAACAATGAATTGTGTTAGAATGAGTAAGTTTAACAAATTTTGATTTTAATCCAGAGTTTAAAAATTCTATAGAAGAAAAACAAATAGCAGAACAAAAAAAAGAAAAAGAAAGTTATGAATTAGAAAGAGTAGCAATTCAAGCACAACAAAAAGTAAAGCAAGCAGAAGCAGAGGCAGAAGCTAAAATAAAAGAAGCTGAATGAGAAAAAAAAGCGAAAATATTAAGCTGAGAATGAATAGAACAGTATAATAAGCTTATAAAGCAAGAGATTTCTAATGAAGTACTTGAGTACAAGAAACTAGAAAATGAACAAAAAGCTATTTTAAAATGGAGTTGAAATTATCCAACATATTATATGTGATGAGAAAATACACCAATTCCTCTTATAAATATATGACAAACTAACTAATAAATATTTTTTCTTTCAAAATAAAGTAGGAAATTATCTTACTTTATTTTTATAATATAATCTAAATTACAACCTATGAAAACAATCGTACTCTGAATAGGAGCATTCTGATTTGCTATTTTAAAACACATTTCTGAAAATAATCCAAATACAACTTTTTATGCATATGAAAAAGAACAAAAAGTATTTCAATATATAAAAGAAAATAAATCACATCCATATTTTTTTTGAGATGCTAAATTACCTAGCAATATAGAATTTATAGATGATTTAGAAGAATTCATTCCTCAAATGGATTTAATTATATCTGTTATCCCTTGTCAATTCGCATCTATAGCAATAGAAGCCATAAAAGATTATTTAAAACCATGAGTAACTATATTAAACCTAGCCAAAGGAATCAATAATAAAACATTGGAAACTATTTGAGATTCATTAGAAAGAGTTTTAGAGTGAATAGATTATAATTATGCAGATTTATCAGGATGAATGATTGCATCAGAGGTTGTAGAATGAAAACAACTTTGAGTAGATATTGCTATAGAAAACAAAGAAATCTGACCAAAATTAAAAGAATTATTTGAAAGTGATAATTTAGAGATAAATTTAATAAACCACTGAGTAAAAAATCTTGAATTATATTGAGCCTTAAAAAATATACTTGCAATAGCTATCTGATACTATGAATGACAATGAAATCAAGTTTCAACTCTTTCTTACTATTTCTGTAAACTATATGAAGAACTAAAAGAACTTGTTATATTATTATGATGAGATAAAGAAATAAATTTTTCAGATTATGCTTTGTGATGAGATTTAATAACCACTTGTTTTTGAAATTCTAGAAATAGATATTTTTGAAAGTTACTCTGAGAGTGAAAAAAGATAGATGAAGTATTAGAAGTTTTTAAGCAGGAAAATAAAATAGCAGAATGATATGAAACAATCAAAGGATTATATAAAATTATAGATAAGAAAGAAGGATTTGAAGAGATAAAGAAGGTTTGTGAGATTATTTTGAGATAAAAATTTTTTTACTAAGGATAGGGAATTCAGATGAGAGGTTATTTATTTTGTATTTTCTTTAAAAATCATTTTATATCCCAAAGCATATAGGTAAAAAATACCATCTCATAAAGTAGACCAAAGCCTAGAAAAAATAGAAATAATTATAGAAATCTCAATAGGGAAGTAGAACTGTAAGAAAAATACTAGAATTCATTCTCTAACTCAAATTCCATTAGGACTAAAAATAGCAACTAATCAAATAACAAAAGCTGTACTCCAAGCTCAAATCATTGGTAAAAATATATTATTATCTGTATAAGCAATTCATTTCACCATAAAGAAAAAAGCAATACCAGATAAAATTATTCAAAACATAAAAAGAAAAACAGACTTAAAAATCTCTGTTGAATCCAATAAATATTTTTCAGAAATTTTTTCTTTTTTAACGAGCTTAAGTCCCATATTTAAAAAATAGTAAAACACAGGCTTATATAGAAAGACAAGAGACAACAAACATAAAAATAATCAAAGATAAATTTGAACACTAGAAAGTCATCATACAAAATAATATACAATCAAAGGAATTCCAACTAAAAAGGAAGAAATTACATGAAACACATTTTCATAAATAATCGAAACAAATCATTGTTTCTTTGATATATCATATTTTGCAAGCAACATAATTCTAGCAAATATATAAGAAGCTTTTCAGGGAATATATCTGACAAGCCAAGTAAGTGAGTGAATATAAAAAAGATCTTTTAGTTTTATCTCATGTCATTTTATCAAATACCCCCAAATATATCATTTATAAAATACAAAAGCAACTTGAAGAATTATAGACAAAGCAAGATAATATATATTTATATCAAAATCATAATTTTTTATAGAATCATAATTTTTGTAGATATTATTCACAAAAAAATATCATACGATTACGATGAACACATAAAATACTATTTTTTTTATTAAATTTTTATTCATATATAAACTTTTATTTTCCAATCCCACAATACCTAAATCACATCTTTTCCATCATTTTTTTATTCCACACATTTCTTCCATCTATCACAATATACTCATTCATTAAATCTTTTACCTTATCAAAATCACAAGCTCTAAACTCATCCCACTCTGTAAGCACTATGAGAGCATCAGAGTTTTTTAATGCTTCATAATTATTTTTACAAAAAACTACTTTTTTCTCATCTTTAAATATTATTTTTACATTATCCATAGCAACAGGGTCAAAGACCTTAATCTTTCGAACTCATAATCCAATAAGTTTTTTAATAACCTCTAAACTAGGAGCATCTCTTATATCATCAGTCTTTGGTTTAAAAGAAAGTCCCCAAATACTCACAGTTTTTCACTTTAATAAATTTTTATTCTCCTTAGTTTTTTCCTTTTTCAAAGGAAGTACCTCGGAATGTAATGGAGAGGGGATGGATTTTGTTTCTTTAATAATCCCTAAAAGCTTATCAACCACTTTTGTTTTTTGTTTTTTATTCACCTCCTCCGTAGCTGAAATTATTTTAAAATCATATCAAACATCTTTTCAAGTTTGAATAAGAGCCTGTATATCTTTAGGAAAACAACTTCAACCATAACCAATACCAGCATGAAGGAACTTTGATCAAATCCTATCATCAAGTCAAATTCATTTACTTATGTCACTTATATCAGCTCAAACCATCTCTGCAAAGTTTGCTATCTCATTTATAAAACTTATTTTAGTCGCTAAAAAGGAATTAGCAGCATATTTTATAATTTCTGCAGATTTTATTTCAGTAAATACAATAGGTCTATTTGATCTTAGAAAAGGTTTATAAATCTCTTCCATTATTTCTTTAGCCTTTTCAGACTCAACTCAACATACAATTCTATCAGGCAACATAAAGTCTCTTACGGCAGCTCCTTCTTTTAGAAATTCAGGATTCGAAACTATATCAAAGTTTATTTTTTTTCCTCTTTTTTTTAATTCTTCTTCAATTATATTCTTACAAATATTTCAAGTTCATACAGGAACAGTAGATTTATTTATAAAAACTTTGTAGTCATTTACATTTTCTCAAAAAGTCTTTGCTACAGCTTTTACAAATCTTAAATCAGCCCTATGATCTTCATCAGGGGGAGTTCCCACAGCAGAAAATACAGCTTTTCAAAACTCCACTCATTCTTTAGCATCAGTAGAGAAATTTAACCTTCACAATTTATAATTCCTAAGAACAAGCTCTTCTAATCCAGGTTCATATATAGGTATGATTCATTTTTTTAAGTTTTCTATTTTTTTCTCATCTATATCTATACAAAGGATATCATGTCATACTTCTGCTAAACAAGTTCATGTTACAAGCCCCACATATCAAGTTCAAAATATTGTTATTTTCATAAGTTCTATTTAGTTATTTTTATTATTAAATTATGTTAATAATACTTACATTGTGAAATAGAAATAATATTTTATAAAAAAAGATTTGACATTTAATACCCTATGATTATAATTTCTTTATCATTTCATTAAAGATTATTGCTCTAGGAAGTTTCTAGATGCAGAATCAAATGAAGTGATGGTCGTGTAAATAAGAAAAAACAAAAAAACAAAAACAAAAGGAAAAGGACGAAAGAAATGAAATTTAATGGAAAAAGAAGATTTACCTTTGCCATGATTATGCTCCTCTGTTTGTTCGGTTTGTTCAGTACCGCAACATCAGCATCTGCGTTAAGTTGCCCAGAAGGCTCGGTAAGCAATCTGACCCCAGAGGATTATCCCAAATCAAAGGGATATACTTCCTACTGGATTGATACAGAGGCCGGACAACGCGAGTTTGTAGTAAAGGTGTGGAACTACATTGACGAATACTGGGAGAAAATATATATCCACACCGACGAAGATTACTGCGAGTAATCTAACCTCACGTCTAACCTCACGCGACCTTGAGCATAAAGCCCCCTTAGGGGGCTTTATTTGTAATAAATAAAAATTAAAAAACAAAATTTTGCAAAATACCAAAGAATAGATACCTTATTAAAATAAAAAACATAAATCTTAAAAATAAACAAAATGAGAAAAAAGATAGTAGCAGGGAACTGGAAACTAAATACAACAGTTCAAGAGTGAATCAAATTAGCAAAAGAAATAAGTAACCTAGTAACCACAAAAGACATAACAGTTATATTATGAGTTCCATTCACACACTTAACCGAAGTATCAAAAGTTATAACCAACCCACTTATTTCTACAGCTTCCCAAAACTGTGCCACAGAAGAAAAATGAGCTTATACTGGCGAAATCTCTGTTTCAATGATAGAATCAACAGGAGCTAAATTTGTAATATTAGGTCACTCAGAAAGACGCCAGTATTACGGAGAAACAAATGAAATCCTGAATAAAAAATTAGCATTAACACTAAAACAAGGTCTAACCCCAATCTTCTGTTGTGGTGAACCTTTGGAAATTCGTGAAGCTAATACTCAAAACGAGTTTATAATCAATCAACTTGAAAAAACTATATTCAAATTACCAACTAACGATTTTGAAAAAATTATCATAGCCTATGAACCAATCTGGGCAATAGGAACAGGGAAGACCGCAACAAGTAATCAAGCACAAGAAGTTCATAAAGTAATTCGTGATGCAGTGTCTGGTAAATTTGGCAGTGAAATCGCAGAAAATCTATCAATTATTTACGGAGGATCTTGCAATCCAAACAATGCTAAAGAATTATTCTCAAATCCAGATATAGATGGATGACTCATTGGTTGAGCTTCTTTAAAAGCCGAAGATTTTTGTAGGATTGTAGAAGCCTTTAATAGATAAACTATTGAAAATATTTTTATAATTTTTTACAATTAAATCACTAACTAAAATCTTTTATAAAAAATTGACATATTTTAAATATCTTCTAGAATACAAAAGTTCATTGGGAGATATTTTTTTATTCATAAAAAAATATCTTTACCAATCACTATTTTTTTTGGAAATTAAGCCCAAAAATTAAATAAAATAATATTTAACCTTATTTTTATATGACTCCGATATATGGAAGTAGATTTGAAATAAAATCCGTAAACGAGAAGACCAAGCAAAGAGAAAATCAAAGAATTGACTTTAGAACTATTTGGCTTTCTTTATTTGAAATTACACCAGGAACTTCAATTTTTAATCTAATGAAAAAACGCAAATTTAGACCACTTGAAAGAGATACTTCTCATAAGTATATTTCAGGAGAAAATAATGAGTTTATGAGAGAAATAAAAATGGTTGATAGATGGGGATGGACTTTGGATGAATTAAATGAAATTGTAGAATTATCTGTAGCAGATATACTTACAATATCTTGTTGTAATGCCACAGGAACATGTGTAGAGAGTTTTAATACTTGTGCTTATCCAGATGCATTTTGGCAAGAAATATCTTTAGATCGTCAGATAATGATATTACAAAATATGTATAAAACAAAACTGAGAGTATTTGATGTTGTTCCTTTATTGGATCATCAAATAGGTAATGATTCATTTCCTAGTAATGTAGCAACTCTTGATGTACTAGTCCAAGAGGTTCTAAAAAATAGCAAGGAGAAATTCATAAAAGAGGAATTTGAGAGGTTTTAATGGATTGTTCTGAAAATTATATAGATTTGCATTTTTAAGGTTTCCCCAAAATTTT
>DJMN01000053.1 GCA_002435385.1 Patescibacteria group bacterium UBA6489
CACACTTTTTTGAACAGTCTCAAGCTAAATTATTTTTTTTTATAAATTTCTATTTATTTTTTTACTAAAATCTAAAAAATCATCATCTGGGGCAACCTTATTTAAAATAACTTTATTACATTTTCTACACCTATGCCTTAGCATATAACCTTTGTTTTTCTTATAATCTATTCATATAGGCTCCATAAGACCAAAACAATCTGATTTCCTATCTCATGGATATTCTTCATCTAGATGTTTAGAATATAAACAATAAAGACAATGATTCCTAGCAGATCAAAGAGGATGCTTAGAAACTTTCTTTCCACAATTTTCACAGAGAAAAGAATCATTTATCATCTTAAATCACATAAGATCTCTCTATCATATAAAAAATCATTCAACCTACTGATAAAAGCAATCAAATAATCCGCAATCTAAAAACAACTGTTTCTTCCCTCCATCCAATTGCTTCAAGATGATGATGAAAAGGAGCTATACGAAAAACCTTTTTCCCATTTCTAAATTTTTTACTAGTCAGCTGAATTATAATACTAAGAGTCTCAAATATAAAAATAGTACAGATAACAATAAATACATCTATCGTATTTGTTAACATAGCCATAAGTCATAAATTAGCTCATAGTGCTAAGCTTCAAACATCTCACATATAAATTTTCGCAGGCTTTATATTAAACCATAAAAATGCAACTAAAGATCAAATTATACTAACACATAAAGTCGATAACAAAAAAAGTCACTGATCATATGTTATATAAGCATAAACACTGTAACAAAAAAGAAGTAATCATCATGCTAATCAATCTAATCAATCAGTAAAATTGACACTATTAGAAGTTGCTACTATAATAAACATAAAAAGAGGGATAAACCATAGTCATAATCACAATTCATGTCAGCCATAAAAAGGAATATCTAATTGTCTAGTCCCCCAGCCTAAATCATAATAGAACCATAAACCTGCTAAGAAAGAAAATATTACTAACCAAAGTAATTTAAACTTTAGAGACAATCACTTAGTTCTTCAAATTCACTTTATATTCATAAAATCATCTACAGCTCACAAAAATCAAACAGTAAAAAGTACAAACAAAGGTAAATATGTTTCTTTGTGATTTAACAATGAATTATTTATATATCATAACTTCTGCAATAAAATACTAATAATAACCATTAAAAAAACAGTTCAAATAATCACAATACCTCACATAGTTGGAGTTCATGATTTTTTACTATGCAACTTAGAAAAGATTAAAGCATCTCACATAGTTGCTTTATCCCTTATCTTTTTTCACATCTTGAAATCTATAAGGAATTCTATAAAAAATGGAAATAACGTAAATCAAACAAGAAAAGTTAACAGTCAAAAAGAAAAAATTAATATTAAATGATTATTCAAAATAGAAACAAATTAAAATTTAAAATATATTTTATTTTTTACTAACTTAGTATAACACAACTCTCTGATATTTAAAAGTAAAAATAAATATATTAGGTTTACTTTTCAAAACAATAATTTTAAATATCACAAAAATAAGTAGTGATTACCTACTTATTTTTATAACAAAAAACTAAACCTCATCCAAAAACTCAAATCATTTTAGAATAAAAAACAAAATTTTATTTTTAGAATAATACCTAAAAAAGCCTATAACTATCATTATAAACTTTTTTTATCAATATTCACCTTTATTTACACACCATTATCTTACTACTATCCCCCTGATCAATTTTAAAATATAACTTACCATCAACTTCTACAGAATTAAACATAACAGAATGTGGATTTCCTGTAAAAACAAATTGCTTATCTCTATTTAAATATAAAGTATTTTTATCTGTTTCACTATCATAAAAAACTGATAAAAAATTATTTTTAAAAAATATTCCATCTGCAAAATTTAAACCAGTTTCTAAAACAGATCAATCTAAAAGCAATTTAGTAAAATAAGGAGTTGTTGATCTCAAATTAAGTGCATAATGTTCCTTATTTTCAGAAATATATATCCAATCTACAAAGTTAACTCAAGAAATTATTTTTTCTCAATTTAAAGTCTTTATAACAGCTTCTCAGTTATAAGCAGTAGAATAAACTAATCCTCATCCAGATAATATTCCATAGTTCTGTAACCATCATCTATCCTCAATAACCTCTCCATTTTTATACAATTTATATCAATTATCAAATCACTTAAATACCTCAAAATAAACATCATCTCAATCCAACTTAGGATCTCATATATTTTCTCATACACTTGAATAAATTAAATTTTTTCCCATATATAATTTATTTATTTCATCATCAAAA
This sequence comes from Patescibacteria group bacterium UBA6489, assembly GCA_002435385.1. Lineage (GTDB taxonomy): Bacteria > Patescibacteriota > Gracilibacteria > BD1-5 > UBA6164 > UBA6489. Next base: position 2,309 of record DJMN01000053.1, read on the forward strand.
TCACTTATATTCACATATAAGGGCTCACACGTATCTTCCTTAAATCAATAAAAATTTAAAATTTCATATCATTTTTCTCAATATTTCACTCCATCAAATGAAAAATAATTAGAATCTGAATTATCTATATAAAAATAACCAAACTTATCTAAACATTCAACAATTACACCTCTATTAGAATATGAAAAATTTTTTATATCCTCTATTTTGGTTTCAACTCAATTTTTTACAACAAAGAAATCTCCCTCAAGTACATCCTCTTCTCACATAGTATATGCTACTTTCATATTTCATTTTCAAGCAAGCATAATATTATCACCATTTTTCAATTCCTTAGCTGAAAAAACAGCATCATATTCTTCAGAAAAAATGGAATTTGGAAATAAAACCTTAGATTTTGACTCTCAAACAAGTAAAATAGTATTTTCTTTCTTAAAAATATATTTATAACCTCCATAAATATCATCTCAAACTTTTATACTATACTTATCATCATCTCCTAAATATACAACATAAGAAGTCCCATCTTTTAAAATTCCCACAAAATATATATAATCATATTTCTCAGTCTTAACTAAATTTCAATTTTCTTCTTCAAAAAAATAATACTCTCCTCTAAGATTATCTATAGATATACGAGGATCATCAGCTCAATATGACTTACCTGAAAAATAAACCTTTTTAGTACCATCTTCTGAAATATCAAAATACAACATTTTTCAATATTCTGTTGAATTTAAAGCTGTTGAAGTACTACAACTAATTTCTTCTGGAATTGGAGGCTCTCTATAGTTATCCCCCAAACAAACAATAATCTCTACCCCTTTCAGCTTCAATTGAAACTGCTCTTGTATATAATAAAAAATAGCAGAATTCCTTAATGATAAATTTCCCTCCAAAATAGTATCAACTTTAACTAAAAGACTTCTATATTGATCTCTTTGCTCTTCTTTTGTTTCATATTTTTCTTCAATATTTTTATAAAACCTATTTAGAAAAATATCTACTCAACTTTTTAAATAAGAATAATTCTTATAAAAAACTCCAACATTAGAATTAGCAACTATTCCATAATCCTTATTCTGACAAACACTATAAATATCATCTTCTCAATAAGCATTAACCAATCCTACAATTCACAAAACTAAAAATACTCACAAAGCTCTAAGACTAGCTTTTATAGTTCCAAAATACAATTTATTTCCCATATTTTTCTGTTTAAAGAATAAAAAACAAAAACATTATACAAATCCATTGTAAGAACAATGTAAGAAAAGAAAAATTAAATTACTTATTCTTACCCTCTCCTGTAGGAGAGAGTAAGGGCTGAGGTTAACTAAAAACTAACAACAAATTCACTCCCCTTTCATTCCTCACTCTCAACATCTAACTTCCAATTATAAATATCTGCTATTTTTCAAACAAGAGATAAACCTATACCAAATCATTCTGTTCATCTAGACTTATCAACTTTAAAAAACCTATCAAAAATTTTATCTAAATTATCTCTACTTATTCATATACCTGTATCTTTTATATGAAGTTTTCATGATAAATAAGATATATTAACACTACCTTTTTTGTTATTATACTTTATAGCATTACCAATCAAATTTGATAAAAATATATATAAATAATTTTTATTAGCATTTATTTTTACATCATCTGGAATATTTATATCCAAACTAATATCCATCTTTTTAATTTCTCTTTTTCTATCTGCGACTATTTCTTCTACTATTTCCTTTAAACCAATTTTAGAAACCTTTTTAGTTATACTAATATCACTCAGTTCAATAAGAGAATCAATTAAAGAATTAAGCTTTCTAACTTCATGTTTCATTTCTTTAGTCATCTCCTTATCATATTTTCATATATCATCTATAAGCTGTAAATTTGAATCAACAACAGAAAGAGGAGTTTTTAACTCATGACCAGCATTATGAATAAAATTCTTCATATTTTTCATATTTTCCTCAACTGGAACAAAAGCTCTATCAACAAATATCTTTCATATGAAATAAACTAAAATCGAAAAAAACAAACCCACAAAAACAAAATCAAATAAATCCCATAAATAGTTAGAAAAACTATAATCTAATTTCTTTAAAATAATAAGACTTTCTCCACTAACAAGATTTATTTTACTTATCAAAAAACCTTCATCTTGAGTCATTGAATAATCTGAATCACTAATAATATTTTGGACTAAAGAATAACTTACGTCATCCTTTATATCACTAGAAATTACATCATTATTATTATTCAAATGAATATAGTTTATAAATCAAGCAGGAGGAATAAAACCAGATTTTTCACCTGATTTTTCTCTCTTTTGTGTAGCTCTATCCTGAATTCTATTTCATATATTCTTTATTGCTACCAAAGGAACTTTTCAATTCTGAATAGCTTCTGAGAGAACTAAAAGCTCTTTTTTCTCACTAATTACTTTCTTTCAATATTTTATTGAAAGAGAACTAAAACCATACAACAAAATTACAACAAAAACTATTGCTGTAAAAACAATAGTCAAATGCCTTTTTATATTTCAAACATTCTTTCCCATAATCTACTTAATTAAAAATCAATATCATTTTTTAGTATCTATTATATTTTTTCCAAGTTTCTTTCTAAGATATCATACATAAACATCTATAGTTTTCGAGAACATAAAATCTACATCAAACTCTCACCAAACTTTTTCATAAATCTCCCTTCTAGATAAAGCCTTTCCCCTATTTTGAGCAAGATATTTAAATAAATCATATTCTAAAGTAGAAAGTTTTACAACTTTTCATCCTTTTCTAACTTCTACCTGTTGTAAATCAAGCTCTACATCTCATATTTTTATAAGAGTATTACTACTATTCATCATCTTCCTTCTAACTATAGCATTCATTCTAGCGAGAAGTTCACTATATTCAAAAGGTTTTACTAAATAATCATCAGCTCATAAGTCTAGTCCAGTAACTATATCTTCGTTAGTTCCCATAGAAGTCAACATAATTATTGAAACATCTTTTCATTTTTCCCTAAGATTTTTACAAACCTCTAGTCAATCCATTCAGGGTAAATTTATATCAAGTATAACTACATCATAGTATTTAGTCATTGCTTTTCTAAGTCAGTCTTCTCCATCCATAGAAACTTCTGCAAATATATCTCTAGATATAAAATATTTAACTAAATTCCTTCATAAAATCTGATTATCTTCAACTATTAGAACTCTCATAAATAAAAAGTTATGGGATATTTATTATTATTATAGAAAAGAAAATTAAGAAGTGGTTAAGAGAAATACAAAAGCTATTTTTTAAAATATATTTTTAAGAAAAATTAGTTCATATATTATATATTTTTATTGATTCTTATTGTATGATTTTTGGGAGTCCTGCCAATATTATTTAACCTCCAATCTCACTTTGAATATATATTCATCTTCAAATCAAAATAATGGGAAAAAATAATATTCTCTATCAATTACTATTTTTTGATTTTTCTCAGATAATACATCTTTTTCTGTATAAAAAACCTCATTATCCTTTATAATTTCTATTTTTCATGGAAGATGTTTTTTGTTTAACAAAAACTGTCCTCCAATATTTATGTTTATCTTTTTATTATTATCAATCAATGTAATAGTCTTTTCCGAATTATTATTTATCAGTATTTCAAAAGTTCTATTTATATCTGATTTTGGACCGATGAAACCTATCATTGAAAAAATTATATAAACAATAAATAAAGGAATAAATATTTGTTTTATTAAAATTTTAAAAATTTTTATTAATTTTTCTTTCATTAAAATAATAAGTTTACATGTTTAAATATAAAAAACCTCAAAATATAACAATCATAAAAATAATTATTGGTAATATATACAAGAATATTTTATCAAATCAATCCTTCTCCGTTTTTGTATCAATCCAATCCTTTTCTTTGAAAAGAAAAATAACTCCTTTTTTCTTACTATATCCAAAATTCCATGTGATTCATCAAAAAAGATAAAAAAATGGAGAAAGAAGTAAATTTGAAAAAGCCATAGGAGGATATTCTCAAAGTAAAAATAATAAAGTATACAAATCGTAAAACCAAGCTGACGAAAAAAACAAAAGAATAATTGCTATATAAAACTCATAAGAATTTTTATTTAATCATCTTAAATATCTATAAATTATTCAGGAACTATATGGTGCTGTATAAAATGTTAGAATACTCATTACTATGGTTTCTGGAATATCCCATGTTGGATCTAATCATAAAGTAGACATTATGGAAAGAGATATAACAGCAAGAAAGAATAGAATTAACTTCCACCTTACAAAAAGAAAATTGATATATTTTTTTCTAAAAAGAAGTACTTCTTTTCTATTTTTAATCAATAATACTAATCAAATTAAAATTAGTATTATCCATAGAATTATATATATTCTTATAAAAATATTCATTAAAATTTAGTTAACTTGGTAATCATCATTTCATTTGATATAGTAGGGTCATTGAAAGTAATCCTAATATTGTTATAAAAACAGCTAACCAAAAAAGTTCTTTAATTATCCTTAACAAAATTTTCTTTAGTTTTTTATTCATAATATCATTAATTCTTATTGCATAATTTTAATATGATTCTCACCTTATTTATCTATAACAAGACTCTCATTCTAGGCTATTCATATAATTTTCATCTTTTTTTGTTAATGCATAGTCTTCTATGCTCTTGTAAATATAATACTCTCAATAAATATCCTTCCTATAATTTACTTTAAATATAAAAATAAATCATTTCCCTTCTTGTATACTTTTAAAGTATACACAATTGCTTTTTATTCTTAAGTCTGTATTGAATAATTTATTATAAGATTCTAAATCATCAAAATTATATAAACTTTTATCTTTTAAATTGTTTTTTATTTCTTGCAAATTTACTAACATAGTTGTATCATAAGCTTTTGAGATTTCACTTAAATAAAGATTTTTTCCCAAAATATATAATATTCAAAAAGAAAAAATTATAACAATTAATATAAACACATAATATTTATTTTTCATAAACCTACTTATTAATAATTTCTCATGATGTACAAAACTCCTTTCATTCTAAATCTATATCTGGATTTTCTTCTAATTCTTTATCCACATATCATAATATTTTCTCAACATCATGTCATAAAATTGGTAATTGTTTATTTTTTCATGTACTTGGTTCTACTATATTTAAAGAAATAGTTGTGGTTTCTTTTGGTAAAAATAATCAAAAAAACAACATCATTCTAACAAATCTACCTCTTGTAATTAAATAATCTCAGTTTTTTGACCAATATGCTTCTTGATAATGTCAAGGAATAAAATTATATGCCACAATATCATTTATATGATAAATTTTATTTCTATAAAAAACTCCTTTTTTGTAAAAAATATAAAAAGAACCATCTTTATTATGTATTTTTGTATTTTTTTCACTAGGTGGATAATTCTCAAAATCATAACAATACTCTTTATATTTTCAATCATATTTTTTGTAGCTTAAATTATTTAAATCTATCAAATATTTATCATCATCATCATAAAATTTTATTATCAATTTTTCTTTTATTTCATAATTATATAATTCTTTATTTAGCTTTCTATTTTTTCAATAATAAAATAAAAGTCCAAATAATAATAACAATACTAGAAAAACTATTCATATAATTCTTAATACCTTTTTCATAATATACTTTATTAATAAATAAAAACTAAAAATCAAATTTATTCTTATAAAATAACTCTACCAATATATCAAATCTTAATCAAATAGGTGTAGTTCAAGGTAATGCTATAGTTCAAGGTAATGGTGTAGGTATACCATAAATTTCAGTATATTTGAAAAATCAAGCACTATCTAAAGCTTTTTCAACCTCATCACTACAATTATTTGTGAATGTATTATATCCAGATAAATTAGCCATTGCATATTTATACCGTTTATATAAGTCACTTATATTTAAACTATCAATTCATAATTCTATATAATTTTTTGACATTGGAGTTTCTCAACTTAACTCTTCTCTAACATCTTTTAACCGCTCTTCATATGATCATGGACCATTAACTCACTCTGGAGAACTTAAAAAAATCCCATCTGTTCAATTGGCTGGATAAAAACTTAATAAATAATCTTGTCATTTGTATATAAAATATAATCATGCATGTCATATATAATTATTTTCATTTACCTCATCAAAAAACCAAACATTCCCCTCATTCATTCTCAACCACATATTCTCAACAAACTTATCACAGTTGTTCTCCGTCTCAGCATATCTTATAAAATTATCTCTAAATACTTTTTTCTTAGAATCAAAAGCTTTATCACTCAAAAACACTCAATTCTTAATATAGTCACTTTTTCTCCAATCATCAGAAACAAAAGAAATAGTCTTTTTCTTTCATCATTCTTTTCATAATCTTCACAAACTATCTGTTACTACAAATTTATCTAACTCTTGTGACCATAATACACAATTTCATAATTCACTTATATCTAACTGCTTATTCTTTTCTACTGCCATATTCATAAAATAAACCAACATTCATCTTTTTAGTCACACTTCTGGGTCAAAGCGTCATGGGATATTATAAATTTTATCTTCTTCACTAAAATTAAAAGCATTCATTATTATTTTTTGTGTTTCTGCATAGTTTATATCATCATATGGTAAAAATTGTCATCAATTTCATCATATTATTCAGTTTATGTAAGCATAACATGCATATTTTCATAACTGTAGTCATTCTAAATCTGGTAAATCCCTTAAACATTTTTTTGTGTTTTCATTTAGTTTTCATGTTACATCATAGTCATCAAATACTGAGGTATCCGATACCGATGCTCTCAATATTATTTTTAATGCTTCTTCTCTTGTGATATTTATTGTTGGATAGAAATATCATGTTGGAAATCTCGTCATTTTATTTTTATATTGTAATTCTTCACTACCTCCACTTATCCATCATTTTTCTTTTCATTTCTTTATTGCTTCACAATAATCTGATCATTTATTGTTGTCTACATCTATAAAAGATACAAACTCTATTTCCTCGTCCATATTACCTTTTTCTAGGTATCAATGTTCAGTTTTTCATAAAAATCTAAAATCTAAATAATTTCATTTTGCATTTACAACTTCAAAACTGTTTCTATTTTGTGTAAAATTTTCTGTCCGTGAAAAATTACTTGTTCAGCAATAATCTACTCAACTATAATTATCAACTATTCCAAATTCTCAAATACAATTTTTAGGGGTGTTTACACAGTCCTCATCTACAAAACATCTTTTTGGGGCTCAAATCCCTATATCACACTTCTCCTTCACCTCCTCACCATCATAAATCCCCTCTCAAATCACTAACTCTCTCATACATTTATGACTATCTTGTGAATTGTAAATTTTAAAATACTTAGCAGGATTTAAGCTTTTTCCATTCTCTCCTTTCAACTCTAAATGTAAATGTGCTTTATATTTTGCTGTATCTGGTGCCACTACTCAAAGTACTGTTTCAGGAGTCACTGTTTTTACTGTTCCGTTCAAAATATCTTCACTTGGTATTATATGATGATAAGCACTTTTCTTTCAATCATTGTGTAATACTGTAACTGTTCATGTTCCTGCACTTTCTACTGTTCCATTTGCTACTGCTTTTACTTTTTCTCATGCTTCTAAATTGAAATCCATTGCATCGTGAACATCTCAGTTAAACTCTTCAAAGAAGATTTGAGTTACTAGTCTATCTACTGTCATTCAGCTATTTGATAGTACTTCATAATCAAATATTTGATTAATTTCAAAAATCAGCTTCACATGAATAACACTTTAAAGATGCTTCATCTGAATAAGGTTCTTTTTCTTTCTTTTTTCTTGTACCTGTATAATCTTTTCAATTCACTATAACTTTTGGATTTAACTCTAAATCTCTAAATATTTTTTGTGTTTCTTCTGATAAATTTTCCATATCATTTTCTGAATAAAATTCTACTTCGTCTCAACTTAAGTATCAGAATTTTGGAATATAATCTATTCAGTTTAATTCTATCAATTTACTATGCTTAAACATTGTGTAAAGTACTTCTCAATTAGAAAATACAGTATAATCATCTGATTTTATCAATATATATACATTTTCATCAATTTGCTTTACTCATTTTACTTGTCAAAGTAAACATCACTCTCAGTTTTTACATATGTTATAAATATCATATCATTTACCTAATTTGTATTCTCAAAATTCAAAATGCACTTCTGATAAGGACTCTAAAGTAAGAATAGATGTTCCATGTATAGCACTCCGAAACGTTATTATCATAAAAACAAAAAGTAAAAATGATAATAATATAAGCCAAGGCTTTAATATATCTTTCATATAATAAATATTAAAAATTAATTATTTATAGTAAAATCATTATAATTCACCTGTTATATCTTCTGATATATCTAGTTCCCAATCAAAAGTAGTTCCCAGTCATTTACTCTCTAAATATTCTCACATATTATTAAAGAGATATGTTAAATCTAGAGTAGAATCTCCCTTTTTAAACTCAAAATCATAGGTGTCTTTTGTATATATATTCATAAATATTTTACCATCAATCATCTTAGCTGAAGTCTTCCGATATATTAATCAAAAGCTATATTGAAAATCTGAACTAACTATAGAATCAGAATCTGTAATATATCCATCTTGAACTACTCAATCTAAATAAATAATTTCTCAACCTAATAATTTTTCATAATTATTTCCTTCTTTGATTCTATTTTTTATCTTTATTTTATTCTTTTCATAAAAATCAGTCGCTATAACTTTCTTTCAAATCCAATGTTCATTATCATACTTATTATCTCATACATCATCAGCACCTCAATGTAAAAATTTTCTAAGCATATATGGAGAAACCTCTAATCTTAAATCTCAAATCGTCAAATCAGAAAATGGAATTTCTACTTCTGAAGCTTTAATCCGTTTTATTTCAAATAATCAATCAAGGGTAAGAGTCATAACTGGCACCTCTATGTTTGCTATTTCTCAACCAGCAATTTGAGAAGCTTCCAAAGAAAGATATATTAAAGCTAATCATGAAGCTTCTACTATCATTTCATCAACTCATTTTTCCCAATAAATTTCTAAAAGATATCACATCAATAACGATTCTCTATAAACTGTATCACAATCATCATGTTCTTTTGCATATTTTATAAAGTCCTCCCTAAACTTTCCTTTTATATATCAAAATCATTCATCAGAACTTTTTCTCCATCATCATTCTACAAAAACATAACTCCCATCTTCATTTTCTTTCCAACTATCTTTTACAAAAAGTAGCCTATTAACTTTTGCTAACTCTTGTCTTCATGTTAGTTCTCTATCATTTTCTCTTATAGAAAAAACATCAGTCTCTTTAGAATGTAATACACAATTTCAAATCCTCTCTATATCAACAGTCCTATCATTATAATAAGCCTTTGATAAGAAAAATACATACATATCTCTTGTTACTGGTTCATTTGTAAAACTAGACATCATATTATCTGGATATGATCAATCTCAAAACTTAAAAGCATTTGCTATTATTTTCTGTGTAGCCTTTAGTGTTAGTTTATCTTCTGGCATAAATAATGCAACTCTTTTTTCTCAGTCTATATTCAATATCTCTACTTGATTTATTATGCCTTTATGTTTAGCAAATTCTAAATATTTATTCGCATCTTTGGGATATAAGAAAAAGTTATCAAATTCATTTTGCCTACTCCAAGAATCACCTATCCGTATTTTTACTAATTTTTCCATTGCATCTTCTAACTTCAACTTATTTCAATCTATCCATCACTGATATTTAGCAAAACAAGCATATTTTGCTAATCCTCTACCTTCTAAATCTGGAAAACAATTATCTGCTCAATATTTTGTTATGTAGTTATTAAATTCTTTTTCTTTTTGATTTTGTTGTGCTTGAGTTCATTTTGTCATCCGTGTTTTTACTAGTACTTTCATTCATTCTTCTCTATTTATCATAGCTGTTGGATCAAATTTTCAGTTTAATTTTCACGAATCTGTATCTCTTCTTCAACTTATCCAGTCTAATTCTTTTGCTGTTTTTATTTGTGAACAATAATATCAATCATTATCATCCCAAACATCTGTAAATGGTACATAAACTATTCATTCATCCATTTCATCATTTATTTTTAGATATCCTATTTCGTTTGTATCCAAAAATCTAAATTTTAATGAGACTAATTTTTCAGGATTATTTGTTTCATAAGTATAGCTTATTATTCTAAATTCATCTCATGTTTCAAAATTAAAATAGTTTTTTTCTGTTTTATCACTATTCCGTTTCCGATATTCTTTTGTTTTATCTTCTATTATTGCATAGTGTCATACACAATTTTTAGGGGTTGTTTCACAATTTACAAATATTTCAGGATTTTCTTTCCAATTATACTGACATCTTTTAGAAGGATTTCCAATCCCAATATCACATTTCTCCTTCACCTCCTCACCATCATAAATCCCCTCTCAAATCACCAACTCCCTCATACACTTATGACTATCCTCAGCATTATACACTTTAAAATACTTAGCTGGATTCAAACTCTCTCCATTCTCCCCTTTCAATTCAAAATGTAAATGTGCTTTGTATTCTGTTGTATCTGGTGCAACTGTTCAAAGTACTGTTTCAGGTGTTACTGTTTTAACTGTTCAATTCAATATATTTTCACTTGTAACTATATGTGCATAAATACTTTTCTTTCAATCATTGTGTAATACTTTAACTGTTCATGTTCCTGAACTTTGTATTGTACCGTTTGCAACTGCTTTTACTTCTTCTCAAGCTTCTAAGTTAAAATCCATTGCATCGTGAACATCTCAATTAAATTCTTCAAAAAATATTTGAGTCACCAACTGGTCAACTGTTCTTCAACTATTTGATAGTGCTTCGTAATCAAATGGATAATCTAAAGTCTTATTAGTTTCGTAATTGATTCAATCCAATTTTACAAAATCCTCATGTATCCAACCAACTATACCATTTTCCATACTTAGTAGCTCTTCTAATGTGAAGTTAGGATAAAGTCTAGCATAGTGAGTATTAAATATCTCTTCTGTAATATCTTTAGGAGTATCTTCTATTTTTACATAGTACAAGTTATTAGTTTCATCTTTTCATAAGATTTGTACTTTTGTATCTTCATAAGTTTCCCAAATTATGTTTTCTTTTGTGTCTGTGTTTGTATTTGCTCTTAGGTCTACTGTTACTCAGTAATCCCAAGATATAGTTCAAGTTATTTTTGTTTCTGGTGTAAATATTTCTACATCTGGTCAAATTGCTACGAATCAATTAAATATCCATGCGGTTCTTTGGTCTTGGAATTCTACTTTAAACCAATTTCATTTTGTTTCTAAAACTGTCAATACTGTGTTGTATGGAATAACATCTTGATTATTTCCATTTCAATCTTTGTTATAATCAAAGTATCAGCTTGTTGCACTTGGATTTTCATGTGCATAAATACCAACTAGGCTTGATACAACTACTTCATTTCATTCTGGAGTTTTTAACTCATCTTTAGGTGTTGGTATTGTACAAGTTTCTGCTAATTCATTGTTTGATATATATCCTTCTTCATCTAATCAAATAACTCTTATTTTTGTTATACTTGAATTTTCCTCTAAAATTTCAACTTCTGTTCAGTTATTTAGCTCTATTCAGTCTTTATTTAGATTCTGTGTTGTTGATAATACCGCTTTCTTGTCACTAGCACAAATTTCTTTTGTATAGGTTTCAAAAACATCATCAGAAGATTTAGGACAGAAGTCACTGGCATTCTTTAAACTTGCTTCTTGATGATAAGCATTCAACATCATTTTAGCTACTGTTAATCTATCTACTGAATCTGTGTATGGATTATTTGGTATACTTGTTTTATCAATCAACCCAAAAAAAAGTGCTACACCTAAATAAGTATTATCTGGTTTTATAATTGTGTAATCACAAGTGTTATTCTGCATATCAAAATTGAAGGTATTTAGACTTCACTTTATTGCATCCATGTATGTAATATCATTTAATGGGAAAAATGCTCATGTATTTGATAATTCCATTAGGTTGTTATCAACTACTGTCTGAGCATAATCAGACCACCACTGTTCATCTGTTCCTTGTATATCACTTATGCTTCATTCTCTATATGGGATTAATGCTTTTTGTGAAGCATTTACTAAGACCTTAGCATATTCGGCACGGTTCATTGTATTTTCTCATTTGAAGGTTCAATCTTTATAACCTGAAAACCAATCTTTGCTACTTACTGTATAGGCTGTAAAACAATCCATATCGCTACTAGAAGCCATATCAGAGAACTCTTCTTCACATCTTCTTTGACCGAAATCATAAGAATCGGCACTACATATGTTTGAAAGTTCTACTGAATTTTTGTAGATGAAGAAATGATCATCAAAACTTAGATTTGGGATTTTATCGTCATATGAAATTTCAAAGAAAGAAGTGTTATCTTGGGTATCTAGCCAAATATCATGTATTCTCGGAGTTGTTACATTGGTTAAGTAAGGTGCTCTGTATTCTAGAGAAAATACGGTTCAACTAGCTGTTAGACTGTAAATATTAGTAGAATCTTCACATACTACTATATCATTAGGTACTTCTTCTTGATTTAGAGGAGCATAATAATTTCCTATACCAAAAGGTAAGGATTCTTTATTCTGGATTATTTGTCTTGATTGTATTTCTGAGTTTATGACTTCTACTTCTTTTACTAGAGGTGTTACTCAGGCATCTTTGAAGTTGGTATATCCAAAATGCTCAAGTGAGAATTCAACCTTGTATTTTCATGATTGCTCTGGTATTCTTACTATTATGTCTGTTTGAGTTGTTTTGTTATATCATACTTCTTCTGCTAAAATTCAATAATTTGTAGCTAATTCTACTTCCTGATTATTCTCGTCATATATCTTGTATGTTAGTCTAACTGGATTTTCTGAATTGTCCCAGTTATAGTATCATTTGTTTGTTAGTGATAATGTGAATTTGTAGTTTTTGTTTGTTTTGTAGTTTTGTTTTTTATCTAGTCAGTTTGATAAAATAGTATAACTTGCTCAATATTTATTTAGTAACAGGATTTTGTCGTATGTTATATCTGATTCTGTGCTTCATACTTTGTATTTAAAATAAACTGTTTTTACTCATTCTGAATTATCTTTTAGTCTATAATCTATTACAGAATTTTCATAGTTTATCCAGTCTCAGAAATTTTCTCAATCTTCTGAAAAGGCTATATAGTCTGGTGTTGTGTCTAAGTTTAGTTGAACTATTAGGTTCTGAGATTCACTAAAAACAGAATCAGAGTTCAAGATAATATTTCATTTTGCTTTCAGTTCTTCTTCATATTCTTCTAGTCATTTTATAATTGTTGGTTTATTGTAAGGCACTCAATATGCTCTACAATTAGCCAATTTACGAGCAAATCAAGGTGCAGAGATGTTTTTAGAGTCCTTTAATTTGTATTGCTTTTCAATATTCTGACATCATGGTGATTTTGAGTCTTTTGAGTAGTTGTCTTTTTCTGGACATATGAGATAGAGTTCTAGAGGTTCAGATCAAGATACCATATCGGTATGCCGTCATTGTTTATTTTCTCAACCTCTTTCCCTTCCATATTGGTCAATCCAATGGCATCATTTTTCTCAGGTTATTTTATTGTTGTTTTTCTCTTCCTTAATTTCATTTTTACATTCTCCTAAATAACTTTTTCAATCTTTTAAAATTGAGTCAATTGCTTCACTAGCAACTTCTTGAGTGTGTTCTTTTCAGTTTGGTTGCACTTTACAGATCTCTACTTTTTTTGACTCTTTTTGTGTTGCTCAGGTGTTTGTTTCTGTTGCTTTAGTCTTTAAACTTTCATCTTCATGCTCACCCTCACACTCCCCCATTGAAAATTTTAAACTTGGTAGTTTTTCTTTTATTGTTTCCTCTGTTATTGTTCCTGATAGATATTTTGTTTCTCATGATATGCAGATTGCTGTTTTATCTTGAATTACCTCTCAGGTAAAAGCATTTACTAATCCTACATTTCCTATATTCACAGACATTCAAAATAATAAAAACACTGCAAACATCCTTCTCATAAAGCCCATTTTTTGTGATTTAATATATAAGATGTTTTTATTATATGAAGAAAAACCTCTTTACAAATTTTATTTTACACTTTATGTTAAAAATATTTAAAGAACATAATCATAATAATAAAATAAAAAAGAACTCTTTAATTTAAAGAATTCCTTTTCAAAAAAATATTTATTACTTATTATAACAATCATCAGCACTTCAAGAATGAGATAAAAAACCTATCAAAGAAAAATTGATTGTGCGGCAGTAACAAAAATCCATCATCTTAAAGCACTTGTATCATAATCTGTAAAGACTCCATATTTTCAATCTTTATCTAACATTCAAAAATTATAGGCACCTAATACATATCATTCTTTCCAATCCTCCTTAGTTAAATCTTTTTTTATTTTCTCAGCTTGCATAACCATTTTTAAAGCCTCTATCTTAGTAACATTATCATCTGGTCTAAACTTATCATTAGCAACAATATATCATTTTTCTAATGCTGCTTCAGCATATTTACACCCCCAATCCTCTGAATTTAAATCAGAAAATTTTCATTCACACTTATCCTCAATAGTAGAATAAGATAAATTCATCATAACTTTTGACATTTCTCTTCTTGTTATTGTATCGCCTACCCTATACTCATCAGGTGTAACAGACTTATCTTCTATAACCTTTAAAGTTACTAATTTATTAGAAGCCTCTAATTCTGTATAATCTGCTGCATTTAAAGTATCAATAGATACAAAAACTGTAGACTTTCTTATATTTGGGAATTTTTCAAAGCATTTAAAGTATCAATAGATACAAAAACTGTAGACAGCATACTTAATCAAACAACTGCTGATATAACTTTTTTACTTAAATTCATATTTTATATATTTAAAAATCTAAAATTGCACAGATATTATACTTTACAAGAGTACCAAGTCAAACAACCAAGCTATAAATTCACACAATCTTCACGCTAACGACTATTCATAAAACACATAAAACCCTCAATAATCATTGAGGGTTTTATTCTTAAATAAGGCAAAAATCACAGAAAATAAAAAACAATTTTTCCCCTTTCTACTCCTTCACCTTAATCACTCTAAACTTACCATTAGCCTTTACCATCGGATCATACATCATATAAGCAGAAACAGGAGGATAAGTAAATATTCAAGAAAACTCTGGTCTAAAATAATACTCTAAAGACATATTCTTTCACCACACAACATCTCTATTATAAAAAACTACCTCAGGCTTAAATTCAATATGACCATTATAATTATCCTTCGTTGTATCTTGTTTCACATCAATAGACTCAGTCTTAAACTCTGAATTTATAACTTTAAAAGCAGAAGGTAAATAATCCTCTATAACAACATTTCTTCTAGTCTTTTCATCTTGAAAATCTACAGAAACATTTACTTTATACAATTTTCATTTAACAAACTCATCTCATTCAAAAAGTTTAATGTCTCCATTATCCATAACTTCATAAATTTCTCTCTTCACTGAGATTCCATTAGAAGAATCTCCTACTTGTAATTTATCCTTAGGATAAGTCTTTAACACCAAACTAACAAACATATCAGTTCAATGAAGATTAGCAACTCATAACTCTATCTTATCTTTATAAACGATATCCCTTAACTTATAATTCATCTTAAACATATTAGGATTTCCATCTCACAAAGAAAATGTTTCTCCTCTATTCAACTCCATTCAAATGGAAAAACCAAAAGTACTATTTTTATTTTTTCAATAAATCTCTATATATTTAGCAAATGCAATAAATGCATTATTTTTTGATTGAGTACTATAATAATACCCTTCCCAATCAATAGAATACAAATCATCAATTAATTCATCAATATATTTAACATCATAACTATAATCTATAAGCATAGAAGTAAATATTGCCTTATCAGACAAACTATCCCAATACCGATATTCATTTTCTTCTTTATCCAACATTCATTTTATCTTTTCTATATTTGATTCAATTCCTGCTTTAAACTTATTTTTATCAAATAAAACCAATCAATAAGTATATGCAATCAAAGTATGTCTTGAAACTTTATTTTTATCAATCTTGCTAGCAAGTTTATCATAAGCTAATTGACCTTTTCACAGTTTAGCAAAACTTAAAAATGTTTCAGCTCTATCTATATCATTATCAATATTTCAAATATTATTTTCTAAATATTTTGAAGCTTTTTCTATCATATCGCTTGGAATATCTGCTCAATAATTTTTCATATCAACCAATCTTCTTAAAACAAAAGGAGTTATATGTAAATCTGTAACAGTATCTCAAGGCCAATAAGCAAAACCTCACTCAGAAGTTTGCATAGATTTTATTCTATCTACTCAAGCTTTTAAATTACTTTTTACTACATCAACATTTTCTAATCAAGAAAACAAATCACTGAATTTCAAAAGTATAGCATTAGGATAAGTACTAGAAGTAGTCTGCTCAATACAACCATAAGGATAAACAGCCAAAGATTTAACTATCTTTTCAATACCATTTAACCTATTGTTTGAAAAAACAACTTCTACAATAGATTTATCCAAATCAGTATTTTTTGGTACATCAATAACTGTATCAAAAAGTTTTCAAGTCTCAATTTTTCCACTTTTTATAATATTTGAAATCAAAATAGGAGATTGTTTAACATCTATACTTCATTCCAAACTGTCACTATACTCTGGAGAATCTCATAAAGCTGTTACTTTATAAGTCACTTCATCAGATAACTTTAAATCACTAACATCCCAATATACAACTTCATTACCTCATCCTGATATATAAGCTTTTTTTTCAGGAGTATCAACAGTCATTCAATTCATCTCAAGTTTTACGATAAATGACATATCTTTTTTAGTTGTATTAAAAACATTAACTCAAAGTTTTACACTATCACCATCTCTTAAAATAAAAGGCATTTTATCTTCTATAATTACATTTTTCCTTACCTCTATAAAATCCTCTCAATATCCAAAATAATTATCTTTAGAATTTGTCACAACCATAATCCTAAAATTTGTTAAGTTATCAGGCAAATTAAATTTAACCTGAGCCTTTCAGTTCGCATCAGTAATAACAGAAGGATTAAAATAAGCAGTATTTTTAAAGATAGTCCTACTCGAAACGGCACTATCTCATCATTTAAAATTCCCCAATCAACCTCAACCTGCTAATCAATACCTAGAAAAATAAAATCTCTTAAGCATTGCTATATTAGTGATACTAGTCTGTATTTGAAAAGGTAACTTCTTATAAAATTTCTCCAAACTATTTAAATCAACATTTCACATTAAACTAATCAAAGAATCATCTACCACCATAACAGTTAGTTCTGACTTAACTCACTTTTTATTTTTATCTTTTACATCAATATCAAGCACAACTTCATCTCTAGGGCTATACTGCTTCTTATTTGATTTAATTTCTACAAAAGACTTTTTATCAGTTTTATCAACAACCACCTCTGTATATCAAACCTTATACTCTGGTATAGCATCCAAAGTATCAGTAT
This sequence comes from Patescibacteria group bacterium UBA6489, assembly GCA_002435385.1. Classification (GTDB taxonomy): domain Bacteria; phylum Patescibacteriota; class Gracilibacteria; order BD1-5; family UBA6164; genus UBA6489. The sequence goes on from DJMN01000053.1 coordinate 20,012, forward strand.
CAACTGCAACAATTCAAACATAAGCATTAGGAACAAAAGTATCATCAATAGTTATTTCTCTAAAGAAAGTATTCCCCTGTACATCCAAATACTCTGATTTTAAAACTCACTGCTTTTCAATAGTCCACAAAATCTTTCATTTTGAAAATGGTAACCTAACTAAAAACCTAGCCTTATCTCACAATTTATAACTTATTTTTTCTGATAAAACTGTTATTTTATTATCACTAACTACAGGATTACTAGCATCTTCATCTCAATAAGCGACAACAGTAAAATATTTTTTAGAATCACTTTTAAATAAGTCATCTATTTTAATCTCTTGTTTTATTTTTATATTTTTAGTTTGTCACATACAACTATCATCTATATATCATTGTTCACATCACAATTTTTTATATATAGTTTTTCTATCACAAACAGTATCTTTATCTCAAACACAATTACCTATAAGATAATCCACCTCGTCATAATTTAACTGTATTTCTTTTTCTATATCCTTAACAATTTTAGGTTCTTTTGTCTCATTAAATTCATTAATATAGGTATCAGCAGAATACTTTTTAGATTGTAAATTTTTTAAATCTATCATTCAAAATTCAAATACATATTCAGATGTTTTTTCAAGTTTATATTTAAATTTTAATTTACCATCATCAGTTACCTCAAAATCATCACTATTCACTTTTATAATTTTCTCTAATCTCTCAACAGTCCTTGTAATAGGTCTTTTATATCACCTTACATCATCAACCATTGTTGTTTCATATTCTTTTCTTTTTACTATCAATAAAAATTTATCATCATAATCCTCTGTCCGCTTTCAAACATTCAATCATCAATCTATAACAATCTCAGATCCAGCTTTGTAAAATCTATTCTCTGTAGTAAAATAAATACCAGAATCAGGATTCCGTCTTTTATATTCATTTGGTAATTTAGCTATAATAGAGTTAGATCAAGAAATAACATCTCAAGCCTTATCTGTAACAGTAACCTCAACTATATATTTATAATCCTCATAACTAGAAGTAAAATCCACATCTACATCAAAAATAGCTTTTCCATTTTCATCTAAAACTCATTTTCATTCAGTATAAAACTCTTTTTGAGGCTCCCAATAACAACCATAATAACAATCATCCCAATAAGAATCTTCATAATAATACTGTCTATAAACTTTATATCTGAAATTAGCTCAATTTACAGCAGGACCAGAATAATACTTAGACATAACCATAGCAGAAATTCTAAACTTTCATGTATAATTAGTCCTCCAATAATAATCTTTATCTTTCTCCTCCTTATCAATTTTTACAAGTCAATCATTTAATCAGACAGCTCTTAAACTAACTTCATTTTTAAACTTAGGATTTTTAAATACCTCTACTGAAAATCAACTCTTTCAAATCATATCATTTTCACTATATAGATAAATCAAATAACTTCATAAAGATGCTGTTGTATCTATACCAAACACGGAATTAATACTACCAAATTCATTAACAGTTAGATTCTTATTAAAAACCTCAGTTCATTTAGAATCTTTTATTTTTACTGTCATCTCCTTTCACTGAGCAATAGATAAATCTGTAGATTTCCTAATAACTCACTTTATATTAACTTCCTCTCAAGGTAGATACAATCTTCTATCAGTATAAATATGAGAATAAAATTCAGGTTCAACATCTCACCGACGATTTAATACCACATCTAAAGAATCTCAATTATTACTAGTTCAATACCACCGATCAGAAGTAGATGTATATCCAAAATTCCAAGGAGAAATTCCAGAATTCCATTTTGAAGAAACATAACTTTGATGACTAGAATCAGATGATGTTACAAAAAATGAATCATATTTATTTTCCTCATAATCATTTTCAAAAGAAAAAGTTTTCTCAAAAGCTCAATCAATTTTTCACTTTAAATCAACTTTTAAAACTCAATCTGCTCAAGTTTTTCAAAGAGAAATTTCTTTTGAATATATCTGTTTAGTTAAAGCAGAGCTAGTAGGCTCATCCTTTTGTTTCTTTGTAAGAAAGTCATTTAAATAAACTTTTATTTCTTGAGCATTCAATGGATTTCAAGCAAAATCATTTACAAAAAAGAAAGCTTCTCAATTTCTACTAACCTTCATAGTTATATGAGAATTTACAACTCAAAAGAAAACAGGTTCCTGAAATTTTCCACTAAATTCTCTATCATCTGAATTAGAAAAAGTTACATAATACAATCCATTTCAACTACTCTTCAAAACATCATCAAAGTTAAAATCCTTTTTTATCACTTTTATTTCTTCTCCCTCTTTTTGTAATTCTGAACTTGCACCATAATCATTCCCTATCGGTCATTCAGAATCTATACTACCACTTTCAGTTTCTCCTATTTCTCACTCAGAACGAACTCTCTCTGCTCGTTCCTCGCCTTCCCCCTCAGCTGAAGGGGATTGAGAGGGAACTACAACACTTCAACTGTCTCCTTCATCTCTAACCACTATTTCCATCTCACTACATTCTATAGTCTCTAACTTATCAATTCCATTTTTGAAAAAATCATTTCTCTGAACAGGTGTTTTTATCGCACTATCAAAAAACTCTAATTTAGCATAAGACTCATTTCCTACCTTACAAATCTTTATCTTTGTATTTTTTTTATCAGAATTATATTCAAGTAATTGAAATTTAGGTAAACTATTTTGAGTATACAGAGCTATATTATCAAGATTTTTAAATCAAAAATATTTATTTTCAGGCATCTCTATTTCAAAAACCTGTTTTTGATTCTCAGAAGTTTTAATAAAACTTTTTAAAGAAATTTTATACTTTTTTAACGGTTGTAAATTCAAATAAATAATTCACTTAGTAGGATATAAAATAATATCCTCATAATCCAGTTTTACTCATCAAGAAACCTCTATAAGAGAAGCTAATCTTTTTTTAGCCTCTATCCTATTTTCTAGAAATTCATCTGAATTCACATCTCATTTATCTTCATAAAAGGGAATTCAAAACTCTAAATTTATACTTGTCTTAAAATCATTTTCTATGTCAAAAACAATCCCCTCTGAAAATTTCACAGTAAGAAATTCATCTATACATCTTCATCTTATATCATCATAAGTATCCAAAATTATATAATCCTCTTTAAAATCACTTTCATTCATCCTAATTAACCTCTCACAAAATTCAGCTCAAAATTTTGCTTTTGATATATTGTACTTTTCATCACATTTTATCCTTAAATTATCAAATTTTCTTTCATTAAAAGAATCATTATATATTTCTAATAATTTTTTATCAAAACTTAAAATCGGTTCACAACTTTCTTTAGTAACTTCATTTTTAGAAACTAAAGTATTCACAACCTTTACTTGTTCCTCAGCCTCTCTTTCTGTCCTATAAACAATATATCTCTTATATCAAAAAACTCATCAGATAGATAACACAAAAAAAACAACCAAAAAAATTACTATATTTCTAGTCTTTTTTACCATACATTTTTGTTATAAATTAAGGATAAATAGATTTTATCCCTAAGAAGATGAAAAGCAAATTTTTGATTAAGATTTCTATAATATTTTTTTCAAAACACAAAAAAAGTAAAGTAATCTCTTTTCCCCCCTCAATATTTTAAATTAATTTCACTCTATTTTATATTCTTCAAGCATTCTTTCAACAGCTCTCTTTGTTGCCAAAAGATTATTTTTTTCACAATAACAAAATAATTGTTCACGTGTCTTATCATCCAATACCCCTCAACTAAGTCATTGAGCTGAAATTTCTTTAACCAAATCAAACATACCACTATCACAACCTCATAAAATTCACATAATCAAAAACATAAAAAATAAAAACTATTATAAATAATTATTTTCTAATTTCAAAAAAAGTTCTAAAAAATTTTTTAGAACTTTGCTAAATATATTCCTTAAAATTTACATATTTAAATAAATTGAATTAATCAATTCTCTTATTATAAAAAATTTCTTAGGAAAATAATGAGAAGGGAATCTAGTATCAACACTATATAAAGAATCTCGAAATCTCCATAAATCATTTTTTAAATCCAATATTTTATTTTGTTGTTTTTTAGTTAATCGAACTTTTATATATTTATTCGTAAGAGCAGGATTATTAGAAAGCATTAATAATAATTGACTCAAATTAGAAGTCATATCATTGAAATCATTTATATGTTCACCATTCTTTTGTGAATATAAATTTTTAATAATATCATTTAATTGTGTTTCTGTCTTTATAAGTTTGTTAAAAATAATATCTATATTACTAATCAGAGAGTCTATTTGAGGCTCTGAATTATTCTCTCGTATTCATACATTCTCACAAGCAATAATAATTTCAACCTCATCTTTGGTTAAACTCTGAATTCAATTAATCTTATTGTCTGAAAAAAATCGTCTTAAATTTATTCTTTCTTTAATCTCTCTTTCTAGTTTTTCTGGTAATACTCCCTTATAAAATAAATTGTTTATGTATTTATTTTCTCTTCATATAGTTCAAATTATATCATTAGAAAGTTCTTTATCTCATAAAAAAATTCTTAAATTTTCATTTTTTATTGAATTTAAAATATCCCAAGAAATTTCACTATCTTTATCAATAAAAGCATCAGAAGATTCCCATTTATTAATTTGTTCTATCAATTCATTTAATAAATCATTTAGATATAACCAATCTACATCTGGAAAAATTTCATATTGCATTTCTTTAAAAAGATAAAGAATTTCTATTAGTAAGACACGAATCATTTTTAAGGTAACAATATCTTTTTCAGTAAATAATTCCCTTATGTATATAGAATTACTTTCAAAAGAGTTTATTATCTTTAGAATTTCTGATTCAACATTTCTATTTCCTGTTTTTAAAATATTAGCATAAGATTCATAAAATGTATCATCCAAATAAATTTTATTTAATATATTGTTCCAAAACATATTGAAATCATGTAATTTATCATAAAATAGCTTGATATTAACATTAGAAATATCACTATTTATGTTTTCTTTATTTTTAGGTTCAAAAGTTGTATAAGTATATCAATTAGATTTCATGTATATATAAATAATTTATTATATTATGTAAAATATATTAAATTGTTTTATAATTAAGTCAAGTATTTATATTTATACATTTTGAACTATTAATAAAAACTTCTATAATACACTCAAATATTACTCACAATTTTTTTATGATATACCTATTCACCTGAAACTCTGATTATCTAGTAAAAAAGCAAGTAAAAGCTTGGAAAAATCTCTTTGTAGAAAAACACTGAGATTTTAACTTTATCCACATAAAAGACATAACAGAAGTAGATAAAAACTTCTTAAGTGAAGCTATCTTAGGCTCATCTTTTATGAATGCTAAAAAACTAGTTATAATAGATAACATACCAACAACATCAAAAAATAAAAATACTGATATAAACCAAAAACAAGATTTTTTACTAACACTTATAGAAAAAATTCCTGAAGAAAACATAATACTATTCAACTCAGTTTGACCAGATAAAAGAAATAAACTATACAAACAACTAAAAAAAATATGAACATTAAAAGAATTCAATATACAATCTGAAAACGATATAGTAAATTTTATAAATCAAAAATATCCTTGAAAAATAGACGATTTAGCAATAAATACTATCATAAGATATAAATCATCAAACTTAGATAAAATTATAAATGAACTAGATAAACTATTTATCACAAAAGAAAAAATAACAAAACAAGACATAGAAAACCACATAACACCAGAACTAGAAGAAAACATATTTATATTACTAGATGATTTACTAAACTTAAACATAAATGAAACCCTAAAAAGGCTGAATACTATACTAGAAAACACAAATGTTTATGCATTTTACAATAACCTACTAGCCAATCTAAGAACACAAGTATTTATAACAAAACTAAAAACACTAAAAAATAATCCTAACCAAATTTCAACTGATTTAAAATTATGAAATAGATGATTTTTAGTAAACAAATCTTACAAAATTTCACCTAAAAAACTTATCTCATTTTATGAGAAACTAATCCAAATAGACAAAAAAATGAAAACATGAAAAATGCTTTGAACTAAAGACGAAGACTTTAGATTTGAGTTAGAAAAAGTTATGTTAGAATTAAAATAACCTTATATCACTAACCTCACCGCTTAACACCTTCAGATAAATTTCCATCTCAAAAAGAGAAAAAAAGTTTTTCGCTTCGCTTGTTTTTCACTTCCCTTATCTAAGGGAAGAGCTAAAAAATCATAAATTCCTACTTGTCCCTCTCCTCTAAGGAGAGGCTAGGTGAGGTTATTATAAATTCCCTACTCCCAACTCCCACAATCTACAGCGAAATCAGTACCCCTCCTCTTAAACTTAACTACATCATATCTAAGTCAACTATTATCTATTCTATAAACAACTCATAATCAATCTAAAGTACTATCAAAACCTTGATCAAAAATAAAATTTCACAAACTATAAAAAATAGGAACTCCCTTATACTCCTCATAATTTGCAGTTACATGAGGATGATGTCATATAATCATATCCACTCAAGCATCTACAAATTTATAAGCAAGCTTCTGTTGCCAATCAGTATTTGTAGTTCTATACTCAATTCACCAATGAATACTTAAAATCACATTATATCACAGACTCTTTAACTCTCTTATCTTAGCTAACTCACTATTTAAATCCCAACTGTAAGTAGTATCATTTATTCAAATAAAAGCTACCTTTGTACCATTTTTATCCATCTTAAAAACAGTAGACTCTTTTCATCTTCATTCCCCAAAATATTTCAATCACTTGCTTTCTAAAACTTCTTTAGTCTTAGCAAAACAAGTATTTCCATAATCATAAGAATGATTATTCGCAATATTAAATAAATTTATTCAAATATCCTTAAAATAATCTATGTATTCGGGCTTAGTTAAAAACCTAATAGACTTATCAGAATAAACAGTATCTTTTTTCTCACAAACAGCAGTTTCAAGATTAACTCAAACATAATCAAAAGAAAAAAACATCCTATTTTTCCAAAATCTAGTATCTTTAGTTATATCAGCATTTTGAAAAAAACATTCAAAATACTTTTTTTTATCTTCATAAGAAGCTGGAATCCCTCAATAAGCTCTTTCATAATCAAAACTCCTAGTCAAATGACTATCTCAAAAAAACATACCATAAACTCAATCTGAAGCTAATTCCTCACCTCAATAATCAGCAACTTTTTTATACTCAAACTTATCATCAAAAAACTCCAAATTTTTCTTTCTAACAATTTTCTTTTTTACCTCTGGTCAAGACACAAACTCTCACATAACATGAGAAGTATTCTCATACAACAAAGATTTTCACATAATCTCAGAAGAAGAAGTTCTATTTTCTAACTTAAAAATATCCTTATCATTATAATTAGCCAAAGACTTAAGTAAGAACAAACAATTAGGACAATCAACTTCCATAAAACCCATTTTCTCTTTATTTAATTCCTCTACTGTCTTCATATCATGAAAAACCGCAACCTTCTCAAAAACATGATGAGAAAAATCAACAGAAGCTATAAATAAAGTATTTCATTCTCAAAAGTTATAATCCTTAATTCTCTCAAAAAACTCCTGAGTATTCTTAGGATTTTTATCATATTCCATTTCCAAAACAATTGGATAAACTTTGTCGTAATCAGGAAAATATTTATTTATATATTTAAAATGCTCTCAAACTCAATGCTCATACAACAAAAAATTATTTTTATTACCTTCATAATCTACCAAATCATATAAATTTGATTTTTGATAATCATAAAAAGATATTTTTCATCATCTAACACAATTTTCTATATCAATATTTCTTTTATTTATAGCAAAACAATAATTTCCCTCTTGTTTAAAAGATTCAAAAAAAGCAGTTCAATTTCCATAATGATTTGGAGAAATAATCACTATATTTTTTATATCTTCATACCTTAAACTTATATCACTATAAAACTTATCTATATTATCCTTAGTAATTGAATGATGAGGTACAACTATAAAATATTTTTTATCCTCATTATTATTTTCGGTCAGAGAATATTCTTCTGTATAAATCTCTTCTTCTCCTGACTCCTCTGTTTCCAATACCTTCAAATTATCTTCCTTACTATGAACAATACCTTTTTTATTATCTTTTATCTCTTTAGTTTCTAATGATACTAATCAATATATATTATTTCATTTATAAAAAGAAGATAACATTCAATTATAATTAACATACCACACAATAACTGCACTGATACAAACCAGTGCAGTTATTTGAAGTCTTATATAAGTTTTTTCTTGCATTTCTGATAATGATTAGAAATAAATTTAATAGACTAATAAATAAAATACTCTCCATTTTTCTCTAAAACCCCTCCCCACTCAAATACCTCATAATCACTATTTCATCTATCAAACCTCTTTATCAGATATTTATCAAAGCTATCTCAAACATTGCTATATAAAAATCTTTCTTTATCTGAACTCATAGCATCTAACTCATAACTATCAAGTAATACTCTAAACTCAACATTTGGTTTATTTTTAAAACTCAAATCTACCATTTTATCTAAGTCTTCTTTATATTTAAAACTTACAAAATAGTACTTCCCTGCTTCATATTTTGGTAACCAATACTCTAAGAAATCCTTTTTCTCTTTCTCATTAAAATTAATTTTATCTAATTTATCATTAAAAAACTTTGAAATATTTTCTCATGCAACAATCCACCCATTTTCATTATGCTCATATCATTTAACCATTATTGCATAATATAAATAATCATAACTCTCTCCCTTAACTTCTACATCTCAATTATTTCAAGTGAATTTCCAACTATCCTTTGATGTAAAATCAGGAATAACCTTAGTAAAATAACTACCATTCTCATAATCTATACTCAAAGTATTTTCTGATTTATTTTTATCATAAATATAAACTGCTGGTTTACACATTTCTGCAAAAAACTGTATAGTATAAGGAGATTTAATGTAAAGTATAAAATATCAATTATCATCAAATTTTTTTACTTTGAAAAGAGGTAAATTTGCTTTAGTTATATTCGTAATTCTTTTTCAATCTGAATTCATTATTCCTTCTCAAGAATTTTCTCAATAATATCAAACTATCTTCTGTGTTAAATCAAAATCCATAAAATCAGCTTCTCAATTGACAGCATTTTTCATCCGATCAACATCTGTTCATAAAAATACAATTCTATTTGGTTGTTCAAAATTTGCCTCGTATAAAGCATATAATCAATTATTAAGTTCAAAAACATATCTTTTTTTTATTTTTCTTTTTAATGTATCTTTATTATAAATTTGCTCTTTCATATATGAATACATTTCATCAGAAGAAGCAAACTTTCTATCTTTAATAATTAATGTATCATCTTGATAAAGATTTGTTTTCCCCTCAAAATTTAATTTTAAATTCCAAGTATAATTTCATGCACTTATTCCACTTTTTAACTCTGGAATAGATTTGTCTATACTATTCCCTAATAAATCAAAAATACTTTGTTTAATTGAAAATCAAGCACACGAAGCATTAACATTTACCTTTGAATAATAATTATCATATTTATGTACTTCAACATACTCACTTGCCATTGAAGCTTCTAATACCTTTTTTATATAACTTCAATCTTTTTTATATACAGAATAGCTCTGAGGATATTTTTCATAACTCATACCATTATAATAATCACCAAAAAGCTGAACATATTTATCTCACTTATCCTCAATTTTATTTACACTATTATTTAAACAAACATCCAAAACACAATAATCTCAATTAGAAACTGAAACACTATTATATTCTAAAACTTTTTCCTTTACTACATCTTTTTTATCTTCTTGAATAATTTCTCATGTCTGAGTTAATTCCTCTCATGTTCAAACTTTTTCATCATTTAGAACTTCCTCTCATGTTCATGTACTACCTGTACCATTTACAGAACCAGTTAAAACAGTATCTCCAATCTCTACAGAACCAGACAAAGTATCATTATTTATTTCAACACTTCATCCTAAAGAACAAGATGATAAAATAAACACTAAAACCAAAATAGAAAAAAACTTCTTCATAAAAAATAAATTAAAAATTAAAATCTATTTCAACATTATACAAATCCAATGTAAGAGTAATGTAAGATTATACAAAAAAGTAAAAATTATTTACACTCATCAATAATATAAGAAATACTATATCAAGAATTCAAATACAATAAATAAAATCCACTATCATCAAACTTTTTAACACTAAAAATAGGTAAATCATCTTTTTTAACGATTTTTAACTCTTCTCCATCTTTTCAAGTCAATTTTATACTATCATTATTTCCAAAATTCAAAACAATCTTTTGAGTTAATTTCTGATTTACAATATTCATTCTCTCAGTTTCTTTTCACTCTAATCACTCTTTTTCATTACCTACTAAAAGTATAACTCATTCTGGTTGTTCAAAATCAGCCTCATACAGAACATATAAATCATTATCAACCTTAAATAAATAATTTTTAGCTATTCCCTTATCACTAAGAAAATAATCCTTTCTATCATATTTAGGTTCTTTTGTTGCAAAAAATATTCATTCATCATAAACATCTTCTTCCATACGCCCAAAAACATCCTTAGAATTGTCAACTATCTTTTTATCAACAAAAGTAGTATCAGCTTTATAAAAAGACGATATCTGATTTTTTGAGGCTAATTTATACTTCGTTTCAAAATTTTGGTTCAACTTCCAAGTATAATTTCATATTTTAACTTCACTCTCAAGTTTAGTTATATTTTCATCAACCTCATTTCAAGAAGCATCAACAATAGACTGTTTAATTTGGGTTCAATCACACAGCTCTGAAATCTCTTTCTTTATATAATAATCTCCATACTTTTTCGTTTCAACATAAGAATATGGATTCATTGAAATTATTTTCCTCATATAATCACCATTCTTATCATAAACAGAATAACTCCCTGGAGATCTTGTATAACTTTTTTTCTCTGTATCAGAATCTGATTTAAAATACTGAACATATTCCTCTCATTGCTCTTCTACTTTCTCACCATTTTCTAAACAAGTACCAGATACACAATACTTTCATGTAATATCCTCTTGAATAGAACCTGACTCAACTTCTTCAACTTTTCAAGTAGCAGTAACATCAATATTTCCTTCTTTTTCAGAAGAACAAGAATAAAAACTAAAAACAATAAAAAATAAAATTAACAACTTTTTCATAATAAAAAATTTAATTAAATAAATTAATACAAGAAATTATAAAGAAATAAAATATTTCTCAAAAGAAAATATTACTTTTTATAACAACTACCTTCTCCATCACAATCATCTACACAATCTCATCATATAACACAAAAAGTTGAGATACACCTCTTATCACAATGAGAAGGACAAGTACTATACTTATAACACTGACAATCAACTCACATCTTAAACACTAAATAATAAGTCAAAACAGCAATAAAAACAAAGAAAAGAAAAATTTTAAAAATATTCATAATTAAATTAAAAATTATATAATATAAAGAATATTAAACTTAATCATCTAGTTTACTCCTAAACCTCATTTATAATCTCATAATCCAAGTCTAGATTTCAAACAAACGCAAATCAAATTACCCTTTCGACTCATTCTTCTTTTAGTTTCCTAGCAGTTTCATTCAAAGTAGAACCAGAACCAACAAAATCATCTATCAAAAATACTTTTTTATATTTTTTAACTTCACTATCATCAATAAAAATTGTATTTTTAGCATTTTGTATTCTCTGCTCTCTAGTTTTTAATGATTTTTGAGGAATAGCAATATTATTTGGATAAAATTTTATAACATTTACAAAAGGTATTCATAAAATTTTTAACCTATCCTTTAAAAATCCCAACAACTGATTTTTCCTATCAATACTCCAAGGAGTAATAGCAATAGCATCAAACTTTTTTTTTCTAATAATACATTCAAGTTTTATAAATATTTCATCTATACTTCTATTTATAAGTTCCTTATTTTGTGACTGTTTCGCATAAAAAGTAAGCTCAGATAATTTTCCTCTTCAAAATTCTCTCCAAGTATATTGATCTGCATAAAATATCTTATCCAAAAAAACCTTTTCAAAACACTTTCAAAATGATTCTTTTGCTTTCAAAAGTCAACATGAATTTTGCAATCACTCAATATAATTATTAACTGAGATATAATCTTTCACTTTATCCTTTACATCCAAGTCTCTACTGCTACACCATTTCTTTATACCTGAAAATCATTCTAAAATCTCTCCTTCTGGAGTAAATTTCAAAAATATATCATTCAATAACTTTTGAGCCTTAAAATCAGGAATATATTCTTCCTGATACACAACTTCTTTTTCTTTTATAACATCTGTAAATTCTCCTACTATTTTATATCTGGTATGAGATCATTTCCCTATTTTTTCAACTTTACCAACTTCTAGCAATTCATTCAAAGCTTTATGAGTAATCGTTCTACTTATTCACAAAATATTAGAAATTTCACTAGCTCACAAAACCTTGTTTTTCTCAAACAAATCTGATACCAGTTTTCTTACCTTAAAACTAACTTTCATCTTTTAAAAAATTTTCTACTGTAAACTAATTACTGTAAACACTTTACAGTAAACCAATTTCAGTATATCATTTATTCTGGAAAAAGCAAAAAAATAAAAAAAAGAACCTAGTTTTCCCTAGGCTCTAAAAAATATATTTTTTTATTGCTCCATCATATTTCTTATATATTTATTCAAATTCTTTAACTCAACAACTTCTTGCTCCATACTATCTCTAAATCTAACAGTAACCTTTCATTCTTCATAATTTTGAGAATCTACAGTTACACAAAAAGGAGTTCAAATTTCATCAAATCTAGCATACCTTTTACCAATAGTTCAAACCTCATCATACTCACAAACAAAATCTTCTGCTAGTTGGGCATAAACCTCTTTAGCTAAATCTCAAATCTTCTTAACAACAGGAAGTACTCAAATCTTTATAGGAGCAACCTTAGGAGCAAATTTTAGATAAGCTCTTCCTGTTTCATCTACACTGTAAGCATCTATCAAAGTAGCAAGTAACAATCTAGTTAATCATACCGCAGGTTCTACAACATAAGGAATAAACTTTCTATTATTCACAGGATCAAAGTAACTCATATCTTGTTTAGAATGACTCATATGTGCCTTCAAATCAAAATCTGTTCTAGAAGCAACTCCCCGAAGCTCTCCCCATCCAAATGGATATTTATACTCTATATCATAAGTTCCATTACTATAGTGACTTAACTCCTCTGGATCATGCTCTCTAAATCTAAGATTCTTCTTTTCTATTCATAAAACATTTACCAAAAAGTTTTCACAGTCTTTATTCCACCTTTGATGTGTCTCTTTTTCAGTTCATGGAACACAAAAATACTCTATTTCCATTTGTTCAAACTCCCTAGTTCTAAATATAAAGTTTCAAGGAGTTATTTCATTTCTAAAGCTTTTACCAACTTGTGCAACTCAGAAAGGAAGTTTTCTTCTAGAAGTCCTAACAACATTTTGAAAATTTACAAATATACCCTGTGCAGTTTCTGGTCTAAGATAAATTTCTGTACCAGAGTCGTCTGTAACTCATTGATGTGTTTTAAACATTAAGTTAAAATTTTGAATTTCTCACCAATTACAAGAAGAACAATCAGGACAAGGAATAAATAAATCACAAAAAGATTTTATTCTTTCATTTCATTCTTTATTAATTATATTTTTCTTATAAATATTTTTAAATTCCTCAAAGTCTCAATTTATAATTTTATTAGCTTCTTTAGTTAGTTGATTTAAATAGTCTTGAGTTTCATTATAATTATCATTAATATGACTAATAATTCAATTAACTTCTCATCATCCCAAACTGCTAAATTTTTCTTCTATAAGTTTATCTGCTCTATGTCTTTTTTTACAAGATTTACAATCAATCAAAGGATCACTAAAACCTCAAACATGTCCAGAAGCTACCCAAACATTAGGGTTCATAAGTATAGCAGCATCAAGAAGCATCATATCAGTTTTCTTTTGAACAAATTCTTTTATCCAAAGGTTTTTTATGTTTTCTTTTAGTAGTGATCAATATGGTCCGTAATCCCAAGCGTTTGCAAGTCATCCATAAATTTCACTTCACGCATAAACAAATCACCTATTCTTAGCTAGGTTAACAATTGTATCCATCGTTATTTTTGTCATAATATTATAGTTAATTTTTAAAATATTTTTTATTGGAAAACCTCTATCTTGAATTCTTTCTCCTTTCTGGAGAAAGAGGCTACAAATCTTCTGTAGTTTAAATCCATCCCCTCGCACCTCGGTACTTCCTTTACAAAAGGAAAAAATTACTTTATCAGCCTCGTTTTTTTGTATATCTTTCTATATAAATATTTTTCAAAAGTCATATAGATACTGTTGATAACAAATATCAACAAGTCGGAATAATTGCATTTACTAGTGGTTTATCTATTTCTAAAAAATACATAACAATACTTATTAAAACATAAGTTAAAACAACTACCAAAACCTTTCTTTCAAAAGAAGTCTCCCAAGCTTTATCCGCCTCAACTTTTTTATTCCTTTGTTTTAGTTTTTCAATTTCTTGTTCTAAATATTCTAATGTAAGCTCCTTTTTCATAATTACTTATTTTACTATATTTAAATAATCCCTTCAATAATTAAAAATCTAACAAATTCCATTCCTCAAAAATCTTTTTCTTTTAATTCTTCATAAGAAAACAATCTAGCTTCTAAAATCTCTTCTCAAATAGGATTTTGCAAAGGCTCACCTCCTATTTTTCATATATAATGTGGAACATATCCTATAAGAGGATAAAAATCTCCATTCGGTTTTTTCACAGGTTGCTTATTAATAATTTTCCTAAATCAAATCATTTCATAACTCAATAATTTACATCAAATTTCTTCTTCTGTTTCTCTAAAAAGTGCCTCTTCAAAACTTTCTCATTTTTCTACATGTCCTCAAGGAATTTCCCAACCTCTATGAGATTTTGTTAATGCTATATTGTTATCATAAATTGGAATAGAAAATACTGCATTTACTAGACTTTTATCAGGAACTTTTTTTGATAAATAAAACTCCCAAGATACATTATCATTCCATCTCCCTTCAGATATTTTTTTTGTATAATCAGTACTCATAATTTCTAAATGAAAAACAAAAAAATCCCCAAGACCTGCATAGCAAGTCTTGGGGTCCACAGTTTGATTTGGACGGTTCCACCCAAGTTCCTTTCTTAAAAACATTTCAAGAAAGACACTTTAAATATTTTAAAACTTCTTCTAACCAAATGTTACCATAATCTAGCTCAAACAAAAAAGCTTTTAATTAACTTGATTTAGATTTTAATTAATTTTCTATAAAGTCAAAATTTTATTTAAAACAATTATTTTCATCCTTTACTTTTCATTAGATACTCAAGTGTTTCTTCTTTTATTTCATCCCATTTCTTATACACATATGTATTTTCTAATCAGATATTGAATTCTATAACATCCTTCATATCATTGAAATCCTTTTTCATTTTATTAAAACCATCAACACTTTTTCAGTTCATTGAACATGTATCAAATAAATCTAAAATACTATTTAAATAATGTAAAAAAACCATATGTTCATTTTGCATCTGAGTACCTCAAAGTGTAAGCCCCTTTTCTATAATACTATTAAATACCTCTACTTTACAACTTTCACTAGATTTTTCATATTCCAAAATTATTGAGAACATTACATCTTCCTCTTTCCTCATTTGCTTTAGTATCTGCTTTTCAAACTGAAAAAATAACTCTTTAAGAAAAATAACCTTAGGATATTCATCTTTATATTTTTCAGTCATAGCGTTTACCATAGAAGTTTTTTCCTCTAGAAATTCCCTTACTGGAGTATGAAAATCATTTATAAGATATAAAATAATATCACTAACAGACATTTTAGCAAAGTCTTTCTTATTCATAGAAATATGATTTAAAAATATATAAAAGTATTATATTATAATTAAACCTAATATGCAATGAATTTACATTGACATAAAAACATTAAATAACCTGTTTAAAATATATCCTTCCTAATAATAATCTTTATCCAAGGTGTATAAATTTCAGGATTCTTTTCTATATCCTTCTTTAAATCTTTCAAGTCTATCCACTTATAATCCATAACCTCCTCTGAATTTGGCTTAATATCCTCTCAATTATACTTTCAAATCAACACATAATCATATTCATGCTCGATTAAACCATTATCAAACTCAGCTCTATAAATCATCTCATGAACGATTTTAGGATTCTTGCAAGTAAATCACATTTCTTCTATAACTCTTCTCTCTGCTGCCTTTACTGTGTTTTCTCAGTCCCTTTGATGTGAACAAACAGTATTAGACCACAAACCTCAACAATGATATTTACCACTATCTCTCTGCTGAAGTAATAATTCTCATTTGTCATTAAATACAAAAAGAGAAAAACACCTATGAAGTAATCACCTTTGATGAGCCTCTAATTTTTCCATAGTTCAAATCTTATTATCATTCTCATCAACCAAAATTACATACTCCATAATAAAACAATTTAAAAATTTAAAGTCTTACAATTATAATAATTCCAGCTAAAAATCAAAAAATAAGAACAAAGCAATAAAACAAATTAATACACCTTATGATAAAGTTAAAACTTGTTATTTTTAGCTTTATTCTTATAATACACTCGAAATAATATCCTAAAATACAAAAAAACATGAAAAAAATATTTATAATAGAAGACGATAAATGAATCTCATCCTCTCTAAAACTTTACCTTGAAAACTCTGACTTTAAAGTATATCTATATGACTCATGAGACCAAGCATCAAAAAAAATTCTTGAGAGTGACACTGACTTAGTTATATTAGACATAAACCTACCAGTTAAAAGCTGAATAGAAATATGTAAAGAAATCAGAGAAGAATCTATGATTCCGATAATAATGCTAACAGCAAAAACATGAGAACTAGACAAAATCAAATGATTTGAAACATGAGCAGATGATTATATAGCAAAACCATTCTCTCCTAGAGAATTACTAGTTAGAATAAATTCAATATTAAGAAGAATAAACCAAAAAGAAAAAACAGAAGAAAATACTGATTTACTAGAATTCAAAAATATAAAACTAGATATAAAAAAATTTCAATTATTTGTAAACAATAAAGAAATATCAACAACAAGAAATGAATTTGAAATCCTAAAAAAAATAATAGAAGAAGATTGAAAAATAGTTACGAGAGAAACTCTTATGACAGAAGTTATGTGATACGATAAATATATCTATGACAGAACACTTGACACACACATAAAAAATCTAAGAAAAAAAATTTGAAACAAAGACATGATATTGACAATAAGATGAGAGTGATATAGACTAAATAAATAACCAGAAATAAAAAAAATAATTAAGAAAGTTTTCTTAATTATTTTTTTTGACTTTTTTAATCTAATTAAGATAATAAACGTTCAAATTTTGTATAAATTAATTTAATTAATAATTTTTTATAAAAACACATTTAACAAAATTTCATTTTTACTTTTTTACAATACATTATGAGAAAAATAGTGGCATACATATTACTACTTCTTACAATTTTCTGAAACACTTGAATTGTAAACGCAACAACAATATGAGATGGTACAAAATCAGAACTAACTCAAAAAGTTTATGAAACCAGAACAAAAGTTGAAAGCAAATACTTACCAGTCATAGATAATTTTGTTGAAAGAAACCAAAACAATGAAGAACTATTAAACAAAATAAAAACTAGAATTCCAGCTGTAAAAGAAAAACTATCAACTATTTCTAATACATACAATAGGCAAAAATTAGAAAACATAATAAACTACATAGAAGCAAGCATAAACTTAGCTCTATATATAATAGAAAATGACATAACTAACAAGTTCAAAAATATCACACTATCAGAGTCTGAAATAGATAAAGTACAAGATGAACTTGTAAAAATACAATTGAACCTTCTTGAAAACTGAGTAAATAAATTAGAATGACTTACTGAAGAATTTGATAAATTATCAAACTATGAAGAAAAATGAAACCTAAGTGTAAACCTAGACGTAAACAATGACGCAATTTGAAAAATAAAAGCAAGTTTTGATTTAAATGATTATACAAGTAGTAACTCTAACTTCGACTCTCAAGTTAAATGAAAAGTAAAAGCTATAGTAGATGCTGTACCAAAATGAGAAGAAGCAGTAAAACTTGAGCTATCTTCTACTGTGGATATGATATCAAAAGATGGAAATATGTACCTTCTACTTGAAAATCTAAATATCAGTGACGATACAATAGATGACATAAAAGAAAAATTAGAGATTTTAGAAAAAATAGCTCAAGAAAACTGATATGTAAAATTTGAAAATCCAAGTAATGGAAATCTTATTACCATATTAAATAACCTTTCTCCAAATGCTATTTTAAGAGACTGAAAAGTTGCATTATCTCAACCAATGTTTAAACCATATAAAAAAGAAGGAGACAGATACTATTTAATGCCTACAAAATATTCTTGTGACAAACTAATGGAAACATACAATAAATTTTATCCATTTATCCATGAAACTTGTAGTGAATCTCAATACAATGATATGTTAGAAGAACTAGCTGAATTCTGAGAAATATATATAGAACTATGAACAAACACAAAATTTTGATTTGAAATGACAACAGAAGAAACTTCTCTAGATGAATACCAATGATACATAACATTCTCAGATACAGAGATAAAAGAATTATCTTTAACAGTAATACCAGACCAAGAAGAATATCCAAACGAATGAATATGGTTAAATTATATAAAAAATGATAAATTAGATTTCAAGTTTTATGCAGAAGAATGAGAAATTGATTATGATTTAACATCAAAACTTGATACAAACAATAGATTCTATCAAATAAACTATAAGTGAAAAACCTCAAACTCTCGGGAAACTATTACATCTTTCCTAACTCTAGAAAATAATACAATAGACTGATGATATGTATATAAAGATGATCGGGGGGAACTTACAGCAAAAGCAAGCTGAAAAACAGATTCTTCTAACAAATTATCATCTATAAATATAAATTATTCTTGAAAGGATGAAGATTGAAAAGAGGTAATTAACTGAAAATTAAGTTACAATAATTGAAATTTTTCATTTATATATAACCTAGCAGAAACTAGAGATAATTTAAGCATAGAAATATTATGAAATTGGGATACAATAAATAAAGTATTAACATCTCTTAATTCAAACATCTCTTTTCAAACAAAAACTAGAATATATAACGAAGAAACATATAGATACGAATATACTTGAGAAACTGTAGAGCTATTCAAATCAAACATAAAACTAGAAAATAAAGTCATATCATGAAATACAACAATAAAAGAAACTGACTGAACAGAAAAAATGAGCATAAAACATAGCGGAACTTATGAAAAAAACTACTTAGTACTAAACAACAGCTTTGACTTAAAATGAGATGCAATGATTTTTAACTCTGATGCGAAAAGTAGAGATATACAAAGAATTAGAGATATAAATAGTTTAAGACTCGCTATAGAACAAGTTTATCAAGATAGCTCAGAATACCCATCTATAGAGACATTTGAAAATTGAACAGAATGAACTACCTGAGTACTTTCATATATGGAAAAAATTCCTGAAGATCCACTAGGAGCCGTAGAAATAGAAGGTTGTAAGTTTTGATATTTCTATAAAGTTTGACCAGATAAAAACTGAATAGAAAATAATAGCTTTGAATTATACGCTTGTCTAGAAACAGATTATTACTGAGAAAAAATTTATAAAGTATGATATGGAATAGTAGAAGGAGAATCATCTAACCTAAACAATTACACAGTTTGGGAAGAAATAGAAAAAGAGGGAGAACCTATCGTAGTATGAAACCTAAATATAAAAGCAGATACAAGAGACAATAACAACAATGCAAACATATATTTCAACCTAGATATAAATGAAGTAAGAAATATAGAATTTGAATTAGACAATAAATCAACTATAGAATACAAAGACATAGAAATTCAAACACCAGAAAATGCTACTCCAATAGAAGATTTAATATATGGAGAATTATAAATAATAATACATTAAAAAGAGAATCTAAAAATATAGATTCTCTTTTAAAATTGACTTTTAATGTTTTACTACTATAATATATAATATATATTTCAATAACAAATTTAATTATGGATAAAAGTATGGAAAAAACATCATTTAATAAAAATGATTTTCTAATTAGAGTTAAATGAGACGAGGACATTGAAAATCTTTTCCCTGAATTAGAAGAATTAGATGTTCCTCAACTAATAGATCTTGGAGAAAATTTATTTAAAGAGATTACTAAACTGTTTGACCAAAATAGTAAAACACAAAATAAAAGATATCAAGTATTATTATCTAAATGTTGTATTTTATTACTTTCAAAAGACTTTGATTTGGCTAAAATGTACGATAAAAAATATAAAGGACGCCTAACAGAATGAGAAAAGCTAAATAAAGTAACTACTACAGAAGAAAAAAAAGATATGGCAATAAACTTTGAATACAAAAATGGAACTATAAGAAAAATTACTCCAAATTATATTATGATAGATTCACTAATAAGACTTCATAGGGAAAAACATAGAATTTCAGAAACTCAAAATAAACAAAAAGATTTTTTACAAGAAATACTATAAAAAATTTAATAACTCTAATATATATTTAAGAAAATATCAAAAAGCCTTGAAAACTTATTCAAGGCTTTTTTCATAAACAAAAAATTGCTAAAAAAAAGATTTTTAATAAACTCTAAATGTTTCCAAGAAATATATTTTAAACAAGCTAAAAATTAACAAATGAAAAAGTGAGCAATTATAAAAAATCTAAAAATAGAAAAACTAGTATTCTGAGGAAAATGATTCGCTAAACTAAAATCAGAAAACCCAGACATAGACTGAAAAACTATATTCGTAACATGATGAGCAATTCCAGAATCAACAGTAGATGTAAAAATTATAAGAAAAAGAAAAGACTACTTAGAAACGCAAATAGTAAATATAGTAGAAAAATCCCCCATAGAAAAAAAACATCCAAATAACCCATACGGAGAATGCTGATGATGCAAATGGGTAAACATACCTTATGACGAACAACTAAAAATAAAAGAAAACCAAGTAAAAGAATCATTTTTCCATTTAGAAAAATACTTAAATAAAAATATTTCAGAAGAGAAAACTCAAAAAACAGAAGAAAAAAACATAAATAAAACTCCTACTGTCCCCTCTCCTCTAAGGAGAGGGCTAGGGTGAGGTCAAACTAAGGAAGAGACTAAAGAGTGGTCTATTTTCTCCCCTATAATTCCCTCTCCACTAGTAGACTGATACAGAAACAAAGTAGAATTCTCATTCGGAAAATATATCTCAAAACAAAACGATATAGAGCAGCACTTCAATGTATGATTTCATAAACAATGAATGTTCAGTCAAATAGAAGATTATGACGGATGTATACTTATAGACGAACTACAAAATAAAATTTACAAAGAAATAAAAAACTTTTCAAAACAAACATGACTACCAGTATACGATCAAAAAACACAAAAATGATTCTTTAGACACATACTAATCAGAAGAACCTTCTTCAAAAATGAAGTCATGATAATATTCTGATTCAATCACAAATATTTTGAAAACACAAATTCAGAAACTTCACTTCCCCACCTTAATAAGGAGGGGATTAAGGGGTGGTTAGAAAATATCAAAACCTTCTTCTCAGACCTAGCAAAAAAATACCCAGAAATAAAATCTATTTACCTATCATACAATGATAACAAAGCAGATATCGCCATATGAGAATTAAAATTAATCCACTGAGAAAAATTTATCACAGAAACACTACTTTGATTAAACTTCAACATCTCACCAAAAAGCTTTTTTCAAACAAACTCACACTGAGCAGAAAAACTATACTCAAAAGTATTAAAATCATCTAACAACATAAAAAACTCTACTGTCTTAGATTTATATGCATGAACATGAACAATCTGAATGATATTTGCAAAAAACTGAGCAAAAAAAGTATATTCTGTAGAACTAGTAAAACAAGCAAGTGAAGACTGAGAAAAAAATGCCAAACTAAACTCCCTAAACAACATAGAATTTATAAATGCAAAAGTAGAAGATTTCTTAGAAAACTTTACAAAAACTTCCCTTCCTTTATCTAAGGGAAGGGTTAGGGATGGGTTATCTGAAAAAAAGGCAGACATACTTGTTATAGATCCCCCAAGAGCATGAATGCACCCAAAAGCATTACCGAATATACTTGAATTTAAAGCTAAAGAAATAATCTATGTTAGCTGTAACCCTTCGACACTAGCAAGAGACCTAGACTATATACTACAAAACAGCAAATACAAAGTAATAGAAGTTACACCAGTTGACATGTTCCCCCACACACACCACATAGAAGTAGTTACAAAACTAGAATTAGAATAAAAATCCTTAACAAATAAAAAACACCATGTACATCTTCTCTATAAATATTTTCTGAATCCAAATATCACCAACATACTACTGACTTATGTATGCCCTTGGTTTTTTAGCATGATACTACATCATAAAAGCAAGAAATGAAATAAGATGAACAAATACATGTAAAATTGAACCAATATCAAAATTAGAATGAATAAAACAATGCCTAAAAGAAGAAAACAAAACCTTAGAAAGCTTAATAATATACATATTTTTTTGAGTAATACTATGATGAAGATTAGGTTATGTTCTATTCTATAATTTTTCACACTATATAAAAAATATAGTAGATATAATAAAAGTTTGGGAATGATGAATGAGCTTCCACTGATGAGTAATCTGAGTAACCATCGCCATGATATTATTTTCAAAAAAATACAAAATAAACTTCTTAAAAATAACAGATGAAGTAACCGCAGTCCTTCCTATATGACTATTTTTCTGAAGAATTTGAAACTATATAAACAAAGAATTATTAGGCTTTTCTCCTTACAACTGACCACTGGCAATACAATCAAATTGAATCTCATACTTCCCATCAACTCTACTTGAAGCAACATTAGAATGACTAATACTATTTCTAATCCTAAACTGGATCTATCATAGAAATTACCATTCAAGAACTTCTCCCCTAAACAGTAAAAACAAAAAAAACTTACCAGATTTAAAAATTCCCTTAAATTTAAAACAAAATACATCTACTAAATGATTCACATGACAAATAGCATGCTTATTTTTAATACTCTATTCAATATTTAGAATAACAGTAGAAATATTTTTCAGAATGCCAGATGCCCATATCTGATACATATTCTGATACTTAACCATGTGAGAAATATTAACCCTACCAATGCTGATTTTTGGTATTTATTACTATAATAAATTTAAAAAGGAAAGTCAAAATAAACCTATATACTTAATAAAGTAAAAATATGTCACACTACATAAACAATCCATATAAAAAATCTATATCAAATATGTTTATTTTGATATCAACATTATTCACTCTCATTCTATATGTAAAACCCGAATTTGCACTTTATTGAATGAATGACTACTTCCTAAACTATTGAAAATACCACATATATTTTCTACAGTTCTTTACCTCAAACTTTATTCATTGAGATATATTTCATTTATTATTTAATTCCATATTTATTTATTATTTTTGAAATCAAGTAGAATTAATACTATGAACTAAAAAATACCTACTATTCTTCATATTCAATGCAATTTTTGTATGAATCTGATTAACACTCGTATGATCACCAAACACAATCTGAATAAGTTGATTTTGTTTAGCAATACTTAGTTACTTCACACTTGAACTAAAATCAAGAAAAATTGATGAATACAAATGATGAATCACAGCAATAGTTGTAAACATAGCCATATGACTTCATCCATGAGTAAGTTTATTCTGACATCTATTTTGAGCCATATCATGAGTTATATTCTACCTACTAAACAAAAATTTTTTTCAGAAACTCTTAACTCCAATAAATGAGGCAAATACTTAAAAAGGATTATAGATTTAGAAATAAAATCAAGAAAACTCAAAATATCTAACCACATGAAAAAACTAAAAAAAACACTAAAACTAATTTCCCCCTCCTTAGTAAGGAGGGGGCTAGGGGGTGGTCTCATACTCTTCCTCACCTACACTTTTTTCCCAATCATCACCTACCCCCCAAACTACCAAAACCAGCCATGATCCATCCAAATCATAGACAGAAATTGAAATACCATCACAAATAAAGCAAAACCAAACTGATACTACAAGTTCATAGAAATAAAGCCAGATACCCACTTCATAAAAGCCCTACTAACCATAGAAGACGAAAATTACTACAACCACTACTGAATAGACCTTATTTCAAAACTCTGAGCCATAAAAAACAACATCACAAACAATAAAATAGTCTCATGATGAAGCACAATAACAGAACAATACATAAAAAACAAATTCTTCATAAACTCAAAAAGAACCTACCTACAAAAATCAAGAGAAGCCCTACTAGCTCTTTACTACTCTATTCCCTATATTCCCTCAACACTATGAATTTGAGAAAATAAAAAATACCTAAAAGAAAAGATCCTAAACCTATACTGTCATAATGCCTATTTTTGAAATAACCTATATGGACTCTGAGCAGCCACAGAAGTTTATTTCTGAAAAGAAAAAGTAGAAGACCTAACACAAGAAGAAATAACACTACTAATCTCACTCCTACACAACCCATGAATAAAATCACTAGAAGAAAAATCATTTCAAAACTACTTTGAAAAAGTAAAAAATAAACTCTGATATACATTTGAAAGAACCATATTTAAACTAAACAAAAAACAAAATATAGACCAATTCCCTTTTGTTACAAACAGATTATTAGATGAAATCAATTACTCTCCCTCATTAGCAACGAGGGGGCTAGAGGGGAGTCATAAAAACATCTCCATACAATCTTCCATAAACCAAGAATTACAACAATTTACCAAAGATATCCTAAACGAAACACTAAAATGACTAAAAGATAAAAATGTAACAAACTGAGCAATCATAGTGATAAATCCAAAAACTATGGAAACCATAGTATACCAATGAAGCAAAGACTTCTATGCAAATGACATAGACTGACAAGTAGATGTCATAAAAAGCAAAAGGCAACTTTGAAGTACAATAAAACCATTCTTATATCTACAAGCTTTACAAAACTGAGCCAATCCAAACGATTTACTAATAGATTTAGAAAGTGAATATAACAGTTTCAAAGAATGAAAAACCTACATTTCAGAAAACTACTCACTAAAAGAATACTGATTAGTAACTCTTAAAAAAGCTCTCTGAAACAGTCTAAACAATGCAACAGTAAGACTAGCAAAACACCTATGATTACAAGAAGTATATGAATTCTATGAAACCTACTGATTCAAATTTGATTTTCCAGCAGAACACTACTGATACTCTCTAGTCCTAGGAAATCCAGATATAACACTAGAAGACCTAATTTTAAGCTACATAAATCTACTACCAAACTATGAAATAAACACAAACAGAAATATAACCCTACAGTACTCCAAAAACAATATAAAAGACCTTAATCTCAACTCAAAAATAGATCCTGAAAAATTCTTACTCTACAACATACTAAAAGACCCAGATAACAGAGATATAAGCTTCTGAGTAAACTCTATACTAAATACAAGCATCTATCAAGCAGTAAAAACATGAACAAGCTCAGAATTTAGAGATAATTTAGTTATTTCATACCATCCAGATTTGATTGTATGAGTTTGGATAGGAAACAATGATAGCTCCTCTATGCAATGAGTCACAGGAATAACCTGAGCAGGATACATATGGCACCAAATCATAGAAAAAGCTATAAACCTATGATACATAAAAGAATATAATTATGAAATACCTGAATCTGTAGAAGAAACTGAATACTGTTTAGATAAATCATGTTTCAGAAAAAGACTCATATTTCAAAAGAAATGAAAACAATACTTCTCTAGAACAGCTGACTGAATCTATGATTCAAGAGATTTATTTGAGGATTTAGATGACTATGAAAGAGAAAAATTAGAAGAGATGAATATATATCTATATTAATTTTTCTTATTATTTTTTACTACGCTTCAGTAATAATCTTTCTAAATAATTCCTATCAATTTTAGAAAAAGCAGCAATTATGGTAGCTTTATCTTCTTCTTGTAAAGAAAATTCATTTATTACAAAATTTATAATTTCATCAATATTTCTTCATAAAAAATCTTCTACATTAATCTCTATTCTTTTTTCTCGTACACCTCTAGAATGAAAAGAACAAGAAATCTTATCTAATTTTTTAGACATTTCTAACACAAAAAATCCCTTCCCTCAAACAGCAACATTTGTAAACAAAGTATCTGGTAAATTTTCAACATGTTTAATATATTGTCATATATTATTGGTGGTATAATTTACTCATAACTTTTTCAAAATTTCACCTAACTTTTCATCTTCCGCCAATCTATAGAAATTAGTTTTTTCAGGATGTTTTCATAACTTCTCAAAAAATAATTTATTTATATCACTATCAATCCAAAACTTACCATTTATAGACAGGGTTCAGTGATACATTTCCTCAAGAATATGAAATTTGAATTTTATGTACTTATCATTTCAAACAATTTCTTTCAACAAATTATAATAAAAAAGAACTCCTTCTGTATAACAATTCCCTCCTAATACAGAAGGAAAATCAGCTATATCAGATTTTTTAGGTAACATAAATTCAAAAATCTGCTCTTCCGTTGATAAATAAAGAAATTCATTAAGACTATATCTTGGATTTCTCACAAAAAGCTTCTTCGCATCTACTTGAGAAAATAAATAATCTACAGAAGCAAGTACTTGTTCTATAGCATACATTTTTTCATCATAAGAAACAGTAGAATAATATAAAATCCTTAATTCATCAATTACCTTTATTATATTATTTACAATATCCTTTTTTCACTGTTTTCATTTCTTATCAATAATCCTATTTATTTTTGAAACAACTTGTTCTAAAAATATAAATGTATGTATATTGATAACATCACCTCCATTTCCCTCTTCTAATGATTCTAAGAATCTTTCTGACATAAAAAAGATAAAAAATAATATTTTCTTAATTCTAAAAAAAATTTTTTTCTTGTCAAATATTTTTTAAACAGTATAATATATTATTTTTCAAAATTGCACTTCGTTTTTTACTTTAGTAAAAAGATAAGCTCTTCTCAAAGCTTATCTTTTTGTCATCAAACACTATTATTTACCTCAAAAACTCATAATCCCCTCAAACTGAAGTCGGCAACTTACCATCCCATTTCTTAATCTTAGTCGTTTCATTTTCTAACTTCTTCATTTCCAACATCTTATCTGTTATAGTCTCAGAATTTATTATCTTATTATACTCAGCAATTGCCTCAGCCTCTATTATCTTAACCTTTTTAGCATTCTCAGCCTCTATAACATTTCTCTCTGATTCCTTTTTTTGTGCTTCAAGTTTAGCCTCTGCAAGTTTCAATTCATTTTCAGCCTTTAATAAATCCTCCTTAGATTTTAAATAACTCTCTGGTAGTCTGATATCAAGTATATTTATATCTTGTATTTCTATTCAAATCTCTTTTAATATCTCATTAGCTTGTTTTATAGTTATATCTTTTATTTCATTATGTTTAGAAGAAATCTCCTTAAAATCATAATCCTTTATTATCCCTTTTATAACCTCAAGTAAACTAGGCATAACAACATCAGAAGAAACCTCTCTTATACTTTTAGCTCAATATTTATCATAAAACTCTAATCTCTTATCTGACTTAATCATAAAATTAACCCTATAATCAAGAGTGACAGGTAATTCACCATCTGTATTTGCTGTAATTTCAACTATTTCAAAGGCAAAATTACTAGTAGGAGATAAAAAATAACTAGTTCTAATTGGACTATATAAATGGTATCATGGAGTTAGTATTCTTTGATTTTTTAAATCAACTCAAACAAAACCACTTTCTATTTTAGCCAACCTCAGAACCTTACACCTTCAATCAAGAACTCTTCATACAAAAATACCTAAAAAACAAATAATTATAATGAATACAGACAATAACTTTCTATTCCAAAAATATAACAACAGCTTCTTAATAGATAATAATATATCTTTCAATATTCAAACTCACCAACTTCCTAGCCTTTTCATTTCTTTAACAGTTTCATCTCATCACTTTCTAAATAAAGAAATAACAAAATAAAAGAATAAAAGAAAACCAATAATAACTCATAAAACAAATATCATTTCTATAACCGTATCTATAATCCTCATTAAATAATCAAATATACTACTACTAGATCAATAATATCATCCTCAAACAGACACTGTATCATAACTCCTATCCAAACTTTCTTGAACAACATTTGATTCAAACTTAGCATAGTTTTGCATTCACATAATAATAAAATTATAAATATAAAATCCCTTTTTTATTAAAATAACAGCTTCACAGAAAATAGATTAGTAAGTACAACTAGTCAACAGAGGGTTTTAACCCTTTGTAACTTTCTATTTTCTGATACGTTAAAAACACATTTTAAACACAAAGATTTTTTTTGCAAAGAAACTTGCCTAGACTTATTAATTTTATAGTACCTAAATTTAGTTATTCAAGAATATAGTATATTACAAAAAATCCCCCTCCTTAACAAGGAGGGGGCAAGGGGATGGTCTTAGTCATTACTAAGCTCCTCTTTTAAATGGTTAAATAAGTGATTCACTAAATCATCTAGATTTGTATAATCCTCCCTTTCATACCTAAAATTTTTTCAATCTAAATTAACTTGTAACACACCATCATACATAGCCTTCTTATTTTTATCAACTTTCAATTCCAACAAACCTTCTGCAGAATCCTTATCAAACTTTTTCAAATAACTATCTAACTTAGTTCTTAAATTTTCCTCTACTAACCTTTCAACAGCATCCTTTGCATTTTCTAAATCCTTTCAAACTTGTATCTTAACTTGTAATTCCATATTTAAAAATATTAAAAATATAATATAACAAAAATGATTTTATCATTTTATTTTTTAAAATCAAAAAAAAATATTGATATAATTAAAAAATTAGATATATTTTTTCTTAATTTTTAGTATAATAAAAAAGATACTAATAAAATAAAAAATTCCATAAATTCTCCTTTTTATCTTTAGGACCAAAGGGAGTACCCAAAATGTAATGAAGGGGAAGGGATTTTTATAAAAAATTTACATCATTAACAAAAAACAAATGGAATACGAAAAAGTTATAGGACTAGAAATACACGTAAGAATAAAATCTAAAACAAAAATGTTATGTAGCTGTAAAAATGCAGTAGCATTAGCAGATGAACCAAATATAAACGTATGTCCTATATGTATGTGATTTCCATGAATGTTACCTAGTCTAAATAAAGAAGTTGTTAGACTATGAGTTATCTGAGGACTACTTATGAAATGTGAAGTAAACAAATTTTCTAGATTTGATAGAAAAAGTTATTTCTACCCAGATTTACCAACCAGTTTTCAAACTACTCAACTATACCAACCAATAGTTTGAGCATGAAAAGTAAAAACCCTAGTTAACTGAGAAGTAAAAGAATTTGCTATACACCATATGCATTTAGAAAACGATGCCTGAAAATTAAACCATGCATGATGACAAACAATCTGTGACTATAATAGAGCGTGAAGTCCACTTATGGAAGTGGTTACTGACCCTGTATTCTCAGATAAAGAAGAAGTAATGGAATTTTTGAAAGAATTACAAAAAATGTTCAGAGCATGATGAGTATCAGATGCAGATATGGATAAATGACAACTAAGATGTGATGTAAACATTTCAGTAAGACCAGCTTGAACAACAAAACTATGAAGTAGAACAGAGATGAAAAACTTAAACTCTTTCTCTGCCATCTGAAGAGCAATAGACAGTGAATCAAATAGACAAATAAAAATACTTCAAAAATGATGAGTTGTAGAACAAGAAACAAGATGATGGAATGATGATACTTGAATGAGCACATCACAAAGATCAAAAGAAGACGCTATGGATTATAGATATTTTCCAGAACCAGATTTATTACCTATTGAACTTGATGATGAATACATAGAAGCATGTGAAGCAACTCTTCCAGAATTACCAATAGAAAAGAGACTTAGATATTTAGAAGAATACGGACTAAAAGATGATGATGCAAGAATTTTAACAAACGACAAAGATCTAAGTGACTATTTTGATGAACTAGTAAAATTAACTTCTGACTATAAAAAATCTTGTTCATACATAACAACCGTAATACTAGCTCTTATAAATGAAAGTGATGAAACATCTGGTATTAAGGAATTAAAATTTGATATAGAAGAACTAGTAAAAGTTATAAAATTAGTAAACAAAGAAGAACTATCAAGTACAAATGCTAAACAAGTAATAGAAGAATTATTTAGAAACTGATGAGAAGCAGATATTATAATAGATGAAAATAATCTTAGACAAAAAAACGACTTATGAGCACTAGAACAAATAGCAGATGAAATAATTAAAAATAATCAAGAACAAGTAAATGACTACAAATGATGAAATGAGAGAATATTTGGTTTTTTTGTATGACAATGTATGAAAGCAAGTAAATGACAATGAAATCCAAAAATGTTTAACAAAATATTAAAGAAGAAATTAGACGAACAATAAAAAAATGTGAAAATATCACAAGAACTAATAATATATTAGTTCTTGTTTTTTTGTGTATATTATGATAAAATATCAATATAAAAAAAATACTATTCAAAAAAGAAAATATGGCATCTACTCCTGAAACAGAACAAACTTCCGAAAAAAAAGAATTTACTCCTAAGGAAAAAGTAATTCTGACATTAGATAGTTCAATAAAAACATTAGAAAGAAAAAAAAATTCTGTTGAAGTGAAAAACTCTCCAAAATTACAATCCCTCGTTCTAAATCAACTTATACAATTAAAAAATTTAAAAACGGATTTTGAAAAATCAGAAAGATGACTAACAAACAAAACCATAGAGCATTTGGATAATTTACTATATAACATAGAGATTAAATCATACAAACTAGGATTAATATGAAAAGAAATACAATTTTTAAAACAAGAACTAGCGAAAACAAATGATAATATAGATATATTCTGATTCAATCAATCATACAGAGATATAGTAGAAAAAAATATAGACTTCATATGAGTAATAGAAAGCTACAAAGAACCAAGAGAAACAACAGCATTCTATAATTATTTTACAATAGAATACATAAACTTACTTGATGAAAAATGAATAAAAGAAACTTCAAAAAAAATAGACCTAACAAGAGAAGAGATAATAAAAATAATCAGTAAGGTCATGGTGATTTTAGAAACAAACTGAATAAATTTAAAACACAAACAAATACACATAAACACGAATAGATGAATAATAAAAATAAACATTGAAGAAATAGAAAAAGAATACAAAATTCAGAAAAAAGAAAAAATTAAAGAATTCAGGAAAATATATTCTTGAAAAACAATAGAAAGAAAAAAAAATGAAGATAGAGGAAACTATACCAAAAGAATAAAAGAAAAATCCATACAAAAAGCAGAAGAATTAATCCAAGAATGATTTTTAACAATCAAAGAGTTAAAAGAAATAAACTACACCGTTTATCTTGAACTATCTTATTTAAAAGAAAATATAGAAATAAAACCAAAAATAAAAGAATTTTGAGAAACAATGATAAGATTAAATTTAAATTGATTAACAATAAAAAGAAGTGAAAAAGATTGATGAGATATAAACATAGATGAAAAATTTTTGAATCAACATATGAAAATTTTACTAGAAAATCTACAGTCATTATGTTTAGTATTCGTGGATATAGAAAGCAAAAATTGAAATCCAGAAAGTAAAAATGATACAAGCTCAGCAGAATGACTATATCAATTTTTAACAAATAATTGAAAAATAGCAATAGAATACCAAACTATTAAAGACTGAAAAACTATATGGATAAGTTCATCAGAAGTAACAGAAAAAATAAAAAAAGAAGACAAAACAAGAGAAGTTCGGAATACAAGCTCCTATGAAAGTGCTTTAAATAAAATACCTAACCTAATAAAACAATTAAAGGAAAAAATAAAGTCCAACGAATCTGATATATTTATCTTACAAAGCTTACAAAAAAACAAAAAAAGTATTAATACTAATAACCTAAACAACCTAGAAGAAAAAAATAAACAACTAAAACAAAACATTTTAACCTTAAAAAATTTATTTATAAAAGCAACATGATATACAGAAGTAAAAATAATAACCCAGAAACTAACATGATGAAAATCTCCTTTCGAATTAAATAGTTCTGAACAAACTACATTATTTTTAGTTAGTATATTTTGAGAGGAAATACAAAAAATTACCTCAAATAATTATATATTATTAGCTTTACTATGAGATACATGATGACTAAAAGAACTATATAAAAAATTCCACCACAGAAAACCAGATGAAGCAACAATCAGTAGATTAAAAAGATATATAAAAATACACATAGATAAGTTTGAAAACATTCACCAATCCTAAAAAAATATTTTCCTTTGATTTTTTTTTATTTTTTCATACAATAAAAAATGTTAATTTACTGGTGTATTTTCTAGTTTGTTGACACTATTTATTTTTTAAAAATACAATTATGACTGTTACTAAAGATGACAAAAAGAAAATCGTAAAAGATTTTTGAGCAAAAACTTGAGATACAGGTTCTGCTGAAGTACAAGTTGCTATACTTACACAAAAGATAGAAAACTTAAAAGAACACTTAAGTACTCATAAAAAAGATAACCATTCTAGAAGAGGTATAATGCTTATGGTTGCTAAAAGGAGAAAAATGTTAGCTTATCTTAAGAGAAAAAAACCTGAAGTATATGAAGAAGTTATAAATAAATTAAACATAAGAAAATAATCTTATATAAATAACAAAAAAACTAGAATTTAAATATTCTAGTTTTTTTGTTACAATTAACTTTATTTGTAATCTATTTGTGATATTTCATGATTCAACAAATCACTTCACATTTTAAGCTTAACCCTATCTAAAAACCTATCAAGTATCAAATAATCATGATCTGGAACCTCCAAAGATAAGACAATTTTAACCTCATAAGGAGATTGTTTTTTTGAATATATCTCATCTATATTTATATTCATAGAATACAATATACTACTAATAGACTTCAAAATTCACGGTTTATTCCTCATAATAAAACTAACCTCAAATAATAAAATATTATCTTCGTTTCACTCAATATAGGCACTTATTAGCCTATCCTTATTAGCTCATTCTAATATATCACAATCCCTTCTATGTAAAGTAAAAATTCACTTAGAATTAATATGTGCAACTATTTCCTCACTAAAATCCTGGTCTAGACATTTTTTACAAATCTTATATGGTAAATCATCCTCTCAACCTATAATCACCTTTTTCTTTTTTAAAACTCTATTCTCATCAAAATCTTCTACTTCTTCTGGTCGACCAATTCTCTTAAGACTTCTAGAATCTGGTTTAAATATTCTTCTTATCAGAGAAGAAGGAGTTAAGCTAAAATTTCAAACTTGCTCTAAAAATTGATATCTTTCTTCTATATTATATTCTCTTCAATCAATAACCTTAAAAATAGACAAATCCTTATCCAATGGTTTATGTCAAGAACTTTCCAAATACTTGTTCAAAATGTCTTTCCCCCTATCCCTATGCAAATCTTTATTTTCTTTCTTCAAATAAGATCTTATACGACTTTTTGCCTTTGATGTCTTCACAAAAGAAAGCCGAAAAGGACTAGGAGACCTATTTTTATCTATGACAATATCCACTATATCACCATTTCTTAATTCTTTATCCAAAGGATAAACACTATGGTTTACTTTTGCAACACTTATATGATTTCATAAATCAGTATGTATATAATAAGCAAAATCAATAGGAGTTGATCATGATGGAAGATTTACAGTATCACCTTTGGGGCTAAAAACAAAAATTCTATCCTTAAATACATCAATTTTTAAAGAAGACATCAAATCTTTATTTCATAAATTTTCCGTCATTTCCTTAAGCTCTTTTACCCAATTTACATCTCTTGCTACCTTACTTCAAACTTCTTTATATTCAAAATGAGCAGCAACTCAAATCTCTGCTTCCTTATGCATTTCCCTAGTTCTTATCTGTATTTCAGTAGGCTGCTTAACAAAATTCTTTAGAAAACCAATAACTGTTGTATGAAGACTCCTATATCAATTCGGCTTAGCTAGAGCAATATAATCTTTAAACCTATAAGGCAAAGGATACCATCTGCTATGAATTTCTCATAAAACCCTATAACAATCGGCAACACTATCAACAATTATCCTTATTCCATAAATATCATACAAATCATTTATATCCTCAAAATGCTTTTTCTTCATTTTTCTATAAATAGAATAAATAGATTTTATTCTAAAAGAAACCTCTCATTTAACTCAAATATCCTTCAATAAAGACTCAATTTCTTCTATAGAAGTTTTCTTAAATGTATCTTTAACAATTTTTGTCTCAGTTAAAGCCTTTTTTATGTTTAGATAATCTTGCTTTTTTAAAATTTTAAAACACTCTTTTTCTAAAGAATTCTTTAGATTATATAATCACAATCTTTCTGCTATTGGTACATAAATATTTAAAGTCTCTAATGCAATTCTTCTTCTTTTTTCCAATTTAGGATGGTATTTCAAAGTCTGCATATTATGAAGCCTATCTGAAAGCTTTATCAGTATAACTCTAAGATCTTCAGCCATGGCAACAAACATTTTCCTTAAACTTCATATTGCTCTATCCTCTCATTTATACCTAACCTTTCAAAGCTTCTCCATTCAAGAACATAAAAAAGCAACTTCTTTTCAAAACTCTTTTTCTATATCTGCATACGTTTTAGGAGTATCTTCTATAACGTCATGTAATAAACAAGCCTGTATACTGGCAATATCTGGACTTAGAGACAAAAGAATCATAGTTGACTCTACTGGATGATTTATATAAGGATGTCACGACAACCTTATCTGTCACTTATGAGCTTCCTTAGCATATTCATAAGATTTTTTTATTTTATCTTTTATATAATCCTGATTTATTCAAGACATATATCAGATGACAGTTTTAATAAGAGAGTCTACCTTCTTATCAATTAATTTTATATCTGATTCATAATCCATGGTATCAAAATATTTAGAAAATACCTTATTTAAAACAGTATAACATAGAAATAACTAAGAAACAATACTTATATAGTTTTTGTTATTGTCAAATAACCTATTTTCTATTATATTAAATCAACTATCTCAAAATAAATACTCTAATTCTTTTAATGAAAAACTATGATAAAATCTATCAAACTTTCATATTTTTATATTGTAATCAATACTTCAAAACTCATTCTCACTATTTCCTATAACAGATTTTTTATATTTTTCTCTATTTAAATAGCTATTCAAAGCCCAATTGGTCATAAAAATATGTCACTCATCTTTCAATAATTTACGAACATTCTTCAATACATTTAATCTATCATCAACACTTTTCAAATGATGAAAACTAGCAATAAAAAATATACAAGAAAATTTCTTTTTTATCTTATTTAAATCAATCATATCAATATTCAAAAATTCATCCTCAGGATAAATATTTTCAGCTTCTTTTAAAAGTTTCTCAGATAAATCTACTCAAACATATTTGTCTACAATCAATTTTCTATCATTAAAGGCACCTAATAATCTACCATTTCAACATCCAACATCCAAAACACTTATGTTCTTAATTCAAGAATTAATTACAAAATCTAAAAAATATGAAATTTCTTCCCATTTCATATTTTTTCTAGACTCTGAAAATGTTTTAGCAAAACTATTATAATCTACTGACATAAAATATACATATTACATTTTTTCTGGCATATCAATACCTAGAATTTCAAAACATTCTTTTACAGTTTCAGAAAATCTTTTAACTAAACTTAATTTAAAATTTCTCTTATTTTCATTCTTTTCAGAAAGTATAGGAACTCAATTATAAAATGAATTAAAAATTTTTGTTAATTCAAATACATAAGATGCCAAAACATGAGGCATATTTTTTTCTATCATTTCTACTAAACATCAATCAGAAGAAAAATATTTTATCAAAATCTTTACTAAATTTTGTATTTTATCCAATTCATCTTCAGCTATATTTTCAAAACCATCAAAATTTTCTTGTATATTTACTCATTCACTACTAGCTTTCTCTAATATTCTTCTAGCTCTTACATAAGCATACTGTATATATGGTCAACTATTCCCTTCAAAAGTCATAAATTCATCCCAATCAAAAACAACATCTGTTTCTCTATTTTTCTTCAAATAACCATATTTTATAGCTCAAATTCAAATCACTTTACTCAATTCTTTAAGTTCTTTTCATTGTATATCATCTCTCTTTTTTAACATAATTTTTTGAGCTCTTTCTTCAGCCTCATCCAAAAGATTATCTAATTTTATTATCTTTCATTTTCTTGTAGACATAGCTCCATCTTTCAACTTTATAAATCAATTATAAGCATGAATAAGTTCTGTATTATCTTTTCATTCTCTTTTTAACCATCACGCTTTTTTTGATATTTCAAAAGCCTGCTCCAAATGAAGTTTTTGTCTAACATCTACAAAATACACTATATAATCAGGACTCCAGTTATCCATTCTATATTTAATACAAGCCAAATCAGATGCCAAATATCCATGAGATCAATCTCTTTTCTGTAGAATACAACTAGGGATTTTTAATTCCTCATCAAACTCAACTCAAACAGAACCATCATCATTTTTAGTTGCAATTCACTTTTCTATAAGCTCTATCACTATATCCTTCATAGAATATTCTAAATCAGGATAGTTTTCTATTTTAGGTAACCCCAATCACTCATAAAAACTCTCTCAAATATTATAATCACACTTTATATTCAATCTTTCTAATTGCTTATCCATAGCTTTAATAGACTCCCTAGTAAAACTCTGCCAAAGCTTTACAGAGTCTTCATCTCATTTAGACAATTTTTTAAACTCTACTCTAGTTTGCTCCTCTAAATTAATAATAGATTCTTTATATTGTGATAATTGAAAATTAAAAAATTTATCATCTATATCCTTAGTATAATTAAGTAATTTTTCAAAATCAGAAAAATTATGTTTTAATGAAATCTCTTTCCATCTTCAATCAGTAAATTTCTCTGGTAATTCATAACCATTTTCAGAAAAAAATTCAACAATTCTATCTATAAAAACATCTAACTTTCAATGCTCATTTTTTATCCTACTTGTAATCTTCACATACAAATTAAATAAATGCTCTACAGCATTTTCTTTTAATTTTTTCTCCTCTCCCCAATACTTATAAGCAGTAATAAGTTTTCAAAATATTATTCCCCAATCCCCTATATGACTATCAGAAATAACTTTATATCAAACTTTTTTATATGCGTTTATCATAGCTTGCCCCTGATTTGGTGTACACATATGCCCAATATGAAGAGGCTTTCAAACATTAGCTCAAATATAATCAACTACTATTGTTTTTCACTTTTGATTTTCTTTAAGTTTATTAATAGTAGAACTTTCTAAGAACTCTAAAATATTATTCCTATTCACTTTTACATTCAAATAAGCTCAAGCAATTTCTAATCCCTCAAATATATCATTTTCATCTTTTTCTAAAAATTGTTTCAACTCTTCAGCAATAATCTTAGGATTTTTCCTTAAATCCCTAGCCAAAATTCAAGCATTAAAACAATAATCTCCAAACATCTTTTTAGGAACATCTCACAACTTAACATCAGATAATTCTAAATCATAATTATCCTTTATAACCTTCTGTAACAACTCAACAATTCTTTCTTTCATAAAATTAAATAAAAATAACTAAATAATTTCTCCCTTTCCCAAAAAATACCCAAAATAGAATGAATGGAAAAGAATTATGTAAATAATAATTCCCCTTAAAATCTTCCCCCTCCTTAGCAAGGAGGGGGCTAGGGGGTGGTTAAAAACAATATTATCCAATTAATCCCAAAAATCAAAAAAAAATCCTTTATTTATAACAAATAAGAGATTAATAAGTACAGTTTTTGTTAACAGAGGGTTTTAACCCTTTGCTATTTCCAATTTTCCAAAAAAATACACTTTCCTAATACCAACCAAACATCTCAAACTGAATATACCGAATTAAAACAGATATAACATACCCTACAAGTATAGTCCAAGCATACTTCATATGAGTAGAAAAAGTATAAATCCCCTTCAACTTTCACATAACTCAAACTCAAGCCGCACTACCAAAACTAATCAAACTACCACCTATTCAAACAGTTAAAGTTAGTAACAACCACTGATCTAGTCACATACTAGGATCAGCCTTTAGAACAGCATTCATAACTGGAACATTATCAATAATAGCAGAAACAAATCAAACTATCACATTTCAAGGGGTACTTCACATCCAATCATAAAGCTCCACTATATATTGTAAAAAACCAATATAATGCAAAGCTCATACTGCCGATAATATACCAAAGAAAAATAACAAAGTATCATTTTCTATAAGCCTCATACTAGCATATACATCAAAAGTAGCATTAGTTGACCTTCTATTTAGAAAATAAGCATACATCTTCAATGTAGCCAATCAAAACATCATTCCCCACATAGCTGGAAAGTGAAAAAACTGATGAAACACTACAGCACAAACTATAGTAAATATACCTAAAAATATTACTCATTTTCAACCATATTTAAGCTTAACCTCTCCTCAATCAACAGAATCAACTATAGGTTTTCACTTAGGGACAAACCTAGACAAAAACAAACAAGTAACAACATATCAAGTAAAAGAAGCAGGAAACAAATACAAGAAATTTAAAAATTCTCATTTTCCAGCAGTCCAAGCCATCAGTGTTGTAATATCTCCAAAAGGACTCCATGCTCATCAGGCATTAGCCGCAACTATTATATTTATAGCTGTAGGAACAATGAAATTTATCTTTTTCCTTTCCATATTTAACAACACTGTAGACAAAACAAGTGCTGTAGTTAAATTATCAGCTATTGGACTCAAGAAAAAAGCAACAAATCAGATTCCCCAAAATATTTTTTTATAAGTCCATCAACTAGATACAAGCTTATGCTTCAATACCTCAAAAACTCTTCTCTCTATAAGAGTTTCTATAAAGGTCATAGCAACAAACAAGAAAAAATAGATTTCAGCTATCTCTAAAATAAGCTCAGATAATCAATGATGCAATGGTTCAAAATCTAAACCATTAATCATATAATAAAAACCAATAAAAACAAACATCAAAGTTCATATCATCAAAGCAGGTTTTGCCTTATTTAGATGATATTTTTCCTCTGTTGCTATAAAATAGTATCAAATGAAAAATATTAATATAGCAACTACTCATAACCAAGTTCTTGTTAAGTCTCATCAAATTTCTAGTATCGGAGTAAATAAAACATCTCAAAGTCAAGTATTACAACTTAAAATACCTCAAGTGCCTGTTAAGCAACTCAATACTTTTCATGCTCATCAAACTATATCCATATATGAGATAAATTAAGGTTTAATATAATATTATTCTGTCGTAGTATCTTCAGAAGATTCATTCTCTGTTGCTTGAGTTTCTTCTTTTTGTTCTCAACCAGAAGAACTTTCACTTGATGTTTCTTCACTACTTCAAGAAGTCTCCTTTCCAAAATAATTCTTTATATCATCCTCTGTTGCTTTTTTACCAGATCAACCAATCTCAAATTTTCAGTTATCATTAATATTTAGTTTTCAAGCATCAGCAAGTCATTTAATTATATCATTAGTATTAATTGAATTCAACAACAAATCTAAATCATTTAAATGCTTTTCACTTACTTTACCACTAGCAATTCATGCAGATAAAGAAGTCATTAAATCTTTAAAACCTGAACTATTAGTATCAGCATTTCTATTTATAGTTGCAGGAATAGAGCTACCTGTATCAGAAATAGCATTAAAAATTATAGTATTATTTTTTTCATCTGTTTTTATAGATGTTTCATTAGTTACACCTCCATCCCCTGAGTTAGAAGTATCTTCGCCTCATTGTCTTTCCTTATGTCATTGGGCTAAAGCTGCATTCATCTCATCCATTGAAGTAGCCCTATTCCATTCTTTACCTCTCATCATATCAGTACCATTATCCTTAGCATATTTATCAAGTGCTCATATCAATTCTTTAACTTTTTTATAATCAGAAGTTGGTCCATTCAAATCTTCCCAAAGATTTTTATCAAGACCTACATTCTCTGCCATCATCTTTAATGTATCTACTGATTCTTTAGTATTTGCTATATCAGGAATACTCTTATGTGCCAATATCATATTTTCCATCTGTTGCATACGTTCACTTAAAGAATTTGAATGCTTAATAGCATCTTGTGCTTTAACTGCTGCTTCTTGTTTACTTAAACTATCGGGTTCCATTCAAAACAGCCTATGTTCTTTCATAAAGTCAAAACCTGGTTGTCTAGACTTATCATCAAGATATTGCATACCTTTTGATGCAATTTGCTGAGCAGAATTCATACTCATAAAACTTCAATTTCATGCAGGAATAATTGGTGCATACATAGGAGACTTCATAACAAGAGTTCAAATTTGACCTCAAAAATCCTCTATAGGCTTAACTATATTTGCAGTTATACTAGAAGTCTTCAATGCTGCAAAAACTCATATCCACAAAATAACCAACCCCAGAATTTGCATAATAAGCCTTCATAATGCTCACAAAGTATAATTAACAGTACTCTCAGTAGCCTCTCAGATAGCTCAATTTATACAAAAATTAAAAACACCTCAAAACTTAAAACAACCATCAGCATCAGCAATTCCACCTTCTGCAGATTTTAAAACCGCCATTATAAATATAAAACCAAATGCCAAAGCTGCTGCTACATAAACAGGCACCATAGCTAAAGACAGAAACTCTTTCAAACTAAATTTAAAACTTCCCGATCAAACTCATTCACTAGATTTTCAGAAAAAATACAAAAGTCCAAAAATAGGAGAAAATATAGTATACAACCACAAAGTTATTCACCTAACAAACAAAGCCAAAAATAAAGCTATCATCAAAACAGCATACATTATTACAAACAATGCATCAAAAACTACCTTTTGAAATAAGTCTGTTATTTTCGTTACTCACTTCCTCCAGTCTTCCATCTTAAAACTATCTGTTTCCTGAACACTCATTATAGCATAAGTGTAAACAGAAACTATACCAAAAGAACTATTACCAAGTCATCATTTTAACTCTCAGTTTACCTCTTCTCATTTGAGAATCGATTTTACATCTTTTCCCTCACAAGACCGCATAAATTCACCATCTCAATTTTGTCTTCATGTATTAGCACTAAACTCAGTACAACATGATTTTTTTAGATTTTCACATTTAATACTTCACAGATTTAACTCATATTTAGTATCTACCATTTTTCATTCTATAGGAGCATAATCCAAACCTATATTATTATTTTCTATTATATGATGAGGTAACAATAAAACAGAAGTAGTAAGTATTCATGAAACACTTAAAGTAAATTGTACAATAAACCAAGAAACAGGAACAAGTAAAACTCAAACCACAAATCTAGGTAATGCCTCTTTCAGTTCCCATTTATCTCATCTATTTATTATATTCATAAAAGCAATCACTATAAGAACTATAGCAAAAGCAACATAAGCAATATTAGATACAAGGATCCATAACTCCTTCATTAACTTATCAAGTCAAAATATCTTTCAGTTATACCATTCTGGAGTTAGAAACCAAGAAACAAGAGCTGTTACAGCTCATAACACAGCAGAAACAAAAGCTAAAACTAAATCAACTATTTGTATAACTAAGTTAACAAAATCCTGCTCACTCCAAGTTTTATCCTCAGCAAAAGTAAATTCACTTGATAAAGAATATAACAAGAAAAACAAGATAAAATACCTAATTATTCTTTTATTATTTTTGAAAAAATCTTTTATTTTAGCTAAAAACATATTACCTTAAATTTAAATATCCTAAGAATTTATGCAAAATCATCCACTTATATTTCACAATAATTTATAAAATTCTATCACACTTTCACACTATTAGCAAAAACCACTTCCTAAATACAAAAAAAAAACTAGACATTTAATTTTTATCTAGTTTTATAATATTTTATAATCTCATCTATGAAAACTCCCTCTACTCATTCTTTACCGTTATTACCCCTCCTTAGCAAGGAGGGGGCTAGGGGGTGGTTATTTTTTCCTACTTGTCCCTCTCCAGAAAGGGGAGCGATTAAGGGAGGGGTATAAAAAACAAACCTAATAAATCTTTAATAAATATACAAACTCTTATTCCTCTCATGTTCAGCATTATCTTTTCCATAATAAATTTTCCCTGTTTTTGTATCATGTAAATAAAACCAATAAGGGCTATCCTCAGAATTCACAGTAGCATTTATAGTTTCAAAACTAGGATTTGAAATAGGAGTTTTAGGTAGTCACAACATAGTTCTAGTATTATATTCTGATTTTTCTCCTATATATTTAGAAACTACCATTTTACATTCTTGTGAAGTCAACTCATGAGGATAACAAACTGTAATATCAGCACCTATCATCCAATCATTATTTAACCTCTTTTTCAAAATTCACGCAACAGTAGGTTTTTCGTCACCATTTTTCTCTTCTTTCTCAACTATTGAAGCAAGATTTATTATATCAACAATCTGACTATTATCCTTTCATTTTAACAACTTATCATAAACTCTATTCTGAAAATTATCTAGCATATTTCAAATAAAAATATCAGAAGAAAAATTATTAGGATTTACATTATAAGTATCTGGATATAAAAATCATTCTAAAGTCAAAGTCTCAGACAAAAAAACATATTTAGATTTATTATAATTCTCTACAGCATTTATAAAATCACCTTTTTTAATCAGAGGCTCTTCTATTTTTGTACTTTCACCGTCCTCATATTTACTAATACATCAACTCTCAATAGGATTAGATAAACAATAATCTATATCATATATATTCCATCATTCTAAAATAGTTATTCTC
Source organism: Patescibacteria group bacterium UBA6489 (assembly GCA_002435385.1). Classification (GTDB taxonomy): domain Bacteria; phylum Patescibacteriota; class Gracilibacteria; order BD1-5; family UBA6164; genus UBA6489. Next base: position 63,440 of record DJMN01000053.1, read on the forward strand.
AAATCAGTTTCATTTATAGGAGTCTTCAACTGCTCAAACAAAGTTTTTATGGTTGTCCCTCACTTTAGATTATAAGTTCAAGCCTGCAAACCTGCTTCAACTGGATTCATTTTTAAATACCCTCTAAATAAATTGGAATTAATATCAAATTTTTCAGGTAAAGAATAATAAGTTTCTCACTTCTCTACAACAATAACAGAATCATCTTCAACCAATACATTATTTACAAATCACTTATAAACAAACAATCATGCAAAAACTAAAATTCATATCAAAACTAACAAAAATAAAAACACTTTTCATCATCCTTGTTTTTTATATTTTCCCTTCAAATACATTTTATTTTTTAATTATCTTATAAAAGTTCCGATATTTTATTTAAAAAATTTTTTTTATCAAAAAAAGAAATCAAAAAAGAACACTTACTAAAGTAAGTGTTCTAAAAAACTTAGAAAAATATTATTAGTCCTCTTCGTTTTCATCCTCTCCATCATCACTTAAATCATTTAAAATATTCTCTAAATCTTCTTCAAACTCATCTTCATCTATTTCTTCTACTTCTTCATCCTCATTATCCAAAGCTTTTTTAACATTTCCTAATTTTTTTCATTGAACATTTCAAATTCTATTCTTTTTCATTTCCATCATTTTTTCCAATTTCATTTTTTCATCTTCTGTTAATTTCTCTCATCTTTGTTTCTTTTTCAATATATCTTTTATCTCATCCATTTTTTCTCTTAATTCTTTCATATCATCTTTCTTTACATCTTTTCTTTCCTTAACATACATATTTTTTAACCTTTCTTTCTCTTTATCAGTAAGAACTTGTCTAACATTACCTATTTTTTTTCATTGGATATTTCAAATACTATTCTTTTTCATTTCCATAATTTCATCTAATTTAGCTTGTTCCTCTTCTGTTAGCTCTTCTCACTTTTGTCTTTTCTCTAAAATATATTTAACTTCTTCCATTTTTTCTTTTAATTCCTCCATTCCATATCTTATAGTAGCTCAAGTATTACTTTCTTCGTTTAATGCACCAGTATTAGAAAATCTTTTTTCAACAATAGCCTTTCTAATATGTCAGATTTTTTTTCATTGAACATTTCATATTTGATTCTTCTTTATCTCAATCATTTCAGCTAACTTGTCTTGTTCTTCTTCAGTTAACTCTTCTCACCTTTGTTTTTTCTTCAAAATATATTTTACCTCTTCCATTTTCTCTTTTAACTCCTCCATTCTATATCTTATAGTGGCTCAGGTATTACTTTCTTCTTCAACTACTCATGTTGAACTCTCCTCAATTACTCAAGTTGCAGTCTCCTCATCCAAAACACCAGTATTAGATGAAACATCATCAGCAAAAGAATAAGACAACGATCATAAACTAATAGTAAAAACAGAAAACACTAATAATATATTTTTAGTTTTCATAGTAGCATATATTTACTAAATAAATAAACTTTTGAATTTATTATTTTACACATTATATTTATTAACCAATCTTTGAATTTATTGATTTATTAAGGGAAATCTAAGAAAGTCCTTCGTTAGAATAAAAATTAAGATTTTTTAGGAAAAATTTGTGAAACAATTTTGAGCTTAGTAATAACTAAGTGATAATTTTTTGAACAAATTTTAACAAAAAAGATTATTTTTTTCTAGATGTGATTTTCTTTAGATTTTCCTTAGTATCTTACTTTTATCAATTTCAAAAAAATAAAAAATATAATCTATAAAATATAAAAACTCTAAAAAGCCTCTAATGATTAGGTTTTAAAAACATAACCAATAAAAGATTAACATAATTTTTAAAAGATGTCAAATATTACAACTCAAAACTCCCCAGTTTTTCAAAAATAAACATCTAAAACAAAGATAACTGAGGCAAAACTCGGTTATTTTTATTGGCATTATTTTTAGGTAATTTGTATATTCTCTGTAAACAATAAGAAATAAATTTAACAATTGAATTTGAATT
>DJMN01000030.1 GCA_002435385.1 Patescibacteria group bacterium UBA6489
GCACTTGGGTATTGAATTTAGGCTAGAGAATAAAAATGTATTATAAATAAAAGACAGATATTAGTAAAGAGTTTATTTATAAGTATATAGGAATTGATTTTGAAAAAAGATAATATTTATTATACTGTTTTAATGTGGGCTTTTTTAGACTTTGAAAAAAGCTTTGAATTTTTAACAATAGAATGATACAATTTTTTTGTAATAAACATTACTTTAGTTTTTCTAAAGTATTATTTTAAATAGTTGTATTTTTTATGATATTTTTTAATTATTTTTAAGATGAATTTAGAAACAGTGTTAGAGGGAATGAGAGACTTTTATCCTGATGATCATAAATATAATACTTTTTTAAAAAAGGTTTTTCGTCATGAGTTTCGTAAAAATTGATTTAGGAGAATTTCTACTCCTATCATAGAAGAGAAAAGTTTATTTGAGAAAGCTTTTTTAAATGATGAGAATTTGCTTAGTTCTCTTTATACTGTTGGTGAAGATGAAAATATGTGTTTGACATGAGATGCTACGGTTTGAATTATTAGATCATATATAAATAATAATCTACAAGAGCAGATTCAACCAGTATATTTTTATTATATGGAGAGGTTTTTAGATAGAGTGAGAGATAATAAAGAATTTTTTCAGATAGGGTGTGAGATAATATGAGAGAAAGATCCTATTTTAGATGCTCAAGTTCTTTTTTTGGCATATTCTGCTTTAGAAAAAATGTGATTGGGTGATTTAGTGAAGATTAGAATTAATACTGTATGAAATGAAAAGGAAATGGTAAAATATATTGATGAGTTGAGAAGTTTTTATGAAAATAAAAAGCATTTTTTATCTGAAGAGTCTTTAAAAAATCTGGAAACTAATCCTCTCGCTTTATTTAATTCTGAAGATGAGGACGAATCTATTTTAGCTAAAAATTCTCCATCTATAACTAAGTTTTTAAAGAAGGATTCCAAAAATCATTATATCAAATTTAAAGAGTATTTAGATTTATTATGAGTTCCATATGAGGAAGATAATACTTTATTTTTAGAAAAGAATTATTATTCAAATACCATGTGGATTGTGGATAGTGTGGAAGATAGTAAAACATTGGTTTCATGAGGTAGGTATGATGCATTATCTAATAGACTTGATAATAAAAGTAATCTTCCTGTTACTTGATTTGCAGCAAATACTTGAAAAATAATAGAATTATTGAAGAATAATAATATAAAGATAAAAAATAAGGATGAACTTGATTTGTATTTTGTTCAGCTTTGAGATGAGGCTAAAAAAGTTGTTTTGCCATTAAGTTTGGAGGCTAGGAAAGCAGGAATAAATACTTTAGCATCTTTTTGAACACCTTCTCTTAGGGAACAGATGTTAAAGGCCTCAAGGATAGGAGCTAAGTATGTTGTTATAGTAGGTGTGATGGAAGCAAGATCTTGAGTATTTCAACTTAGGGATATGATTGATTGAAAACAGAAGGATATAAAAAAGGAAGAATTAATTCCATATATAATAGATAAAATTTGAGAGGCGCAACTAGATTTTTATTCTCCTGTTAAGGATTTAATAAGGGAAGAGAAATAATTATAGTTTGAGTAAGATTAACATAAAAAAATAATATCTAAAGTTTAGATATTATTTTTTTATGTTATGTTTTATACTCTTATTTTTGTGACTTTTTCTTTATATCTTAAGCATTTTTTAGTTATACATTTTCATGTTATTCATGCTATTATTGGAAAAAATCACATCATAAGTATTAAAGTATCTACATCAAGGCTTGCAGTTTCTTTTATTATTGAAGATATGTAAAACAATAAAAGTCAGATAAGTATTTGTATAATTCTAACATATTTACTCTTTAGTATACATAAATCAAAAGCTCACATAGCTATAGGTGCGATTCAAAGGGATGCTATGAAATACTTTATGTATATTACTTTATCTGGAGTAACTTCATATCAGAAGTAGTTTGTGTCTATTTCTTTGTTTAAATATATTAAATTGTAATAGATGATTAATATATATATAAGTCAAGCAGAGATTCTTAAAATCTTTATAGCTTTATCACTTGGTCTTTTTGTTAATAACTTCAAAAAATCTAGCATATAATTGTTTTTAAAAAATAAAGAATTTTACGGAAATCATCATATGAAAATAATGATAAAAATCAAAATAATTTTGACTTTTTTATTATTTTTGTATAATCTGGTGGCTTAAGATTATCTTGGGGTGTCGCCAAGTGGTAAGGCAGCGGACTTTGACTCCGTTACCGGGGGTTCGAATCCCTCCACCCCAACCATTTTTATAGTTTTTAGTGAATAGGTAATAAAGAATTGTTGTTTATCCATTGTAAGCTATTATAAGTAAAACTTAGTAGTGAAACCATATTAGGGGGTTTTCTTTTAAGTTTTAAGCTTAATATTTGATTAACTTTTAAATTTGCAGATTTAGAGTTGGTTTTTATTTGTTAATTTTTTGTTTATGTTAGCAGTAGTAGAATTAGGAGGTAATCAGTTTATTGTAAAAAAGGGAGATGTTATAGAAGTAAAGAAGCAAGATGTAGAGGAAGGAGCTAATATGTCTGTTGAAGCATTTTTGGTTGCTGATGAGGAAGGTAAAGATGTAAAAGTATGAACTCCTACAGTAAAAGGCTCAAAGGTTGAGTTTAAGGTTTTAGAGCAGTCAAAAGGAGACAAAGTAAGAGTTTTCAAGATGAAATCTAAAAAGAGATATGCTAAAAATACAGGTTTTAGACCTTCTATAACTAAATTAGAAGTTTTGTCTATAGCTTAAGTTTTGTTTTTTTCTCTGTTTGTATTACAATTATTGTTGTAAGGGAAAAAAATTTATTCCTTAATTTTATGTTTTGGGTTCCAAAATTAATTTAAAAGCTCGTATAAGAAGACACTCTAGAGTGCTGAAAGATAGCATTGCTAGATGAAAAAGGGCTTCAAAAAATACACATTATAGCTACAGTATGGTTATGTTTATGGCTATCTTTTTAGTGCCTGTATATCCTACTTTCGCTTCTTTGGTTTATGATAATGAAGTTGGGTGGGAAATAGATGAGAGTAGTATAATTAGTACCTATTCTCAGTGAGGTGATATAGTTTGAGAATGAAATCTTATTGCTGAAGCTAAAGAGTCTTTCTTATCTGTTAATACTTCTTTAGAGGATGAAAGAGATGTTTCAGCAACTAATGAAGTTATAAGTTATGTTGTTAAATGAGGTGATAATATATCTAAAATAGCTAATAAATTTAGGGTTTCTGCTGAGTCAATCTATTGGGCAAATGATATTACAAGTAAGAAAGTTCTTCATCCTTGAGATGTTATAAAGATACCACCTGTTTCTGGGGTTATACATGAAGTTAAGTCTGGAGATTCTTTATCTCTTTTGGCTTCTAAATATAAAGTTAGTGAGGAAGATATAATGAGACAGAATTTATTGTCTGCTGTTTGAGATTTGAAAATCTGAGACACTTTAATTATCCCATGAGCTAAAAAAATAGAACCACCTAAAGTTATTGTTCCTAAAAAGCAAGTTGTTGCTAGTGTTACTACATCTAAAAGTACTGCTGTTGTTTCTGCTAATACAGTAGTTCCATGAAATAAAACATATGCTGTTGATAATAGTAGTAAGAATTTAGACAAGAAAGCAACTGCTAAGTTGGATCCAGTAGAAGAGGCAGATTTGAATAGTAAATGAGTTTATCAGTTAAGACGGAGAGCTCCTCAACATACTTTTTATCGGTGAAATTGTACTCGGTATGTTGGACAATATAAAAATGTAAACTGGTGATGAAATGCAAAAGATTGGTTAGTGAATGCACAGAAAATGTGACATCCAACTTGAAGTGCTCCTACTGTATGATCTATAGTTGTGTTTCATGGAGCTGGTTATAGTCCTAGGTATGGTCATGTTGCAATTGTTATGAAGATTGAATGAGATTATATATATATATCTGATATGAATTATCGTAAGTTATGAGAGGTAACTTATAGAAAGGTTTCTAGATATCATAAGGCGATAAAGTGATATATATACGTTGATTAATATATAAAAGTTAGTTGAAGTATTGAAGGGCATACATTGTCTTTCAATATTTTATGGTAATTTTTATTAATTACTTATAATTTTATTTTCTAAAAATTTTTTTATGAAAAAAATTTTAGCATTTATTTTTACTTCTGTTTTACTTGTATCTTGTGGAGCAGCTGTAGAAGAAAATAATGAAGAAATTGCTACTGGAGCTGAAGCTACTGTTGAAACTGAAACTGTAGTTGATGATGCTGATGCTGATGCTGATGTTGACGCTGATGT
>DJMN01000041.1 GCA_002435385.1 Patescibacteria group bacterium UBA6489
TACACACTTTAATGCACACTCCCATAATTTTACAAAAACTTGTAGAATTATTTTTTTGTTTTTGATTAACCTATAATTTTTTATTCATTATCAACTTTTAATAACTCATATATATCACGGAAATTAGAAATATTTTTTATTGAAAGCTCTTTACTTCAGCTTCATAAGGTATAAACTCATACACTACCATTTTTAAATATTTTATTAACAAATCACTGTTGTTTATCTATAAAGTTAAATCTTTTGTATAAAATACTATGTTTTCTTTTATAAATAATTCAAGAAGCAAAAACAAGTCTATCTTTTTCAAAATCATAATTTTTTACTTTTATAGACCAAATAATCCATCATAAAACAAATATTCAGAATAAAATAATTACTGGGATGATAATTACTAATATATAAATTACATTAGGTTCTCAAGATATTATTAACATAGAAGCTAAAAGCAAAACAAATCATAAGGAAATGATAGTAGACAGTATAGAGTTTCAAACATCTTCCTTAGATGTGTTTAACACTTCATTATCTAATTCCTTTGAATTAAGAATAGTATCAACTTCCTCATGAGTTTTGAAAGTATCTGTTACATAAGACATCTTTATAGAATTTGATGAAATTATTCCTCCAGCTTGAGCTCAATCAGATAAAAGAGTAACAAGATTAGCTTTTCTTCTATTTCTTTGTTGTACCATCTGTTCTCAAGCAATATTTAGATAAAAATCTCAGTTTTTAGATAAAGGATATTTTCTAGATTTCAATCATTTTATATGCCTCAAAAGAGCATATCTACTAGAAACAAAAATTATTCAAGATTTGGATTTTATATAGTTATTATAAATATTTTGTATGTATCTTTTTTCAGAGAAATAATATTTATTATAAATAAACTTTGTTAGATAAATCAAAGCAATAGGAAACATTACAATGGCAAAGATAGCAAGAATAAGATAGTTTACATAATATTCCTCCTCAATAGGAAAATCAAAGATAGCAAAAAATAGAAAAGCAGCAATGAAAACACATATGATACTCCACACGACAAGAGTTATTCCAAGAGTTGCTTTAAAATAATCTGCAGTATTAAAGTTTACATCTACTTTTTTTACTAACTCATCTTTTCATCAATTATTTATCCCTATTTTTCTTAAAACATCACTTTGTAAGTTTTTAGTCTTTTTTATATTCCTAAAAACAATAGGCATATTAGAACCAATAGAATAAAATTTTATACTACATGTACCAAACATTTTATCAATAAGAGATTCTATAAATTCTACATTTGTTATTTTTTCAACACTAAAAGTATTTTGTCTTTTATTAAAAAATTCAAAGGTCATTTCTATAGAAGATTTCTTTATCTTATACTTTGTGAAATTTACATTTATAATTTGAGCAAAAAGTGCAACAAAGAAAAGAGGAGTGAAAGGGGGAATTAAAAGTATAAAAATAGGGATTAAAGTTTTTTGAGGATTCATACTAAAATCAGCGGTAAATTCTTTATCATAATCTAAAGATTCCTCAAGCTTATTCTTAAATCAAACAAGAGATTCTGCTTTTTCTGATTTAGTTTCTTCTTCTGTATCTCTTTTATGCATTATTGTATGTTCTTTTAGATATCTGATATTTTTCATCATCTTATCTCCATCAACCATGTTCTTAAATAGAACCCTATTGCTTGCTCATTCAGAACTTACTATAACATCATGAAGACCAAATATTTTGCTAAGAAAGCTTTGAGTATTCTCTGTATCGGAAACACTTTCCATAGGAATAAACGCATAATGCTTACTTAAAAAACCTTCTGTATAAAAGATTGAATCAGAAAAAACATCATATTTTCTATTTTTTAAATCCAAATATGAAAGTATAGAATATATAGTAATAGTAATAAGATATAATATTCCTATCATCATTAAAGGAATAATAAACTGTTCAGGATCTATATTAGCTTCTTCATCTCATAGAATTGCTGCTCACATATAAAAGAATATAAAAGTCAGTCATAGAGCTTTTGAAAAAACTTCTCAAATCACTCAAAGTATATGAGGTCTTGCTTCTTGAACCAGTTTGTCTTTTTTTAGTTGAAATCAACAATTTTTCATTTTTTCCTGAATTTCTTCATAGATTCAAAGAGTATTTTCAATATTTGAGAGCTTTACTCTTCAAGTGGAACTTCAAGCAGTTTTTATAATAAGATCTCCTGTATCAAATATTTTATTTTGCAAAAATGGTAAACTAGCTTTTACTAAGACAATTTTATCAAGATTTATCTCTACACTTGAATCAGAAAAAATACTTCAATAATGATATATTATCTTTTTATTTGTTATTTCGTATTTTTCCTTTTTGTACTTAATAATGGCAAATATATATCAAATAAAAGCTAAAAATATAGGTATGAGAATGTAGGAAAAATATATGCTATCTATTGTTAATCAGGCTATAACTAAAGCAAAAGATAAGATACTTGAAATAATTATTATAGAACTATTGAAAATCACATAACTATTTTTATTTGGTTTGATATTTATATGATTAGCGTTTTCTTGAGTCGACATTTTTATTTAGTTAAGAATATATTATTACCACATTATAGGGAAAGAAAAGTGTAATGCAATTTAAAACTTTTACATTAAATTAAATATAAATATAATTTTTTGAAGCTTATTTAAAATAAGTGTTATTTAAATTTTAAAACAACATTATGGACAAAAAAACATTATTTGTAACAATACTTTTATTGTTAACTTCTACAACATTTGCAGACTTTTCAGATGTATCAAGTGACTATCCATATATAGAGGCAATAAACTATGCAAAAGAAAATAACATAGTTAATGGATACAAAGACTGAACTTTTCAACCGGAAAATAAAATTACTAGAGAAGAATTCACAAAAATTATCATAAAGGCAAATTTCCTAGATAGTGAAATATATGGAGAAGATTGTTTTTCAGATGTAGACTGATGAGATTTTGAAAAATATATATGTACAGCCAAAAGAGAAGAAATAGTAAAGGGTTATAATAATGAGATAATTTATGAAGAAAATATAGAAGCGGTTGCTTTACCAGAGCCATACAAAAAATTTGCTCCTAAAGATAATATTACTTTTTTAGAGGCAAGTAAAATCATACTTCTTTGAATGTGAAAGCAAAATGAGGTATGAAGTGAAGAATGATTATGAAAATATGCTAGATATTTAAGCGAAAAAAGGGCTATTCCTACATCAATAAGAAGTGAAAATTCATATATAAATAGATGAGAAATGGTAGAAATTATTTGGAGGTTAAAAGAATCAATAGAAAATAAACCATCTTTTTTATATGAAGGTTGTGGATTTTCTTTTGAGTACAGTATTTATAATAATATAATTTACGATTATAACAATAAATTATCTTGAATAGATGCAGAGACTTTTGAAGCATTTTGTAACTATACAAAAGATAAAAATGGTGTCTATTATAATGGAAAAAAGATGATTTGAGTAGACCCAGAAACATTTGAGGCAATTTGATCACATTATATAAAAGATAAAGATGCAGTATATAGTTGATCCGAAAAGCTAGAATGAATCGATCCAGAAACTTTTGAACTTTTAGGAGAAGATTATTCAAAAGACAAAAATTGAGTTTACTTGGAAGATGAAAAAATAGAATGAGTAGATTCAGAAACTTTTGAAGTAATCTCATGGCGTTATACAAAGGATAAAAATAGTGTTTATTATTTGGGAAGAGAGATGCCATTATGTAATCCAAACTCATTTATAGAAATAAGGGTATGATATTCTTACTGATTTTCAAAAGATGAAAATCATGTCTATTATGAGTGAAAACTTATAGAATGACTGGATCCTCAAACATTTGATTTTATAGATTATAGTTATGTAAGAGATAAGGACTCAGTTTTTTATGAGGATTGAGATTCAAATAGTCTACAACTTGTAGAATGAGCAGATCCAAATACATTTGTAAATCTTGATCGGTGATATGCCAAAGATAAAAACTATGTTTACTACAAAAGAGTTAGATATGAAGAGATAGATGTGGAAACATTTGAGGTAATGGAATATGACTATGCAAAAGATAAAAATGCTGTTTATTATAGAGAATGGAGTTCTCTAGTAAAAATTGAGTGATGTGATGCTTCTACTTTTGAAATAATAGATGAATCATATGCTAAAGATAAAAACTATATTTATAGAAGAAAAGATAATTCTCTAATTAGAGATGAGTTTATATGAGCAACCGAAGAATTTGATTTAGATACTTTTGAAGTTTTAGGTAATTGATATACAAAGGATAAGGATAATGTTTATTATAACGAAGAAATAATATCATGAGCAAATCCAGAGACTTTTCAGGTTATAGACTATAATTATTCAAAGGATAATAGTAATGTATATTATAAAGATAGAGACTATGAGTCTGTAAAAATTATAGAATGAGCAGATCCAAATACATTTGAAATTTTAAATTGGGGATACTCAAAAGATGATAATTACCTTTTTTATAACTGAGAAAAATATGAAGAAATAGATGTAAAAACATTTCAAATTTTAGAGGAGGATTATGCAAAAGATAAAAATTCAGTTTATTTTAGATATAACAAGTATTTAGAAAAAATTGAATGAAGTAATCCTAATGAATTTGAGATAATAGATTCTAATTTTGCAAAAGATGATAAATATATATATATCAGTTCAGACGATTATGAATGAAACGAAGATAAATTTTTATGAATAACTGATTATTTTGATACAGAGACTTTTGAAGTTCTATCTTGTGAACGGTTTTGGTGAATGGATCACTTATCTTATGCAAAGGATAAAAATAATGTTTATTCTGTTCATATAGATAATTACAATTATAGTATTCTAGAGATAGAATGAGTTGACGTAGAAACATTTGAACCAATAAATTGATATTATTGAATAGATAAAAATTATGTTTATTTAAAAAAATTAGAACGGGAAAAAATAGAATGAGTTGATTTAGAAACTCTTGAATTTCTTGATTATTGATATTACATAAAAGATAAAGACAATGTTTATTATGGTTATACAAAAATAGAATGAGCAGACCCAGAAACATTTGAATCTGATGAATATTATGCAAGAGATAAAAATAATGTTTATTATAGGTGAATTAAGATAGAATGAGCAGATACTAAAACATTTATAAGCCTTAGTCATAATTATCTCAGAGATGAAAATAATATCTATATAGAAGCTAATTCTGAGATAAAGAAAATAGAATGAATAGATATAGAAAGTTTTGAACTAATTAATTCTTATACCATAAGAGATAAAGACAACTGTTATTATTTAGATGAAATAGTTGATATGTCAGAATGTGAATAGAAAAGTGATTGTAAAGTTTCAGAGGAAAATGAGTAAAAGAATCAAGAAAATTTTTACAAATAAAAATAATACATATACTAAAAACAAAGGAGCAAAAAGATTGCTCCTTTGATTACTTATTTTTTTAAACATTGTCTTATGAAAAGATTATTATGTGCACTATTAATCTTATTTCTAACCATATCTCAACTACAAGTCTGAATTTTACAGACATATGCAGACTACACAGCAGAACTAACTGCTACAAAACAGGAAACCACACAAACACTAGAACAAGTATGAACACTAGTCGATAAAGTAGTGGAAAAACTAGAAGAAAAAACTAACAACAAAACAAGACTCTCTCAAAAACAACAAGAAATACAAAAATACTTAGAAAAAACAAAAGAAGAAATACAAGAAGAAACTTCTTCAACAGATATAAAAGAAAAACTAAAAAAAGCTAAAAAAACAATAGTCTTAAAAGTCATTTCTTGAATGACAAACTACAAAAATATAGAAGACAACCTATCAACAATAAAA
>DJMN01000069.1 GCA_002435385.1 Patescibacteria group bacterium UBA6489
CCCACCATTTGAATAATTGAACTTTCTCATATAGAGAAAGACTGATAAATAAGGGAAAGAGTAGGTGTTCAAACTTGCTTTTTTTTATTGATTGGAATTCACTCTGGAAATATATTTTTTAGGAGTGCTTTTTTATTTTCTAATTTGCTACTTTTCCATATATCTAAGCTATTTCTTACAAGTCTAATTTTTCTTTTTATGGGTGTTCGAACAATTTTATTGTTATCGTTAATTTCTTTAAAAATTTTATTTTTTTCTTTAGTTAAGTTTTCAATTTGTGTTTCATAGTTTTCAATAAGAATTTCATTATTTGTTTTTCCTATTCTGTCTAAATAATTATTTATTTTGTTTTCTATTTGGTTTAAATCTTTTTTAAGATTATCTTTATAGGTTAAGTTATTTTTCTTTTTATCGTTTATTGCATTGTTTATTGCTTTTTCAAAAGATACTATTAGTCTTTCTTTTGGTTGTATACTTTTTAGGTATTCTTCAAATTCTTTATGTAGGGTATCTCTATTAATTGATTTTCATCATAAAGAAGATTTTCTAGGGAATGTATAATATGGAAATTTATTATTTTTTCATTTGCTCCAAGCTCAACTAAGCATTTGTTTAGAGTCTTCAAAATATATAAATCATCTTAGTGGAAAATCTTTTGATTTATCTGCTCTGTTTAGATTTTTTTCAATTTTTGTAGTTATGTTTTTAGGAATGTTGTTTATTTTTCTTTCAATTTTTTCAAAAGTTTTTATTGATATTATAGCTTCATGATTTGCTTTTCTTCTTTCTATTCTCCATTTTGGAAATTCTAAATATCAAGCATATAATACATTTTTTAGCATTCTACAAACAAGATTTGAATTATATACTTTTCAGTTTTTTATGGTTCAAACTTTTATTCATTTATCATTTAAATATCTAACTACATCATTTATATTTTCTAAGTAATTATTAGCATACTTTTCTAGTGCTGATTTTATCATTTTGTATTTTGATTCATCTAATAAAATTTCTTTTCATCATTTAGAATTAGTAGAATATTTATATCATAAAGGAACTTTAAAACACCAAAATCATTGTTCTAGTCTTGCTCTCATTCTGTCATTAACTCTCTGTTTGTTTTTATCTTTTTCATATTGAGCCATTGAGACACTCATATTTTCTCTAAAAATTCATTCTGGAGATTCTTCAAATTGAAAGTTGGGAGAAGCTAACTCAACACCTCTTTTTTTGAATTCTGCTTTTAAAAGATTATGAACTTGTATATCTCTTGAAAGTCTGTTTAGGTCTTCAAATATTACAACATATTCTTTGTCTTTATTATTATCAATGTATTTTAATAGTTCTATTATAGATTTTCTTTCAAATATTCATCAGCTTACTCATTCATCATTAAAAACCTTCTCTATTTCTACTCAAAGGGTATTTTTCGCATAGTCTCTACATCTTTTTTCTTGTGAGGATAAACCATTTCATTCTTTTACTTGTTTTGCTGATGATACTCTGCAGTAAATTAATCATTTAAGAGTCATATTTATATTTTAAAATGTAATTTATAGTATACAATATATTTTAACTAGAAACTAAAAAAAGTAAAGTTTTAGAAACTGAAAAAGAGGTATTAATCCTCTTCTTCAATTTCTAAATAGATATTTGCTAAATCTATTAGTAATCTTACTATTTCCTCTTTTTCTTCTTCTGAATATTCAGAGGGAATTGATTCTTTAATTTCCTTCTTTGTCATTTTCTTGGTTATTAGTAAATAAATACTTTATATTTTTTGTAGTTAGTCACTCTCTATATTTTTTCATGTCTAATATTCAATCAACTATACTTAATCAGATATCTCTCTTTGTAAAATCTGCTATTATTCATTCTTTTATGAGAATATGAACAGGGCAGGTTCATAACTCTAAAAACTTTCTAGAATATCAAAGAAATGTATTTAAGTATCTTTGTTTAGCTAATTGTCTTGAATGTAAATCTTGAACTGTTATAGATTTTATTAGTTTTTTTAATCTTATATCTTTTCATTTAATATTTTCAAATATACATGTGTGTTTTTGGATGTATGATGTAAATAATGAAAATATGTAATTTCTATCAAGTAGTTTTTCAAGATATAGAAATTTTACTAACTCACTTCTAAACTCTAATTCTATTCTTGTTACATATTTTTCTTTTAAATAATGTGGATATAAAAATTGTTTTTCTTTTTGTTTTATATCAGCAATTTTATCATATATCCTAATCAATAAATTTTTGTTAAGAGTGTTCTTTTTCTCTCAGATATAGTATGTTTGTATATTTCAATTTTCATCAAAAAACTTACTTCATTTTGATTGTAGCTTTCTAAAGTTCTTTACAACTTTATCAATGGGTTTTATTATATCTATAGCTAAATCAACTCTTTTCAAAATAAATTTTTCTTCTCTTTTTTCGTTCATCTTTTTATTTATTTCTTTAATGTAATTTTGACTTCAAAAATCTATAAATAAGTTTTCGTTTATAAAATCTATAATTTCATTTAAATTCATTAGAGTAAAAGCACTACCATATACACAGAAATAATCTTTAGTTTCTATATATAGGTTTAGTTGGTCTCATAGGTACCAAGCAAAAACAGGCACTTCTTTTTTCCAAAATGTAATTTTGTATTGATAATTTTGAATATTATCACTTTTTTCTAAAGTATATCATTTAAAGACTCTAAAATTTGAATTATCACTATCTAGTCCCTTTTCTATTTCTTTATAGTTTTTTAGAGTTCAAAATAACTCTATGTAATCAACTTCAAAATTGATTATATTCTTTTTATTTAACTTCATAATATCTAATTTCATAATATCTAATTTAATATATAAAATATTAATAGTTTTTTATTATGAGTTGCAACTCTTAGTTTTTAGGGCTATTAACCTAATAAACTAATATCAGTAATATGTTTTTACCTCGCCATTACTGTAGCGAGAAAGAAATCTTGCAAGATGTGTGCAAACAAAAAAGCCTTTCTTGTTTATACGAGAAAGACTTTACTGACAAGTATATTAGGAGAATAAGAGGAGAATTTAAAAATTTCTACATATTTTCCCTTTATTATCTCATTCTCAAAAGGAGAATAATTTTAAATTTTTTATTTTAATTTCTTCCTTAACCTTATTATTTATTTTATCTTTTATATTATATATCCTTTTAGTTTCTTTATCTGTTAACGGTGTTCAGTTTCAATTTTCCAAAGTATTTAAAATATTTTTCATAGAAAAATAAGTCTTTATAGGTTTTGAAAATATTAATTCTAAAAAAATACTTCTATCACTATCTCTTTTAGGGGTATATATTATTTTTGAACCATAATATAAGGTTCATCTGAGAAAAGAAAACTTTTTAATTTCTTCTAATTTTATGAATTTTAGTAATTCAGCTAGTGTTCCTTTTTGATATGAAAATATTTCTAATTCTTTTTCTTTTCAATGTAGTTTAGATGTATCTCAAAATTTTTTACCATATTTTTGAGTATGACTATTTTTAAAATCTGTTAAAATGGGATAAATTGAGGAATCCTTTTCTTTTTCTAGTAATTCAAATTCTTTAATTATATTAAAATCTGCTATTTTTATTAAACCTAGAGAATCTAGAAAATCTAAAAAATTTCTTTTTATTGTAAAAGTTAAATCATTTTTGTTAAAAAAAATATTACAAAACCTTTCTTTACTATCATTTACTCATAGCATATAGTTAAAAAACTCATATTCATCTATATCATTTATTTTATTTTCTGGTATTCATTGTTCTTTAAACTCTGAATATATAGCATTCAAAACTTTTTCAAGAAATTTCATATATTCATAATGTCTAATAGATTTTCTTCCTTTATTTTTTTCTATAATTTCTTCATTTCTAATACTTTCTATCAAAAATAGTTTTAGAATTTCTTTTTCGCTTTCAGGTAAATTTCTATATTTTTCTAAAAATTCTTTCATTTACAAAAGTCTAATAATTAATCTAGTTTATATTATATCTAAAAAGCAAATAAAAAAAGTTTGGTTTCTACCGAAACTCAAACTTTTTTTATTTTTGCTTGATGTTTATAATATTTCTACATTTGGGGTAATTCTCACAACCATAAAATTCTTTTCATTTAAACTCTCATCTGCTAGCTTTTCTTAAAATCATATTTCATCAACATTTATTACAAATTAAAAAGGTTTTATTTATTTCTTCTTTTGTTTCTTCCATTCATTTAAAAAGTCTTACATATTTTTCTAAATTTGAATTATCCCAAATTTTCATTTGGTCTTTAATCTTATTGTACTCTTTTTC
>DJMN01000057.1 GCA_002435385.1 Patescibacteria group bacterium UBA6489
TATTTGTTATAAAAGTAACAGTAGAAGAAGAAATAAAAATACTAAAACTAGAAACATATGAAATAGAACTAGTTTGAATCTGAACAACAAAAACAATTCAAATACCAAGTTATTATGAAAACATTACAAGCATTAAAAAAAGTAATGATAATATAAATGTGTATTTAGAAGAAAATTGAGAGGGAGGAAAGCAATTAAAAATAGAAGCAGAAAAAGTCTGAGAAACAATAGTTGAAATACAAGATGAAAATGGAAATATAAGAACACTAAAAGTAACAGTAGAACAAACAACAGAAGACATTTCAAAAGAAGAATATGAAAAACTATTTGAAGATTTTGTACAAGAATTCAGAAAAGACCTAGAAAAAATATTTTTGGGAGAAGATAATACAAAAATACAGATATCTACTATAGAACTTTCAGAAGAAATGNNGGTATTTCAGTATATTTTTGATGGATTACAGAATATTCAAGATGAGTATAAGGGAGAAGTAGAAGTAAAAGAGGAAATGTATGAAGAATTAATTAGCGAATTGAGAAGAATGTTTGAAGAAATATGACTAAATATAGATGACCTTGAAATAAATATTTATAATTCAGAAAATACATTGAAAATAGACACTTTTTGAGATGCATTTAGATGTGAAGTTGAAAGAACATGAGTATATTGGACTCGTCCATATTATGCTACTTGTATTGATAATATAGAACTTGAATCTTGGAAATGTGAAGAATGATATACAGATTTTTATAAAGCAATTTTTTGATATAAAAACTCTTGTGTAGATAACAGATATATAAATGATATTGGCAAGTATATAGAGGCTAGGAACGAAATATGGGAAGCCTTAGAAGGTCTAATAGTAAAAATGAAAGAAAAATTAGAAAATAAATATTGAAAAGAAAAAGGTGATATTATTGCGAATGAAACCATAAAAAAAGTAAAGGATAGGCTTAATGATGCTAGATATAATGCTGCAAATAAAGATTATTCAGGGATACTAGACTTAGAAGCAAAAAGAAAAAAAGAAATATGGAAAGCATGAGTTGTTTTTGTTACAGATGATATAATTAATGAGTTAGATAAGGAAACGGATAAAAAATCAAAGGATTGGCAAGATGTTTTTGAACATTGGAGAGTGATGAAGTTAGTAGGTAGTGATTGATGGGAGTGTACAGATTGATGTTATCAGGTGGAGGAATACGCCTGAAAAACTAGAGAAGATGTTAAAAAACATATAGGAATATTTGTAGACAAGCTTTTTGATTATGAATTTGCATATGATAAAGTTTTCCAAGAATCATTTGATTACTCTGTTGAAACTGTATGAGAAAAACAATGAGCAATTGATTTTGAAGAAATAGCTAAATGAGCAATTGAATGAGGGAAGGAATGAACTAAAGCCTATCTTTTGCAATATTATGATACACTTGAAACTTTAGCTAGCCTTGGATTTGAAGATGTAAAAAAATGAGTTAGTAAGATATGGGATTTCTTAGCAAATCCGATTGAAAAGACTATAGCATGAATAGAATTGGTTCAAGAAATGATACAAGAATTTAAAACATTAATAGCTGTATTATATCTAAAAATAGAAACATATTGAGCTTATGAATACTCTAAATGATGAGCTTATGTATGAGCAAGTATATCTTTGACATTATCCGACCCTTTGAAACAAGTATTGAAATCTGTTAGTTGAGCTACCAAATATGGTAAAATAATCTTAGGTTTTGTTGATAACTTAAATAGTAGGATAACAAAATTTTGAACTGTTTATTTGGGAAAATTCACAACTTTAGTTGAGAAGATATTAGGAAATTTTGATGAGGCAAAGCAGGTATTTATTATGAAAAGGTTGACTATGATGAGTGATGATGTTTTAAAAAATAACCTTGATAATGTTGATGATTTTATAAAGAGTTTTGATGATGGTAAGTATCCCTCATTATTGGAACCATGGACTAATTGAAGAATAGATGATATAACATATGAAGGAGGGAAATTTTTAGAGTGATGAAAAGTTTTTGATGATGATAGTATTGACTTTGTTATTCAAAACTGAGAAATAAAGTTTGGATTTTGACACTCATATATAAGTGGATGAAAAAATGTTGATTTTGCATGAACAATATCAGTTTATGAATGAAAGCTTTATAAGTATAGTAATAGTTCATGACATTATAAACCTCTACCTAAAGATAGTATAATATTTAGAGAAATTTTAGAGAAGAAATGACATGATTTTTCTGACGTTTATTTTAATTCAATAACTCATTAAATTATGAAATATAGCTTAGCAGAACAGTTTATTTTGAGAAGATTACATCGTAGCCAGTGAAAACTAAGGGAAAATCCTAATATTCTTATTAAATATGATATAGATTATAAAACTCTGAGGAAACAAATCATTGAATTAGATGAAGAGAAAAAAGCTATTTTTATATGAGATATTGAGAAATGTATTGATGGTCTTATTTGAGAAAAAGAAGACAAATTATTTTTCTTACTGATCACAGTATTTTCTAGCGTTTCTTTGATATTCAATATAAAAAAAGAACCAATTCTTAGTAAAGTAATTTCTATTGCCAAAAGACTTGTAGAAGAATATCCAGAACCATGATTTATAAAAGATATAGTAAAGAGACATAGTTATATAGATATAGATAAAATTGAATTTTGAGAAGTAAAGGTTTTGGAAGAACCTAAGTGAATATTAAGTAAGGATTTTAAAGAAAATTAAAAAAATATGAAATACAACTTAACTGAACAGTTTGTTTTAAACAGTTAATTAAAACTAAGATAAGTGACTGAAAAAATGTAGATTTTGCTTGAACTGTATGATTTGATAGTAACTGATATATATATACTAATAATTCATGACATTACAAACCACTACCTAGTGATAAATGAGTATTTGAAAAAGTAATGAAAGAAAATTATGGATATGATCTTTCTTATGTTTATTTTTATTCTGTAAAAAATTAAATATGAAATATTCATTAGCAGAACGATATGTTTTAGAAAAATTACATCGTGGTAGAAATCTAAAAATTCTTGATAAAAGAGAAATTAATTATGATGTTGATTATATGACATTTGTTAAACAAGTTGAGAGTTTAAGTGAAGAAAATAAGGTTTTATTTATATCAGATGTTGAAAAGTATGTGGATAATTTAATTTGAGAAAAAAAAGACAAATTATTTTTCTTATTGATTATAATATTTTCAAGTCTTCATCATTTTTTTGATATAACAAAAGAGCCTATTTTAAGTAAAGTAATTTCAATAGCTAAAAGACTTGTAGAAGAATTTCTAGAACCATGATTCATAAAAGATATAGTAAAAAGACATAGCTATATAGATATTGATAATATTGAATCTTGAGAAGTGAAAATTTTGGAAAAGCCTAAACCAATATTAAGTAAAGACTTTAAAGAAAATTAAAAAAATATGAAATACAGCTTAGCAGAACAGTTTATTTTAGATAGTCAATGAAAACTAAGATAAGTGACTGAAAAAATGTTGATTTTGCATGAACAATATCAGTTTATGAATGAAAGCTTTATAAGTATAGTAATAATTCTTGAAATTATAAACCTTCTCCAGACGATAAAGGTATGTTTATTGATATAATGAAAAAAATTATGGAGAGGATCTTTCTGATATTTATTTTAATTCAGTAACACATTAAATTATGATATATTCATTAGCAGAACAATATGTTTTAGAAAATTTACACTGGAGTAAGTGAAGGTTAAAGAATCATTATAAAAAAAAATATGATACAGATTATATGGAATTTGTTAAACAAATTCAGAATTTAAGTGAGAAAAATAAAGTTTTATTTATATCAAATATTGAAAAAATTATAAATAACCTAATTTGAAAAGAAGAAGATAAACAATTTTTCTTATTGAAAATGATCTTTTCTAGTCTCCATCACTTTTTCAATATAAAAAAAGAACCAATTCTTAGTAAAGTAATTTCTATTGCCAAAAGACTTGTAGAAGAATATCCAGAACCATGATTTATAAAAGATATAGTAAAGAGACATAGTTATATAGATATAGATAACATTGAATTTTGAGAAGTAAAGGTTTTGGAAGAACCTAAGTGAATATTAAGTAAGGATTTTAAAGAAAATTAAAAAAATATGAAATACAACTTAGTAGAACAGTTTATTTTAGATAGTCAATGAAAATTAAGATAAGTGACTAAAAAAAATGTTGATTTTGCTTGAACAATATCATTTGATGAAAAATGAGAGATTTATATGTTTAGTAATAATTCTTGACATTATAAACCTTCTCCAGACGATAAAGGTATGTTTATTGATATAATGAAAAAAAATTATGGAGAGGATCTTTCTGATATTTATTTTAATTCAGTAACACATTAAAACATGAAACATTCTTTAGCAAAATTATATGTTTTAGAGAAATTACATTGGAGTAAATGAAAATTAAAAAGTAACTCTAAAATTGTTGACTTTAATATTGAATATTCAATATTAAAAAAACATATTACAGAATTAGATGATAAAGATAGAATTAATTTTATTTGAAATATTGAAAAGTATATAGAAAGTTTAGAATGAAGTAAAGAAGATAAATTATTTTTTCTTTTAATTATAATATTTTCTTGTCTTTCTAATGTATTTGATATAACAAAAGAACCTATTTTAAGTAAGGTTATATCTATTGCCAAAAGACTTGTAGAAGAATTTTCTGAACCATGATTTATAAAAGATATAGTAAAGAGACATGGTTATATAGATATAGATAATATTGAATCTTGAGAAGTGAAGGTTTTAGAAAAGCCAAAAATCCCACAATAGAGAGGTAAGAAAAATGGGGAATGAAAAAAATTATTGAGAAATGTATAATGTTGGAAAATCTAATTTGAGATAATTATTATGGAAACAAAAAATACTTATAAAAAATTTTTAGAAGAGCAAAATATAACAGATAAATATGGAATATTTGATTGAATCTTAAATGAAGAAGATAAGGATTCATCAATTTATGATTTATATTTTGAATTATGATATGTTTGATTATCTAATTTTTGGTGTGGAATGATTACAAAAGAAAAATTAAAAGAGATAGAAGATGATTTTAGAGATGTTACAAAATTACTTGAAAATAAATGGATGAAAAAATATATAGATAAAGGGAGAGGAAAAACAAATTGGAAATGAATTTGGGTTGTGGATAAAGAATTTAATACAAAAGAGGAAGCAAAAGAAGTAATAAATGAGATAAAAAGAAGATATTTATCCATGAATGATGAGAAAGACAGAAGAGAATTTATATATTCTTGATTACAATTTGAACTTTGAGAAAAGTACTAAAGTAAAAAACGAAGTGCA
>DJMN01000032.1 GCA_002435385.1 Patescibacteria group bacterium UBA6489
TTATGAAGACTAAAGATAGAACATTTTTTGAGATAGCTAAGAGGTTCACTATGCCTTATTTTGAGAATGTGAAGGTAACTGTAAAGGCATTTTTTTTCTATAGTGGTTGGGCTATTTGACCTATAATGCATGTTTTTTTTATTCAGAAAATAACAGAAACTATAGA
Organism: Patescibacteria group bacterium UBA6489; assembly: GCA_002435385.1. GTDB lineage: Bacteria > Patescibacteriota > Gracilibacteria > BD1-5 > UBA6164 > UBA6489. The sequence continues at coordinate 167 of DJMN01000032.1, forward strand.
GATAAAGGATAAGGAAGAGTTTATTTATATGATAACTATGTATTTAATAACTTTGGCTGTGTATTATATTTTCTCTTTTATCGTTAGGAATTGGTGATATATAACTTCTGTTAGTTATTTTAGAAAGACTATTCATGATTATTATTTACAGGAGTTTATAAAGATTTCAAATAATGAGGCTGAAAAAACTTGAACAGGTAAGCTTATTTCAATTATATGAACAGGAATGGATACTTGGACATTACTTCTGGATAAGACGATTGAAAATGTTTTGAAGGTTTTGTTTACTGTGGTATTTACGATTTATATGATTGGTACGATTAATATTTGAGCTTCTGTGATTTTTATTGTTTTGTATATTCTTATTCATATTGTTTGAGAATATTTTAATAGAAAGTCTTTGATGTATAGGAGAAATAGACAGGAGTTGTGGAATAGTTATACTTGATGATTGGTTAAGGTTTTGATGTCAAAGTTTGAGATTTTACAAACATGACAGATTGGTAGAGAGCTTGAAAATATTAATGAAGTAAATTATAGGATGTTGAATGAGACTAAAAAGATGGCGATTCCTCATTATTGGTTTTATTATATTCCTTCAATGTTTATAAATATAGTTAAGATACTTACTTTTGTATTTTTGGGGTATCAGGTAATTCTGTGAAATACTACTTTTTCTGTTTTTATTGCTCTTTTTGGAATTCTTACAATAATGAATAATGTTATAATAAATTCAATGATTTTTTATTCTGATTTTACGAATAATTTCACAAAGGTTGAGAAGATGTGGGATTTCTTTGATAATACGGAATATATAGAATGATATGAGAGTTGAGATAAATTTAAACATAAGTCTGGAGAGATAAGGTTAAAAAATGTTACTTTTTGATATAACAAGAGAGATAAGGTTTTTGAAGATTTTTCTTTAAAAATACAAGGAGAAAAGGTTACTGCATTGGTTTGAAATAGTTGATGATGAAAGTCTACTTTAGTTAAGTTGATTTCTTGATATATTGAGGTTAATTCATGAGAAATTTTGATAGATGGACAGGATTTGAAGGATTTGTCTTTGAAGAGTTATTATAAAGAGATTTGATATTTAACTCAAGAGCCTTCTGTCTTTGATGGAACTATTTTAGAGAATTTAACTTATGCTACTTGAAAGGAAATAGGTGAGGATAGGATTGAAAAGGCGATAAAGATGGCTAAGTGTGAGTTTATAGAGAAATTGCCTCATTGAATAAATACAGAGATTTGAGAAAGGGGAATAAAGCTTAGTTGATGACAAAGGCAGAGACTTGCAATAGCAAAAATATTTTTAAAAGATCCAAAAATTATTATTTTGGATGAGCCGACATCAGCTTTGGATAGTTTTTCAGAGGAGTTAATTACAAAAGCTATGCATAATTTGTTTAAATGAAGGACTGTAATAATTATAGCTCATAGGTTGCAGACAGTTAAGCATGCGGATAAGATTTTTGTGATAGAGTGAGGTAAGGTTGTTGAGGAGTGAGATCATAAGGAATTGGTGAAGAAGAAAGGAATTTATAAGAGGATGCTTGATTTACAGAGTGGGTTTTAGATATTTTAAAAAAACATAGATTTTTTTTAAGAGTTTTACATATTTTTAAGTTTTAATTAGTTTATTATGATTAGTACAATAAAGAGATTTTTGTACCCAATAATTTTAGATCCATGGCTTTATGTTAGATGATTTTGTATGTATTGACTTTGGGCGATTCATCCAATAATTCATGTTGTTTTCTTGAAGCAAATAACTTTTAGTTTAGAAAATCTTGATAAATCATGATTTAAGTCAATTATGATGAATTATATTATCTTTATTATTATTTATGAGATATTAGAATTTTTTGTTAGATCATGGTGATGGACAGAAGTAGCAGATAAGACTCAATCAAATATTCATGGTTTTTATATAAATAAGTTTGTGAAATTAGACAATAATAAAACAGAATCCTTATGAACGGGGAGACTTATTTCAATTATGGAAAAATGATTATCAGAATGGGGGATATTAATGAATATGAGTTTATCTGTGTGATTATCAGTTTTCTTCACTCTTATATTTACGGTTTATATGTTGTTTAAATCAGGTTTTTTGTATGGATTAATATTTATTATCATTTTTGTGCTTCTTCATATAATTTGATATTATCTTAATAATAAGGTCATAAGGCAAAGAAATGTAGCTATAAGAGAAAGGCATAGTTATGTTAGACAGCTTATAAAGATAATTATGTCAAAATTTGAAATATTACAAAGTTGAAATGTTGGTAAGGAAATTGAAATTTTGGATAGAATGTCAAATAACATAGTTTTAGCAAATAAGGAAACGGTTAAATTTATACATCCATTTTTTAGGTTGCCTAAGCTATTTATTTCATTGGTAAAAATTTTTGTTTTTTGATTGTTATGATCTTCAGTTTTAGACTGAAGTTTACCTCTTTCTGTTCTTGTGGGATTATTATGAGCTTTGATTCTTATGGATAAAGCTATAAATGAATCTATGACATTGTTTAAAGATGTGACAAAGAGGTTTCATATAATTTCTAGTATGTGGGATTTTTTTGATAATACTAAGCCTATAAAGTGATATGTGAAATGAGAAAAATTTAAATATAAAAAGTGAGATGTTGAATTAAAAAATATAAGTTTTTGATATAATGAAAGCCTTGATGTATTTTCTGATTTTAGTTTAAAAATTCATTGAGAGCGAGTAACGGCATTGGTTTGAAATAGTTGATGATGAAAGTCTACTTTGGTGAAGTTAATTTCTTGATATATTGAAGCTAATTCATGAAAGATTTTGATAGATGGACAAGATTTAAAGGATTTGTCTTTGAAGAGTTATTATAAAGAGATTTGATATTTGACTCAAGAGCCTTCTGTTTTCGATGGAACTATTTTGGAAAATTTAACTTATGCTACTTGAAAAGATATAAATAGTCAGGAAATTGAAAAAATTATAAGTTTAGCAAAGTGTGAATTTATATATAAGTTACCAAAATGAATAGAAACAGAGATTTGAGAGAGGGGGATAAAGTTGAGTTGATGACAGAGGCAGAGGTTGGCAATAGCAAAGATCTTTTTAAAGAATCCTAAGATAATTATT
>DJMN01000066.1 GCA_002435385.1 Patescibacteria group bacterium UBA6489
ACTTGGGTATTGAATTTAGGGTTATTTATCATGAATCATTAGCATTAAATATAACCACAATTATAAAAAATCCAAGCTAAAAATTAACTTTTATTAGTTATTTTATAATAAGCTTTAAGTTTATGCTATCTGAGTTATTAATAAGTTATAAACTTATATTATATTCTTAGAGTAATAAAACTTATATCCTCTTTGTTTTACTCATAAAAAAAGTGAGGAAAAAATGGTTTTTTTTAGCCTTTTTTTATCTTTTTTTTTAAAAAAACTTGTCTATCTTAATAATCAGTACTAAGTATAATTCATATATTTTAAAAAATTAAGAAGATTCAACACTTTTTTATAAAAAAATGAAAAGTGTTGAATTAAAAATTTGCTCAAAAAGTGTACAAAAAGTGTACAAAAAAATGTAGGTTTTTCCCTCTTTTTTATCTTTTTTTTTAAAAAAACTTGTCTATATTTATTACTTCTACTACATATAGTTACATTTATAAAAAGGATTAAAATAAATTGCACACTTTTTGAGAAAAATAAAAAAAGTGTGCAATCTAAAGATAACAAAATTATATATCCTAATTTACTCCTAATAAACTTTATATCTTCTTCATTTCCTCATCACACAATTCTTTTACCAAATCCTTTAAAACTACTACCTTTTTTTCTAAAAATTCCAGTTCCTCTTTTGTTACTGTATAATTCCTGTCATATCTAGCTCAAACATAAGCCTCTCTTAAAAGCTGAAATATAACAAACTCCTTTGAATCCTCAAAATCAAACCAATTATCAAATCTAGAATCACATTGTTTTAATCTTGTATAAAGATGTGTTAAATCGTGACTCTTTTCTTTATACTGTGTTTTTACTAACAAATAAGCAGTCATAAAACACTCTACTGCTTGGTGTAAATGAAAACTTGCTAACTTATATTCTTTTTCTCAAAAATTAAATCTGAATGTTTTTAAAAAGGCTTTCCCCTGAGGATACCACATTTCATAATCCTCTTTCATTATCTCTTCTTTCTCCTCCCTCGTTAACTCCTTATATTCACTCAACTCTACTCAAGAACTATCTAAAAGAACTACTCATTCTCTCTTGATATCTGCATAAAAATATCTTCACATCTTTAACATTGTATTTATATGATTTAGATTCTCTACTATCAAAGTCAACGGTTGCTCCATTTTATTTAACTTCTGTATTCTATCTGTTAAATACATAGACAAAAGCCCCTCTTCCTCTCACAAGTCTTTTTTAGTAACTATCAATATATCAAAGTCACTTCTAAACTCTTCTTTCTCCCTGATATCCTCTACTACAAAATTTCATCTTGCATAACTTCAAAATAATATAATCTTATCAATCTCTATATCTTTTTTTTCTAACTCTTCTTTTATTGTTTTTATTACAAAGTGTAATTCATTTAATCTTTTTTGTGGGATATTTGAAGGTAGTTTAGTTTTCATATTTTTCCTTGTTTATTTGTAACTGGTACTATAATACTTGATTTTCATTTTTTGCAAATTCATCTAGATTATTTAGGGAGATTTTTAAATAATAAAAGTTTATAAAATAACCGAAATAGTTAACATATAATTACTACAAACATAAATTGTAGGATGTTAAAGTTTTCTATTTTTAGGTTTATATATAAAGAAAAAAGAAGTAATTTGACACTTTTCACTTCTAAATATAACTATTATTACTTTACTTTTTTATTCGTGTCAGAAAACTCGTTAAAAATAATAAAATTAGCTTTATATTGAAAGGCAAAATCAAAGTATCAACATATATTAAAAAATAAATTTGACTTAAATAAATGCTTAACTATATTAAAATTCATTATTTTTTAAGTAGTTTATTTCATGAATCATACTAAGAGTCTAAAAGAAGATGTTCTCGTTAGACATGAAAATATCTGACCCATAATATGGAGTACAGATAAATGAAGATATTTCTTTTCTGAAAGCATTGAAACACAAAATGAAATCAGAAGAGTGTTATTTTGATTGAAATGAGGAAATAGTTTAAACGAGATAGACATATCTCCCAAACTAGCAAAAGAATTAGATGAACTTTGATTCAATTGAAAAGTAAGAGAAATCATACCTGAAGAAACTGACAAACTGTTATATGCACCTCTAGAAATTTACTTTGATTATACATATGAATGTAATCTAAGATGTACTTATTGTTACAATAAAAGATTTCTTTGAAAAAAGACAATGAAGAAAGAAGAGGTTTGAAATGTATTTCAAGAAATGTATAAATTATGAATAATGAGAGTTCATCTTGCATGAGGAGAACCTATGATAGATGAAGAATGATTTAGAAATTATCTAGAACAAGCAAATAAGTATTGAATAATTGTTTCAATGGCAACAAACTGAACAATGTTAACAGATAAAAATATTCAAACCATAATAGATAATAAACTATTTTCAGTAACCTTTAGTTTAGACTGATATAATGCAGATGTAAATGATAAACTAAGATGAAGAGGTACATTTTCAAAAACTATGAATTGAATAAGAAAATTAATGTCAGCTCGTGATAAAGCATGAATAAATATGGAAATTGATATTAAACCTGTATTTTCTATTTACACAGATAATAAAGAGTTAGAAGAACTAGTTTTATTAGCTATTGATTTAGGAATAGATAAAATAAAATTTTATAACCCTGAAAGAAGCCTAAATCATGAACAATGATATTATTGATTAAGAAAAGAAGAGTATTATAAAAAATTAAAATTTCTAGAAGAACTACAATCAAAATATAAATCAAAAATTAAAATCCCTGTTGCAAATAACCCTGTTATAAGTGAGTGTAAAGTTTGATTACCTTGATTAAACTGATGTATATGATGACAAGAATTACTAGCAATAAACCCTGATGGTAAAGTTACACCATGCTTAATGGATAAATATGACTTCTGAAATATACATGAAGATAATTGAATAGATTGAATACTAAAAAATTCTGAAAAATTAGAAAACTATTTAGATAAAATTGCATCTCCAGAGTGTGAAGAGTGCGAAGTTAAAAGTACTTGTAGAGGTTGATGTCAGGTTAGAAAAATAGTTGAATATTGAGATATTCAAGGAATAGACCCTCTATGTCCAATTGATATGAAAGAAAACATAAAAAAATATTCTAGACATACTGACAGGATACTGAAACCTGTTGAAGTTACTCACTCTTTATAATATAAAAAAGTTACTATGAATAAAAAAATTTGATTAATAAATATACATAACGATTCTGATCGTATAAGTTCTTTTCAAGGAAAATATCTTGCCCTAGCTCCTATGAAATTAACATGACACTTACTAGAAAACTGAGTAGATAGTGAAAATATGAAGATATTCCCAATGGATTATAGAAAGGAGACAAAAGAATTAGCTAAAGAAATCAATTCTGAAGTTAATAATTTACTACTAGATTATATTTGATTTACTACTTATGTTTGGAATTCAGAAAAAACATTAGAAATAGTTAATGAGTTATTATCAATAAATGATAAAGTAAAAGTTTTATTATGATGACCTAACTCTGTAAATATAGATTTAAAATGAGATAGAATAATAAAAGTTGTATGAAGATGAGAAGAACCTCTACTAAATATAATGCAAGGTAAAGATATTAATATCTCTAGTGACTGATTCTATGAGAAAGAAGAATCAGCAGAAGAAGAGAGCTGTAAAAAGAAAACAAATATTGAGGAAAATGATTGAATGTACTATTCTCCTGAAGTACTAAAAAGAGTTAAATGAATTGATTGAATGGATAAATCTTTTGGTTGGTATGAAACAGGTAGTTGATGTCCTTATAAATGTGGTTTTTGTGCATATGATTTTGAAAAACGTTGATTAAATACTCATGATATAAGTAAAGTAAGAGAAGAAATCTTAAATCTAAAGAAGCTCTGAGTAAAAAACCTTTTTATAATTGACCCTATTTTCTGAATAAAAAAACAACGTTGAAAAGAAATATTGAAGATGTTCAATGAGCTTGTACCTGAAATAGAGTTATTAATATTTGCAAGACCTGAGTTCTTAGATGATGAATATGTAGATATATTAGCAGAAGCCAATTTAAAAGAAATAAGAATCTGAATACAAACATTAAATCCTGATGTTCCTAAATGGCTTAGGTCTAACACTTTATCTCTTGTAAATGAAAATCTTCCAAAATTAAGTAAAAAATGAATTCCTTGGAGAGCTGAATTAATAGTATGATTAATTTGAGATAATATGGAATGACTTAAAGAGAGCTATAAAAATGTTGTTAATAATTTTGATCCTAGATTTTTATATTGATATCATCTAACTGTAATAAAAAACACCTTATTAGGTAATCATAAAGATAGATTTGACCAAGATGATTGGGTTAGGGCAAATGAAAGAGGAAGTGCCATAGAATCTAGTAGTTATACAGAAGAAGAAATGAAAGAAATGTTAGTCTATTCAAACATGCTATCATCTTTACATAGATACTTAAAATCAAATAAACCTGATATTGATATAAATATTGATTTACTAGAATGATACATGGAAAAAGTATGATGAATATCAAATGAAAAAAACATTGATTTTTTTCTAAAATCTGACTATGTTCAAGCTGAAAAATTTTGGGAAAAACTTTTTTAATTATTTTAATTATCACACTCTATGGATTCAAAAATATGAATGATAAATGTATACAATGATACTATTCGTAATCGGTGGTATTCTTGAAACTACCTAAACTTATCAATAATGAAATTAACAGGCTTCTTATTAAGAAAATGAATAGAGCCTGAAAGAATAAAAGTTTTAACATCTGATTACAGTAAAGATAATCAAGAAATTGTTGATCAACTAGCTTCTCAGGTAGAACAATTCTGACTAGATTATTTAGGTTTTTCTACATATATGTGGAATTCAGAAAAGATTATTGATATTGTAACAAAACTTATAGATATAAATGATCAAATTAAAATTATATTATGATGACCTGATATTGTTAATTTAAAGTGAGTTGAACATAAAAATATAATAAAAGTACTTTGAAGAGGAGAAGAAGCATTAATGAATATATTAGAGAATAAAGGAGAACCTATAGTTATAAATTGAGTACATTCTAACATCTGAAATAAAGAGTATGATGATATCCAAGAAAATCATGGATTATTGTATTCAAAAGAACTTCTAGATACATGAATTGACTTCACTGATTTAGATAACAAATTTTGATTTTATGAAACTAGTACTTGATGTTTCTTTAATTGTGGTTTCTGTACATATGATGTTGAAAAAAATGGAGTTGATATAAAAACTAAACAAGAAGTTACTGAAGAGTTAAACAACATAAAAAGATTATGAATCAAAAAATTATTTGTTATAGATCCAATTTTCTGATGAAAGAAATCTAGTTGAAAAGAATTTATGAAATTATTTAATGAAATAATTCCTGAAGTTGAACTAATAATGTTCTTAAGAGCTGAAATTTTAGATGATGAATATATAGATATATTATCAAAAGCAAATATCACAGATGTAAAAATATGAATACAATCTTTAAATTCAGATGTCCCAAACTGGTTACGTTCAAACAACCTTGAATTATTAGAAAAATACTTACCAAAGTTAACAAAGAACTGAGTAGCTTGGAGAGCTGAGTTAATAGTGTGACTTATATGAGATACAATGGAGTGATTAAGAGAGTCTTTCAGAAAAGTTATAGATGAGTTTAACCCTACTATTTTTTATTGATACCATTTAAATATTCCAGAAAATACACCTTTAATGGATCGTAAAGATAAAATTGATCAAACTGAGTGGATTAAATGAGATGATAACTGAAATGCTGTATCATCTAGTAGTTACACAGAAAAGGAAATGAAAGAGATGTTATTATTCTCTATGATGGTTACATCACTACATAGAGCAATAAAACGTGATAACCATAATATAGATATAACTTTTAAGCAATTAGAAGAAGTTATAAATGACTTTTGAGGATATTCTAATAAAGACCTAGTCAATTTCTTCTGAAAAGCAAATCACGAGGAAGCAGAAGACTTTTGGAAATCAAGACTGGATAAAATATATCCTAAAGTAAGTAAAAACATATAAATTATTTTCAAATATGGAAAAATCAGATTTAGAAAATTATACTCTTAATAAAGTTGATAAACTAGAGAAAATATGAAAAATTGCCTTTCAGAAGAAACTATCAACTTTTAATTCAAAAACCTTAAATATATTAGACTGGAATAGCTTCACATCTTCAGATAAGGTTGATGGTGTATTCGTTCCTTATAATGAATTAGATGATAAAAAAGACTATATTATAAGTAATAAATTACATTTATATCCTTCTTATTATGAAGTTATTTCAGTTTTTAAAGAGATATTTTTAACATTAATTGACAGCTTTGATATAAACAACATATTAAAACTACACCATTTAGAATGAAGCTCACTATTAGATTATTCAGATTTTTGTGTTAACAAGGTTGATAAACATAAAAAAACTTGAGAAAACATAATTAAGGATTTATGAGAAAAAGATTTAGTTAACATAATTAGGTTAACCTTTATAGAGATAGTTAAAAGTATTATAGAGTGATTACCTATAGTTTCAGATTTATCAAATAAAGAATACCTTATATCTAGAACTCCATTACTATGAACTGAAAACTCATTCAATATAAACTGTAATAATGACAATGTATGTTCTTTTGAATGACCTCAGTGAATGTGAAAAAGCACTCAAATTAAAAAATTAAAATCCTTTCTAAAAAAAGAAAATATCCCTATATCAAAGACCTTAGCAAAAGATAATGATCCTTCAAAAATTATTGTTGAATGGGAGAATAGGAATAAAAGCATTATGCCTTTTTTAGAAAGACAAAGAATTGCAAGAAAATCTTATGAAGCAAGATTTGACTTTGTAAGTAATAGTAATAATTTAGCTCTTTTAGATAGATCAATTTTCTCATTAGCTTTATTTCATCTTACAATGTCTAGAAACATATCTAAAGAACACAGAATAAAGGATATTGATGAACTATGAATATGGTACAATAATATCCTGAAGAAATACAATTCAAAAATACTAGTACTAATAAGTGAAAACATATTTGAACAATTCTTTAGAATGAGAAAGGACAAAAATTATTCAAACCAAAATTCAGATATTGTTGCACAAGTACTAGAAAATATCTTTTATAGATTGCTTATAAAATTATGAATTTGAGAAAAAATAAACACAGATAATTCAGATATTAAAACAGTATCTAAAAAAATAATAGATACTATGCCTGTATAGATTTTAAATTACTTATTATGCAAAAATTATTTATCAAAAGACATTGAATCTCTAAATGAAATGAAGCCTGAGTAATTCAATGATGATTATATGATAAGTGACTATCTTATTTGGGAGTACAAGAAACCAAAGAACTTATAGAATCACTTATAAAATGATTACCTATAAAAAGAATAATTACTAGCAGTTTAAAAAGAACAAAAGAAACAGGAGGACTAATTGCTGATAGTCTAAATTTAGATTTGAATACTTCTGATGATTTAGTTGAATTTGCTTCGTGAATACTTGCATGAAAAAAGAAAACCTTTATAAAAGAGAATTACCCTGATTATTATGATATATGGATGAAGAGAGGAGACTTAGATTGAATACCATGAGCTGAAAAGTGAAATCATCTTCAAGCAAGAGCCTTATTATTTTTATATGATTATATAGATAATCATGAATATTCAGATTTAATTATTTCCCATGCCTGATTTATCAGATGTTTAGTTAATACAATCATAGATAATACGAGAGAAACTCCAGTAGATATAAAACATAATACTGTTCATGAATTTAATAATGTATGGAAGAATATAAAACATGAGCAGTTACTTTGATGATTCTCTAACAAAATTACTTTGGTAAAAACACAAAATAATAAATTCATAATAAGAGAAAGAAAGATAAACAATGAACCATATTATAAATCTATAAACTATATAATTTCAAGATTAAATGAACTAAGTAATATAACAAATGAACTATACATTCATAGTTTAAAATGAGACACTTGAATACAAGTATGTGAATATATTGAGTGAAATAATGTATATGGAGAATTAGACAAAAATAAAAGAGAATCTTTATTTTGATTATTTAATGACTTAATTCATTTTCTATGAAAAATAGAAATTGATGAGAATATACAACTACCTACTCTAGAAAAAAAACTATCAGAATACATTTCTAGAATCAATGATTCCTGATTAATACAAGAATGAGAAAAAATACTTGACAGCTTAGAAAACTCAACCTATTCAGATAACCTAAGAATAGTTGATTATGACCTACATAGGTGAAATTTAGTATTTAAGGAAAATCAAGTTAGAGTAATAGATATGGATAGTATGCTAATATCTGAAATAGAGTACCAAATAGCTTGTATTGTAACTTCATTTATATTTGAATGATGTTGAGAAATTGATGAAATTATTGGAAAAATACAAGCTGATTTTTCAGTTGAAAAAGTTAAATTTTACATCAAAATAAGAGCCTATATATGAATGGTATTTTTCCAAGAAATTAAAGAAAAAAAAGGAAGTTTAGATGATAAAACTAGTAAAATATATGATAGTTATTATAAGATATTTAAATCTTTATCATAGAAAATTTAAAACCTCCTTTATATCACTTATAGTATAATCCTGAGAATAATTTTTTATTTCATCACTTAAATTTATAAGTATAGATTTAGCTCATATAGATTTTCATGTTTGAATATCAACTATAGAATCTCATATAAAATATATTTCGTCATCTTCTGAAATATATTTTTTTATTTCTTCTGTTATTTTCTTTCAAGGTTTATATGATTTTACATCACTAGAAACAATTATTTCAGAAAAATAATCATATATTCAAAGAGTCTTCAATTGAGGAATTAAGATATCTGAATCTGCATCACTTACTACCAAAAGACTATATCATCTATCCTGTAATTCATTTAATACATCTAATACTCAATCGAATAGATAAATTCTATTTAAATAGATATCAGAATATATATTTTCTATGGGAGAAGTATTTTTTATTTCTAATTTTTTCTCACATATCCCCAATAACTCTCTAACATTCTTAAAATTATCACTATCCAATAAAGATTTCTCAATTGAAAATTGTTCTTTGAACTTTGTTTGAATTTCTTTATTGGGAGACACAAAAGAAAATAAGTCTTCTTTCGTATCCATCAAAGTTCATCATATATCAAAAAATACTACTTTCATTTAAAGATATGGTTAAAAATTAATTCTACATTTTCAGGAGTTGTTACACTTTTTATGTTATTTTGATTAAAAAATCAAATTTTTTTACACTCATTTGATTTAGTAAAATTTAAGTTTTCAACCTCAACTTGATAACACAGATTTCATATCCAAGGCATTTCTTTATTTAAACCTTTATCACTAGTTATAAAACAAATAGGACTATTACCTATATCTGCTATGTTTAATCATAGTTCTTCTTTTATTTCTCTCTTAATACAATTTATTATGTCTTCTCAATGTTTTAGTCATCATCAGGGCATATTCCAAGTCTCATATTTATCATTATACATAAGTAAAACATCTCAATTAGTATCTTTTATAATTGATTTTATACTCACTCTATAAGTAGAACTATTATTCATATTAAACTGTACTAATAAATAACTATTATATTTAATATAATCACTAAAATAAAATTTCAACTAAATTTTTCATAAAAAATAAGAGATTTAATAAAAAATCTCTTATTCCTCTAAGAATATACTCCAAAAGTTAAACATACCATCTCTAATCTGTTCAACTTCTGAATCTGTTAGATGTGAAAATTCTTTTCAAAGAATTTTCCTAACTTCTTCTATCGAAAGCATTCTTACTTAGTTAGTAAAAGTCCTGTTTATATTTCAAAATGGCTACTCTTACTTCTGTAAAAAATCTTTTGCATACTATAAAAGTATACCCATATTATACTATTTTAAATTTATATCAAGTTTTATTTTATCAGTAATCTTATATTTTGTAGTTTTTCAACCATAATTTATTGATGTTACATTAGAATGAGGGTACTTCTTTTTTAGTTCAACTTGTTTTTTATCATCTCATATAAACTCTAACTTTCATTCTAATAAACTTAGTTCTCAATTTTTCTTTTTCTTTATTGTTATTTGTTTATATTCATCACTAAAAATTTTATCTAGTATTAACCCCTTTAATTTTACCCATCATATTATTATATTTTCTAGTTTTGGTTTTATATAAACACGAAAAGAATACAACTCACTTTCTCTAACATAATTTCAATCATTATCCATTATTGGTTTTTCCTCAGTTGCTAAAAACTCTGATATAGTTATATATTTAAACCTAAGCAAAAAAACTATGAAATGTATAAAGGTAAAACTTGAAATATCTTCTCATTTTCCGTCCAAATAACTCTCACTTAAATTGAAGCTTCTTCAGAAAAAATTATGATACTTGCTAAACTTATCAAGTAATAATTCCTTTTGTTTATTAAAGGGTAAGGTTCAATACTTTTTTTCTAACACTCAAAGCACAAAATATTCTAACTTTTTATCTAGTAGCTTTAAAATCTTTTCAACATTTTCTTCTGAATCAAAGGTATTCTTTATTTCACACCATTCTAAAAGTCTCTGATCTATATATAAAAACAATGGCTCTTCAAAGAAAAGAGTTGTTTCTCATTCATTTATAAACTTATGGAGTAAAAAATTATCTGTTTTAAAATCAATACTTTCTATTTTACTTTTAATAGATGTTTTTGAAAAAAACTCACAAAATTCTTCTACTTCTTCTCTAGAAAAACTGACATCTACACCTTGTATATTTAGATTTTTAAACAGGTAAAATAAATATATATATGTTTTTCTATAGTTCCATCACTTAGGAGTAATCCAGTCAAGAGGTATTGTACATTCCCTTTTATTAAAAGGAGTTCAAAATCAATGATTTTTCTTTCATGGCTCATAGAAACCACACATATAATGAAGCATAGAATACAAAACAAAGAGTTCTCATTCTTCGTTTTCAATTGTATCCTCAAACAAATGAGTTATTCATTCTTCTTTTATATTTAGTAACATAGTAAAAAGGTTAAATAATACACCTTTATATATTATTTATATACTCTATATTTCAAAATCTATTTTTAGTTTTGATAATAAGAGGGAACAAGTAGATGTGTGTTTAGAGATGTTTTTTTACTCCGAAAACCATTTTTGAAGATTTAGTTTTTCACTACTTTAAAGTAAAGTAATACTTTTAGTTTTTGGAGTTTATGTTTTTTATTTTTTGTTATTTTAGATCTCTTTTTACTTGATAAATTACTTTCTAGAAATTAAGATTTCGCCTCAACCAAGATAAAAGGTAAACTATTAATTTATCAAGTCTTTGTATTACTAAATTTTATATATCTTTTTACTGCATAAACTCTCTATTTTTTTTTAAAAACTATGATTTCGTTATATTTATTTTTCTCTTAAATAAGAGTAAATCTAGTATATTACTTTTAGTAAAAACAAAGCTTTAGTTTTCGCAGTATGATATGTGTAATTTTTTTAGATTTTTGTTTATTTACTTCTTTATATATTAAATCACTCTCTATCTATACCCATTATCATTATTAATGGGTACTAATTAGATAAACAATATTTTACCTAACTAAAAGGAAACAATACTAAACTAATACTTCTTTTAAAGCCTTTATAGTACTTAAAGTATTTTCTTCATTTTTACTTACATACTCAAACAGAGGTCAAATAGTTATCACTTGCCTAGTTTTAGAGTACCAAAACCGAAAACAAAAAAAAGTTATTCAAATCTGAATAACTTTTTTTCATAGATTTTTAAAATATTATAATATAATAATAAACATCTAAAACTTCCCCTTAAAAATCTTCTATGAAACTACAATCAAACCTTTGGAAACTCAAAATATTTCATATCTTGAGAAAATTTCTACTAACAAGCCCTATCATAACCATTTTCTGGCTATCTAAAAGCTTAACCATGACAGAAATTTTTTGGCTTCAATCAATCTTTTCCATAACTATACTACTTTTAGAAATACCATCTGGATACTTTGCCGATAAATTTGGTAGAAAAATTTCTATAATACTAGGACCTATATTTATTTTCCTTGGATTCCTATTCTATGGATTCTGATGAACATTTTGACAATTCGCCTTTATAAATATCCTACTTTGAATAGGAACAAGCTTTATTTCTGGTGCTGATTCTGCCCTTCTATACGACACACTTATTGAACTAAAAAGAGAAAAAGAATATCAAAAAATCGAAGGTTTTTATTTTGCCATTACAGGATACTCTGAAGCCACAGCTGCAGTCATTGGATGATTCCTTGCTTCAATATACATGCAAGAATTATTTTTCGCACAAGCTGCAATATTATTTTTTCTTATCCCTCTTGCCTTCACAATTAAAGAACCAAAAATCAAAAAAGAACAAATTCATAAAAAAACAGCAGGAATACACACAATTGTAAAATTTGCCTTAAATGACCACAAAGAAATCAAATGGTTAATTTTTTATGCTGGATTTCTATGAACATCAATTTTAGTAACATCATATTTCAGTCAACCATTTTGGCAACATATAGGTATTCCAATTTCTCTATTTTGAGTACTTTGGGCAGGTCTTTCAGCAGTATGTGGAATATTTGCACACTTCGCTCCCAAATTTGAAAAATATGTTGGTAGAAAAAATGCTCTCATCTTACTTATTATTTTTCCATTTTTAGGATACTTAGGACTTGGTATCTTTCAAAACTATATTTGGTCAACTATTTTCCTTCTATTTTTTATGTTTTCTTTTGCAATTTCCATTCCAGTAATAAGAGATTATATTAACCATCTCACTACTTCAAATATTCGTGCCACAGTACTTTCTATACAAAGTATGGTAGAAAAGCTTATTTTTGCTACTGTTGGTCCATTTATTGGATGGAGCTTAGATGCTTTCTCTTTTCGTGAAGCTTTCTTCATCTCTGGATCTTTCTTTTTAATAACAGGAATAATTTGTCTTCTATTTTTACAAAAACACAAAGTCCTAGCAAAATAAAAAACTATTCTAACTTGAATAGCTTTTTATTCCAAATAATTACTCACCTACAAACTTTTTTAAGTATTTTTTCTCCAATTCTCTAACCTCCTTTTCACTAGGAACCTGCTTAAGCATCTTTTCAAGTTTTACTTGTTTTCTAGTAGGCTTTCAATTTCTATAGGGATACTTTATACTATTCCTCAATTCCTCAATATCTTCTTCCAAGGGTCAATACTTCTTCTTCACATATCTCCAAAGCTTACTCTTATTCTGAGCCTCATAACACAGATTTAAACTCTTCCTACTAGCAAAAATTCAATTACTCTGTAAATACAAGACAGAACACCTATCTCATCAGCAAGGACACAAAAACCACCGTCTAACACCACCATAATTACAAGAGGTAGTAACTAAAGGAATCTCATAATCCATTTCATTTATTTCTCAATTAGAATTTACCTGGGAAAAAGATACTCTCAAAAATCAACTAGTTCTACACTTATTTACCATTAGTGAAATATATCAAGAATCTTTTCAATCAGTTTCCCAATATAATTTTCATTCTTTATGCCCCAATCATTCATCTAAATATCTATTATCCTTCAAAAACTGTATATCTATTGTTTTTGAAAAATCCTCTACATAACTTCTTGACATTTTTTAGTATATGAAAAAGTAAAACAAATTTATTCTTAACTAATATTTCCCAACAATTTTAACAAAAATAAGCTTAACCTAAATTATTAAACTATATCATCACATATGATATCTATTTAAGCTAATAAGTAAAGAAAACATTTAAAGTTTCATTTTCTATTATCTATAATTTTCTTTTAATAATTTATAAACAGAATCTGGAACCAGCCCCTTTATTCATTTTACTCATTCCCCCTTTAGAAGTTCCCTAATACCTGTAGCACTACATGTTAACTCAGAACTAGGTAAAATAACAAACTTATCTAAATCATATCACTTATTCTTCAATATTTCCATCCAATTCTCAACGATAGGGAATTCTGGTCTTTGAACTATATAAATTTTTTCAAAAGAAAGAAATTTTAATAATCTGGAACTAACAATATCTGATTTACCTAAAAAATTTATAAATGCATTAAATTGATCAGTTCAAATTGCAGTTCAAGAATAATCATTAACATTAATACTAGACAATGTTCATTTTCAAACTGTTAAAACAGAAAACAATCATCTAGTAGCATTTAAAACTAAATTAACCCTAAAATCTACATCTAAAGCATCTTCCTTATCCAATTCCGTCTGTATATCAATATGTATAGGCTTTCAAGTTTTCTCCTCTATAATTTTAAGAAATCTTAAATGACCATTATGTATAGGATTCATACTTGCAGGCACTCTAATTGATAATTCCATAGACATTAACTTAAAAAATCAAAAACCTTACTTTTCAATTCACAGTAACCTCTTCAATGCTGAATCTTTTCTACCTGGTCTTGTTAATAAGCATGGTCTTTTTTCTTCCTTACTCTTTTCTGCAATATAATTAAGACACTCCTTAAATACAATATAAATTTCTTGATCAGACATGCTTTCATTATTAATATTAAAAGCTTTAAAATCATCATCTCATTCATTCTCAACCCTTAAAGCCAAATCAGAAATATTTTTCTTTCCATAAAGAAAATCAGTAATATGCTCTGCTACCTCTGGAGAAAACTCAGATATATAATCAGCAATCTGAACTGAACTAGAAAAAAATTCATTTACCTTATAATCATAAAAATTAAGTATACTATTAACAGCAACTTTTTTATCATTTAAAAGCCTATCTATTTCTTTATGCAATTTTGTATATTTAACCGTTTCTTTTGTTAAAACGTCACCATATGCTTCCAAAACCTGTTCTCTGGTTAAATCTTTGCTTTCTATTAACCAATTCAATTTTCAAAAATCCAAATCTGTATATTTTTTTCTATGATACTCACTTGTTATCTCTGAAATTTTTCAAAACCTTTTATACATAAAACATAATAAATTAGGAAAGTAAACTACATTAAAATAATATAGACATTAAAACAATTCTGTCAAATCTTTCCACTCAAAACTCCCCAGTTTTTCAAAAATAAACATCTAAAACAAAGATAACTGAGGCAAAACTCGGTTATTTTTATTGGCATTATTTTTAGGTAATTTGTATATTCTCTGTAAACAATAAGAAATAAATTTAACAATTGAATTTGAATT